>JBCBFX010000060.1:0-25223 GCA_038527345.1 Pseudomonadota bacterium | reverse complement strand
CTATCGCTGCTGGGTCAGCGAGGCACAGATGGTGCCGGAACTTGACGCAGGCACCACCAACGCCGTCGGCATCCGCATGATCAAGCTCGAAAACGAGGGGTGGGAGCGCGACACGACCGTCACCGAGCCGACCGAGACCTGAGCCATGATCGAACTTATCGGCGGCATCGAGGTGGAGGGGAGGCTGCGCCGGGACGTGACGCTGAAGCCGCTGACCGGCGCGGCCGAGATGGCGCTGGCCGAGCTGGCGCGCACCGACCTGACCTCTCCCGACAAGGTGACGCGGTTCCTGATGGAAACCGTGGCAGACGTGGGCGGCGCACCCGCTGATCCCGCCGCGCTGAGTGTGGGGGACCGGCAGTACCTTGTGCGTCAGATCGGTGTGGGTCTGGGCGTCGACCGGCTGTGGCTGGGCGGCGACTGTCCCACCTGCGGCGAACCCTTCGAGATCGAGGTGTCGCAGGGCGATCTTCCGGTCAAGCGCGCAGGCGCTGACTATCCCGCCGCGACCCTTGCCCTGGGCGATGCAGAATGCGCGATCCGCACCCCCACCGGGGCCGATCAAAGCGCTATCGCCGATCTGCCCCCGGACGCGGCCGCGCAGACCCTGCTGCGCCGCCTGGTGTCTGCACCCGATGACATGGACCTGACCGGCGACACCCGCACTGCACTGGAGGACGCGATCGAAGATCTGTCGCCCGAGGTGGCGCTGGAAGTCGCCGCGCAGTGTCCCGACTGCGGGGCCGACGTGCGGCTGGAGGTGGATCCGTATCTGACCCTTACCCAGTCGGGGCAGGACATCCTCGATGACGTTCACGTGCTGGCCCGCCACTACCACTGGGCCGAAGCCGACATCCTGTCGCTGACCCGCGCGCGCCGCCACGCCTATCTCGCCCGGATCGACCAGGATCGTGGCATGTCCGCCGATCCCCATACGGTAGAGGTGCCGTGATGGCCGGTGGCGGCGGATACCTGAGCCAGGTGGTGCGCGACGCGAGGCCCCGCGCGGCCCCGTCGCTGTATGTGGGCGGGCCCGCCGTGGCGTCCGCCGCCCGGGACGCCCCGGGTTATGCCCGCTTGATGGACGGGCAGCCCGCCGTCCCGACACCCGAAGCAGCGCCGCCTCAAGGCGCGGCGCAGGTTCCGCCAGCCCCCCAGGTCCCGGCGCATTCCACTGACGACGAAGACCCCGCACAAACACCGACGCGCGTCGCGACCCAATCGGCTCAGGCCGGTCCGACGCAATACCACGGTTCTGCACAGATACATCCCGAACCATCCGAACACTCAACGCCCACCCCGTTGGAAACGGCAGATCCGCCCGACACACCGGGCGCAGAACTGTCCGAGGTCGAGGTCGTCACGCCGCGTGTGCAAGTTTCCGGAACGCGCCCGCGTCCCACGACCATGGACATGCCGGCACACGCGGCAACACCGCCAAACGGTCCGGCATCGCCGACCGATCCGCAGACGGCCCCGTCGCCGCACTCCCGCGCGGACGTTCCCGCGCCCGAGGCGACCGAGCCTACGCCGACGATACACACGCCAGCCCCGCAAGCCCTGGCACAGCAACCCCGCATCAACGATGCGGCAGCCGCCCGGACGCGGGACCGCGCGGCCACCAAGCCCACAGCGCGCAGCGCCACCGCTTCCAACAACATGCGCAGCCCGGGCGACCGGACCGAGGTCCATATCGGCCAGGTCGAGGTCATCGTGCAGGACCCGCCCGCACCCCGCGCCCCCGCAGCCCCGCGCGCCGCGCCCAAGGCCCCGTCGCCCGCGCGCTATCACGTCAGGAGGTTCTGAGCCGATGCCCATCCCTCCGTCCTCCCTGTCGCAGGTGTGTGACAATGTCCGCGATGTGATCATGACCGGGATCGACGCCGTGACGCGCGAAATCAACGTCACCATAGGTGCGCCCGCGGTCATCGGAGCGCTGGAGAACGCGACCGAACATCACCTGAACCTGTTCTTCTACCGGTTCGAGCCATCGGGGTTCGAGGGCAACAGCCGCCCCGACCTGCCATGGCGCATCCGCATGTTCTGCATGATCACGCCCTTTGCCATTCTGGAAACCGACGGGGGCGGCACCGTTTCTGCCGGTGAAAACGACATGCGCATGCTGGGCGACACGATGCGGGTGCTGCATGAAACGCCGATCCTTGGCCCGCTGACCATCGGGCAGCCGCCCGACGCGCTGAATGTGCGCACGCGCGTGATCTTCATGTCCACCAGCGACGAACAGATCAACCAGATCTGGTCGACCCAGGGCGACACGCATTACCGCCCCTCTGCCGTCTACGAGATGTCGCTGACCCCGATCATGCCCCAGGATCTGATGCCGGAACCCGCCATCGTCGGGGCCATCGGGGCCGAGATCCGGGCCAATGGCGACCGGTTTTCGCCCTTTGCCGGGGTGGTCAGCGGCCCGCCGGTGCAGGGCCGCATCGTCGACACCCGCAACCCGGCCTGGGTGCCTGCGACAGCGCTGGTGCTGGACGACACGTTGCATCAGAGCCTGTCCATCGACGTGGACAGCCCCGGCTTTGCCGCCTTTGTCCCGCAGGTCTGGATCGCGGGCGACACCGGCGACACCGTCGATCTGGTCTGGCAGGCATGGCGCAGCAGCGGGTGGGAAGTCGTGGATACCATGGCGAACATCATCCCCGCCACGATGGACATCGACCCCGAAAACATCCCCACCGGACTGCCCGGGTTTCCCGTCGCCGCGCCGCTGCCCGAGGCGCTGGCGCCCGACGCCGCGTCGCTGCAACTGATGCTGACGGCCGAACGCAACCATGAGACCTTTCCCGGCGGTCCCACCGAAACCGTGCGCAGCGCGCCGCTGCTCATCACGCTGTGGAGGGTGCTGCCATGAACGCAATGGACGGCATGGCCGGTTTCGAGGCGCTGGACCCCGAATGGGACCGGATCGAGGCGCTGGCCTTGTGTCTGGTCGAAACCCGGCAGGGGCGCGAGCCGCCCGAGGGGCTGCTGACCGCTTTGCAATCGTTGCAGGCGGCCGTGGTCGATCTGCGGCAGGGCACGTCGCAATGGCACGGCCTACCGCTGGACGGGTTGGGGATGCTGGAAATGGATATCCTGTCGGCCCTTGCCGCGGTCGAGGTGCAGCCCCGCGTGGGCTGGCTGTTCCAGACCTTGCAGAACAGCGGGCCGCACGCGTCGCCTGCGTTGCTGCAAGAGTTGTTGGCGTTGCAGGGGCGCGACGTGGCGGCCATGCACCATGCCCTTTCGCCCGAAGGTGTGCTGACCGAACGGCGGCTGGTAAGCGTCGAGGCCCCGGGCCTGTATGGAGCCGTGCGGATGGAGCCGCGGATGCTGGCGCTGCTGATGGGCTGGCGCAGTGTCGGCGCGCCGCCACCCGGGGCCACGCTGATCCGCGATGTGGCGACATGGGACGATCTGGTGCTGCCCGAAACGCAGATCCAGATGCTGTGTGAATTCCTGTACTGGGTCCGCGAACGCCCCCGCGTCGTGGGCGACTGGGGCGGGCGCGATGTGGGCGGGCCGCTGGCCCTGTTTTCCGGTCCGTCCGGCACGGGCAAGACCTTTACCGCCAGCGTACTGGCCGCCGATCTGGGATGGCCGCTCTACCGTGTCGACCTGGGCATGATCGTGTCGAAATACATCGGCGAGACGGAAAAGAACCTCAACGCCCTGTTCGACGCCGCCCATGGACAGGAAATGGTGCTGCAATTCGACGAGGCCGACAGCCTGCTGGGCAAGCGGGCCGAGGTCAAGGAGGCGCGCGACCGCTATGCCAACATGGAGGTATCGCATCTGCTTTCCCGCATCGAACAGCATCGCGGCCCCTGTATCCTGACCACGAACCTGCGCACGCATCTGGACACGGCGTTCATGCGGCGGTTTCAGGCGGTGATCGAGTTCCCTCGGCCTGACGTGCCCGCTCGCCAGGCGCTGTGGGCGCGGCTGCTGCCGAGGGGCGCACCCCTTTCGGACGAGATTGACCTGGAGGCACTGGCCCGCGCCGTGCCCCTGACCGGCGGCGGCATCCAGAACGCGGCGCTGCACGCGGCCTATCTGGCATCCGCCGCAGGCTGCGACATTGGCCTGCCGCAGATCGCCACGGCCATCTGGCGCGAAATGGGCAAATCCGGCAAGCCGCTGGGCCGCCGCGAAATGGGCCCGCTGGCCGACCACCTGCCCGACATTGCATTGGCGGAGGGGGCGGCATGACCACGCGCAAGTCCCTGACCCTGGACAAGATCACGCTGCGGGTGCCGCGCGGTGCCGATCCACAGGCGGTGCTGCGCGAGGTGACCCGCGCGCTTGGCGACAGCGCCACGCAATCCACCCCGCATCTGCGGGTGAACGTGGCCCCGTCATCACCCGGAGAAGGCCCACAGGCGCTGGCCCAGCGGATCGGCCATGCCACGCGCGCACGCATCCAATCGGGGGACGGGTCATGAGCGTCAACCTGATCAAGGGGTTCCTGATCGAATACGGGCTCAGCCTGCCGCCTCTGGTGTTCCAGTTCAATTTCAACCCCTCGACCATCTCGCGCACCCGCACGATCCAGCTGAACACCGGGTCGGCGCCGGGCACCAATCGCGGATACGATTTCCAAAGCCCGACGGAAACGCCCCGCGTGGCCCAGGGCGTGCAGCTGGAACCCGAAACCTTTACCCTGTCGCTGCTGCTTGATGCGTTCGACAAGGCGGCCGAGGGCAACCCGATCGCCGCCGCCTTCGGGATCGAACCGCAACTCGACACGCTGCGGTCCATGGTCGAACCCAAGGTGCAGGGGCCGGGCGGGCTGAACACGCTGGCGGCCCTTGGTGCGGGCGGGGAACGGGCGTTTCAGCGCAACGAAACCGCATCCGTTCTGCTGCTGGTCTGGGGCACGCATATCCTGCCGGTGTTCATGACCTCCGTGCAGGTCGAGGAAACCGCGCACCTGCCCACGCTGATCCCGTACCGGGCCAACGTCCAGCTCAGCTTTACCGTGATCGAAGGCAACAACCCCTTCTACACCGTGGAAAAGGTCCGCCAGTCCATCGGCGCGGGCCTGAACGCCGCCGACACCGTGGCCAGCGCCGTGTCGTTCAGCTTCGGAGGGGGCTTCTGATGTTCCTGAAAAACTCCCGCTATGCGCAATCCCGCATCTTTGATTCCGATCCCGAGGGGCGCGTGGACTTCAGGGGCATCCGCCCCCGCGACATTCCCGAAACGCCCGCCGTGCTGGAACACGGCCAGACCGAAGGCGACCGGCCCGACATCATGGCAAACAACTACTACCAGGCCGACCGCGCATGGTGGCGGATCGTGGATGCGAACCCCGAATTCCTGATCGCCGGACCCATTCGGGATGCCGACAACAACCGCGTGACCAGTGGCGACGGGCTGCAACCGGAGCGCGGTGTAGGGGATGTGATGATCTCGGACGAGATGCAGGGCGATGCGGTCCTGATCCCGGCAAAGAAAGGGTAGGGGGCGATGTTCGATCTGTTCGACACCAGGAAACGCGCCCCCGGCGAATGCCTGATCAGCGTGGGCGACAAGGAAATAACCGATCTTTACCCGTTTCTGATGGAGGTCACGGTCGAGACCGCACGCGAATCCGCCAGCGAGGCGGTGCTGAAGTTCGAAACCCGGCGCGACATCGACGGCAGCTGGATCGTGCAGGATGATGACCGCATCCGTCCCTGGAAGCCGCTGCGCATCGACGCGGCATTCGGTGACGAGACCGAAGAGGTCATGCGCGGCTATATCCGCGAGATCGCCGTTGATTTCCCCGAAGACAGCGGCGGCTGTTCCGTCACGATGACTGTGCAGGACGACAGCCTGTTTCTGGACCGCACCCACAAGCGGCGGCCCTGGGGTGTGCCCAACAAGACCACCGACGGCTTCATCGCCACCCAGATCATCGGAGAGGCGAACCTGATCCCCGACGGCACCCCCGCCACCGGCCAGCAGGACCTTGAGGCCAATCAGGACGAAACCGACGCGGCATTCCTGAAAAAGCGCGCCGATGCCAACGGGTTCGAGGTGATCTATCGCCGGGGCATGGTCTATTTTGGGCCGCGCCGCCTGACGGCCAAGGCGCAACCCAACATCATGGTCTATGCCGGACCTGCCACCAACTGCATCACCTTCAACGTCGCCGACAACGGGCACAAACCCGACGCCGCCACCTATGACGTGGCCGCCGAAGAGGGCGACACGGTCAAATCCCGCCGGATCGAGCCGAACCTCGATCCGCTGGGTCCCGAAGACGCCACATCGGTCAAGGTGCTGGACGACGGCTTTGTCTGGAAGATCAGCCGCGAAGGCGAAAGCGACGAAGGCAAGGCCGAGGTGCTGGCGCAGGAAAAGGCCAACGAAAACTCGATGAAGGTGTCGGCCACCGGTGCGCTGGATGGCGCGCGCTATGGACACGTTCTGCTGACGGGCCTGCCGGTGGGCGTCGACGGGGTGGGCAGCCGTCACGCGGGCACCTGGTATGTCGACAAGGTGCGCCATGTCTTTGACATCAATGGCTATCGCCAGGAATTCGAGCTGCTGCGCAACGCCTACGGCGACAACCTGCCCGCGGGCGGCGGGCCTTTAGACGGGATCCGGTGATGGCTGAACCGCTTGATATCCAACTCGCCCGCAAACAGGCAGCCACGTATTACGGCAAGTATCGCGGCTTTGTCGTGGACAATGCCGACCCCGAAACACTGGGCCGCGTGACAGTGCGGGTGCCATCGGTTCTGGGCAACGAGGTGTCGGGGTGGGCGCTGCCCTGCGCGCCCTTTGGCGGCCTCGATGGCCAGGGCCTGTTCCTGGTGCCCGAGATTGGCGCGCAGCTGTGGATCGAATTCGAAGAGGGCAACCCGAACAAGCCCATCTGGACCGGCACGTTCTGGCGCAGCAGCGATCAGCCCCCCGAAAACGCGCGCAAGGCCGAACCCACCACCCGGATGCTGCAAACCCCCAGCGGCCATCGCCTGCAATTCGACGACGAGGACGGGGATGAGCGGGTGACGCTGGCCCATACCGGCGGGTCCGATCTGGTGATGGAACCCGATGGCAACCTGATCCTGACGAACGAGGGCGGTGCCACCCTGACCCTCGACAATGCGTCAAACGAGGTCGTGCTGGAGGATGCCAGCGGCAATTCGATGACCATGACATCGACCGGGACCACGGTAAAGGATTCCAATGGCAACAAGGTCGAGATGGGGCCATCGGGCGTCACCGTCAAAGGCACCACCGTCACGATCGAGGGCAACCAGGTCGCCGTTGCCGGGGCCGGGGGCGAGCCGCTGATCAAGGGGATGAGCTTTCTGACGCTCTTTGCCACCCATGTCCACACCACCACCGTGCCGGGCACGCCCACCTCGCCCCCGATCCCGCAGGGCGAATTTTCATCGCTGACCACAAAGACAACCGCGAACTGACAGGAAAGGAGAAGATCACATGACCCGGCTGAACGCCCCCGACTACATGCGCTTTCCCCTGACCATCGGGGCGGAAGGGTCGGCCATGTCCAACAGGCTGGAGCACGTGCGCGAGATCATCGAACAGGTGCTGTTCACCAATCCCGGCGAACGCTGGTTCCGGCCCGAATTCGGGGTCGGGGCCGTGGCATTGGTGTTCGAACCCAACGCACCGCCGCTGTGGGAGGTGACCCGAAAACGCATGACCGCATCGCTGACCGACGCATTGGCGGGCGAAGTCGATCCCAAGACCATCGAGGTCAGCATCGACACCGACGCCTCGACCGGCGCGGAACTGCGGGTGACTGTCGGGTTCACGCTGGCGGCCATCAACCACACCGAACGCAACTCCTACGCCATCGGAAGGACGCTCTGACATGGCCGAGACACCGCAATCGGTTCTGACATTCGACGGGGGATGCCCGGATTGCGGCCGCCGTACCGTGGTGCTGCCGGATCCGCTGCCGCCCGTGGGCGACGATTTCGACTGGTTGCAGCGGGACTATGACAGCTTCCGCCTTGCCATGATGGAAGAACTGGCGGCCCGTTTTCCCGAGCGCCGCCGCTGGTCGCCAGCGGATATGGAGGTGGTGCTGGTCGAGACCCTTTCCGTTGTATTGGATCAAATGTCCGACATGTTGGACCGCGTCCATGCCGAGGCGTTCCTGGAAACCGCGCGCCGCCCCGACAGCGTGTGGCGGTTGCTGAGTTTCATCGGCTACAACCCGTTGCCCGCCTCGGGTATCGCGTACGACCCCGATACACCCGCCGACGTCGCCGCGGCCAGGCTCAAGCTGCAGGACCGTTGGTTGACATACCCCGCGGAAATGGACGCCGCCAAGCGCGACGGGCCGCGCAGCATCCAGACCCAGCGCCGCATGGTCACCGAACAGGACGTGATCGACCGGATGGAGGATCACCCGCTGGTCGAACGCGCCCACGCCCGGATGCGCTGGACCGGTTCGTGGAACACGATGATGGTCACCTGCCTGACGCTGGAAAACACAGCCCTCGATACGCCGCTGGTCGACATCTACGGGGCGGGCACGGACGAAACCTTTGCCCTGCGCAACGCGATCACGGCGCTGCATCGCCGGTACGACATGGACCTGCTGAATCCGTTGGCAAACCCCACGGTGCGCAGCGCCCTGCGCGAATACATCGACACACTGCGCATGGCGGGGCAGGAGATCTGGTTGCGGGACCCGGTCGAGGTGCCGATCCTTGTCGATATCACGGTGCTGGCACGCGATGCCTTTTACCGGTCCGAGATCCGCGACGCGGTGGAACGTGTGCTTGGCACCGATCTGGGCGGCTACTTCTCGCCCGCGCGGCTGCGGTTCGGCGAAGATCTGCACGCCTCGGACCTGATTGCCGCCGTCATGGATCTGGATGGGGTCGAGGCCGTGTGCCTCAACCGCTTCAAGCGGCTGGGCGACCGGTTTTCCGATCAGTCCGAGGGCGGGCGCATCGTGCTGGACGGCACCGAAATCGCCATTTGTGACAACGATCCGAACCTGCCGGGGCGCGGCATCCTGCGGGTGCGGGTCAGTGGAGGGTTGGCGGGATGAGCAATCATGACCTCACCCGCTGGAACCGCGCCGGGCTGCGCCGCTTTCGCTATATCGACGGCAACGCGGTGACCTATCTGGACCGTTTGCGTGCAACCCTGGCCGATGCGTACACACCGCCGGGCGGCACCGAACCCACCTGGACCGATCTGGTGGACCGCTTCCCGATCAAGCAGGACGAGGCGCTGGGCGAACGCGAAGCCCGCCAGATCGCGCAATACGAGGACGTGCGCCGCGACCATGCGTGGGAGATCCTGCGCAGCTTCGCCCGTTCGACCCATGTGCTGACCGAGCATGTGGATGCCTATGCAAACGAGACCTTTATCGGGACGGCGACCCAATGGGACAGCGTGCGCAAGCTGGTGCAACTGCTTGATGCCCGGCCCGCGCCGCCTGCGTCGGCCCGGACCGATCTGGCGCTCGATGCGAAAGAACCGGGCGAACTGGCCGCCGGTTTCGCCGTCAAGAACGCCCCCGACGACGGCAGCCCGCCCGCCATTTTCGAAACCATCGACGCGGTTGCGGTCGATCCGTCGCTGAACCTGCTGCGCCCCACCGACTGGAACCGCAGCCAGGAGGATTTCACCTATGCCGCCGCCCTCGGCGGGCATGTCGCGAACTTTCCGCTGTCGGACCCCGAGGTCGTCCCGACCGTGGGTGACATTGCCGTGCTGGAAGTGGTCGCCGCCGACGGTGTTTCCGATCCATCGGCCTACGGGGTCCAGATCCAGCCCGGCACGCCCGGCAATGCCATCGTGCAGGGGCAGGGGACCGGCGACATCTTTGACCTGACGGTGAAACGTTGGCGCGTGGCGCTGCGCGCAGGTGCCGAACTGGTGCAGACCCCGCGCCTGGCCGGGCCGGACGTCGTGATCCTGACGCCCGAACACAACCTGGCCGCCGGGCGCAGCACCGTCACCTGGAGCAGCGGCGGCACCTGGCACACCGCCCGCGTGATGGAGATCGACGGCGCGCGGGTGCGGCTGGACGCGGACACCTATCCGGAGGTCGGCGACGACCTGTTCACGATGGTGCAGGCCAAGTCGCAGTTGCTTGACGATATCGAACGGCTGGTCCTGCCGATCGAACGCGGCGCATCGGCCAAGGTGTGGTCGCTTGGCCTGACCGACGTGACCGCCCAATTGGCCGACGAGGAAGAGACCGACGACGATGGCGACGACTTCGTGGTCTACGAATACCTGCCCGGATTTGCCGCGGCCTACTACGTGCCCGGCGGCAGTGACCCGGTGGCACGGGTCGAAGTGGCTGCCCCCGACGGGCTGGTGCTGGGCGGCACGGTCGAAGGGGTGGCGCAAGGCGACTGGATCGTTTCGGCCGGGACAGCGCTGCAAGCGGTGCGCGTGGATGCGGTGACCGAACGCGACGGCGATACGGCCATCGACACGACCCCCGCCATCACCGACCTGCAAGCGCCGGTGCATCTGAAATTCGCCGACACCTACCGGCCCCTTGAACATGACCGGAACCGCACGCTGGCCTGGGACAGCAGCGCCAAATCCGACACCGTCACCCGGCTGATCCTGTCGCCCGATCCATGGCCCGACCTGTTGGACCGCGGGCGGCAGGTGATCGTGCAGACCGACGGGATGACCCATAGCGGCGAGATCACCGTCGCGGATGCCGCCGCAGGCTATATCGAAGTCAAACCGGTCATCCCCGGCACCGAACTGACCGATCCCACCACCGCCGCCCCGCTGGAACGCTGGAACACCACCATTTCCGCCAACGTGGTCACAGCCGACCACGGCGAAAGCCAACCGCTCAAGATCGTGGGCAGCGGGGATGCGACGCAATCCAACCAGAGCTTCGAGATCAAGGCGCAGGAGCTGTCATTCGTCGCCGATCCGCTGATGCCTTCCGGCGTGCGGGCGGCTGTCGATGTCTTTGTCGGCGCACGCCGCTGGGAACAGGTGGGCAACCTGCGCGACAGCGATCCCACCGACGCCCATTTCGAGGTGCGCGTGGCCGAGGACGGCAAGACCACGGTGCATTTCGGCGACGGCCGCAAGGGCCGCCGCCTGCCGACCCAGGACGACAACGTGCGCGCCACGTGGCGCAAGGGCGTCGGGCCGTCGGGCAATGTGGCGGCGGGCGGTCTGAACAAGATCGTGCAGCCCGACCCGCTGATCGACGCGGTGCGCCAGCCGCTGCCCGCGTCAGGCGGGGCCGGGACCGAAGAGGTGCTGTCGCTGCGCGAAAACGCAGCCCCCGGTCTGCTGACCCTTGGCCGCGCCGTGTCCGTGTCCGACTTTGGCAAGCTGGCTGCACAGAACGCGCAGGTGCTGCAAGCCGTCAGCTACAGCGCCGGCCCCGGCGCTGCGCGGGGCGAAGTGGTGACGGTCGTCGTCGTGCCCGCAGGTGGCCGCATGGGCACGCTGGGCGACGATCTGCTGACGTTCCTGCAAAACCACGGCCTGCCGGGCGTGTCGCTGGATGTGCAGGCCTATGTGCCGTTGCCGCTGAGCCTGTCGGCGACGCTGCGCGTGGACAGCAATGCCTATGACCCCGACAAGGTGGCAGAGGCCGCGCGCGCCGCCATCACAGACGCCTATGCGCTGGACCGCACCCGTCTGGGCGGGCCGCTGTTCCGCAGCCAGATCCTGCACCTGCTGGAAGGGGTCGAAGGCGTTGAAAACGCCAGGGCCGATCTGCTGACCGCAGGCTGGGCCGCCATCACGCCACCGCCGCTGATCAACGATGCCGGTGGCACCGTTGTCCGCAGTGTCAAACCCCGCCGCAACCAGATGATCCATTACGACCCCGATGCCTCCACCCTGACCCTTGCAACCGAAGAATTCAGTCTCTGATCCCATGCCCGAAGATTTCGCTCAAACCCTTTACCGTGTCCTGCCAGCCTATTACCGCCAGCGGGATGACAGCGGTGATCTGCGCGCCTATCTTCAGGGCTGCGGGGAATTGCTGGACGCGGTCTATGCCACGTTGCGGCAGCGCTATGCCGACAACTTCCCCGACAATCCGCCCGAAGGCGCCAGCCAGGCCCCGGCACAGGACTGGCTGCTGCCCTATTTTGCGGACCTGGTGGATGCCACGCTGGTGTCGCCCTTGCCCGACGGGCGGCGGGACGAATTGGCCAATGCGATCCGCTGGCGGCAGGGCAAGGGGACGCTGTCCACCATCCGCGAGATCATCAGCGCCATCGGCCAGACAGAGGCGGTGGTGCAGGAAGGCTGGCAACGTGTCGCCCTGACCGCACGCATCGGCGAACCGCTGCGCCCGGCGCGGTCCTATGGCTATGCGCAGGAACCCCGGGCCACGACCCCCGGCAACATGGCGCGCCATCCGGGCCTGCCTGCGGTCACGGTCGACATGCGCTGCCCCAGCCGGGCGCTGGCCGTGGGCGATGACAACCCCGGCGCACAGCGTATCACGATCGACGGTCAGGAAACCATCTGGCGGCAGGGCTCGCATCACGGCGCGCCGTGTTTTCCCGGCAGCTACGAAGACATCTCGCCCCGCACACCCGACATGCGCACACCCACGTGGCGGGTGGGCCACTATCACCCGCGCCGCATCCTGGCCTTTCTGCCGCCGCCGATGGGATTTTTCCGCCCGGGCATGACATCGGTCCAGTGGCAGGACAGCCCGAGCGCAGGGTACCTGGCAAATATCGACATCGACACGACCAGCGAACCGGGTGTGGTCATCCACCGCAACAAGTCGCTGACCAAGGGGCCGTTTCGGCCCGTGCGGGTCACAGGCACCGTCCGCCTGAACCAGGCCGAAACCCAAGGCGACGTGTTTCGGTTCGAAGGACTGTCGTTTCGCCGCGCGGTCGTGAGCCCGGACGCCCGGTTGGAGTTCCATCGCTGCGCGGTCGAGTTCGCGCGCACCCTGCGCACCGACCTGCTGGAGCCGGTGATCGACATGCGCGCCTGCCTGACCACCCGGATCGACGCGCCCAACGGACGCGTGCGGCTGGAAGGGGTAACCGTGCTGGGCCCGACCGAAGCACGGGGGGTCGAGGCCAGCGACTGCATCTTCGACGGTTTGGTTCATGCGCCCGGTGACGACACGGTTGAGCCACCCGATGGCGGTTGCCTGCGCTATTCCCGCATTGATCCAGACCAGCCCGAAGGATTGCTGGCGCAGTACCGGACCACCACCGCTGCCCCCGTCTTTTTCGAAACCGTGTTCGGACGGCGCCACGTGGGCGTGCTCAGCCCCGCCACCCACGACGCCATCCTGAAAGGGGCCGAGGACGGTGGCGAAATGGGTGCCTTTCACGACGCCCGCCACGCCGCCATCCGCGACGCCATCCAGACCAAGCTCGCCGATTTTCTGCCTGTCGGGCAGGAAGTCGTGCTGATCCCAGACATTCGCCTGACCACGACACCGTGGTCGGACGCCCCATGAACCGCGCGGAGGACGTGCCATGAAAACGCAACTCAGCCAGTTTCCCGAAACGCTGCACCAACCCTATTCGGGGGTGTACCAGCAACAGGGGCGCATGATCACCGACGCGGACTGGAACGCGGCGACGGAGGTGGGGCGCAACAACCTTACCTGGTCCATGGACGACGTGGTGGGCAGCGGGACCCCGGAGCAGGGCGGGATCATCGCCGGGGACGAGGACGCCGGGTACCAGATCGTCTGGGGCGACGCCTATGTCGATGGCATCCGCGGGGTGCTGGCCTCGCGCTCGGGCGGGGCGGCGTTCGACATTACGGATCAGGCGGATTTTCCCGGGATGATCGCGGCCCCGGACACGGCGCACCGGCTGTATCTGGATGTGTGGGACCGCAGCCTGACCGGGCTTGAGGAACCGCATCTGCTGGATGCGGCCCTGCACGGGGCCGATACGTCCACCCGCACCCGCACTATGGCACAGGTCAAGTTGTGCCCGCAGGACTTCGACCCCGAGGACCCGGCCCAGAACCCGCCCATCGGCGAGGGGCGCCTGACCCTCACCTTGCGCTCGGGCAGTGCGACACCGGATGAATGCGAACCCTGTCTGGACGAGATCGAACTGGATGCGCGGGTCGGCAACTATGCGTTCCGCGTCGAAATCCACAGCGTGGAACGCGACGCCAGCGGCGCGCCCACGCGGCTGACCCTGAAATGGTCCCGCGAAAACGGGGCCGAGGCCGCCACCGTCGGGCAGGAACCGCCCGGGTTCAAGGCGGCCGACTGGGTCTATGAGTTCTACAACAGCGCCGCCGAGGACAGCCTGAGCGAAAGCCACGCAGGGTTCCACCACCCGACCGTGATCGCCAACGGCTTCACCCCCGCCGCAGGCCAACTGGTCGAAGGGTTCCCCGACGGGGCCGAGCCGGCGGGATTTGCGCTTGTCCGCCGCTGGGACGGTTACGCCGTTCTGGAACGCAACGGCGCGGTCTGGGAACTGGCAACACAGCTGGTCGATGGTGACACGGAACCCTTTGGCGCCGACCGGGGCCAGCGTCTGTCGACCACGCTGGGGGTGGCCCAGCACGGCCATCTGGCCGAGGGGGCCACGGTCCTGATGTCACTGGACACCATGACGCTGAGCCTTGAGTTGGCCAACCACCAGCATCTGGCGGGCGACTACTGGATCGGCGTCGTGCGCGAGGCACTGCACGGCGCAGGCGACGTGATCCGCGACGATGACACGCCCGATGGCATCCTGCACCATTACATGTGCATCGCGGACGTGGCCGAGGATGGCACCCTGACGCTCTTGTCCAAGGGCGCGTGCAAACGGTTCCAGTTCCCGCCCCTGACCAACATCCATGCCGACGACGTCTGTTACGACAATTCCGCCTGCGAGATGCCGGGCGTCGAAAACGTGCAGGAGGCGCTGGACCACCTGTGCCAGCAGAACGACCTGAAATGGCACAACAAGCATTTGCACGGCTGGGGCATCGTCTGCGGCCTGACGGTCACCTGTTGCGACGACACTCCGGATGTGGATGGGGATGGCGACGGCGATGACGTCCAGCCGGAAGAGGACCCCACCCAATGCGTGACCCTGTCCAAAGGGTACGCCATCGACTGCGAAGGTTGCGATATCGTGCTGGACGACCCCGTTCACATCGACCTGATCGCGGATGTTCAGGCCCATGACGCGGAAAATCCCAACACCCCCATCCTGACCAACGGGCAGGGCACCGCGTGCCTGTATATCGAACTGGACGAGGGCCAGCCCGTGGTCCGCGTCGAACCACACGAGGGCGGCGACACCGCCTTTCTGGATCAGCTGTTGGACGGCACGTTGCTGGGCGACTTCATCCAGCATTGCATCATCGACCTGATCAACGCCCTGACCGAAGAGCTGTCATTCATCGAAGACGGGCAATTGCCTACGGACGAGGAGGGCGGCGAACTGGTCAGCCAGGAGCGGCGCAAGTTCATCTCGTTCGGGAACCTTGTGCAGCAGATCGTATGGCAGGCGAACGGACCTTATGTGTGGATGTCGCGTCGCGAATACGACATCGTGCGCGCGCTTTATAACCGGCTGCGGGACCTGCTGGAATCAAAGACGTTTTGCGGCATGTTCGCGGGCAACGAATTCCCCGATTACCCGTTTCCCGACACAAGGATCGACACGTGGTTCGGGGCTGACCAGCATTCGGTGGTCAAGGCCGACCCGACCGGGTCCCGCGTCTATACCTATGGCGGCACCGACGAGACGGTGCATGTCTATGACGTCGCAACGGGCGAATTGACCGAAATCATCCGCATGCCGGTCCCCGAGGGCGGCGAGGTCACCGCGCTGACCTGTAGCCCGGATGGCGACCTGCTGTATGTGGCGGCGTCCGTGAACGGGGCCGACACGGTGCTGGGCATCGCGCAGGTGGGCGACACCCACACGTTCGAGCGCCCGATGCAGATCCTGTGCGACATCACCATCACCGACATGACAATCCAGCCCGAGGACCCCGCGCTGATCTATGCCGTGGGACTGGGGCGCGGCCTGTTCTTCCTGCGGCCCAGCGTGCTGGCGGACGAGGAAAAACCCGTGCCCGACCCGGTATACGCCTTCAACGCCGTGGGGCAGATGGCGGTGGACCCGCTGAGCAAACGGATCTTCTGCACCGCTGCTGACCGGTTCGACGCGGCAGGCAATGAGACCACCGAAATCTCCGATTTCTACGACCGGGTGGCCGTCTGCAACATGACCGAGAGCGATGAAGGGGAGACGCCCGAGATCCGCCTGAACACCCTGAACGACCGCTACCAACGCGGGCGCGACGATATCGCGGTGCGGCCCGGCGACACCAGCCGGGTCTATGTCGTGATCGACGGCGAGGAACAGGCGGGCGACAAGGCCATCATCACCTTCGACGTGCCACGCGGCACTGCGGACGGCGCGCAATTGCGCGGTGAACTGGCGGTGCAGAACACCGATATCGCGCTGGATTTTGACCGCAGGTCAGATCGGCTTTTTGCCAGCTTTGCAGACAGTTACCGGCTGCAAGTGATCCGTGCGGACGGCATCACCGTGGATCAGCCGCGGGTGCCGGTGCAACTGGCGCCCACGGACGTGACCGTGGGACCCAATGGCGACATCTATGCCGTCAACTTCCTGTCCTCGACCGTGACGGCCATTCCAGCGGACGAGGTGAACCTGTCGGACGACCGCCTGTCCACCCTGGCGGACCGGCGCTGGCGGATGCTGCTGGCGTTCTACGCGCTGGTGGGCAACCTGTTCCAGTACCTCAAGGACTGCTTCTGTCAGCATTTGCTGATCAAATGCCCCGAATGCGACGGCACCGAAAAGATATACCTTGCCTGTGTCGAAATCCGCGCCCGGGAAGAAGGCGGCAGCGTCGTCTACAACATCTGCAACTTCGGCAAGCGCAAATACGTGCAGACGTTCATGGGCTGGAATTACTGGCTGTCGCTGGTGCCCATCATTCCGCTTATGAAACAGGCGATTGCACGGATGTGTTGCAGCATTCTGCCGAACTTTCTCGACAACTTCACCGACAATATCGCGCCGCCCCCCGAAGCCCCCGAATTCGGGGCTGCATCCGGCGTGGCGGTCCCGATCAAGGCCAAGACCGCCCGCAACGCCGTTGCCACCTACAAGCGCACGGACATACCAACGCTGCGCCGCCAGCAGACGGAAAAGCTGGGCATCTACAGCGTTCTCGCGTCCGACGCGACGGTCACACCACGGGCACGGCGCTATCCCACGAACCGCGGCATGCGCAAGGAAACGCTGCAAAACATCGGCACACGGGAAGCGGAACGCGAATTGCGGGCCGCGGGGGTCAAGGACATCGAAGTCCGCCCTTATGATCCGAACCTCGCCGATCGTTACGCGCTGGATTTCGCGCGCACGCCCAACCACATCGACAAGTCCGCGCGCATGGTCATCTACGAACGCGACGGCAAGGCCGCCTTTGTCGCCGAGGATCGTCTTGCCCAAAAGGTGACGGCCCGGGTCAGCCCCGAAGAAGAGAAACGGGTCAAGGAACTGGCCGACAAGATCGAGACCATGAAGACCGAGCGCGACACGCTCAGGACCGAACTGGAGGATCTGAACAAGGGACTGACAGCCGCGTCCGAGATGCGGCGCACCTTGCGGGTCGAGATCGACAGCCTGCGCCCGCTCAGGGAACTTGACGGTCTTGATGCGCGCACGGCCCGCCGGTTGGAAGCTGCCGGGATCCGCACCATCGGGGATCTGGCCAAGGCGCGGGCACCGCGTTTGCGCACGGCCGAGGTCGGCACCGACACGGCAGAACGCAATCGCATCATCGCCATCGCCAAGAACCGGCTGAAGTAACCGCCAACCCCGCAACGGAGGGCACGCCATGACCCACAAGATCGGACGCATCCGCCGCCGCGCGCGGCGCGTGGGGCAGGGGGCGGGGCGCAGTGCTTCGGCCGCGATGCGGGCCGCCGTGCAATCGGGCAACTTGCAGGCCAAGCTGAAGGTGGGGCCGCAGAACGACGCCTATGAGCGCGAGGCGGACAGCGTGGCGGCTCAGGTGATGGACGGCCACAGCGTCGCCCCCGCCGCCGGTCATGCCGAGGGCGCGATGCAACGCAAATGCGACGAATGCGAAGCAGAAGAGGCGCAGCGCATGCCCATGCTGCAACGGCAGGCCGAGGAAGAGGAAGAAGAACTGCAGGCAAAACGCCGCGATGATGTGCAGCGCCAGCCCATCGAGGAAGAGGAAGAAGAGTTGCAGGCCAAGCGTTTGGACAGCGATCTTCAGAGACAGGTTGAAGAAGAGGAAGAAGAGGAGATGATCCAGCCGAAGGCCAGGGCCGACGGCAGTTTCAGCGCCAGCGCAGGTGTCAGCGCACAGGTGGCGGGCCTCAAGAGCGGCGGGCAGGGCCTGCCGACCAGTGCGCGCAGATACTTTGAGCCACGGTTCGGTGCGGATTTCTCGGATGTGCGGGTGCATACCGGCCCCCGGGCGCAGGCCGCGGCCAAGGCGCTGAACGCGCGCGCCTTCACCACGGGCCGCGACGTCGTGTTCGGACCGGGAGAATACGCGCCCGGCACCCGCAGGGGCGGCGAATTGCTGGCGCATGAACTGACCCACGTGATCCAGCAGCGCGGCTACAAGCGCACGCCCGATGGCCAGTCCGAGGGCGGCCCCGTGCAACGCTGGCAGATCGGCGCGGCCCCGGCGCCTGCGCAGAACAACTGGCGCACGGTGCCGGACGGTACGGTGGCGGGCGAAACCGATCACACGGCGCGGCTGACCGCCGCCCGCACGATCGTGGCGCGCCTGTTGAACAGCACCCGTTGCCAGAACTATTTCGAGAACAACTGCGACGCCGGCACGGCCAACAGCCTGCGCGACTCGTTCAACAACGCGCGTGTCTATTTCCTGGATCAGGGCGGGGATACGTTTGGCGAGAACCCCATCGGCTCGAACGACGTGGCATACAACCGCACCGCATTCCGCATGGGCAAATGGTTCCTGGCGGCGTCGCTGCTGCACGAAATCTACCACTCCTGTGCACCCGGCGACACGGACGCCGAAGCCGAGATCAAAGCCGAGAATGCCGTCGAGCGCTGTCGCCTCTATGCGCCGTTCCTGCAAAGTGTCAGCCCGGCCTCGGGCGCGGTCGGCGACCGGATCACGCTGGAGGGCACTGGCCTGGGACCCCGGCAGGGACCTGTCGACAGGGTTGAACTGAACGGCGTGACATGCCCGGTCGTGTCCTGGACCCAGAACGCCGGGGCCTCTGGCATCACCATCGTGGTCACGGTGCCTGCCGGTGCCACGTCGGGGAACATTCGGGTGCTCAACAACAACGTCGCCTCGAACCCGATGGCCTTTACCGTGACCTGACCCATGCACAGCCGCGCCAAAAGCCGAGAGACCAAGACGACGGGGCCGGCTCTTGCGCGTGCAAAGCCCAGCCGCGCGCCGCCCGTGCGCCCGCAACTGCAACCCGGCCTGATCCAGCGCGCCGCCACTCTGGGCAAACGTGACGACACCTATGAGCGCGAGGCCGAACGCATTGCGGCCCGCGTCGCCAACCGCACCGACGCCCCCGAGGCCGTGGTGGCCACGGCCCCCGACAACACGGTGCAGAGGTTTTCCGAAACCGACACCGAGGCCGAGCGCCCGGGCGAATATCTGGTCCAGCCCACGCGCGAAGGTGGGGCGTCCGACGACCCATCCCCGCGCCCCGGCTTCTTTCGCCGTCTTGTGAACCTGTGCCTGGGCGGGCGCGCCTTGCCCGACCCCGTGCGCACCGACATGGAAGGGCAGATCGGCGAACCCTTTGACGATGTGCGCATCCACACCGGCCCCGAGGCCGACGCCCTGACCCACGAGATCGGCGCGCGCGCCTTTACCGTGGGGCGTGACGTGGTTTTCGCCGACGGCACGTTTCAGCCCGACACCCATTCGGGGCGCCACCTGATCGCGCACGAGTTGACCCATGTGGTCCAGCAGCGCGGCCCCCAGAGTGCCGGCGCAGTGGCGCAGACCGCGCCCGGCAGCGTCCAGCGCGACGCGTCGGACTATATCCCCGATATCATCCCCGACATCCCCGGCCCCATGGACCTTGTGCGCCGCTATGCCCCGCGCCTTGCCCCGATCATCGACCAGGGGCCGCTGAACTGGCTGCGCGACCAACTGGGCGGCGTGTTCAGCGGCGTCATCGACAGGGTCAAGGCGCTGGACCCCGGCAAACATGTCGACACGCTGATCGAAACCTTTGGCACACTGGTCAAGTCCGCGTCCGAGATCATCACCGCGCTGATTTCGGGCGATTGCGGCCCGATGATGAACGCCCTTGGCCGGATGAAGGCGGCGGTGCTCGAAGTGGCGGGCAAGGCCTGGGACAAGATCAAGGAATTCTTCGAGCCGGTCGGCGAATTCTTTGCCGACCTATGGGCGTCCGTTTCGGCCGCCGGAAGTGCGGCCATCGACTGGATCAAGGACTTTGCCGGAGACATCTGGGACACCGTCGAGGGCATTGGCGAATACATCTGGGACAAGACCAAACCGATCCGCGACCTGAGCGAAACCGCGTGGGACTGGATCTCGGAACAGCTGTTCGGACCCAGTGACGCCTCTGCCGGCGGGGACGAAAACGGCATCGTCGGCTGGTTTTCGGACAAGGCGATGGAGGCGTGGGACTGGATCAAGGACCAGACCAGGCCCGTATGGGAACCCGTCAGCGAAGCCGTCGAAACCGTCAACGAACTGATCCCGCCCGCCTTTGTCGCCGACCTGGGCGAAAAGATGACCAGCTTTGCCGACGACGTGGAAAGCACCACGGAGGAACTGGATCAGGGCAGTTCCGTCGCCGAAAACCGCGAGGCGCTGCAAGGCATCCTGCCGTCGCTGGACGAGATCATCACCACCGTGCGCGGCGTGATCGTGGGGGCAGGGGAGTTCCTGACCAACGCCATCACCACCGTGTCGTCCAAGGTCACGACCTTCATGACGCGGCTGCGGTCCAACAGCGTGGTGTCGATGCTGGCGGGGGCGCTGAGTTGGCTGGAAACCGCCATCGACAACGTGTCGAGCTGGGTCAGCGACAAGGTGGCCAAGCTTTTTGAATGGTACGTCAAGGCGTTCGACTTCCTGTCACCCTTCGTCAAGCAACTGATCGAGATCGTGGGCAAGGTGGTCGACATCGCGCTGGACGTGATGCAGTTGCCCCTGATGCTGGCGACCGGCGCGTGGGAACTGATCCCCGAATGCATCCGCGAACCGATCAAGGCATTCGTGATCGACACCGTGCTGGGCCAGATCCCGGTGTTCAACCAGTTGCTCAAACTGGGCAACCTGTGGGCCAAGGTTCAGGAAACCGCGCTTCAGATCCTTGTTTCGATTTTCAAGGAAGGCGATATTCTCGGGGCCGCGTGGACGTTCTTTCGCGAGATGCTGGCGCTGATCGGGCTGCCTGCGCGGCTGGTGGTGGGTATTCTGGCCAAGGCCGCGCGCGCCTATGGCATGATCCTGAAAAACCCCATCGGCTTCCTCATCAACCTGCTCAAGGCGATGAAGGAAGGGTTCCAGCTTTTCTTTGACAACATCCTGCGGCACCTGATGAACGGGGTGGTGGCCTGGCTGACGGGTGCGGTATCGGCGGCGGGGCTGAAATTCCCCACGGAACTGACATTCCAGGCGGTGTTGGAGTTTGTGCTGTCGATCCTCGACATCACGGTCGAAAGGGTGCTGGCGCGGCTGGAAAAGAAGATCGGCAAGGACAAGGTCGACAAGATCCGCAAGGCGCTGAAATTCGCCGAAGGGGTCTGGGAATTCGTGCGGGTCATCATCGACGAAGGCATTACGGGGCTGTGGCGGTTCATCAAGGAAAAGTTGTCGAACCTGTGGACCATGGTGCTGCAAAGCACGATCGGCTGGATCGTGGAAAAGATCATCACCGAGGCCACGATCAAGATAATCGGGATGCTGGATCCGACCGGCATCATGCTGGTGATCAACTCCTGCATCGCCATCTACCGCGCCATCGAAACCTTCGTCGAACAGCTCAAGGCCATGCTGGAGATCGTGTCGCGGGTGCTTGACGGGGTGGTCGGCATCGCGTCCGGCGCGATCGAGGCGGCGGCGGGGTTCCTCGAAAAAGCCATGGCCGACAGCCTGCCGGTGGCCATCGCGTTTCTGGCCGATCAGGTGGGGTTGGGGGATCTGTCGGACCGGATCAGGGAATTCGTCGAAGGCGTGCGCGAGATGGTCGACAGCGCCATCGACTGGGTGATCGACAAGGCGATCAAGCTGGGGCAAGGGTTCCTGCAACTGGTGGAAAGCGGTGTCGATCTGGCCAAGGCCGGGGTCGCCGCGCTGAAAGAATGGTGGCGCGCACGGACGTCGTTCAAGACCGAAAGCGGGGAAGAGCACAGCATCTACATCGACGGGCAGGGCGCCAACGCCAAGGTCATCCTGCGGTCGGACCCGGTGACGTATTCGCAGTGGATCGCGCAGAAGTCGAACTTCACGCTTGATACGGCGGACAAGACAAAGGCCTATGACAAGGCCGTGGCAAAGTCGGCCGAACTGGATGCCACCATCGCCAAGGCCGGGTCGGCCCCGGTCAACGCCACGGACGACACCGCATCGGACGCGGATACGGGGCCGAAGATCCAGAAACTGATTGACGAGCTGGGCACGCTGACAGCCGAATTCATGCCGGGTTCGGCCACCAAGGCCGAAGCAAGCTCGCCCCCCATCTGGGGTCCCAAACACGAGGAAGACTATGGCACCACCGCGACCGTCGCCCGCCTGACGAACACGGTCCCCGAAGGCGGCAGCCCCACATCGGGCCTGTCGCACGACAACTGGTCAGTTCTGTTGCGGCGGGCGAATTCCCAGGGCAGCGACGCGTCGTTCTACATTCAGGGGCATATCCTGAACGACAATCTGGGCGGGCCGGGCAACGATTGGAAAAACCTCACGCCCCTGTCACGGTCGGCCAACGCGCTGCACGAAAAACGGTTCGAATCGGAGGTCAAGGCCAAGGTCATCCCGAAAGCCGGGACCAGTACGGACCCGAGCGCTGTGAACTTTGTATGCTCCGCCAACTATGGACGGTCCGTCAACGAGACCCTGGCAAGGACCTTCGAGGACCAGACCACCACCCACACCCAGGGCCTGAACAAGGACAACGCCGAAACCATCGCCAAGATCATCCGGGCCGAGGCCGAGGTGCCGCTGTCGATGGACTGTTCCGCGCGCCTGCTCGACAATGACGGCAGGCCGGGTGCGCAACTGGTCAAGTACCGTGTGGACAACAACCTGGGGCAGGGCGTGGAGTCCGAATATCACGTGCGCGATGGGTCGGACCCGCTGCCGAAACGCGAAACCGGCACCATAACCCAGAAGGACCTGATGGCCGTCCCGGGCATCGGCGAAAAAACGGCCAAGGCCTTTGTGAAAGCACGCACCGAACGGTCCGCAGGCATCACGACGAAAAAAATCCTCAGAAACCTGAGCCTCGACGGCAAGACGGTCTTGAGCCAGGGCCAGTATGACAGTCTATTTGCAACCTATAGGATGATTTTCAAATGACCGATCCTTCCAACTCCCCGTCCCGAAAACTGGGCGACAGCTTTGCTGTCGCGATCCTGCAGTGGCCCGCTGCGGTGGGCGCTGTGATGCTGGATGGTCCCGGATGGGAACTGGCCGCGCGCATTGTGCTGGGGACGTGGGTCGTGCTGGTGTCGCTGGGCATGATCGTGGGCCGCAAGGCGGGTCCGCGCTGGGGCCTGGTGATGACGCTGTGCGCCGGACTGGCCACGGGCCTGTGGCTGTCGGTGCCGACGGCGTGGGCGGTGGTGTGGTTCGTGGCGCTGGTGATTGTGTTTCATGCGGCTGTGCATGCGCGGATGCACGAGACCGTCGCGGCGGCGTCAGACGCTCAGGAAGACGCGGAAGGGGCTGTTTGAACGGGCTCCGGTGGTTTTGGGTGTGAGCGATACTTGAACTGCGACTCCTATTGCCTTTGAGGGTAGGGGCGTTGGTCCATCTCTTCCATCATCTTTTCGCGGAACACCTCGGCCGGTGTCTTCCATCCGAGGCATTTCCGAGGTGTCGCGTTGAGGCGGTCACTGATCATCTTCAAATCATGATCAGTGAGTGCCGTGATGTCTCGCTTCCTCGGCAGCCATCTTCGTGCGCGGCGGTTTGTGTTTTCGACAGTGCCTTTCTGCCAAGGTGAGGACGGATCGCAGAACCAGGTCTGCGTCCCGATCTCGGCCTGAAGGTGGGGCCAGCTGACGAGCTCAGTGCCACGGTCGAATGTGATTGAACGGCGGGCAATGTGGGGCAGGGCACGCACAGCCTTCATGATTTTACCCATCACCGGCTTGGTGCGCTTGTTAGGGTTCTTCAGCAACACGGTGAACCGGCTGACGCGCTCGACCAGTGATGTCACATTCGACTGTCCAAGCTTTTGTTTGAACAGCATCAAATCGCCTTCCCAGTGTCCGAACTGGCGGCGATGCGCGACATCGTCAGGCCGGAACAGGATGCTGACATCTCGGTCGAACTTCGGCGCTTGGCGCTTTCTGGCACGCCGTGGGCGACGCGACTTGCGGTGTTCTGGCAGGTACCACCAGAGCTCCTGGTCCATGCCTTCCTTGGAGTAGATGTAGCGGTAGATCGTCTCCTGGTAGACGCGCAGCTTCGCACCTTCAGAAATCATGCGGTTGCCGATCTGCTCGGGCGTCCAGCCTTGTTTGATACGGGCGACCACTGTCTTGCACAGTTCTGGATGACGGATCAGCTTGCGTTGTACGGATCTACGCTTGTCCGTCTGCAACTGAGCGGCATGTCCGAAGTACCCGGCATACTTCTTTGGGATTGAATCATCTGCCCAGAAGTTACGTTTGATCTCGCGATGAATGGTCGACTTCGAGCGCTTCAGGACGCGCGCCATCTCTCGAACGGGGACTTTCGCATGCCACCAATCCTCAATTCTACGGCGTTCTCTCAAGCTCAGTTGCGTGTAAACGGCTCCCATGCCATGATCTCCTATTAGATAACTCATTGTTTTCTAATAGGAGTCGCACTTCAGGGTAGCGCGCTCCCCCTCTCTTAGTTCAGGCCGCCATCTGTTCCAAAATCCCTGACGACGGACAGGCCGGCTTGCCATGGATCGTTCCTGTGGTGGTGTCGACACCGGCGATCCCGTCATATGCTTCGCTTGGGAAGACCCGGTGATGGTGTCCGGTCAGCAGGGCGTCGATACCATCGACCATTGCAAGCGGCAC
>JBCBFX010000059.1:0-25749 GCA_038527345.1 Pseudomonadota bacterium | reverse complement strand
CGCATGTGCCTCAGGTCATGGCGAACGTCAAAGCGTTGCGCGAGATGCGCGCCGACAGCGTCGGCGTGGCCGATACCGGGGCCGATGCGCGGCTGACCACGGCCGCCGTGATGCCGGATGCAAATGCTGCGCTTGAGGAATGGCGGCGCACCGCGTGATCCAAAGGCACGCCTGACGGCGCACGCCATGTTTCAGGGGGCTTTGCCCCCGTCGCTGCCGCGACTCCCCCAGGATTTTTTCGGGACAGAGACAGGGGGTCTTCACGCGCCTGCGACAAATGGGTTTCGGGCATTGGCGCAGGGCGGGCAGCGGCATATAACCGGGGTATGATTACAGAACTTGGACACTTCGCTCTAATCCTTGCCTTTGTCGTGGCCCTTGTGCAGGCCACGGTCCCCCTGATCGGTGCCAGGCGCTGCGCGAGATGCGGGATGGATGGCAGTGGCCGAACCGGCGGCGACGACGCAGTTCCTGCTGGTCGGCTTTGCCTTTGCCGCGCTGATGTGGGCCTTTGTCGTGTCGGACTTTTCGCTGCGGCTGGTGGTGCTGAACAGCCATTCGGCCAAGCCGTTGATCTACAAGATATCGGGCACGTGGGGCAATCACGAGGGGTCGATGCTGCTGTGGGTGCTGATCGTGGCGCTGTTCGGGGCCATGGCGGCGTGGTTCGGGGGCAACCTGCCGCCCAGCATGCGCGCCCGTGTTCTGGCGGTGCAGGGGGCGATCGGCGTCGCGTTTCTGGCCTTTATCCTGTTCACGTCGAACCCGTTTGTGCGTCTGGCGGTGCCGCCCTTTGACGGGCAGGACCTGAACCCGCTGTTGCAGGATCCGGGCCTGGCATTCCATCCGCCGTTTCTGTACCTGGGCTATGTGGGGCTGAGCATGGCGTTCAGCTTTGCCGTGGCCGCCCTGATCGAGGGGCGCGTCGATGCGGCCTGGGGCCGTTGGGTGCGGCCGTGGACGTTGGCCGCGTGGGTGTTTCTGACCATCGGTATCGCGCTGGGGTCCTGGTGGGCCTATTACGAACTGGGGTGGGGCGGTTTCTGGTTCTGGGATCCGGTGGAAAACGCATCTTTCATGCCGTGGTTGCTGGCGGCGGCGCTGTTGCATTCCGCCATCGTGGTGGAAAAGCGCGAGAGCCTGAAATCCTGGACCATACTGCTGGCCATCCTTGCCTTTGGCTTTTCGCTGATCGGCACATTCATCGTGCGCTCGGGCCTGCTGACGTCGGTCCATGCCTTTGCCAATGATCCTGAACGGGGTGTGTTCATCCTGATGATCATGGGCTTTTTCATGGGTGGGGCACTGGTGCTGTTTGCTCTGCGTGCAGGCACGATGGAGGCGCGGGGTGTGTTTTCCATGGTCAGCCGGGAGAGTGCCTTGCTGACCAACAACATCTTGCTGGCCGTGTCCTGCTTTGTCGTCTTTGTCGGTACGATGTGGCCGCTCGTGGCGGAGATGTTCTTTGACCGCAAGCTGAGCGTCGGGCCGCCGTTTTTCAACATGGCGTTCACCCCGTTCATGGTGGCGCTTGGGCTGATCCTGCCGGTGGGTGCGATGCTGCCGTGGAAGCGGGCGCAACTGGCGCGGCCCATGCGGCAATTACGCTATGTGTTCGTGTTGGCGCTGGCTGTGGGCGGTCTGGCCTGGGCGATGAACACGGGCCGCAGCCTGGTGGGGCCGGTGGGCATGTTCCTGGGCGCCTGGCTGGTGATGGGGGCGGCGGTCGATCTGGCGTCTCGCACGGGCAAGACGTTCAACGCTGCGCGCCTGTTCCGTCTGCCCCGCGCGGACTGGGGCAAGGCGGTGGCCCATGCGGGCCTTGGCATCACCATGCTGGGGGTCGCGGGCATCACTGCGTGGCAGTCCGAGGATATTCGCGTGGCGCAACTGGGCCAGCCCTTCGAGGTGGGCGGCTATACCCTGACGCTGGACAAGGTCGAGGATGTGGAGGGGCCGAATTACCTGTCAACGATGGGCTTTGTCACCTTGGCGCGGAACGGGCGCGAGATCGCACAATTGCGCCCGGAAAAGCGGATTTACCCTGTGGCGCAGATGCCCACGACTGAAGCTGCGATTGATTACAACCTGGCGCGCGACGTCTATGTGGTGATCGGCGACCCGCAGCAGGGCGGGGGTTGGGCGGTACGGACCTATATCAAGCCGCTGACCAACTGGATCTGGATCGGTTGCACGCTGATGGCCCTGGGTGGGTTCCTGTCGTTGTCGGACCGGCGTTTTCGTGTCGCCGCAGGCGCACGCAAGACCCGGGCGGTGCCGGCCGAATGATGCGGTTGGCGGTCATCCTTTGGTTCGCGCTGGCGGGCGTGGCGCTGGCCCTGGACCCATCCGAAATGCTGCCCGACCCCGCGCAAGAGGCGCAGGCGCGCGCACTGGACCATGCGCTGCGCTGCGTGGTGTGCCAGTCCGAGTCCGTAGCCTCGTCCAACGCCGATTGGGCGGTCGAGGCGCGGCGGGTGATCCGCGAACAGGTGGCAGCGGGGCAAAGCCATGACGAGGTCGTCGACTTTTTTGTCGAGCGTTACGGTGAATTCGTCCTGATGAACCCGCGCACCAGCGGGTCGAACTGGCTTTTGTGGGCCGCGGGGCCGCTGATGTTGCTGCTGGCGGCTGCCGTGGGCGTCGGGTATTTGCGCGGCCGCAGCACAGCACCGGTGGCGGCCGATGCGGGGCTGAGCGAGGACGAGGCCCGCCGTCTGCGCGAAATTCTGGACGACTGACGGCGCGTCGGGGCTTTTCTGAACGGAACGGTTTGATATGCAGGGCGCCAGCACCTGCCAATGGAGGCCGCGATGAACTACCAGACCCTGACCTTTGACCTGACGGATGGCGTTGCCACGATCACGTTGAACCGGCCCGATGTGATGAATGCGCTGACCACGCAGATGCGGGCGGAGATTGCGCACGCGGTCAAGGCCGGGGGTGAGGACGCGCGGGTCGTGGTGCTGACCGGGGCGGGGCGGGCGTTCTGTTCGGGGCAGGACCTTGGCGACCGCGCCAATGCCGCCGACCTTGATCTGGAACGGACCCTGCGCGACGAATACGCGCCCATGCTGCGGGCCATTATCGACTGTCCGGTGCCGACCATTGCCGCGGTGAACGGGGCGGCGGCCGGGGCCGGGGCCAACCTTGCGCTGGCCTGCGACGTGGTGATTGCGTCGGAAAGTGCGTATTTCCTGCAGGCCTTTACCCGCATCGGCCTGATCCCGGACGCTGGCGGCACATATGTGCTGCCGCGCACCATGGGCATGGCCAAGGCGATGGGGGCGGCGCTGTTTGCGGAAAAGATCACCGCGGCCCAGGCCGACGCGTGGGGCATGATCTGGGAAGCGATCCCTGACGATGAATTCGACGCCAAGTGGAAGGCACGGGCCGAACACCTGGCCAACGGCCCGACACAGGCCTTTGCCGCGGCCAAGCGGGTGATCCGTGCGTCCTGGGGCAACGATCTCGAAGCCCAGCTTGCGTCCGAAGCGATGGAGCAGGGCCAGTGCGGCCAGTCCCGCGATTTCCGCGAGGGGGTCATTGCGTTCATCGAAAAGCGCAAACCCAGCTTCGAAGGCCGCTGAGACGGATGGCGCACCGACAGGTGCGCCTTACGGTGCCATCCGTCAGCCGAACGGCACGAACTGGATCGTAAGCCCGGCGTTCTGCACATCCTGAAAGTCGAGGCCCTGAAGAATCGCGACGATGCCCTCGTCCGTTTCCACGGTGACAGTGCCATCGTCCTGTTCGGTCAGAAACACGTTCGGGGGTGTGTCTCCTTCGTAGGAAAAGACCAAACTGTCCTTGCCCAGCTTGAAATCGGTGATCACGGCAGGCTCGCCCGGTGTGATCCATTCGCCCAGATCGACCTCGTCCTGCCCGGTGCCGGTGGTCACCACGTCATTGCTGCCGGCGATCAGGATGTCGCTGCCAACGCCGCCGTTCAGTGTGTCGGCTTCGCCGGTTTCATTGTCGAAGTCGAAGAAAGACAGGAACTCGGCTTCGGTCAGGACGGTGCCGTTTTCAACCGCTTCCTGCGCGGCGGCGAACAGGGCGTCGGTGTCCAGAATGTCGGTGCCATCCAGCAGGTCATTGCCCACATCCCCGAAAAGCGTGTCCTCGCCCGCGTCCCCGTAGAGCATGTCATCATCGGCACTGCCCCGAAGAAAATCGTCTCCGGCACCGCCGATCACAATGTCCTCGCCTTCTTCGCCAAAGGCACGATCGTTGCCGTCACCCAGCAGCAACACGTCATCGCCCGCATCGGCGAACACCGTGTCGTCGCCGGCGGCCGTTTCGATCAGGTCGTCGCCTTCGCTGCCTTGTTCAAGGGTGGCTGCGTCTTCGGATGTCGCCGGGGCGTCGTCGTCGTCATCCACCAGGTTGACAACCAGCGCGACCCCCAACAATCCAATCAAGGCAAGTCCAAGCATCGCGGCGCTCCTGTCAAATGGTTAACCATGTATGCGTAGACGCCTGTTCGCGTCAGTGTCAAATCGGGGGCAGGACTGTTGCGCCCGATTGAACAATCGGATGCAACGCTTTGAATTGGAACTGTGTTACCGACGCCAGTGCCGTTTCGCCGATCCTAGCGATTCTCGATATCGGTATAGTCGCGCGCGGTCTCACCCAGGTACAGTTGACGCGGGCGCCCGATCTTGTTTTGCGGATCGGCGATCATTTCCTTCCACTGCGATACCCAGCCGACGGTGCGCGACAGCGCAAAGATCGGGGTGAACATCGACGTCGGGAAACCCATCGCCTCGAGGATGACGCCGGAATAGAAATCCACGTTCGGGAAAAGCTTCTTCTCGGCGAAATAGGGGTCGGCCAGCGCGGCCTGTTCCAGTTCCTTGGCCACGGCCAGCACGGGGTTGTTTTCCACGCCCAGCAGTTCCAGCACCTCGTCGGCGGACTGTTTCATCACTGTCGCGCGGGGGTCGAAATTCTTGTAGACGCGGTGCCCGAAACCCATCAGGCGGAATGGATCGTTCTTGTCCTTGGCGCGGGCGATGAATTCGGGGATGCGGTCGGGCGAGCCGATTTCCTTGAGCATCTCAAGACACGCCTGGTTCGCACCACCGTGGGCAGGGCCCCACAGGCAGGCGACACCGGCCGCGATGCAGGCGAACGGGTTCGCCCCCGAGGACGACGCCAGGCGCACGGTCGAGGTTGACGCGTTCTGTTCGTGATCGGCATGCAGGGTAAAGATGCGGTCCATGGCGCGGCTCAGGATCGGGTTGACCTCGTATTCCTCGGCCGGGACGGCAAAGCACATGCGCAGGAAGTTCGACGCATAGTCCAGATCATTGCGCGGATATACGAACGGCTGGCCGATCGAATACTTGTAGGCCCAGGCCGCAATCGTCGGCATCTTGGCGATCAGGCGGTGCGATGCGATTTCGCGCTGACGCTCGTCCGCGATATCGGTGCTGTCATGGTAGAACGCGGACATCGCGCCAACCACGCCGACCATGATCGCCATCGGATGCGCATCCCGGCGGAAGCCGCGGAAAAAGTTCTGCATCTGCTCATGCAGCATCGTGTGGCGGGTGATCGTGGTCTCGAATTCCTCGAGCTGGGCGGCCGTGGGCAGTTCGCCGTACAGCAGCAGGTAGCACACTTCGAGGTAATGCGATTTCGACGCCAACTGGTCGATGGGATAGCCGCGGTGCAGCAACACGCCTGCGCCACCGTCGATATAGGTGATGGTGCTGTCGCAGCTGGCGGTCGAGGTGAAGCCGGGGTCGTAGGTGAACACGCCCGCCTGACCATACAACTTGCGGATATCGATCACGTCCGGCCCTTCGGTCGGCGAGTGGATCGGCAGATCGTAGCTGTTGTCGCCAATTGTCAGGGTTGCGGTGTCTCGTGCTTCAGCCATGGGCATCCTTCCTTTCGTCGCAGGCAGGCATTCCCCGCCCCGGGCCGTCGCGGGTGCGACAGACCCATCGTTAGACTGCGCATCATGACCAAAGCGTTAACTCCGTCAGGCGGCAGCATCCTCGAGCCTGGCAAGGGTTTCTTGGCGCCCCAGAACAAGCATCATGTCAAAGACCGAAGGCGTGACGGCCCGTCCCGCCAAAGCCGCCCGCAGCGGCCCGGCCAGCTTGCCGAATTTGGTATCCTGCGACGCAGCGAAATCGTTCAGGACTGCCTCCAAAGAGTCACGGTCCCACGTAACGGTTTGCAACTGCGGCGTCAATTGCTTCAGTATACCACGGGATACCGTATCCAGTGCCTTCGCCGCCTTTTCATCCGGCAAAATCGGCCGCTCTGTCAGAATAAAGTGCGCTTTTTCAAGAAGTTCAGGAAAGGTCTTGGCCCTCTCCTTGACATAAGGGAGTGCGGCCAAAAGCCCCTCTCGTCGCGATTGTTTTATCGGGTCCTTGCCCGCTGCTGCCAGGAAGGAGTCGATTTCCCGCTGCAACGCAGCATCTTCCATCTGCGCGATATGCAGCCCGCTAAGATGTTCCAGCTTCTTCAGATCGAAGCGCGCGGGGCTTTTGCCGATGCCGTCCAGATCGAACCATTCCCGCGCCTGCGCATCGGTAAAGAACTCGTCGTCGCCATGGCTCCACCCCAGCCGCGCAAGGTAGTTGCGCATGCCCGCCGCCGGATATCCCATCTTCTGGTATTCCTCTGCCCCCAGCGCGCCGTGGCGTTTCGACAGCTTCTTGCCGTCAGGCCCGTGGATCAGCGGGATATGTGCCCAGACCGGCACGTCCCAGCCCATCGCATCATAGATCATCATCTGCCGCGCGGCGTTGTTCAGGTGGTCGTCGCCCCGGATCACATGGGTTACGCCCATGTCGTGATCATCCACCACCACCGCCAGCATATAGACCGGCGTGCCGTCGGCACGCAGCAGCACCATGTCGTCAAGCTGGTCGTTGCGGATGGTCACGTCGCCCTGCACCTGGTCGCGGATCACTGTCTCGCCATTGCGCGGGGCCTTGATGCGGATCACGTAAGGCGCATCTGGATGCGCCTCCGGCCCTGCATCGCGCCAGGGCGAACGGTACAGCGTCGATTTCCCCTCGGCCCGCGCGGCCTCGCGGAAGGCGGCGATGTCGTCCTGTGTGGCAAAGCACTTGTAGGCCTTGCCCTGTGCCAGCAGGTGGTGCGCCACCTCGGCGTGGCGGTCGGCCCGGTCGAACTGGCTGATCACGTCGCCATCATGGTCCAGCCCCAACCACGCCAGCCCGTCCAGGATCGCCTGCGTCGCCTCGGGCGTGGACCGCGCGCGGTCCGTATCCTCGATCCGCAAAAGGAACGTACCGCCCTTGGCCCGGGCGTACAGCCAGTTGAACAGCGCCGTGCGCGCGCCGCCGATATGCAGGTAGCCCGTAGGCGAGGGGGCAAAGCGGGTGACGACAGGCTGGGACATGGGCTTGTGTTTACCTTTCAGTAACCAAGGAGGGCGTAGCGTGCGCGCTCCTGATACTGAGCATCTGCAAAAGGGGCAAGCATGGGCCTGTGGCCGCGATGGCAGCTGATGATGCTGGCACAGCGCGGGCACCTGTTTTGCTGGTTGCCGGTGGCGATGGCCTGTGGCGTTGGCCTGTATTTCGGACTGCGGTTCGAGCCGTCGATGGGCGTGATTGCGGCTGTCTGCGCAGTGATACCCCTGATGGCGGTGCTGGCCCGCGCAGTGGGCGAGGTCTGGGGGCCATTTGCCATCTTCATCGCCATGGTGGGTCTGGGCTTTGCCGTGTCAGCCTGGCGCGCGCACAGCGTGGCGGGGCCGGTGCTGGACTGGCGCTACTATGGCCCGGTCGAAGGGCGCGTGGTCGGCATGGACCGCAGTGGATCGGACGCGGTGCGCCTGACGCTGGACCGGGTCAAGCTGGACCGCGTCGCCCCCGAAGACACGCCAACCCGCGTGCGCATTTCCCTGCATGGTGACGCCGAACTGGGCGTGACGCCGCAACCGGGCCTGCGAGTGATGACCACGGCGCATCTGTCCCCGCCGGGTGGACCGGTCGAGCCGGGCGGCTTTGATTTCCAGCGCCACGCCTGGTTCGCGCGTCTGGGGGCCGTGGGTTATTCCCGCGTGCCGCTGCTGGCCATTAGCGAGGCCGAATTCGACCTGCGGCAGATTGTGTTCGAGGTTCGCATGACCATGTCCGCCCGCGTGCAGGCGCATCTGCCGGGCGACGTCGGCGGCTTTGCCGCGGCTGTCACCACAGGCGACCGCAGCGGGATGAGCCAACCCGCGCTTGAGGCGTTGCGCGCGTCGAACACCGCGCACCTGCTGGCGATATCGGGGCTGCATATGGGGCTGCTGTCGGGCTTTGTCTTTGGGCTGTTGCGGTTTTGCCTTGCCCTCATCCCGCTGGTCGCGCTGCGCTGGCCCGCGCGCAAGATCGCTGCGGGCGGCGCCTTGGTGGCGGCATCGGTCTATCTCGGGCTGTCGGGGGGCAATATCGCGACCGAGCGCGCCTTTATCATGGTGGCGGTGGCGCTGGTGGCGGTGATCCTGAACCGCCGCGCGCTCAGCCTGCGGGCGGTGGCGGTGGCTGCACTGATCGTGCTGTTCCTGCGCCCCGAGGCGCTGATGGGGCCCGGGTTCCAGATGTCCTTTGCCGCGACCACGGCACTGGTCGCGGTCTTTGGCTGGTCGCGCGACAGCAACCTGTCGCTGGGCCCCAAATGGCTGCAACCGTTCGTGGCCCTGGTCATTTCCTCGGGCGTTGCGGGGCTGGCCACGGCCCCCTTTGGCGCGGCCCACTTCAACGCGGTGGCGCAGTATGGGCTGCTGGCGAACCTGCTCAGCGTGCCGCTGATGGGCGTGCTGGTCATTCCGGCGGCGGTGCTGGCGTTGCTGCTGGCCCCGTTCGGGGCCGAGGCATTGGGCCTGTGGCTGATGGGGGCGGGGCTGCAATGGATCCTTTGGGTGGCGGAATACGTGTCGGCGCTGGACGGGGCGCGGCGTTTCGTGCCAGGGCCGGTGCCCGTGGTGCTGCCGATGATGGTGCTGGGCGCGCTGTTCGTGATCCTGTGGCAAGGGCGCGTGCGGCTTCTTGGCGTGCCTGTGGTCGCGGCCGCGCTGCTGCTGTGGCAGGTGGGCGACCGCCCCCGCGTGCTGATCGCGGATACCGGCACGCTGGTGGGGCACATGACGGATCAGGGCCGCGCGCTCAGCCGGGCCAAGGGCGCGGGGTTCATCGCGCGCAACTGGTTGGAAAATGACGGCGACGGCGCGGATCAGGCAGCGGCGGCCGCACGGTGGCAGGACGCACCGGTGGCCCATGTGCGCGGGAAAAAGGCGCGCAGCGCCTTTTCGGGCTGCGCGCCCGGTCAGATCGTCGTGGTGGACGGCGAAGTGGACGCAGCACAGGCCGATTGCATCTTGCTGACACCCAAGGTGCTGCGCAGCACCGGTGCGGTGGCGCTGATGGGGCGGGGGCAGGACCTGTCGCTGGTCACTGCACGCGATCTGGCAGGGGACCGCCTGTGGTCAGGCTGGGCGCGCTATCCCGCGCCCCGGTTCGAAATGCGTAAGGCGGACCACCGGTCCGCCCTGCATTTCGCGAATGACGCGCAAACATCGCCGTGACGCGCCCGTAAGGCGGACCTGTGGTCCGCCCATGCCGGTCAGTAGGTGCGGATCAGGCCAACCAGCTTGCCCTGCACCTTCACATGACCCACCGGGAAAACCCGGGTCTCATAGGCGGGGTTCGCGGCCTCGAGCGCGATTGTGTCGCCGCGACGGATATAGCGTTTCAGCGTCGCTTCGTGATCCTCGACCAATGCCACCACGATATCGCCGGTGTCGGCCACGGATGTTTCGCGGATGACCACGACATCACCATCGTTGATCCCGGCCTCGATCATGGAATCGCCCTTGACTTCAAGGGCATAGTGATCGCCCTTGCCCGACAGCATCTGCCCGGGCACGGCAACTGAATGGGACACTTCGGAAATGGCCGAGATCGGCACACCCGCCGCAATCCGGCCCATCACGGGCAGTTCGATCGCATGGGCGGCCTCGACCGGTTGGGCGGCGGGCGGCGGCGGCGCATCGGGGCGATCGCCATCGATCACACGCGGGGCAAAGCCGCCGACCTTCGCCGCCAGGCTGTCCGGCAGCTTCACCACTTCCAGCGCGCGGGCGCGATGGGCCAGACGGCGGATGAACCCGCGTTCCTCCAGCGCCGTGATCAGCCTGTGGATCCCGGATTTGGAGCGCAGGTCCAGCGCCTCCTTCATCTCGTCAAAGCTGGGGGGCACGCCGTCGCGTTGCACCCGCTTGTGAATGAACTCGAGCAGATCGAGCTGCTTTTTGGTCAGCACTGTTCGTCCTCCAACCCTCTTGATTTTGGGTTTGTTCTACGGACGTTCCCGTTTTGTGTCAACTGTTCTGCATCAATATGACGTCGACCGTTTCTCCGGCATCACGTGCCGGATCATGGGGCGGGCGCACGATCAGGGCGTTGGCGCGGGCCAGAACGGACAAAAGCGAGCTGTCCTGATCGCCCGCATCGCGCACGGAGGCACCATCGGTGATCCCGCGCATGTAGTGTTCGCGCGGGCCATTGGCGGGCAGCGGAGCCGACAGGGTGCGGGTCGCGCGCGGGGCGGGGGCGGTGCCCAGACCCAGCATCGCCCGCAGCATCGGCTTCAAAAAGATCGTGCCGCAGACCATGGCCGACACCGGATTGCCCGGCAGCCCCACCATCGGCACGTTGCGCAAACGCCCCGCCATCAGCGGTTTGCCGGGGCGCATCGCCACCTTGTAGAATGCCTGCCGCATCCCCAACGCGGCCGATACATGGGCCACCAGATCATGATCGCCCACCGACGCTCCGCCGATGGTCACGATCAGGTCTGCGCCGTCCGTCAGACCCAGCACGGTGCGCAGCGACGCATCGGTGTCGCGCGCGATGGGCAGGATGCGTGTTGCACAGCCCATCGCCTCCAGCATGGCGGCCAGGCCGAACGTGTTGGATGCGATGATCTGATCCGGGCCGGGGGCGTCGCCCGGCATCACCAATTCGTCCCCGGTCGAGATCAGGGCCACCACCGGTTTGCGCACCACAGGCACCTCGGCCACGTTCATCGATGCCAGCAGCGCCACGTCACCGGGCGACAGTACCCGCGGGGCGTCCATCACCGATCCCGCCTCGAAATCCACGCCGGCGGGGCGGATGTTGGACTTGGCATCGCTGTCATCGGTTATGGTGATCAGGTCGCCGGTGCGCTGCACGTTCTCCTGGATCACGACCTTGTCTGCGCCGGGCGGGACAGGGGCTCCGGTAAAGATGCGCACGGCCTGACCCGGGCCCACGGTGCCGTCCCAACGATGGCCCGCGGCGGCCTCTCCTGCCACCTTGAACTGGGCATGCAGGTCCGCCTCGATGGATTTCAGGGCATAACCATCCATGGACGCGGCGGCAAAGGGTGGCTGCGTCCGCTGCGCTGCCACCGGTTCGGCCAACACCCGGCCAGCCGCCGCGCGCAGGCGGACAGTCTCGGCAGGCAACGGCGTTGCGAGGGCAAAGAGATGATCAAGCGCTTGGGCGACAGTGATCATGTCGCCTCGTAACGGCCCGATTTGCCGCCGTCTTTCAGCAGCACGCGCAGGCCGCCGATTTCCATTGCCTTGTCCACGGCCTTGGCCATGTCATAGACGGTCAGGGCGGCGGTCGAGGCCGCGGTCAGCGCCTCCATCTCGACCCCGGTCTGGCCGGTGGTCTTGACCGTGGCGGTGATGCGCAGGCCGGGCAGGTCCGGGTCGGGTTCCAGATCCACGGCCACCTTGGTGATGGGCAGCGGATGGCACAGCGGGATCAGGTCCGAGGTCCGCTTGGCCCCCATGATGCCCGCCAGCCGCGCCACACCGATCACGTCACCCTTCTTTGCGCGTCCTTCGGTAATGATATCATAGGTTTCCGGGGCCATCTTGATCCATGCTTCGGCCACGGCAACGCGGTCGGTCACGGCCTTGTCCGACACATCCACCATGTGGGCGGCACCCTGATCGTCGAAATGGGTCAGCGGCATCTACATCCCTCCGCCGGAGGTAAGCGGATTGGCCAGGAGCGCACGGGTGGCTGCGGCCACATCGTCCTGCCGCATCAGGCTTTCGCCAATCAGGAAACTGCGCGCGCCATACATGGCCAGGTCGGCCAGATCCTTGGGCGTGTTCAGGCCGCTTTCCGCAACGATGGTCCGGTCGGCGGGCACCTGTTTGGACAGGGTACGTGTCACATCAAGAGAGACTTCGAAGGTTTTGAGATTGCGGTTGTTTATTCCGATCAACGGGCTTTTGAGATTGGCCGCCCGCTCCAATTCGTCAGCGTCATGCACCTCGATCAGGGCATCCATGCCCCAGTCGGTCGCGGCGGCCTCAAGTTCGGCCGCCAGTGTGTCGTCGACCGACGCCATGATGATCAGGATGCAATCGGCCCCCAGCGCGCGCGCCTCGGCCACCTGGTAGGGATCGTACATGAAGTCCTTGCGCAGCGCGGGCAGGTCGCAGGCGGCGCGGGCCTCGGTCAGAAACGGCTTGGCCCCCTGGAAGCTGGGCGTGTCGGTCAGCACGGAAAGGCAGGTGGCCCCGCCGTCGGCATAGGCACGCGCCAAGGCAGCGGGATCGAAATCCTCGCGGATGAGGCCCTTGGACGGGCTGGCCTTCTTGATTTCGGCGATCAGCCCGTACCCTTCGCGCCCCGCCTTTTGCAGCGCCTCGGCAAAGGGGCGTATGGGCGCGGCGGCGCGCGCTTCGGCTTCGACATCGGCAAGCGGCTTCGCGACCTTGTCGGCGGCGATCTCTTCCAGCTTGTAGGCCTTGATCTTGTCGAGGATCGTATCGGTCATGGGTTCGGTCCTGGTGGTGCGGGCGGAACCGGGGGCCAGCCCCCGGACCCCCGGGATTTTTTTGGAACAGAGACGGCCGCTAGCCTGTGCTCTGCGTTATGTCCGCGACGGCCCTGATCCTGGCCTTGGCCGCACCGCTGTCGATGCTGGTCCGGGCCATGTCGACCCCCTCTGCCAGGTCGGCGGCCTTGCCTGCGACCTTGAGCGCGGCGGCCGCGTTCAGCAGCACGGCGTCGCGATAGGCCCCGGCCGTGCCGTCCAGCAGGGCGCGCAGGGCGGTGGCGTTTTCCTCGGGCGTGCCGCCGATGATATCCTCGAACGGGTGCACGGGCAGGCCGGCGTCATCGGGGTGGATCTCCATGTCGGTGACGGTGCCATTGTCCAGCGCCGCAACCCAGCTGGTGCCGGTGATCGTCAGTTCATCCGTGCCGTCCGAGCCGTGGACCAGCCATGCCACATCCGATCCCAACTGCCCCAGCGTTTCAGCCATGGGCCGGATGAGGTCGCGGGAAAAGGCCCCCGTCAGTTGCCGTTTGACCCCCGCGGGGTTGGTCAATGGTCCGAGGATGTTGAAAATCGTGCGCGTGCCCAGTTCAGCGCGCGTGGGCATCACATGGGCGATGGCCGGGTGGTGCATGGGGGCCATCATGAAACCGATCCCGGCCTGTTCGATAGCCTGTTCGACGACTTCGGGTCCGACCATCACGTTGATCCCCATCTGCGTCAGCGCGTCCGCCGCGCCGGATTTGGAGGACAGGTTGCGGTTGCCGTGCTTGGCCACCGGCACGCCCGCGCCTGCCACGACAAAGGCCGTCGCGGTCGAGATATTCAGCGTGCCCTTGCCGTCGCCCCCGGTGCCGACGATGTCCATCGCCCCCTCGGGCGCGCGGACGGCCTTGCATTTGGCCCGCATCACGGCGGCGGCGGCGGCATATTCATCCACCGTCTCGCCGCGCGTGCGCAGCGCCATCAGCAGGCCGCTGATCTGGCTGGGTGTGGCTGCGCCCTCGAACAGGATCTCGAACGCCTGTTCGGCTTGCGCCCGGCTCAGCGGCCCGTCAGCCGCCGCGTCGATCAGGGGTTTCAGGGCGTCGCTCATGCGGCCACCGGCATCAGGTCGAGGAAGTTCTGCAGCATCGCGTGCCCATGTTCGGAGCGGATGGATTCCGGGTGGAATTGCACACCGTGTATCGGCAATTCGCGGTGGGCAAGGCCCATGATGGTGCCATCCTCCAACGCGGCCGTGACATGCAGGCAGTCGGGCAGGGTGGCCCGGTCCACGATCAGCGAATGATAGCGCGTGGCCGCAAAGGGCGACGGCAGCCCCTTGAACACGGATGACCCGTCGTGGTGCATGGTGCCCAGCTTGCCATGCACGATCTCGTCCGCGCGCACCACCTTGCCGCCAAACGCCTGCCCGATGGTCTGGTGGCCCAGGCACACACCCATCAGCGGTGTGCGGGTTTCCGCCGCCGCTTGCGTCAGCGCCAGGCAAATGCCGGCCTGATCCGGATCGCAGGGGCCGGGGGACAAAAGGATGCCGTCGGGTCGCATCCCCATGGCGTCCTGCACGTCCAGCGCATCATTGCGGCGCACGACCACCTCGGCCCCCTGTTCGCCGAGGTAGTGCACGAGGTTGTAGGTGAAGCTGTCGTAGTTATCGATGAGCAGCAGCATGTTTTCGTTGTTCCAAGGGGGCGCGCGGCCCTTTATAGTCGCGCCAACATGTTCAGGCTTGGCCCGCCCCGTCAAGGGCAGGCAAGCCGTGATGACGAGCGGGTGCGCCACATCGCAAAGCGGGGGCGCACGCAACAGGCGGAGACAGACAGGATGGCACGTGGATTTCTGAGCGGCGCGGTGCTGGGCGGGGTGGTCAGCGTTGTGGGTGCAGGGGTGATATCGGTGCTGAGCGACGGCCCCGAGGCCCCGTCGGCCAGTGTCGAGGCACCGGCCAGCGCAAGCGCTCCCGACGCGGTCGAACCCAACGGAACCGAGGCGGTGACGGATGCCGACCTGGTGCGCGAGGGCGACGCGCCGCAAGTGACCTCGCCCGATGCCGACGACATCAGCGCAGCTGCCGAAGCGGGTTCTGACACGCCCGTCGTGCCGCAGACCGGTGAGGCCGATGACCTGAGCGGCCCGGCCGAGGCGGCGGAAAGCGGTGCGGTGACGGTCGAGACCGAAGCGCCGGTGCTGCCCAGCCCGCAAGCCGCCTTGCCCGCGCAGCCCGACACCGAAGGGCAGTTGTCGATCTCGACCGATCCGGCACAACCTGCGGCCCCGTCGGTGCCCGAGGTCGAGACGGCCTTTGCCCCCGAGATCGAAGCCGCCCCCGAGACACCGGCGGCCGAGGTTCCCGTGACCGAAGGCACATTGCCCAAAGCCCCGGCCGAGGCGACCGCCCCCGACGCGCCTGCCGCGACACCTGATCCGGCTCCCGGTCCTGCTACACCGGACGAACCGCAGGACGAGGCCGTGGCCGCGTTGCCCAATGCCACCGAACCTGCCGCCGAAGGTGGCCCCAGTATCGGCCGTCCCGCCGGGTCGCTGATCGACCGCGCGCCCGAGGTGCCGAACACCGAAGTCACGGAAGCAGCCGAAGAGGTGACGGCAGACGGCCCGCCCATTGATGCCTTTGCCACCCCGTTCGAAAACCCTGACGAAAAACCGCTGATGTCCATCGTGCTGATGGACACGGGCGTGAACCTGAGTGGCGGCGCCGTCGGTCTGGCCGCGTTGCAAAGCTTTCCCTATCCCCTGACCTTTGCCGTCGATGCCACGCTGGACGATGCGGGCGCTCGGATGGCAGATTACCGCGCACAGGGGTTCGAGGTGATGGCGTTGCTGAACTTCCCCCGCTCTGCCACGGCCACGGATGCCGAGGTGCTGCTGTCGGCAGCCCTGTCCGCCGTGCCACAGGCCGTCGCCGTGATGGAAGGGACCGGCACCGGCATCCAGGACAGCCGCGAAGCCGCTGATCAGGTGGCCGAGGCCGTGCTGGCCAGCGGACACGGGCTTGTGCTGCAATCCAAGGGCCTGAATACCGTGCAAAAGCTGGCGGCGCGGTCTGGCGTGCCGACGGGCCTTGTCTTTCGGGATTTCGACAGTGCGGACCAGACGCCCACGGTGATCCGGCGCTTTCTGGATCAGGCGGCGTTTCGCGCCGGGCAGGAGGGTGGTGTGATCATGGTGGGGCGCGTGCGCCCCGACACGATTTCGGCGCTGCTTTTGTGGGGGTTGCAGGACCGCGCGGAACGGGTGGCGCTGGCACCTGTGTCGGCCGTGCTCAAGGCGCTGCGCATGGAGGCACAGTAAACTGCGCCTGACGGCTCAGATGATCTCGTCCTCGTCAAACAGCGGATCGGCGCCCAGCTGCGCGGTCAACGCGTCCACCGTGTCCTCGTCCGCCGTCGGGCCGAGATCGGCCAGGTGAAAGACCGCGTCGCCCTCGTTCACCACCGGCAGCACGGCGCGGCCAATCAGGATGCCGGGGGCCGGGGCAACCAGTTCGGCTTCGGCCCCGCCCACCGGGTCGGCCACGGCCGCCAGCACGTCGCCGGCAGCCACCACATCGCCTTCGGCCCGAAAGGTGCGCAGCAACCCGCCCTGTGGTGCCCGCAACCACGCTGACGCGCGGCAATACAGCGACGGGGCGCGGGCCTTGGCAATGCCCTTGGCCGCAACCATGCCCTGGGCCCGCATTACCCGCAGGATGCCGGCAACCCCCGCGCGCACTGCAAACTCGTCAAAGCGTAAGCCCTCACCCGCCTCGTACAGCAGAATGGGAACGCCGCGTGCCGCCGCCTCGCCGCGCAGCGACCCGTCGCGCAGGGGCGAGGTCAGGATGACCGGTGCACCGAACACGCGGGCCATGTCAGCGGTGCGCGCATCGCCCGGGGTTACGCGAATCTGCGGCAGGTTGGTGCGGTGCACGGCGGCCGAATGCAGGTCGATGCCGAAATCGCAGCGGGACACAACGTCGTTGAGAAAAATATGCGCCAGCCGCGACCCCAGAGACCCCGATGCCGAGCCGGGAAAGCAGCGGTTCAGGTCGCGCCGGTCGGGCAGGTACCGCGAACGGGCGAGGAAACCAAAGGCATTGACGATGGGCACCACCAGCAATGTGCCGCGCAACGTTTCCAGCTGCGGGGCACGCAGCAGGCGGCGCACGATTTCGACCCCGATCACCTCGTCGCCGTGCACAGCAGCACTGACAAACAGGGTGGGGCCGGGGCGGCGGCCATGCACCACCTCGACCGACAGGTTCACCGGTGTGTGATCGGGCAGGGCGGACACGGGCAACGCCACGTCGACACGGGTGCCGGGGGCGACGGAAACACCGCCGATCTCGAACCCGGCAGGGGCCATCAGGGCGCGACCGTCCCTGTCTTTGTCCCCAAAAAATCCCCCCCGGAGGGCCGATCGGCCACCGGGCCGTCAAGCAGGGTCGGGATGCTCAACGGTTGCCCCCGCCAAAGCGTGCAGCATCCGCTGCGGCGCGCCGGATGGCGTTCGATTTGTGCACCGTCTCCTGATACTCAGCCTCTGGGTCGCTGTCGTAGACCACGCCGCCGCCGGCCTGGATATACAGCTTCTGATCCTGCACCACCGCCGTGCGCAGCGCGATGCACATGTCCATGTCGCCGCCTGCGCTGAAATAGCCGACGCCGCCGCCATAGACGCCGCGCTTTTCCGGCTCCAGTTCGTCGATGATCTCCATCGCGCGCACCTTGGGGGCACCTGACACGGTGCCCGCGGGCATCCCGGCAAAGAACGCGTCCAGCGCGTCCTTGCCCTCGGCCAGTTCGCCCACGACGTTGCTGACGATGTGCATCACGTGGGAATAGCGTTCGACGATGAATTCCTCGGTCGGGCGGACGGTGCCGATTTTGGCCACGCGGCCCACGTCGTTGCGGCCCAGGTCCAGCAGCATCAGGTGCTCGGCCAACTCCTTCTTGTCGGCCAGCAGGTCGGCTTCCAATGCGTTGTCTTCCTCGGGCGTGGCCCCGCGGGGGCGGGTGCCGGCGATGGGGCGCACCGTGACTTCGGACCCGAAGACACGGACCAGGATCTCGGGGCTGGCACCCACCACCTGGAAACCGCCGAAGTTGAAATAGAACATGAACGGCGACGGATTGGTGCGGCGCAGGCTGCGATAAAGCGCAAAGGGCGGCTCGCGAAAGTCCTGTGTCCAGCGTTGCGCGGGCACCACCTGAAAGATGTCGCCGGCCTTGATGTAGTCGCGCGCCTTTTCCACCGCCTCCAGATAGGCCTGGTGTGTGAAGTTCGACACCGGTTCGGGGTTGGTCCCGGCATCGCCCAGGTCGCGGGTGTCGGCGGGCATCGCGCGTTCCAGATCGCGGACCGCATCCATCACCCGCTCGGCTGCCTGGGCATAGGCGGCGCGGGCCGACTGCCCGTCGCTGACCCAGGCCGGGGATACCACCGTGACTTCGCCCTTGACCCCGTCCAGCACCGCCACGACCGACGGGCGCAGCAGGATCGCATCGGGCAGGCCCAGCGGGTCGGGGTTGATGTCGGGCAGATGTTCGACCAGCCGCACCGTGTCATAGCCCAGATAGCCGAACAGGCCCGCCGCCGCCTGCGGCAGGTCGGCGGGCAGGTCAATCCGGCTTTCGGCGATGATGTCGCGCAGGGTATCCAGCGGATTGCCCCCGAGCGGCTCGAACGCGTCGGCGTCATAGCGCGCGGCGCGGTTCACCTCCGAGGTCTCGCCCCGGCAGCGCCACACAAGATCGGGTTTCATTCCGATGATGGAATACCGGCCCCGGATTTCGCCCCCCGTCACGGATTCAAGGACAAAGGCGTCCTTTTGCGCGCCCGTCAGCTTCAGCATCAGCGACACGGGTGTGTCGAGATCCGCGGCCAGGCGGGTATAGACGACCTGATTCAGGCCCGCCGCATAGGCGGCTGCAAAGGCGTCATATGCCGGAACCATGTCCATCAGGGCATCTGGGTGTGGACCGCGTCCAGCGCCTGTTGGTTGATCTGCGGGTTCGACCGCAGCACAACGTCCTGGCCAAAAAGGTTGAACAGCTCGGCCCCCAGAAGCTGGCCCATCTCTGCGCTCAGCGCTTCGGTTTCGCGCAATGCATCCGGGTCTTCCGTGGCCGGGTTGATCGCGTCCAGCCGCACGATCAGGATCGACCCGAAGGACGAGATCATGCGCACGTCGCCCGGCGCCATCTCGAAAATTTCGGTCATGAAGGCGGGCGGAGTGCCTTCGACAAAGGCGGCCCGGTCCAGGTCCTCTTCGATCACGCTGTCGAGGTTCTGGCTGGCAAAACTCTGGCCGTCGCGCAGGGCGGGCAGGATCGCGTCGGCCTGTTCCGTCAGGCGGGCCTCGGTCTGTTCGGCCTCCCAGTTGGCGCGCACGTTTTCGGCAGCATCCTCATAGGGTTGCGGGCGGCGGGGCAGGATTTCTTCGAGGCGCAGAGCGACAACGCCGCCATCCTCAAGCTGGATGATTTCGGGGAAATCGTCGGCCGTCACACGGGCGGCCGCATCACGAAAGGCGTCATATCCGGCAATGCCTTCGGCGATGGCGGGATACCAGTCGATCTGGCCCAGCACCATGTCGGTGTCGGCCTCCATCTCTTCGAGCGTGGCACCGCCCACAAGCATGTTGTCGAACTCCTCGGCCAGCACGCCGACCTGGCGGCGGGCGGCGTCGGCGTCCAGTTCGTCCCGCAACCGTTCTGATGCGTCCTCGAAGCTGGTGAATTGTGCGGGCAGCACCGCGTTCACGCGGAACAGGGCCGGGCCGGGGCCTGCGGGAACCGGGCCCACAACCTCGCCCACGTCCGCGCCGAACACGGCCTCGCCCGCCGATCCCAGCTCCAGCCGGCTCACGTCGCCCAGATCCACATCCGACAGTTGCAGGCCGCGTTCCTCGACCAGCGCTTCGAACGTGGTGCCGTTCACCTCGAGCTGGGCCGCCGCGCGGTCGGCGGCGTCGGCATCCAGAAACACAAGCCGTTCGACCAGACGGCGTTCGGGCCGGTTGAATTCGTCGATCCGGTCATCGTAGGCGGCGCGCAGCTTCGCTTCGTCGATTTCGGTCGTGCCCAGCAGCATTTCGGGCAGCAGGGTGGCATAGGTGATGCGTTTGGTTTCGGGCAGTTGGTAGTTGTCGATGTTGGCGTCGTAATAGGCGCGCAGTTCCGCGTCCGTGGGTTCGGGCAACGGTTCGGCCAGATCGCCCAGGCCCAGTCGCGACCACGTGAAATCGCGGGTTTCGCCGACAAAGGCAACCAGGGTTTCGGCGTAGGTCGCGGGCATCCGCACGCCGGACGCGATGGCCCCCTGCAACAGGGTGCGGGCAACCTCGTCGCGCAGGCGTTCCTCGAACGCGGCTTCGCTGGTGCCGGAGCGTTCCAGCGCATAGCTATAGGCTTCGCGGTCGAAGTTGCCGTCGAGGCCGCGAAAGGCGGGGATGTTCAGGATCTCGTCCCGCAGCACCTCGTCGCCGACACTCAGGCCCATCTGATCGGCCTCGTAATCCAGCGCGCGGCTGCGCACCAGTTGGGCCAGCACGGCGCGGTCCAGCCCCAGTTCCTGCGCCCGGGCAAAGGTGACCCGTTCGCCCGTCTGGTTGCCATAGGCCAGCATCTCGTTCTGGACGTTCTGGGCGTATTCCTGAACGCTGATGTACTTGTCGCCCACCGATCCGACATTGCGGACATTGCCGCCGAACCCGTCCAGGCCGAAGCCCAGGCTCAGACCCACAAACAGCAGGCCCAAAAGGATCCAGACTGCGACTTTCGAAATGGACATCTTGCCCTTTGTCATTGGGTGCCTCGTTGGGGATAAGCGTGTGTCAGCGTTGTCTATCGGGCGTGCCGGGGGCGGGCAAGAGCGGTTGGGCTCAGAACCGGACGGCTGACAGCCTTTTGTACATTTCGGCAATGCCCGCCGCGTCCAGATTGGCGAAGGCAATGCGCAGTTCGGCCCTGCCTTCGGGCGCGCCGTCGGGCCAGAACATGGTGCCTGGCAGGCACAACAGACCTGCCTCGTGCACCAGACGCGGTGCCATGTCGCCCGACGACATCCCGAACGGATGGCGCATGTAGGCGAAATAGGCACCAAGGCCCAACAACTCCCAGCCCTGATCGGCCAGCACATGGAAGCCTTCGGTGATGGCCTGGCGGCGGGCCAGGATCTCGTCCCGTTCCCCGGCCACCCACTGGCCCAGGTTTTCCAGTCCCCAGAGCGCTGCGTATTGGCCAAGCTGGCCGGGGCAGATGGCGACGGTGTCCAGGAATTTTTCCACCTCGCTCAGGCGCTTGGGCGATGACACCAGCGCGCCGACGCGGTGTCCGGTCAGCCGGTACGCCTTGGAAAAGCTGTAGAGATGGATGAACGTGTCGTCCCACCCGTCCTTTTGAAACAAGGTGTGGGGCGGGCCGGATCGGCTGTCGAAATCGCGGTAGGTTTCATCGACAATCAGGGCCAGCCCATGCGCCTGGGCCAGATCGTAGAACGCGTCCAGAAGCCCCTCGGGGTATTCCACGCCGCAGGGGTTGTTGGGTGTCACCAGGGTGATGGCGCGGGTGCGGTCGGTGATCAGGGCCCTGGCCGCGGCCACGTCCGGCAGCATCCCGTCGCCCACGGGCAGCGCCACGGTGGTGACACCGGCCATGTCCAGCCACATCTTGTGATTGAAGTAATAGGGCACGGGGAGGATCACCTCGTCCCCTTCGCTGCACAGGCTGGCGATGGTTGCGGCAAAGGCCTGATTGCAGCCTGATGTGATGGCGACATTGTCGGCCGTGGTATGGGCCCCGTAGTGCAGGTTGATCTGGCCGCTCAGGCCAGCGCGCAGGGCAGGCATGCCCAGCACCGGACCGTAGAGATGCGCATCGTCGCGCGTCAGCGCCGCATCGGCCATGGCCTGGCGCAGGGCGGGGGGCGGCGGATCGACCGGGGCCGCCTGGCTGACATTCATCAGCGGGCGGTCGGCGGGGAAGGTGACGTCCGCGATCCAGCGCCGCGCCTCCATCACCGGGGGCGGGAACGTGGTGGCGGTGCGCGAGATGGGCATGGTCAGCCTCCGGTTTCGGGCGCCGGAGCCTCCGGCGGGGATTTTTCGGGACAGAGACGGGGAGGGGCGCGCGCCGCTCAGTCCGTTCCGCGATAGGGTTCGACATATTGCAGCGCCATGTCCCACGGGAAGAAGATCCACGTGTCCTGGCTGACGCCGGTGATGAACGTGTCGACCTGCGGCTCGCCCGAGGGCTTGGCGTAGACAGTGGCGAAATGCGCATTGGGATAAAGACTGCGCACCAGCTCCAGCGTCTTGCCGCTGTCGACCAGGTCATCGACGATCAGGATGCCGGTGCCGTCGCCCATCATGTCGGCATCGGGGCTTTTCAGAACCTCCGCATCGCGGCGCTGGTCGGCCTTGCCGCCACCCGAATGGTAGGATTTGACGCTGATCGTGTCGACGGTGCGGATGTCCAGTTCGCGCGCCACGATCATCGCGGGGGCCATGCCGCCGCGCGTGATGGCGACCACCGCCCGCCACGACCCGTCATCGGGGCCGCGCCCGTCCAGCCGCCACGCCAGCGCGCGGCTGTCGCGGTGCATCTGGTCCCAGCTGACGTGGAACCCTTTTTCGTGGGGAAGGCGGTCTGCCATTGCGTTATTTCTCCAGGATCAGGCGCAGGCCAAGCGCACCCAGCAGGGTGGCGGCTATGCGGTCAAAGACGGGTTTGAGGCCGAGATAGCCGCGACGGGCGGCCGGCGCGCTGAGCATCAGCGCCAGAACGGTGTAAAACAGCAACTCGAGCAGCCAGTGGTTCAACACGATCAGCGCGATGTCCGGCGCGGCCAGGCCCTGGGGAAACACGACAACGATGACGGCGGCGGCAAAGAGCATGGATTTCGGATTGCCCAGGTTCAGCAGCATCCCGCCAAGGAGCGCGCGGTGCCGGGGCAGCGGCGCGTCTGCGAGTGGCGTGCGGGCGTTGCGCCATGTCTGGACCGCAAGATAGATCAGATAGACCGCACCCCCCAGCTTGAGCGCGGTGTATGTCCATGGAAACAGGGAAAAAACAGCCTCCAGCCCCAACAGGGCCGCCAGTGTCCACAGCGCCGCCATGGTGCCCAGCCCGATGCCTGACGCGATGCCCGCTGCCCGGCCCGCCGTGATGGCGGTGCGGGTCAGGAACAGCATCGCGGCACCCGGCGACAGTAGCGCGGCCAGCAGAACCGCGTTGAAGGCCAGCAGATCGGCGGGCGTCAGCAGCACGCGGCTCAGCCCTTTTCGATGTCGGGGGCGTCGACCGCCTTCATGCCGACAACGTGGTATCCGGCATCGACGTGCAGATTTTCGCCGGTGGTGCCGGAGCCCAGATCGGACAGCAGGAACAGCGCCGACTTGCCCACGTCGTCGATGGTCACGTTGCGGCGCAGGGGAGAATTGTATTCGTTCCACTTCATGATGTAGCGGAAATCGCCGATGCCGCTGGCGGCGAGCGTCTTGATCGGGCCCGCGCTGATGGCGTTGACGCGGATGTTGTCCTTGCCCAGATCCTCGGCCAGGTATTTGACCGATGCCTCCAACGCGGCCTTGGCCACACCCATCACGTTGTAATGCGGCATCACCTGCTCGGCCCCGTAATAGGTGAGGGTGACGGCACTGCCGCCATCACGCATCAGCTTTTCGGCGCGCTGCATCACGGCGGTGAAGCTGTAGACGCTGATATCCATGGTCAGGCTGAAATTGCCGCGCGTGGTGTCGACATAGCGGCCGCGCAACTCGTTCTTGTCGGAAAAGCCGATGGCGTGGACGAGGAAGTCCAGCGTGCCCCAGCGGTTTGCCAGGTTTTCGAACAGCAGGTCGATGGATCCTTCGTCGCCCACATCGCAGGGCAGCACGATGTCGCTGTCCAGTTGGGCGGCCAACGGGTCCACCCGCTTTTTCAGTGCTTCGCCCTGGTAGGAAAAGGCCAGTTCCGCCCCCGCCTCGTGCAAGGCCCTTGCAATGCCCCAAGCAATCGACTTGTCATTGGCGAGACCCATGATGAGCCCTCGCTTGCCCGCCATAAGCGCTGTCATGTTTCGCCGCCCCATCCCGTTTATCGTCTGCCGGCTAGCTTTAGGACATAGGTCCCACCGCTTCAAGAGAGCGTGGGGAGTTGCAGGCATGCCCTTGGGGCGTTAGCACTTTCGCGTGGGACGTGAGGACGGAATGACAGACAGAGACGGCATATTCGCGGGGGACGACCCGATCGCCATCGTGCAACGCTGGCTGACCGAGGCGGAAGCGGCCGAAGTCAATGACCCGAACGCCATCGCCCTGTCGACCGTGGATTCGGACGGAATGCCGAATGTGCGCATGGTTCTGCTGAAAGAGATCGAAAAAAATGCGTTCGTCTTTTACACGAACTATACCAGTGCCAAGGCGCAGGAACTGGACGGGGCGGGCAAGGCCGCATTCGCGCTACACTGGAAATCGCTGCACCGCCAGGTGCGGGTGCGGGGGCATGTTTCGAAAGAGGATGGGCCCCAGGCCGACGCCTATTACGCCAGCCGGTCGCTGAAGTCGCGGCTGGGGGCCTGGGCGTCCCGTCAAAGCCAGCCTTTGGACAGTCGGGGCACGCTTATGGCGCAGGTCGCCAAGGTCACGGCCCAGCATGGAACGGCCCCCAACCGGCCGCCGTTCTGGGGGGGCTACAGGATCGAACCGGTCGAGATCGAATTGTGGGCGGATGGTGCATTCCGCCTGCATGATCGGTTTCGCTGGACACGGGAAAATATATGTGCACCGTGGCACGTCTCACGGTTGAGCCCGTGAATTTCATGCATCGTGAATTGTAACCCGTTGTACGCCAACCTTTTTTACGGCTTGAAATACGAGTGCAAAATAGCGCAAGTGTTGATGCGCGACACTAATCACTCAACGAAAGACAAGTCGTGTCAGAACTATCAGAAGAAACGAACCGGATCACGGGTACGGTGAAATGGTTCGATCCCGTTAAGGGTTTCGGCTTCATCATCGCCGATCAGGGCGGCCCTGACATCCTGCTGCACGTGAATGTGCTGCGCAACTTCGGGCAGTCGTCCGTCGCGGATGGGGCCTGTATGGAAGTGCGCGTGCAATCCACCGATCGCGGCGTGCAGGCTGTCGAAGTGCTGGCGATTACGCCGCCCGCACATGACAGCAGCTCGACCCTTGCCGATATCGCGGAGCTGGACCCCGACACCATATCCGACGCGCCGCTTGAACCGGCCCGGGTCAAATGGTTCGACAAGGGCAAGGGCTTTGGCTTTGCAAATGTCTTCGGCAGACCCGAGGATGTGTTCCTGCATGTCGAGGTTCTGCGCCGGTCGGGCCTGTCGGACCTGCAACCGGGCGAGGCGCTGGCGCTGCGCGTCATCGACGGCAAGCGGGGACAGATGGCCTCTGAAGTGCTAGCGTGGGAGGCAGCACTGCCGAAAGACGAGGACTAGGCTGATTCTCCGCCGGGCGACGACATTGCTGTTTGCGTTTTCCGCCTGGTGCATGTTTGCAGCAGCCAGCCACGCGTCGGACTGCCGCGACGATACGGTCTGGTTGCGCGGTGCCTTTGGCGAGGCGCGGTTTTCGGTGGAAATCGCGGATGATCCGCGCGAGCAGGCTTTGGGATTGATGAACCGTCCGTCCATGCCCCCATCCGCCGGTATGCTTTTTGTCTATCCTCAGCCGCGGTCGCTGTCGTTCTGGATGCGCAACACGCTGATCGAACTGGACATGATCTTTGTCGATGCCCGCGGACAGATTCGCCATATCCATCATCGCGCGCAGCCCTTGGATGAAACACCGATCTATGGCGGCGAAAACCTGACCCACGTGCTCGAGATCAATGGCGGCATGGCCCGTATGCTGGGGCTGGCCGTGGGCGACACGTTGCG
>JBCBFX010000058.1:0-26081 GCA_038527345.1 Pseudomonadota bacterium | reverse complement strand
AAAGCCATTTGACTGAAAAAAAAGATGATCGTCGAACATCATTTTGCATTTGAATATGATCTGGAAAATCATCCACGCTAAAACAGGCTTCGAGTTATCCCAAAGGTCAACCAAGCCTTTGGTCGTTAGTTGGCTAAGGATTGCAACCTGCAAACCGAAAACAACTGCTAGCGACAAAGACAGGTTGGCGCGTTGATAAAAATTCACACCTACCCATCCATCTTCAATGCACTGATAAACGCCTCCTGCGGGATATCCACCTTCCCGAACTGGCGCATCTTCTTCTTCCCGGCCTTCTGCTTGTCCAGCAGCTTGCGCTTCCGCGTCGCATCCCCGCCGTAGCATTTGGCCGTCACGTCTTTGCGCATCGCCGACAGGGTCTCGCGCGCGATCACCTTGCCGCCGATGGCCGCCTGGATCGGGATCTTGAACATGTGGCGGGGGATCAGGTCCTTGAGTTTCTCCACCATCGCCCGGCCCCGCATCTCGGCCCGGTCGCGGTGGACCATGATCGACAGCGCATCCACCGGCTCGTCATTCACAAGGATCGACATCTTGACCAGGTTGTCCTCGCGATAGCCGGTCAGTTGATAGTCGAACGACGCATACCCCTTGGTCACCGATTTCAGCCGGTCGTAAAAATCGAACACCACTTCGTTCAGCGGCAGGTCATAGACGACCATCGCGCGGCTGCCGGCATAGGTCAGGTCCTCCTGAATCCCGCGCCGGTCCTGGCACAGTTTCAGCACGTCGCCCAGATAGTCGTCGGGCACCAGGATCGTCGCCTTGATCCGCGGCTCCTGCATGTGATCGACCACCGACAGGTCGGGCATGTCGGCCGGGTTGTGCAGCTCCAACATGGTGCCGTCCTTGAGGTGGACGTGATAGATGACCGACGGTGCGGTGGTGATCAACTCGATGTTATATTCCCGCTCGATCCGGTCGCGGATCACCTCGAGGTGCAGGAGCCCCAGGAACCCGCAGCGGAAGCCGAAGCCCAATGCGGCAGAGGTTTCCATCTCGAAACTGAAAGACGCGTCGTTCAGCGCCAGCTTGTCGATGGCGTCGCGCAGATCCTCGAATTCGGCCGAGTCCACGGGAAAAAGACCACAGAAAACAACAGGCTGCGCAGGCTTGAAGCCGGGCAGCGGCTCGACCTCCTTACGTTCGTGAGTGATGGTGTCACCCACGCGGGTGTCGCGCACCTGTTTGATCGATGCCGTCAGGAACCCGATCTCGCCGGGGCCGAGGCTGTCCACCATCTCCATCTGCGGGCGAAACACACCGACGCGGTCCACGTGGTGGACGGTGTTATTCGACAGGAACTTGATCTTTTCGCCCTTCTTGAGCCGCCCGTCGATGACGCGGATCAGGACGATGACGCCGAGGTAGCTGTCGTACCAACTGTCGACCAGCATGGCCTTGAGAGGGGCGTCCGCGTCGCCCTGGGGCGCAGGCAGATACTGCACGATGGCTTCCAGCGTTTCGTGGATGCCCTGCCCTGTCTTGGCCGATACCGCGATGGCGCCGGAAGCATCGATGCCGATCACATCCTCGACCTGTTCGGCGACCCGGTCGATGTCGCTGGCGGGCAGGTCTATCTTGTTGAAAACGGGCACGATTTCGTGATCGGCGTCAATCGCCTGATAGACGTTGGCCAGCGTCTGCGCCTCGACCCCCTGGGTGCTGTCCACGACCAGCAGCGACCCCTCGACCGCGCGCATCGAGCGGCTGACCTCATAGGCGAAATCCACGTGTCCGGGCGTGTCGATCAGGTTGAGCACGTACTGCTGGCCGTCGTCGGCGGTATAGTCGATGCGGACCGTGTTGGCCTTGATCGTGATGCCACGCTCGCGTTCGATATCCATGCTGTCGAGCAGCTGTTCCTTCATGTCCCGGTCGGCCACCGTGTTTGTGGACTGGATCAGCCGGTCGGCGAGGGTCGATTTCCCGTGGTCGATATGGGCGACGATGGAGAAATTGCGGATATGCGAAAGCGGTGTCATGGGGTGGATATGTCGCGGAACCGGGGGTTGGTCAATGGCCGTCGATGCCGCGCCGCGCAACGTTCGGTGGGGTGTTGCCGGCGGGGGCCGCGAATCGAGGCTTAAAGCCTGTGTTTTAGGGGAAATCGGCATACACCAGCCGTGCACCACGCGTGCACAGCCTGTACACCGCACGTGCACGGCGGACGGGGTTAACGGAGCGTGCGGTGGGGTTTGTTGAGGGTGGGTTAACGAGGGTGATGTGGGCGATGTCGGAGAAATTGCCGAAGTGCGCGGGCGGTCGCTGTGGAGTCACGCCAGGGGTTTGGGGGCTGGTCAATGGTGTTGGTGTCGCAGTTGGGCTGCGGGTGAGCAGAGTTGATTTTTCACCTTTAGAACAAGTGAAAGCTTGGTTGAAAGAACGGATCGCCGAACGGCGCAAGTTGATAACCAGCCGCACAGCACTGCGGTTGACGGCGATGATCGGCTTGGCGGATGGGCCTGACCGAAAGAGGCTTGGATTGACAGTGTGAAGGACCCGCAGGAGCTATCGCGACCTGTTCGGTTGTTCGCGGACGCATTGCATCACAGCGCCGGTAAGGGTGCGGCCGGGTTGATCACTTCAAAGGTGCTTTGGGGGTCGGTCATTCCAGGTGGATCGTTGCTCCTTAGTGGCTCTGAAGATGCGTTGGTGGATCAATTGAGCCAGTGCCACCGGGGCATCATAGCGCCAGAAGCAGCAGATGCGCTGCCAGTTATACCAAAGATGACCGCCTTGTAATTTGTGCAGCGCCAGCGGCGGGCCCTGGACCGGCGATGCGACATGTTTTCCCGAGCTCTTTAGGGTGACCAGGTTCATTTTCCGACCGACTGTCGCGCGTACGGCACACCAACCGCCGGGCCGTGGGACGGCGCGGCGGCCTGCGGCCTTGATTCCGCGCATTGGGAATGAGCGGGATGGAACGCACACCACGCTGCCCCTCTCGCGCATCCTCACGCAATACGCTGCCGGGGCGTCGCGCGTCGTCTGTGGCGAAACGCTTGGATTGCCCCACGCGTCGCTTTCCGGCATACTGCGCGCATCCTTTCAAGAGCGGGATCACCCGCCAGACCAGAGGTACGGGCATGAAATCCTCTTTGACCATTCTGATCGCCGCAACGCTGGCCCTGTCGGCCTGCTCCAGCGGGTCGCGTCAGACCGTCACCAGCGCGGCGCGACTGCCGTCGCCTTCCGTCCTGTTTGCCACCGGCCCGATCTATCAGGCCTGTCGCGGGGCCGGCCGGGACCAGGCCAGCCGCGGCCGGTGTGGCTGTGTGCAGGCGGTGGCGAACCAGTCGCTGACCAACGACGACCAGAGGCGCGGGGCCGGGTTCTTTGACGATCCGCATCAGGCGCAGGTGACCCGCCAATCGGACCGCCCGAGTGACGAACGGTTCTGGCGACGGTGGAAAGACTACAGCCAGAGTGCCGCGCGCATCTGCACCTAGGGCGTGCGGGCCGGGCCGAAGCGTTCGGTCAGGCGGGCGATGATCTGGTCCCGTGCCGCGCGGTAGCTTTCCAGCTTGGCCTCGCGCGTTTCGCCCAGGCCCGTGGGGTCCAGGATGGGCCAGTATTCCACTTCGAGGTGATAGTAGCGCGTCAGGTCCAGCGCCCGGCGCTGGCTGGCTGGGGACAGCGCGATGACCAGGTCAAAGGAACTCAGGTCGTCGCCCCAGTCCTCCATCTCGTCAAAGCTGCGCGAACGGTGGCGGCTGAGTTCCACGTCCATTTCCTGGCACACGGCGATGGAAAAGCCGTCGATCTCCATGTCGTTCTTGACGCCGACGGACTGGACGTAGGTGTCGGTGCCATAGAACTTCTTCATGATCCCCTCGGCCATGGGGGAGCGGACCGCGTTGTGATCGCAGCAGAACAGGACGGAGGATGGCAAGTCAGCCATTCAGCCCCCGAAATGCAGGACGCAGATCAGGGTGAACAGGCGGCGGGCGGTGTCGGTGTCGACCTCGGCCTTGCCGGCAAGGCGTTCCTGCAACACACGGCTGCCTTCGTTGTGGATGCCGCGGCGGGCCATGTCGATGGTCTCGATCTGGCTGGGGGGCAGCTTTTTCACAGCCTCGAAATAGCTTTCGCAGATCTGGAAATAGTCCTTGACCACCTGGCGGAAGGGGCCAAGGGACAGGTGGAATTCGGCGGCCTTTTCCGCGGTTTCGGTGGCCACGTCAAAGACCAGGCGCTTGTCGCGAATACCAAGGTCGAGATGGTAGGGTCCCTGCGGCACCGCGCGCCCGTCGCGGTCGGGCAGGACAAAGGTGTTGTCTTCGAGCAGGTCAAAGATGGCGACCTTGCGCTCCTGCTCGATCTCGGGCGTGGGCGGCGGCAGGTTGGCGTCATCAAGGGTGATGTGGGTGATGCGGGTCATGGGTCTCGGTGTCGGGCAGAGTGGCGTTGCGGGATGCATACGCAAGGCCGCACAGCGACACAATGGCCCGGTGCGGTCTGACGTTCCGTTTCTTCTGACTGAAAATACCACGGGGGAGGCGGCGCAGCCGACGGGGGCAGCGCCCCCTTGACTAGCCGTTCAGCTTGCGCAAACGGGCCGTGACGGACAGCCCGTGGGCCTGCAGGCTTTCGGACGCCGCCAACCGCTCGGCCCCGGGACCGATGGCGCGCAAGGCATCCGGCGTCATCTGGGCCAGCGTGGTCCGCTTGAGAAAGTCCAGGACGCTGAGGCCGGACGAAAAGCGGGCCGAACGTGCGGTGGGCAGCACGTGGTTGGGGCCGCCGATATAGTCGCCGATGGCTTCGGGCGTCCACTGACCCAGAAAGATGGCGCCGGCATGGGTGATCTTGTCCGACAGGGCGACGGGATCGGCAACACACAGCTCCAGGTGCTCCGGCGCGATGCGGTCGGTCAGGTGCGCCGCCACATCCAGGTCGGGCACCGTGATGATGGCACCGTAATCGCGCCAGCTGGGGCCCGCGATGTCCCGGCGGTCCAGGGTTTCGAGGTGCCGGTCCACAGCCTGCGCCACGGCCTGACCGAAATCGGCATCGGTGGTGATCAGCAGCGACTGGGCGCTTTCGTCGTGTTCGGCCTGGCTGAGCAGGTCGAGGGCAATCCAGTCGGGATCGTTGTCGGCATCGGCCACCACAAGGATCTCGGAGGGGCCCGCGATCATGTCGATGCCGACCTTGCCGAATACCCGGCGCTTGGCCGCGGCGACAAAGGCGTTGCCGGGGCCGGTGATCTTGTCCACGGGCGCAATCGTGTCGGTGCCATAGGCAAGGGCGGCCACCGCCTGTGCCCCGCCGATGCGATAGATCTCGTCCACGCCCGCGATGTGCGCCGCCAGCAGGACCAGCGGATTGATCACGCCGTCCGGCGTGGGCACGGTGATGGCAAGGCGCGCCACACCTGCGACCTTGGCGGGGATGGCATTCATCAGGACGGAGGACGGATAGCTGGCCAGACCACCCGGAACATACAGGCCCGCAGCCGACACGGGAGTCCAGCGCCAGCCCAGCATGGCCCCCGCATCATCGGACCATTGCGCATCCTGCGGCATCTGGCGGGCGTGGTAGGCGCGGATGCGGTCGGCGGCCAACTCAAGCGCCGCGCGGTCATCGGCAGGGACGTCTGCGATGGCGGCATCGACCTCTTCCACCGAAATGCGCAATGTCTGGGGCGTCAGATCGATCCGGTCGAACCGTTTGGTCAATGCGATGACCGCCGCGTCGCCCCGCGCGCGTACGTCGGCGATGATGTCGGCAACGACGGCATCGACATCGGGGCTGTCTTCGCGCTTGGCATTGAGCAGCGCGGTGAATCGGGCGTCGAAATCCGGGTCCGTGACGTTCAGAAACTGTGGCATGGCCTGTCCTTGGTATTCAGAGGACCACATAGCGGCGGGGTGCCCGGTCCTCAAGCGTAAGGCGCAGCTTGCTGCGTCCGCGCCGGGCGCACCACAGGTACGCCTTACGGGAGGCGCGACATCGTAAGGCGTACCTGTGGTGCGCCCGGCGGACGGCACGTCCGCCTTACGGCATCAGGTGTCGTGTTCGGGTGCTGTGCGCGACGGCGCCACATAGGGGCGCGTCACATCCTTGAGCGTGGCCCCGATCGCCTCGACCGACAGACGGATACCGCCATCCCCGGCCAGCGTCAGCAGGATATACCCGGCCCCGTCCTCCGTCGGCTCGAACGCCAGCGACAGGACCGACAGGATCGTATCGCCGTCGGACCGGTCGATCCCCTGGCTGGCCACGCCCATCACGTTGTCGAAGACCAGCACCGATTGCACCCGTTCCGGCGCATGCCGTTCGCGGCCTTCATCTTCCCAGCGAAACCGGTTGAGCAACAGGGCAAAGCGGCGGGCCGTGCGGTCCCATTTCATCTCGGTGATGGGAAAGACAGCATCCTGCACCAGTGACGAGATCACCTGCAGGTCATCCGCATCCAGCGCGCCCAGGTTCAGCGGTGCCTCGCGCCCATCCTCGAACCGTGCATCTTCGGTCATGCGCCGTGTATCCGTTCAATCTGCGCACCAACGCCCGACAGCTTGCGCACCACGTGTTCATAACCGCGATCCAGGTGATAGACCCGGGCCACCCGCGTCTCGCCCTCGGCCGCGAGCCCGGCCAGGATCAGCGACACGCTGGCCCGCAGGTCCGTCGCCATCACCGGCGCACCCTTGAGCTTGTCCACCCCCGTCACGGTAGCGGTGCCGCCGTGCACCTCGATCTGCGCGCCCATCCGCATCAGTTCGGGCGCATGCATGAAGCGGTTCTCGAATATCTTCTCCTCCAATACCGATGTCCCTTCGGCCGTACACAGCAGCGCCATCATCTGCGCCTGCAGGTCGGTGGGAAAGCCGGGAAAAGGTTCGGTTGTGACGTCCACGGCGCTGATGCGCCCGTTCTTGCGCGCCACGGTCAGGCCCCTGTCCGTCTCGGACACGGAAATGCCCGCCGCATCCAGCTTTTCGCAGAACGCGCCCAGCAGGTCGATCTTGCCCCCCAGCAGTTCGACGGTGCCCCCGCAGATGGCCGGGGCCAGCATGTAGGTGCCCAGTTCGATCCGGTCGGTAACGACCCGGTGCGTGGCCCCGCCCAGACGGTCCACACCCTGAACCGTGATCGTCGCGGTCCCGTCGCCGTCGATCTGTGCCCCCATCGCCCGCAAACAGGTGGCCAGGTCCACGATCTCGGGCTCGCGCGCGGCGTTGTTGATCACCGTTGTGCCCTTGGCCAGCGTGGCAGCCATCATGATGTTTTCGGTCGCGCCGACCGAGGCGAAGGGAAAGTCGATGACCGCGCCCTTGAGCTTGCCGCCCTGCGCCTTGGCATGCAGGTAACCGTCGCGCAGTTCGATCTCGGCCCCCATGCGGGCCAGCCCGTCGGTGTGGATATCCATGGGCCGCGCACCGATGGCGCACCCGCCGGGCAGCGACACCTCGGCATGTCCTTCGCGGGCCAGAAGCGGGCCCAGCACAAGGTTCGACGCCCGCATCTTGCGCACGATATCGTATTCGGCACGTGTGTTGATGGGGCCGTGGCAGGACATCGCCTGCACCTGCCCCTCTTGCAGAGACGTCACCTCGGCCCCCAGCGATTGCAACAGCTGCGTCATGGTCTTGATGTCCGACAGCCGCGGCGCGTTGGTCAGCGTCAGCGGCTCGTCGCTGAGCAGCGTGGCCGGCATCAGCGTCAGGCAGGCGTTCTTGGCCCCCGCAATCGGGATCTGCCCGCTCAGCGGGCCATTGCCCCGTACCACAATACTATCCATCGCTCTGGTCCTTACCTGCCTCGGGTGCCTTGCCCCCTGCCCCCCGCGCCCGGGCCTGCGCCTTGCGCCGGGCCAGATTGGCCTTGAGCGCGGCCTTCAGCCGATCCTCTCGGTCTGCCGCGCCCTTGGGTTTCGGGGGTGATTTGCCTGCCATGGGCCTTCTGTAACGCAGGGGTCAAATGTCGTCCAGAATAGGGTTGCATGGTGTGCGATTTGGGTCTATCCCGCCGCGCACGGCGCTGCTGTAGCTCAGAGGTAGAGCACTCCCTTGGTAAGGGAGAGGTCGAGAGTTCAATTCTCTCCAGCAGCACCATGGTACTTGTTCCCGCTTTGATGCTTCCGCAAGGTTGACCGAACGGTTCCTGCGTCCGCGCGCGGACGTGGCATGCGCTGCCGGTATCGCCCAGACGGCCCGCCGCTTTTTTGCTTCAAATCGGAGCGGTTGGCGGTTTGGCCTGGACACAGATCAAAATATTCATCTTTCCATATGTGATTGACCAGGATCAATTGCGGGCCCTTGCCGCGTGTTAGCCGGGTGGGGCCGTACCGGCACTCAACCCGACGCAATCCCATGTTGATCTGCCGGGGGCCGGGCGGGCGCTCAGGGCAGTTCGGATCGCTTGTTCGGGCTGACATGAATGCGCTTCTGCAACACCAGTAGACCAAGGGTAGATACAAATGCCACAAACACCCGCCACACCGATTGATGTCGACCAGCCGCTTCAGACAGCGCCAACCTTCACCTCGACCTATACGTTTTCGACCGCCGATCTGACCGGCACGTTTTCCGGGCTGACACAGGGCGACACAGGCACGTTCATCGACGACACGGCCACGCCCAAGGTCGATGACGGAATTGAACTGTATCCAATCGACAGCGAATTCGGCTTCATCACCGAGGACTTCCAGAACGCCGAACAAAAGTCGATCGATGGTCAATATACCGAAGGCTGGATCGGTGACCTGAAGGGCGAGAACGATGAACAGATGGGCGTCATCGTGTCCAACGCACCCACCGAGACATTCAAGGTGCCGGCCCTGTTCGGCACATGGCTGAGCGGGTTGGGCGGCAATTCGGTCAAGGCGTCGACCGAACATTACGTGGTCATGCAGAACATCCTGTCGGACCAGAAATTCCCCGAAGACCCCGATGCGGTCTACCAGTTGGACGACAACCTGATCATCGTGGGCGGGGCCTATGACGGGCAATACGTGGCCGACGTGCTGCCGCTGGTGGGTGATGTCAACGAGGACGGCGTGACCGACCTGCGCGACGTGCTCGAACCCAACGAGACGGAGATCGACAGCAACATCGCCTATAGCAGCGACTATTCCGTCACGCTCAAGGACGACGGCAAGCTGCTGTACCGCTGGGGCAACATGATCAAGAAGCCCAACGACATCCGCCTGGATGCCAAGATGGAGCTGCCCGAGGAATGGACCGCCGACAAGAAGGTCGGGCCGACCCCGTTGTACCGGGTGACGCAGGCCGAACTGGCGATCCGTCATACGATCACGAATAATCCCAACGATCAGGTCCGCCCCGAGGATTACGAGAATGAATCCGCCATTGGCCGCCTGCCCACATTCATCGAACAGCCCGACGGTACGTGGCTGTCGGACGGTGATTTCCATGCCGGCGACGGCACGTTCTACCCTTCGGGCACGGTGCTGAAGGACCCGACGCTCGTTGATGCGCTGTTCGGCACCACGCTGGACGAGATCGGAGCCGTGTCTTCGGACCTTAAGGAAGGGTTTACCAACGCTTGGTACACCACGCTGGATCGCGCCCCGTTCGAAGGGGTCGTGGACAACGGTGAATACATCATCGGGCCGCGCTGGCGTCTGAAGCCGGACAAGTATGGCCAGGACCTGCCCGGCGTGGTCATTCCGGCAGACCCGGCCGATGTACCGCCCGTCCAGAACGGAGAGGAAAAGTACGTGGTGGGCGCAGACACACAGACCGTATTGAACCTGTTGGACTGGAACGGCGTTTCACCCCTGTCCACCAGCATCGGGTTCCAGAACGGTTCCGGCACGGTCAGCGAAAACGGCGTCAACTACACTGATGGATTCGACGTGGCCTATTACGTCAAGGGCGACATCAAGCCCGCCAAGCTGTATGGCGCGGACCTGCTGCTGACATACGAGGAACTGCCGATGTACGCCGCCGGTGCGGCCATCGCAGGCGGGGCCGAGGATGACATACTGGTCGGCCTGAACGGCAACACCTTTACCGGGGCCGCGGACGAGGATCTGTTCATCGTCTCCTACGGGGCCGAGGGGCTGGCCACAGTGCAGCAAAGCACGGTGGACGATTTCGAGGTCGGGACCGATGTGCTGGGCCTGTACAACTTTGGCGTCGATGAGACGACGTTCGATCACATCGTGGATCAGACCGTGGTGAACGGTGATCTGGTCGTTTCGGTGGCCGGACTTCAGGTGGCGACGTTGTCTGGCGTGACCCAGGCCCTTGAGATGGAGGGGGGATTCCAGATGATCAACGCCCGCGAAGCGGCCGTTGGCGACATCATCACCGGAACCGCCAGCGATGAAGAGTTGACCGGCGGTGATCTGGGCGACCTGATCCTGGGCCTGGACGGCAGCGACACGTTGCGCGGTCAGGGTGGCAACGACACGCTTGATGGCGGCGACGCCAAGGACAAGCTGTATGGCGACACCGAAAACGACGTGCTGATCGGCGGAGCCGGTGCCGACCGGATGGAGGGTTTCGACGGCAACGACGCCATACTTGGCGGTGACGGCAAGGACTACATGCTGGGCGGCAAGGGCCATGACCGGCTGGAAGGTCTGGCCCATGACGACCAGATCAGTGGCGGCAAGGGCGATGACACTGTCATCGGTGGAACCGGCGACGATACGCTGAAGGGCGGTTACGGATCCGACACCTTTGTCTTTGACGACGGGGATCAGGCCGACACGGTCATGGGCTTCGAAACCGATGCGGGGGCCGACATGCTGGCGCTGCACGCCGCCCTGTGGGGTGGCGCGATGAAGTCGGCGACGCAGGTGCTGACCGATCATGCCAGCGTTGTGGGGTCGGACGTGGTCCTTGACTTCGGCGGCGGTGACAGGATGACCCTGTTGGATGTCACCGACACAGCCCTGCTCGAAGACAATATCATGGTTCTGACCTGAACGGTTCTGTCGTGGATCAAACATGGCCTGCGCCGGAAAACCCGGCGCAGGCTTTCGCCCGTGTTTCGCAAGTGAAACGAAGAACGGGCCGCGTTGCGACGACCTTTCCCATGAAACCCCGATGTGCGGTGCCGTTCCTCAGATCTCGATGATATCGGAGCCGTCGATGGTGGTGCCCGACATACCAAGCAGTGTGACGGTGTTGCCGAACCCGTAGTCGATCACGATGTCGGTGCCATTGTCGTTGACGGAGAAACCGGAATACCCGCCCTTGGTGGTGATCTCGATCTTGTCGATCCCGTCTTCCCAGTCGGTGATGACGTCATTGCCGCTTTTGCGGTTGAACATGAAGATATCGGCATTCAGGCCACCGGTCAGCGTGTTGTCGCCGCCCTGTCCGAACAGGCGGTCGTCGCCGCGGCCCCCGTCCATCGTGTCGTTGCCGTCGCCGCCCTCGAGCCGGTCCTTGCCCTTGCCGCCGGTCAGGTTGTCCTTGCCGCCCTCGCCCAATAGCCGGTCCTTGCCCTTGCCACCGATCAGGTTGTCCTTTTGATCGCCGCCATAGAGCTTGTCGATGCCCTGCCCGCCTTCGAGCCGGTCCTTGCCCTCACCCCCGGTGATCGTGTCGCCGCCATCGTTGCCAACCAGCTTGTTGTCACCCTGGTTGCCCAGGATCGCGTCGTCGCCCGACCCGCCATTGGCGTTTTCGATCAACGACCGCAAATCGCCATCCGACAGCATCGCGTTGAACAGGTGCCCGCGGGCGTATTCGTATTCGGACGCGCCCACGAAATTCTCGAAATCGTCATAGCCCTGGTTCAACAGCGACCGCAGCAGATTACCGCCCACGTCGAAATCGGTGTAACCTCCCGGCGTCAGGTCAATCGCCATGTCCGTCGTGAAGTTGGCGAAGTCGTAGGTGTCGTCGCCATTGCCATCCCACACGGTGCGCAAGGTGACTTGTGCAATGGCCCCGCTGTCGGTCCGTGCCACCCCCTGGCCCGAACCGTTGATGAACATCTCGCCCGAGAACGTGTCGAAGGTATAGACACTGTCGCCCGCCTGATCGGTGTAATCCGCACCATACAGCCTGTGAAGCGCCGCGATATCCAGCATCATCAGCGTCTGGGGATAGTGGCCGCTCTTGGTGGTATAAAAGCCAAGCGTGTCCGGCTGCCCCGAATACGACTTGTACGTCATCTGGGTGTATTCGAGCGAGTTGAACGCGGTTTCGATCCGGCCCGGACCCACGGGTCCGCCGGACGGAGAATAGAAGCTGTCGTCCTCATGCCCGTGCTTGAGGCCCATGGCATGGCCCAGTTCGTGCAGGATGGTGGCAAAGGTGTAGGTCCCGATATTGGCGTTCGGGTTGTAGTTTGAATAGTTGAAGAACATGTCGCCGCCGGATTCACCGTCGAACGGGTAATACCCGAATGCCGTGCCAAGGTCCTTGCCCTCGGCAAAGCGCAAGACGGCCTGATCGTTGGGCGACGTCACTTCGGTAAAGGTGATGCCGGTGACCTTTTCATATTCGGCGATTGCCAGCCGTGCCTGTGCCTGCCAGGTCGAGGTGAATTGCCCATCGAACGTGTCGATGCCGTTGGTGTAGCTGTAGTCCGCCACCGCGTCCGGAAAGCTGTAGGTGATCGACATGCCACCGGAGAAATCCCACATCGTGCCGATGATCAGGGCGTCGATGTTCTGATCTGCGTCGGTCCAGTCCTCGTCATACAGTGTCGGATCACCTGTAATCAGGTCCGAGTTCATCGTGCGCGACATTGGTTAACCTCTCTGAAAATACGCTTGCCCGTTCCAATTCAGGCAACTGTACCAGAGAACGATCACCGAACAACACGCCCGCGCGCAGTGTGATCAACAAATCCTTTATCGCTGTCTGCCACGCACTGGCATGTCTTTCACCTGCGGGCCCGAGCGCGCTTCAGCCGGTCAACCCGTGACGGGATATTTCATGGAAAAAACCCGCGCCATCCTCGCCCAGCAGCGTCAAAGCGTCGATCCGGAACGGGGCCAGCGGCAGCTGGTCCAGATGCGGGGTCAAAGCGGCTTCGGTCGCGGCGGCAGTGTCCTTGTCCAACCGCCCCGTCAGGGTCATGTGAAACCGGAACTGATCCAACACATACGGGTATCCCCAGCGTTCCAGATGCGCGTTCTGTGCGGCCGTCAGTCCGCTGGCGCGGCGCTTTACCAGTTCGGCCCCGGTCGGCGGTGCGCGAAACGGATCAAGCTCTTGCACGACGCGCGCCGCAAGCGCGCCCAGGTCTGTGGCATCGCCGTCCGGGACCAGTGCCAGAAAGCGGCCCAACCGTGCCAGTCTCAAACCGGGCAGCGTCACCGGTGCCATACTTTGGCACAGGTCGGACAGCGCGGATTGCAGACCGGCCTCATCCTTGCCCTTTGCCAGCCGGAACGGCGGCTTGACGGTGCCGTGGAAACCGTATCTGCGGGGCGTCGCAGTGATGGTTGCCACGTCCACCGGCACCTGCGGGTGCGGCAGGGGCGTTCCGGCGGCACTGTCCCAGCCCAGCCAACTGGCCCCGAACGCCGCAAGCGCGCTATCGGATGCGGGCGTGACATAGACGGCATAGCGGGTGAACATGGCCTGGCACCTTGTACGGTTCGAGATGACAGGCACATGACACAAGAGACGATCCTCGCCAACGCCAAGCTGATCCTCGCGGATGGGGTGCAGACCGGACACCTGCTGTTGCGTGACGGGCGAATTGCAGAGATCGGCACGGGCGCTGCGTTGCCATCGGGCGCGCTGGATTGCGACGGTGACTACGTGGCACCCGGGTTGATCGAGTTGCACACCGACAACCTCGAACGGCACATGTCGCCCCGCCCCCATGTGCCGTGGCCGCATGGACCCGCGATCCTGGCGCATGATCGGGAACTGGCGGGAACGGGCATCACCACCGTCTTCGATGCCATGCGCGTGGGGTCGATCCCCGGCGGCAGGGCGCGCTACAGGAAATACGCCCGTGCGCTGGCGACCGAATTGCTCGACATGCGCGCGGCCGGCGTGCTCAAGATCAGCCATTTTCTGCATCTGCGGGCCGAAATCTGTTCGGAAACGCTTGTGGATGAGCTGTCGGAATTCACCCCTGCGGACCGTGTGGGCATGCTGAGCCTGATGGACCACACGCCGGGCCAGCGGCAGTTCCGCGACCTGGCCAAGATGAGGGCCTATGTCATGAGCAAGAACAGCCTGACAGACACGGAATGGGAGGTACATCTGGCCCAGCTATACGCGTTGCAGGCCCGGCTTGGCCCAGTGCACGAAGCCGCCGCCGTGGCCGAGGCGAGGCGGTTGGGGGCCGTGCTGGCCAGTCACGACGACACCACCGCCCGTCATGTGGCGGTCTCGGCGGGTCACGGGGTGTCCGTGGCTGAATTTCCCACCACGCTCGACGCCGCGCAGGCGTGCCGTGATGCGGGCATCGCCATCATCATGGGTGCGCCCAATCTGGTGCGCGGCGGATCGCATTCCGGCAACGTCGCGGCACTGGATCTGGCACAGCGGGACCTGCTGGATATCCTGTCCTCGGACTACGTGCCGGCGGCGTTGCTGATGTCAGCGGTTCAACTGGGCACGCTGTGGGGTGACATGGCGCGTGGGCTGGCCACCGTTACGGCCACCCCCGCGCGACATGTGGGGTTGGAAGACAGGGGCAGGCTGGCCGTAGGGCTGCGGGCGGATCTTGTCCGGTTCGCGCATCGGGACGGTCTGACCGTGGCGCAACAGGTCTGGAGCCTTGGGCAACAGGTGGCCTGACGTTGGGCAGGCGCACCGCAGGTACGCCTTACGGTAAGGCGGAGCATCGCTCCGCCATCGGGTAGGGCCGGGGCGCACGACACGTGCGCATTACCGTAAGGCGCACGTATCGTGCGCCCATGCTGTCAGCGTCCCACCGCATAGGCCTGCATCAGCCGCGGTGTCGCAGCACCGCGCATCACGCCATCCGGCGCACGCGACACCGCGGACAGCCGTCCCACGGTCCACGGCTCTGCCAACTCGATCCGGTGGCCCAGATCGCGCAGCGCCTGTTGCGTCCGGGCTGCAAAATGCGGCTCGATCATCAGGTGACCGGGCTGTGTGCCGCGCGGATAGAAGCTGGCCTGCAAGTGTCCGGTGTGAAACAGCGGCGCGTCGATCGCCTCTTGCAGGTTCATGGCGGCATGCGCCACCCGCAGGAAAAACGCCAGTTGCCATTGATCCTGCTGATCGCCGCCCGGCGTGCCAAAGGCCAGCCGCGTGCCGTCCGCGTGGACGGCGAAAGACGGCGACAGGGTCGTCCGGGGCCGCCGCCCCGGGGCCAGAGACGTGGGCAAACCGTCCTCAAGCCAGAACATCTGGGCCCGCGTGTTCAGCGGCACGCCAAGACCCGGCACAACCGGGTTGGACTGCAACCAACCGCCCGACGGCGTGGCCGACACCATGTTGCCCCAGCGGTCGGCCACGTCGATATGGCACGTGTCGCCCCGCCGGTTCGACAGGTGCGCCATCGTCGGCTCGCCCGCACCCAATCCACCTTCGGGCACCGCGCGGTTCAGCCGATCCAGCATCGCGGTCACCTGCCCTTCATGGCCCGGAATGGCACCGGGCCGGAAATCAAGGCTTGCCTGCCCGATACCGGCCCTGTGCGCGTCAGCGTGATCCATGCTCAGCAGCCGATCGACCGGAATGTCTGTATGGTCCGGGTCGCCGTAATAAGCCTCGCGATCCGCCATGGCGCGTTTGAGCGCTTCTGTCGTCAGATGCACCATGTCCGACCCCAGCGGATCCATGTCCCCCAACGGATCGTTACGCAGCATTTGCAGGCATTGCAGCAGCACTGGCCCCTGTGACCACGGCCCGCATTTGTGGACGGTCCAGCCGTGATGATCCACCGACACCGTGGGCTCATAGCTGGCCTGCCATGCCGCCATGTCCTGGCCGCTCAGCACGCCCTTGCGCCGTTCGCCCGTGCCATCCATCGGGCAGGCGTCCGCCATGAACGTGTCGATGGTTTCGGCCACGAACCCCTGGGCAAAGGCGCGGCGTGCCGCGTCGATCTGGGCCACGCGGCCCTGCACGCTTTCCGACTCGTCCAGCACCCGCCGCCACATGGCGGCCAGGTCCGGGTTGCGGAACAATGCCCCGGCCTTCGGCACCTGTCCGCCCGGGGTCCAGACGGCAGCCGATGTGGGCCATTCGTCGGCAAAGAATTTCGCCTGACCGGCAATGGTGGCCGACACGCGGGGCAGCATCGGATGGCCCGCTTCGGCATAGTGGATGGCGGGTTCCAGAACCGCGCGCAGGGACAGGCGGCCATGGTCGCGCAGCATCATCATCCAGGCGTCGAACGCCCCGGGCACGACCGTGGCCAGCAGGCCCGCGCCCGGGATCAGGTCCAACCCCTCGGACCGGTAGTGGTCAATGGTGGCCCGCGCCGGGGCGGTGCCTTGGCCGCATAGAACTACCGGCGCCGCCTCTCCCGCGACATGCAGGATGGCAGGCATGTCGCCCAAGGGTCCGTTCAAATGCGGCTCGACCACGTTCAGCACAAAACCCATCGCCGCAGCCGCATCAAAGGCCGTTCCTCCGGCTTCAAGCAGTTTCATGCCCACGGCGGAGGCGATCCAGTGGGTCGAGGCACACATGCCGAAGGTGCCGATCAGTTCAGGTCGTGTGGTAAAGGTCATCGCAGGCTCCGCTGGTTTGCGCCAAGTGTTGCGCGGCGCGGGCGGCGATGCAAAGCCAATGCGCAGCGGCCCCGCGATACGGGGCCGCCGCCACGTGGTGGATCAGAACAGGAAATCGTCCGCTGTCAGATCGTCGGCGGCGACGCCGTTCAGCGTGACCGAGGTGTCGCCAAAGTTGATCTTGGCCCCGTCCGTGGTGTCGCTGATCATCAGGTCAACCTGTTCGAAATCGTCAAGGTGACGCAGCACGATCAGGTCCTCACCCACGTTGAAGTCGGTGACCGTGTCGTGGCCGCTATTGGACTGAAACACGAAGATGTCAGTGTTGGCGCCGCCGGTCAGGGTATCGTCGCCCTCGCGGCCATTCAGCAGGTCGCGGCCGTCTTCGCCCTTGATCGCGTCGTCGCCCATACCGCCGTTCAGACGGTCATTGCCGGCACCACCGTTCATGGTGTCGTCGCCCTTGGCACCGCGGATCACGTCATTGCCGTCACCGCCGATGCCGACGTCGTGGCCCTTACCCAGACCGATGCGGTCGTTTCCGCCCTTGCCGGACACAAAATCGTTGTCCATGCCGGTCCGGATTACCGAACCTTCGTCGCCGTCGATGACGAAGTCGACATCATCGGACCCATCCGATTGCAGCACGTCCACGGGCAGCAGAACGCCGTCCAGCACATGCGCGATGCCGTTCGAGGCTTCGATATTGGTGACGATGATATTGGGATCGGCCACGTCCGGGTCCTGATCCACAAGGCTGGCCCCGTTCACACCCAGATCGACGCCCAGAAGGGTTTCGATCGTGGTCGAGCCCAGCACCGCATCCGCGTCCTTCGCACCCGGAGATACGTGATACAGCAGGATGTTCTGCAAAAGCGGGATCGGGCTTTCGCCGCCCGACAGCAGGGTCAGCGCATCAACGATAAAGGCAAAGGCTTCGCCTTCGTCCGAACCGGCATAGCCCAGCGCACCCGCCAGCCCGAGGAAGGCCGCGTCATTGGGTGCAAAGACCGTCAGGTCCGCGTCCTCGGCATCCAGGGCCCCCGCCAGATCGGCGGCAATCACCGCGTTCAGCAGGATATCGAAGTCGGTGCCGTCGGTGTCGAATTCGCCTCCGCTGCCTGCGACGATTTCCGTCAGCGTGGGCAGTTCCGGCTCGGGTGCTTCGTTGCCCGGAATGTCGATGGGCAGCAGCACGCGGTCGATGGCCTGAATGATACCGTTGGTGGCAACGATATCCTCGATCACGATGTTGGGATTTTCGATGTCGGGCTCGTTGTCGCCCAGCTCGGTCCCGTCCGGCGTGATCGTGGCCCCGGTCAACAGGGTGGCGACGCTGTCGGAATTGGCAATGTCCTCTGCCGTCAGAACGCCGCCCGATACGTGATACAACAACACGTCCGTGAGTAGCGGAATGGGGTCGCCATCGGGGGCGAGACCCGCCAGCGCGTCGGCGATGGCGGCAAAAACCGCATCTTCATCGCTGGTGTCACCGGTAAATCCCAGATCGACGGCCAACTGCGTGAAAGCAGCATCTGTTGGTGCAAAGACGGTCACGTCCGTCAGACCCTGCACCGTTTCAACAAGGCCCGCAGCGCCCAGCGCCTTGACCAGGATGTTGAAATCGTCGGAACCCGCGGCAATCGCCACGATGTTCTGCGTGATGTCGCCTGCGCCCAACTTGTCGTAGGACACGCGCAGCACGTCATAAGCTGCGCCCACCGTCAGGGTCGCCCCTGCCGGTGGGACATCGCCATACCATGTGAAGTAATCCGTGTGCGACCCTTCCTGCTCGATCTCGACCAGAACGTATTGATTTCCGTCCGCGTCCGAAACGTGAAAGGCCCGTTCGGCATAGATCTTGTGACCATTCCCGATTTCATCACCGCCTGCGGTGATTTCTGCCTCCTGACCGTGGCGGTCAAAGGAGAAGTCGAACAAGTCACCGCTAAGCCGGTGATCGTTGTCGGTTACCGCGATATCGACCGTGGGCACGTCGGGCAGCGTGAAAACGGTGCCGTGCGTCAGGTTGCCGGTGGTCAGGTCAGCCTCGGTAAAGCCGGTGAAGGTGCGTGTCACGTATGTCATGGTATGTCTCCGGTTTGGGTCGGATTAGGGCAGCAGCACTTTGTCGATGACGTGGATCACGCCGTTCGACGCCAGGATGTCCGCCTGGATCACGTTGGACTGTTCGACCTTGACGCCGTTGCGGCCGTCGATGTGGACGTTGGCCCCGTTCACGGTGGCCACGCTCAGCCGCTGACCGGCCAGATCGGTCGACAGGGTTTGGCCCGGCACCACGTGGTAGGTCAGGATGGCGACCAGCTGGTCCTTGTTTTCAGGCTTCAGCAAGTTTTCGACGGTACCTGCGGGCAGGGCTGCAAACGCTTCGTCGGTGGGGGCGAAAACGGTGAAGGGGCCGGGGCCTTTGAGCGTGTCCACCAGATCGGCGGCCTGCACGGCAGCAACCAGCGTGTTGAACGAACCGGCGGCCACGGCAGTATCGACGATATCCGGCGTGCCCGACATTTCGGCGCAGGCACCCAGTGCGGCCAGGCCAGCACCGGCAAGGGTCATCTTGAAGAACGAACGGCGTTTCATGGGTCTTCTCCTTTGAGGGTCGCAAGGCGGTGCTCACCACCCTCGACATTGCGATAATTAAGTGGGATTATTTCCCACGAGTGGCGAAATGACGCACAGCAACGAAATATCAAGGTTTGTGTGGAAAAATTTTCCACGAACCATAATGTAGGCATATGACAGAGCGCGACAACACAGGCACACCAGACGCATTTCTGCGTGTTCTCAGGGGTTTACTCCGTCCTCTGGTGCGTACCATGATTGCGCGTGGGTTGACCGCGCCGGTGGTCTACAGCCTTCTGAAACGCGTTTTCGTCGAAGTGGCCGAGGAAAGTTTTCCCCTCGACGACAAGCCCCTGACCGACAGCCGCATCGCCATGTTGACCGGTGTGCACCGCAAGGATATCCGCACCATCCGGGCCGAGGGCGACGGCGGCGCAAGCGAGGCGCGGCGCAAGAGCGCGCTGCTGGCGACGGTGATCGGCCAGTGGATGTCGGTGCCTGACTACACAGAGGGCGGTGCGCCCCGCGCCCTGTCCCGCAGCAGCGACGACAAGCCTGATTTCGAAGCGCTGGTGCGTTCGGTCAGCAAGGACGTGCGCCCGCGCACGGTCCTGGACGAATTGATGCGCGCCGGGCTGGTGGTCGAATCCGCCGATGGTCTGTTGCACTTGCAGGCCGAAGCGGTCGTCGGCACCACCAGCGCATCGGAAAAAGAGGCGTTCTTTGCCGCCAATGTCGGTGACCACCTTTCGGCGGCGGCAGAGAACCTGTTGTCCGACAAACCGCCCTTTTTCGAACGCTCCGTCTTTTACAACCAACTGACGCCCGATGCGATCGACACGATCGAAGCAGAGGCACGGACCAAGGCGCAGGCGCTGCTCGAAGACGTGAACCGCGACAGCAGCGCAGCCCGTCGCCGTGACAAAGATGCGGCAGGCCCGCGACAAAGATATCGCCTGGGCATTTATTTCTACCGAGAAGACACCGATGGTGGGCCAAACGCCGACGATCAGGGAACAAAAGACCCGTGACGACCATGAACCGACGCCATGCACTCGGACTGTTGGGCGCAACGGCCCTGACCGCCTGTGCCCCCGCGATCCAGACCGGTGCCCTGGGTGAAGATCCGTTCGAGGGCGGCATCGGCGGCACGGGTATCGTGGGTGTGATGCTGGCGTCGGGCAGCGTGCTGATCAATGGTCTGCGCGTCGAGGTTCCGTCCTTTACCCGCATCTTTGCAGGGGGGCAGCAGTCGGGCGAAAGCGTGCTGGTGCCCGGCAAGGCGATGACCATCGTAGCCCGCACCCGGCTGGACCGTCTCGAGGCGCTGCGTATCGACATCGACGATCCGCTGACCGGCATCTTGCAGCGCACGGCCACCGGCCTTGCCATCAACGGCAGCCCGGTGCGTCTGGAACCCGGCGCGAGCGGCGGCGACCTGATCGGTCGTCACGTGGCCGCCAGCGGCCTGTGGCGCGCCGACGGCACTTTGAGCGGCAGCCTGATCCGTCTGGCCCCGGCCCCGCGTGACAGTATTGCCGGTGTTCTGACCGGATCGCAATCTGGCGGATGGCGCATCGGCGGCACCGCGATCCGCCACCCATCGGGCCAGTCCCTGCAATCGGGGCAATATGCCGTGGCCACGGGCCGGTTCGATGCGGGGACCCTGCTGGCCGACAACATTGTCATGGGCCGCTTCCGTCAGGGCGGGGACAGCCTGCAACAATTGTCGGTCGAAGGATATCTGGAACCGGTCAACACCACCCCGGGCTTCCGGGTTGCGGGGCTGGGCCACAGCTTTGACCGGAGCTTGAATCTGGCGCCCTTCGCGGACGGGCGCGCGGTGTATTTCGGCCGGTACACCGGCCTGTTCAACGCCCGCCGCGCGGTTGTTCTGCCAGACAGCCAAAGCCAGCGCCGCAAGTTGTTGCTACCGGGTGACGGACAGATGTTCGCGGCTGCGCTCAGCGACAGCGCACGACCCATTCAGAACAGATAGAACGCTTTTGCAGCTTGCGCTTGAAACTGGCGATCCCTGAAGGACTCGAACCCTCAACCTGCTGATTAGAAGTCAGCTGCTCTATCCAGTTGAGCTAAGGGACCGCTTGGGGTCAGTCATGCCGCAGCCCGGGATGGGAGGCAAGCGTTCAAAGCAGGCGGGACATGAAAACGCTGAGCGGATCCTGGACATAGCTGCCAAAGGGCGGACAGAGTTCGAAACCGTGCGCGGCATACAGCGCGCGTGCCGCAGCAAACGCGGGTGCAGACCCAGTTTCAAGGCTCAGGCGTGTCAGCCCCTGCGCGCGGGCCATATCGATCAAGGCGTTCAGCACCGCGCGACCGACGCCGCGGCCCCGAGCCTCGGCCGCGGTGTGCATGGATTTCAGCTCACCGTGACCGTTGCCGATCCCGGTCAGCGCGCCGACACCCAGCAACCTATCGCCATCGCGCGCCGCCAGCAAAACGGCACCCGAGTCCAGCAGGGCGTCGGGCTGCATCACATGACAGCTTTCCGCAGGCGATGTTGCGCGCATCAGATCGAAATGGCGGGTCAGCAGCGCCTTGACGTCGGCGCTGTCCGGACGGTCGGGACCGACCGTCAGTGCGTCCATGCGCCCCGCCGATGGGTGGCGAAATTTTCGCCATAGCCGCCGGGCCGGATGTTGGCCTTGCGCTTGTTTGGATCCTGCACCACGGCGTCGATGCCGTGTTCCCGTGCGTAGGCTTGTGCACCTTCCTTGGTGTCGAACGTCATGCGTACCTGCGCCTGCGTGTCCGAAGACGAGGTCCACCCCATCAACGGATCGACCGATCGGGCCGAGGCAGGCGCAAATTCCAGCACCCAACCATGGGTCTTGGCCGTGCCCGAGGACATGGCCGTCTTGGCGGGTTGATAAATGCGTGCGCGCATGGGCAAGTCCCTTTTCTCTGCGGGATATATCGGAAATTCGGGCGCGGCTCGCAAGGTGCGAATTGTCTCGGGTTTGAGGGACACCATATCAATGACCATGAGCCGCGCAGACAGCCTTGTCCATTGGATCCTGACCAAAGGCCGCATGCTTGGGTTGCAGGGGCTGGTCGACGGGCTTGGCCCGCGCCTGCGGGATGCAGGTGTTCCGGTCATGCGGGTGCGGCTGGGCATGCGCACCACGCATCCGCTGATTGCTGCGGTCAGCCATATCTGGGAACGCGAAGATACCGCGACAGTCCCGCCGATTGCCGCCCCCCACGGGATAGAGGGCCGCCAAAGCTATATCGGCAGCCCGATGCAACAGATTGCGCCAGGGAAAAAACCTTTTCGCCGCGTCCTGACCGGGGAACTGACCGACGACGACCACCTGATCCTGCACGAGTTGCGCGCCCACGGTGCGACGGACTATTACGGACGACCGGCCCTGTTCGCCACCGGATCCTTTGCGATCGTGATCTTTGTCTCGGACGGGCCGGACGGCTTTTCCGACACCGACATCGCAGTGCTGGATACCGTATCAGAGGTGCTGGCCCCGGTGACCGAAGCATATGGCAACCACCACCTGGCCACCGCCATCGCCACCAGCTACCTGGGGTCCCGCACCGGCCAACGCGTGCTGGACGGGCAGATCACCCGCGGCGACATCGACACGATCGAGGCGGCGATCCTGTTTTCCGACATCCGGGGCTGGACCGCTCTGAATGCCACCCGACCCGCGACCGAGGCATTGGACATCGCCAACCGGTATTTCGAAGTGCTGTCGGACGCCGTCGACAACAACAACGGCGAGATCCTGAAATTCATGGGTGACGGAGTGCTGGCCCTGTTTCCGTCCGACGGAACCGCAGCGGGCCGGGTCGAGGCCTGCCGCCAGGCCCTGTCGGCCGCCCATGCCGCCCAAGGCATCGCCGCACTGGCCGACCTGCCCGTGCCCTTCGGCATCGGCATCCACTATGGCGAGGTGCTCTACGGCAACGTGGGTGCCCGAGAACGGATCGACTTCACCATCCTGGGTCAGGCCGTCAACATAGCGGCAAGGGTCGAGGCGCTGTGCGGGCGTCTGGACGAAACCGTGCTGCTGTCTGACCCCGTGGCACATCTGGCCGGCGTGCCCACGCGCCGCGTCAGCATCGAAACGCTCAAGGGAGTCACCGCCCCCATGCCGCTGCACGCTCCTGCCAATTCCTGACAGCAAAGCGTCGCAGCCTCTTGCGCCCGGACGCCTTTGCGCCAAGTTACTGACCATGCCCTATGCCCATTCCGATTCCGCCGATGTCACCTACCTTGCCAACCCGGCCGAGGACGTGCGCACACGTCTCAAGCTTGAAGGCGGCAAACAGCTGGTGATGAACACCGAATTCCAGCCTGCGGGCGACCAGCCCACGGCGATTGCCGAGCTGGCCGAAGGCGTGAATGCGGGCGAACGGGATCAGGTGCTGCTGGGGGCCACCGGGACGGGCAAGACCTATACCATGGCCAAGGTGATCGAACAGACCCAGCGCCCCGCCATCATCCTTGCGCCGAACAAGACGCTGGCCGCCCAGCTTTATGGCGAGTTCAAGGGGTTCTTCCCCGACAACGCCGTCGAATACTTCGTCAGCTACTACGACTACTACCAGCCCGAAGCCTACGTGCCGCGATCGGACACCTATATCGAGAAGGAATCCCAGATCAACGAACAGATCGACCGCATGCGCCACTCGGCCACGCGGGCACTGCTGGAACGGGATGACGTGATCATTGTGGCGTCGGTGTCCTGCATCTACGGCATAGGGTCGGTGGAAACCTATGGCGCCATGACGCAGGACCTGAAGGTCGGCGAGGAATACGACCAACGGCAGGTGATGGCCGACCTTGTGGCGCAGCAATACCGCCGCAACGATCAGGCGTTCCAGCGCGGGTCGTTCCGGGTGCGCGGCGACAGTCTGGAGATTTTCCCCGCCCACCTCGAAGACCGGGCATGGAAGCTGTCCTTCTTTGGCGAGGAACTGGAATCCATCACCGAATTCGACCCTCTGACGGGGGAAAAGGCCGGCACGATGGAGCATATCCGCGTCTACGCCAACTCGCACTACGTGACGCCCAAGCCGACGATGAATCAGGCCATCATCGGCATCAAGAAAGAGCTGAAAATTCGACTCGACCAACTGGTGTCCGAGGGCAAGCTGCTTGAGGCGCAGCGCCTCGAACAGCGCACCAACTTCGATCTGGAAATGCTGGAGGCGACGGGCGTCTGCAACGGGATCGAAAACTACTCGCGCTACCTCACAGGGCGCGCGCCGGGCGAACCGCCCCCCACCCTGTTCGAGTTCATCCCCGACAATGCCATCGTGTTCGCCGATGAATCCCACGTGTCCGTCCCCCAGATTGGCGGCATGTACAAGGGCGACTACCGCCGCAAGTTCACGCTGGCCGAACACGGGTTCCGCCTGCCGTCCTGCATGGACAATCGCCCCCTCAAATTCGAGGAATGGGACGCCATGCGCCCTCAATCCGTCTTCGTCTCGGCCACACCCGCCGCGTGGGAGATCGAGCAATCCGGCGGTGTGTTTGTCGAACAGGTCATCCGGCCCACCGGCCTTCTGGATCCGGAGGTCGAAATCCGGCCCGTGGAGATGCAGGTGGATGACCTGCTGGACGAGGTGCGCAAGGTCGCCGCCGACGGCTACCGCACGCTCTGCACCACCCTGACCAAGCGCATGGCCGAGGACCTGACCGAATACATGCACGAACAGGGCATTCGCGTCCGCTACATGCACTCGGACATCGACACGCTCGAACGGATCGAGATCCTGCGCGATTTGCGACTGGGGGCCTTCGACGTGCTGATCGGGATCAACCTGCTGCGCGAGGGGCTCGACATCCCCGAGTGCGGGCTGGTCGCGATCCTCGATGCGGACAAGGAAGGGTTTTTGCGGTCAGAGACCTCGCTGGTGCAGACCATCGGCCGCGCGGCGCGAAACGCCGATGGCCGCGTCATCATGTATGCCGACAAGATCACCGGCTCGATGGAACGCGCGCTGGCCGAAACCAACCGCCGCCGCGCCAAGCAGATGGCCTATAACGATGAACACGGGATCACGCCCGAGACGGTGAAAAAGAACGTCGAGGATGTGCTGGCGGGCCTCTACAAGGGCGACACGGACATGAACCGCGTCACGGCCCAGATCGACCAGGCACAGACGGGATCAAACCTGCAGGCGGTGCTGGAAGGGATGCGCGAGGACATGCGCAAGGCCGCCGAGAACCTGGAGTTCGAAGAAGCCGCGCGGTTGCGGGACGAGGTCAAACGGCTGGAAACGGTGGACCTTGCCATCGCCGACGACCCTATGGCCCGACAGTACGCGGTGGAAAAGGCCGTGGACGATGCGCAGAAGGCAAGTGGGCGATCGACGGCTGGGCGGGCCGGTCAGAGGGGCGGGAATGTGAAGCGGCGGAAGCGGTAAGTAACCTTACAATACTACCCTTTGAATTCCGGTGCTTAATCTTTGCCACTCTGATGTGAACGCGTCCAACTGGCAAATTTTTATTGCTTTCTCAACATAGAATGGGTCGCTGAAAGCCTTTCTTGCTATTCGGTAAGCGTCTTTTTTGGCATTCAGGCCAGGGGCAAGGAGCGTAACGCCGCACTGGAAAAACACCGCAGCATAGTTTGCTTCTAATTCCTCAACAGTTGGAGGGATATTCGCGATTCCAGTTTCGTCGTCAAACAATTTAAAATTCTTGTTCACCGCGCCCGTTGCATGGTGATCCAATATCAGATGTCCAATTTCATGGGCTAGAATGAAATTCTGAAACAAAGCGCCTCGTTCGGCGTGGTCCCAAAACTGATTGCTCGTGCTCAGCGCGATGCAATCGTCCAAGGCCGCAACGGCGGCTCGCTTTTGCGAG
>JBCBFX010000057.1:20093-26119 GCA_038527345.1 Pseudomonadota bacterium | reverse complement strand
CAGCACGATGATCGGGATGCTGTCCATCAGCGCATCGGTCAGCCCGGTCACTGCATTGGTGGCCCCGGGTCCGGATGTCACAAGACACACGCCCGGCTTGCCGGTGGCGCGCGCATACCCTTCGGCGGCATGCACCGCGCCCTGTTCGTGCCGCACCAGGATGTGCTTGATCGAGTTCTGCTGAAAGACCTCGTCGTAAATCGGCAGCACGGCACCCCCGGGGTATCCGAATACCGTGTCCACACCCTGATCGATGAGGGCTTGGACGACCATTTTCGCTCCGGTCATTTGACGTGTCATATCCGCGTGCTCCGAGTTGCGGTTCCTGTTCGGCCCGTTGCCCGGGCATGTGCGTTGCGCATAAAAAAGCCCCCGGGTTTCGGGGGCGCATGGGTGTCTGTCTGGCGATCCGTTACCGGCCCATGCGCGTGTCCAATACGATGACGACAAGTGCGGTCATTGCCCTGCGGCTCCTTCGTGCGTGCGGGGACCCTATGCGCCGGGTCTGGGGGCGTCAACAGGCAAAACAGCGACAAAAGTGTCGCTGGGGCCAAAAAATGCGTAATTTTGTTGCGCCCACACTCTTTGCGGCGAAAGAACCCGTATTTGCTGGGCGCGCAACCGCTACCTTTCGCCGGCCAGCGCGTCGATCCGGGCGCGGCCGTCATTGGTGAGATGCTGGATCTCTTCGGCGAGGGACTTGAATTCGACCGCGATCACGCCCAGCCCCTTGCCGGCATCCCCCACGCGCGCCGCCTCGACCGAGGCGTTCAGCGACACCAGCCGCACATGCTTGCCGATGGCTTCGAGGCGAGACAGGGTTTGCTGGATGGCTTCGCCCGCATCCTTGGCCTGTGTCACCTCGGCCTCGCGCTCGGCGTCCATGGTGGCCCACATCTTGTCGCAAAACAGCGCAATCGCATCCATCAACCCGTCACGGCGCGCTTCCAGATGCGCCTCGAGAGCGCGGCCCAGCGATTGCGATCCCTTGTCGACGTTGTCCGCCACCCGCCGCGACAGCGCCGCCATCGCGGTGATCTTTTCGACGGTTTCCGGCATCTGATCCGAGAATTTCAGAACCCAGGTCGACACCGGTTCGGGGATTTTTTCCCAGGGGTCCACGCCGGTGGTCACAAGGGCCGCAACACGTTCGATCCAGTTCACCGTGTCCATCAGGACGCTGGCGCTGTTGGTGCGCTCGGCCTCGGTGGTTTCGCGATCGGGGTTGGTGCGATGCAGCATGGCGCCGAACAGGGCGACCCGCACGCAACGGTCCCGCGTGGTGGCAATCAGGTCGATCATCATGCGGCGCTGCGCCGTCAGGTCGTTTTGGTGCACGGTCATTTGCCCTTCCTGCACATCAGGTCGGGTACAGGAGTACGCGGTGCTGTCTAACAAAGTGTTAGCGGCGTCCGTCACAGTGCATGTCCGGTTCCCTGCAGCACCCCGTGTTCCATTGCATAGCGTGTCAGCCCCGCGGTCGACGAAATGCCCAGTTTGCGCTTGATGTTCTTGCGGTGGGTTTCGACGGTCCGGACGGAAATATCCAACGCATTGGCCACTTCCTTGTTCGACAGGCCCTGCGCCAGTTGCAGCAGGATCGTCTGTTCGCGGCCCGTCAGCGCGGTGGACCCATCGCCGGGCTTGGGGGCGATGGCCCCCTCGGCGCCCGTACACAGATAGCGCTCGCCCCGCATCACGGTGTCGATGGCGGTGCGGATTTCGTCCGTGGGCACGTCCTTCAGCACGTATCCCATCGCCCCGTGGCTGAGGGCCGATGTGATGTATTCCGGGCTGTCATGCATCGACAGGATCAGCACCCGGGTGCCGGGGCGCTTTTCCAGCACCAGTTCGGTGGCGGTCAGCCCGCCCATTTCCGGCATGTTCAGATCCATCAGGATCACGTCGGGGTCCAGATCGTTCAGCGCATCCAGTGCGGCCTGACCGGTGCCAAGGGTGCCGACGACGGTGATGTCCTCGTCATCCTCCAGCACCGACTGGATGCCCTGGGCGACCATGGGGTGGTCATCGACAATCATGATGCGGATGGGGTCTGTCATGACGCGCGCGCGGCCTCTTTGGGGTGGGGGGCGGTTTCTTCGGGGGGGAGCAGATGCGACAGGGGGACTGTCGCCTCGATCACGGTGCCGGTGCCGTCGCCGGTGGCCGACAGGATGCGGAACCGCCCTTCGAGCTGTTCGATTCGTTCCTGCATGTTGCGCAGGCCGATGCCGCTGGCGCGCTGGCGCTGCTTGGGATCCAGTCCGATACCGTCATCGGAGATGCGCAAGGTGGCACCGCGCTTGTGGCCGCGCAGGTCCACCGTCACCCGGCTGGCGCGGGCATGGCGTTCGATATTGGTCAGCGCCTCCTGCGCGATGCGGTACAGCGCGATCTTGGCGTCCTGATCCAGACGGTTGCGGAACACCACGGTGCTGAAACCCACATCCGTGCCGGTGCGCGCGCCGAAATCCTCGACCAGCGCCTTTAACGCGGGGCCCAGGCCCAGATCGTCCAGCGCGCCGGGGCGCAGGTCGCGGCTGATGCGGCGGACCTCGGCGATGGCGGTGCCCAGATCGTCGATGCCCTGTTGCAGGGGCGGGGTGGGATCCGCGTTGCCGCGCTGCAACCGCCGCCGCGCGCTGTCCAGTGCATAGCGCACACCCACCAGCATCTGGCTGATGCTGTCGTGCAGTTCGCGGGCGACGCGGCCCCGCTCCTCTTCCTGGGCGTCGAACACGCGCTGCGTCAGCTTTTTCAGCTTGGCATCGGCCAGCCTGCGTTCGCGGATGTTCAGCGCCATGCCCGAGCCAAAGACCAGCAGAAGGGCGGCCAGGGTGATGCCGAGTATATAGTAAAAGGTGCGCTGCACGCGGGTTTCCACCTCTGCCCGGGCGGCGGCCACACGGGTCAGCACGTCATCGATGAACACGCCGGTGCCCACGGCCCACCGCCAGGACGGGAACGAGGTGACATAGGTGATCATCTCGGCCTCGACCCCGGTCGACGGCTTGGGCCACAGGTGGGTCAGGTACCCGTCACCCTGGCGCGCGATCTCGATCAGGTTGGCCACCACGGGCACGCCGTTGCCATCCTCCAGTCCCATGTGGTTGCGGTTGATCATCTCGGTCTGGCGCGGGTTCACCAGGTTGGTGCCGTCATAGTCATAGACGAAAAAGAACCCCTCATCGCCATAGATCATGGCCGACAGGATCTGCGCCACCTGGTCCTTGGCGGCCTGATCGTCGGGGGCGGCAGAGCCATAGATGAAATAGAACCCGTTGCGGGCCTGGGTGACATAGTTGCGCAATTCGCGCTTCTTGGCCTCGATCAGCTGGGTTTCCAGGGCCTTGATCTCGCGCTCGGCCAGGGCGCGGGACTGGTTGGTGACCAGCACCGCAATGGCAGCAACCGCCAGAATCAACGGCACAGCCGCCACAAAAGACAGCTTTTGCGCGTAATTCAGGCGCGGAAACGAGATCCTCCCAGACATTGGACGAATCGTTACGCGGAATGCAGGGCGAATCAAAGTGTCCACAGGGCGATTTTGGGCGCTGACGGCCTCACAGCCCGGACGAAACCTTGATTTCCGGTAAAAAAACCGGACCAAAGGGCGCAATTGCGTGGGTCTCTACGCAGTCGTGGGTATTTCCAAAAACCGGCCCCTGCGTAAGGTGTGCGACACTCATAACGATCCGCGGGACCCGTGACAGGGGCCCGCATCACATTTGGGAGGAGTATCTCTATGGATCGTCGTTCTTTTCTGAAAACGTCTGCATTGGGTGGCACGGCTGCCGCCGCCTCGACGCTGGCCGCACCGGCCTATGCGCAGGGCAAGCGGACCCTGACCATGGTCACATCGTGGCCGCGCGGCTTTGCCGTTCTGGATGACGCGGCAAGCTACCTGACCGAAATGGTTGGTGCCATGTCCGACGGTCAGCTGACCATCGACAAGAAAGCACCGGGCGAATTGGTGGGTGCGTTCGAAGTGTTCGACGCCGTTTCGTCGGGCCAAGCGGACATGTATCACTCGGCCGACTATTACTTTATCGGTCAGCACCCGGGCTACGCATACTTCACCGCCGTGCCGTTCGGTGGCACAGCACAGGAAGTGACCAACTGGTACTACCACGGCGGCGGCGAAGAGTTGCATGACGAGCTGGGCCAGATCTTCAACCTCAAGGGTATGCTGGCCGGCAACTCCGGTTCGCAGTCCGGTGGCTGGTTCCGCAACGAAATCGCCTCGGCCGCCGACTTCAACGGCCTGAAGTTCCGTATGCCCGGTCTGGGCGGCAAGGTGCTGGGCAAGCTGGGCGCATCGGTCCAGAACATCCCCGGTGGCGAACTCTACCAGGCGCTGTCGTCGGGTGCCCTGGACGGGCTGGAGTGGGTTGGCCCCATGGCCGACGAACGCGCCGGCTTCCAGGAAGTGGCGAAAGTCTACTACACCGCCGGTTTCCACGAGCCGGGTTCGGCGCTGGCCGCATCCGTCAACCTGGACGTCTGGAACGACCTGACCCCGCAGCAGCAGGCGATCCTGCGCAACGCGTCGATGGCGACCACGCATTTCCAACTGTCGGAAACGCTGGCCAACAACGGTGCGGCCCTGGCACGCCTGCAACAGCAGGGCGTGAAAACGCTGCAATTCTCGGACGATGTCTGGGATGCGTTCGGTGCGGCCTCGGCCGAGGTGATGGACGAAAACATGAGCGACGAGCTGTTCGCCAAGATCCGCAAGTCGTTCGAGGAAAGCCTGGCGAACTCGGCAAGCTGGATCAACAAGTCGGACGGCTACTACGTGGCACAGCGCGTGCGCGTGCTGGGCGGCTAAGTCCACATCCAACAAAACGCGGGGGCCCCGGACACCCGGGGCCCCCGACGCCCATTGACCGGCGAGGAGACCGGGCAGGGGGCAGGGATCACAAGGCGCGATATCCGGCCCTGCTGACGCAGCCGTCCGGATCACGGGGGAAAGTCACATGGATAACGAAACCGACGCGACAGGCGGCGGCACGCTGTCGGCAGTGTGGGACGGGCTGGTCTGGTTCGGCACCGAGGTGCTGATGGGCTTCTGGCACATCCTGCTCGCCTTTCTGCCGTTCCTGGCCCCCGTGGGCGAAGACGGCACACGCGCGCCCGGCGTATTCGACTGGCTGTTCTGGGACGGATCGACCGAGGACAAGCAATCGCTGATGGCCTTTGTATATTATGGCGGGTCGGTCGAGTTTTTCTTTATCGTGTTCAACATCGTGCTGGTGGTGACCATCTACGGCATGTTCCTGAACCGCCAGTTCCTGTGGAACGTGGTGCGGGGGCTCGAAGGGGTGGCCAACACCTGTGGCCGCTTCTTTGCGTGGGCCGGCCTGCTGATGGTGCTGCAACAGATCATCATCGTTTTCATGCAGCGCATCTTTACCCGGCCCGACATCTCGTTCGGCTTCGGCATTCCGCTGCAATTCGACATCTCGTGGTTTGCCGAGGAACTGAAGCTGTATAACGCGCTCGTCGTGTGCCTGTGCGTCACCTACACCTTCGTGCAGGGCGGCCATGTGCGGGTCGACCTGATCTATGCCGCTGTGGGCCACCGCACCAAGCGGGTGATCGACATGGTGGGTTCGCTGATCTTCATGGTGCCCATGTCCATCCTGATCTGGATGTATGGCTGGTACTTCCTGTGGCGCCACCTGATCGTGCCGAAACCGTCGGCCTCCGACACGCTGGAACGGCTGACGCTCAAGGCCCGCGCGCTGCGCTGGAACGTGGAAACCATCGGCTTCAGCCCCAACGGCTTCAACGGGTACTTCCTGTTCAAGATCCTGCTGGTGGCCTTTGCCGGCCTCGTCTTCCTGCACGCCATCGCCTTCTTTTACCGTTCGTACCTCGAATGGAAGGAAGGGCCTGAATCCGAAGGAAAATACCTCGACCGCGACAGCCTGGGCGAGGGCGAAGAAGCCTATGAAGGGACGCACTGATGAAGCGATTTCAGGAAAAGTGGGGACCGGTTTTCCGGTTCGAAATCGCGAAAA
>JBCBFX010000057.1:0-19996 GCA_038527345.1 Pseudomonadota bacterium | reverse complement strand
AAGCGATTTCAGGAAAAGTGGGGACCGGTTTTCCGGTTCGAAATCGCGAACGAGGGTAATCGGCGTTTTCAGAAAAAGTGGAAACCGGTTTTTCGGTTCGAAAACGCGGGAGTGAAATAGCATGTTGTTCGGACTTGATGGCGTCGAGGTCGGCCTGATCATCGTATTCGTCTGCCTTTTCGGAGGCATCCTTTCCGGCTTTCCCGTGGCCTTTGCCATCGGTGGGGCGGGGGTCATCTCCTTTGGTATCATCGCCGCCCTCGACAGCGCGGGGCTTCTGATCCACCAGGCGATTGACACCTCCAGCCAGGTCTATCGCGACCTGGTCAACAGCGGGGTCAAACCGGACACGATCAGCGTCTTCCGATACCCCGACCTGCCGCGGATCATGGAGCCGGTGTTCCCGCAGGGCTGGGAAACCGCGCTGGACCGCAACGTGTCGTTTGTCGTGAACCGGATGAACGAACGGGTGCTTGCGGGGCAATCCATCGAAACGCTGCTGGCGGTGCTGATGTTCGTGCTGATGGGCATCACGCTGGAACGGTCCAAGATCGCCAACGATCTGCTGACGACGATGGCACGGGTGTTTGGCCCGCTGCCGGGCGGTCTGGCGGTGTCCATCGTGGTGGTGGGCGCGTTCCTGGCGGCCTCGACCGGCATCGTGGGGGCCACCGTGGTCACCATGGGGCTGCTGGCGCTGCCGACGATGTTGCGCAACAACTATTCGCCCGAAATCGCCACCGGCGTCATCGCGGCGTCGGGCACGCTGGGGCAGATCATCCCGCCCTCCATCGTGATCGTGCTGCTGGGGACACTGGCGGGGGATCTGTATTCGGCGGCGCAAGAGGCGCGCGCACAGGCGCAGGGCTGTACCGACGCGCTGACCTACCTGGGCGAACCGGCGGTGCTGTCGGTGGGGACACTGTTCCAGGCGGCACTGCTGCCGGGGATCATGCTGGCGCTGCTCTATGCGCTCTACGCATTCGGCTTTGCGCTGCTGAACCCGGACAAGGCCCCGGCGGTCGAAATGGGCAGCACCAATGCCGAACCGATCACCCGGGGCGAGGCGTTCACATGGTTCGTGGGCGCGCCGGTCCTGATCATCGTGGGCACCATCCTGTTGGGCAACGTCAACATCGTGGGTAGCCAGTCCACCGTGGTGTCGTCATTCTCGGACGTGGGGGCCTCGGCCAGTCTGCGCACGAATGTCGGCGACGAATGCAAGGCGTCGATGATCGAACTGCACGGGCAAGAGGCGTGGGATAACGCCGTCGCTCAGCAGGTCGTGATCGACGAGGCCGGCGTGTCCAACGAATCCGAACGTCTCACGGACGAGGACATCGCCGCCGCCATCGCGGCCAAGGCCGAAAACGCAGCCCCCATCGGCACCGGCACAGCCATCCTGCTGATCATCCTTGGCCTGATCCTGACCACGGCCAAGGGCATCGCCCCCAGCCGCGACAACCGTCCGCTGATCATCGGCGGCATCGGTGTGGTGCTGGCGCTGCTGTCCGACATCCTGCTGATCGGGCCGCTGAACTCTTCCGGCTTCTGGGTGGTGATCATGGCCGTGCCGTTCGCGCTGATCATGTATGGCGTGGTCGAGGCGGTGAAACGCTGCGCACAGAACGAACTGATCCGCGTGGTGTTTCCGCCCCTGATCCTGATCGTGGCGGTGCTGGGGTCGATCCTGGGCGGGATCACCAACCCGACACCGGCGGCAGCGCTGGGGGCGGGCGGCGCCATCATGCTGGCGGCCTATCGCAAGCTGTCTGAACTGGATCGCAGCCCCAAGGTGATCATCTGGTCCACGCTGGCCATCCTGATCTGTATCCTGGTGGGCGTGAACTTTGATCTGCGGATCAACCAGGCGGGCGTGTCGGCGCAAAGCTGGATCGCGTTCTTTGTCGCCTATGCTGCGTACCTTTATGCGCTGTTCGGTCTGCTGTTCTCGTGCTGGATCCTGTACACATCGGGCGTGCTCAGCCCCGTGGTGCGGGAAACGGCCAAGGTCACGTCGATGGTCTTTACCATCCTGATCGGGTCGCAGCTGCTGAACCTGGTGGTGATCTCCTTCGGGGGCGAACACTACATCCAGCAATTCCTGAAATCGTTCGACAACGAATTCACGGTGTTCCTGATCGTGATGCTGGTGCTGTTCATCCTGGGCTTCGTGCTCGATTTCCTTGAAATCATCTACATCGTGATCCCGATCGTGGGGCCGGTGATCTATGGCGGCACGTTCGACCCGAAATGGGTGACGATCATGATCGCGGTGAACCTGCAGACCTCGTTCCTGACACCACCGTTCGGGTTCGCGCTGTTCTACCTGCGCGGGGTCGCCCCGAAAGAGGTGACAACGGGCCATATCTACCGCGGCATCATACCGTTCGTGCTGATCCAGGTCGCGGGGCTGGCGCTGCTGTGGACCTTCCCGGGCATCGTGACGATCATCCCGGACCTGATCCCGAACTGACGCAAACGGGCGGCCCTTCGTTGGGCCGCCCGCAAATCCCGGCGTTCTGTCCTGCAGGCCGGACCTAGCTGATCAGGATCCTTTCCAGGTCTCCGTCATAGAGTGGGTCGCCGACCGTTCTGATCCCAATCGGCGCAAGGTCAATGTCGTTTGCGAAATTCAGATATCTGTTGACCAGCGGCAGCGTCGCGCTGTCGTAGCGATCAAACCTGCCGTTTGTGGTTGGCGTGGCATAATAATTGCCTTCCTGATCCAGATACACGTTCACGCGACCGGTCACGATCCCATAGAATTCCTCGGCCTTGCGTTCGATGGTGCGCACGTTCGTGCGGGTCTGTTCCAGTGTGTCGGCCACCGTTTCGACTGTGGTAACCTGGTTTGTGACTGACACGCCCGTGTTTGCATTCACCAGACCAGCCAGCAACTCGACACCAACGCTTGCACTGAACGAACGTGTCCTTTGTCGGCTGACGACGCGCTCCCAGGTCGAGATGCGTTTTTCAACCACGGTTTCAGCCTCGAAATAGGTGGTGCCGGGCGCGTGCACCTCGAACACTGCGGGCTCGTTTTCCTCCACAAGCTGCGATGGCTGGTAGTTGCGGATCAACTCGAAACACACTTGGTCCAGTCGCGACCCGACACGTCCCGAAATGGTGCAGACCCGCGCCGAGTCAAAGCTCACTTCCTTGGAAAATTCACTCCACCCCGGGGTCCAGGTCCGATTTCCCAAGTTGGTTCTGAGGTCAAGCCGGTCAATCAGTGTCGGTCTGTTCTTGCCGTATATCGGATGCCGATGATCCCACCGGATAATCCCCGCCGTGATGTATTCGTCAGGCCCGAGCCGCAACGTGTTGCGTTCTTCGAGCCGCCCCTCGTCCACGTTTCGGCTGCCATATTCCACGCCGTTGATTTCGATGTAGTTCACCCGAACCGCATTGTCGGAATCGCGCCCTTGGGCCAGACCAACGGATGTGGGGTAGATCGGGCCAAACTTTCTGCCGCCGGTTCCCCCGATGCACATCACCTCGTTCACCGGTGCCTGCGCAATTGCCGCGGTTGGGTACCCCGTTGCCAAAGCGCCCAAGGCCGCGCCGCTGAGGGTTAAGAATTCTCTTCGTGAAGCCGTCATCAGATCATTCCTCTCAACAAACTAGAGGATGATCATATCGCGCCCTGTAACACTCCTATGACGGGAAAATCTGCTCAAAGCGCTTTCCTTACCGAGATCCTCGGGCACGGGCATAGAATTTGTGCAAACGGTCAGCGCCCGACGCGCCCGTATGCGGCTTGCTCAGGGCTTGCCGGTCGGACGCGTGTCCGGCAGCGAGATGTTGGCGACCTGTTCGGCAATCGGGTCGGTGGACAGGGGATGCGTATCGGGGCTGAAGCTGTCGGGGTCAGTCATCTTTTGCCATTGCCCGCCCAGATACACCTCAAGGCCGGAAAACTTGGACTTGTAGCCCATCTTCTGGCTGCCTGGCACCCAGTAGCCCAGGTACACGTAGGGCAACGCGGCCTCTTGTGCGATCTTGATGTGATCGAGGATCATGTAGGTGCCAAGGCTGCGCCGTTCCTGGCCGGGCGCGTAAAAGCTGTAGACCATGCTCAGCCCATCGGTCAGCACATCCGTCAGGCTGACGCCCAAAAGCTTGTTGTCATGCTCGTTGGAATATTCCACGACCCGGCTGCGGATCGGGGTTTCCTCGATCATGGCGGCAAATTCGAAAACGTCCATGTCCGCCATGCCGCCATCGGCGTGACGGCTGTCGAGATAGTCGCGGAACAGGGCGTACTGATCCTCGGTCGCCCAGGGCGAGGTGGCGCGACGCTCCAGATCACTGTTCCGCTTTGTCACGCGCTTCTGGCTTTTGGTGGCGGCAAAGGCCCGCACGTCGATGCGCGCCGACAAACAGGCCGAACACTCCGCGCAGGACGGGCGATACAGCACGTTCTGCGACCGGCGGAACCCCTGCTGGCTCAGGCTGTCGTTCAGCTTTTCGGCGTTGTCGCCTTGCAGCGCCGTGAACAGCTTCCGCTCCATCCGCCCCTCAAGATAGGGGCAGGGCTGTGGTGCAGTCACATAGAACTGCGGAGCAAGGGGCAGGGTATGACGCATGCAAATCCAGACTGGCTTGGCCGGGATGATAGCAAAGGGGACGTAACTGGCAAGCCAATTGCACCACTACCGGTGCGCGAAGTCAGATGCGTGCGCGCCGGTTCAGCATCGCGCTGCCCATCACCATGTCGGTCAGGCCCTGACCCCGGGCGGATGTGGCCATCAAGACGATGGACACCAGTTGCAGCGGGGCCACCGCCCAGCTGACCGTATAGCCCAGTGTGTGCAGGAATGCCTGGCCCAGATCGAACCGGGCACCACTGGCATCGCGCAACTCGATCGCCATCAGGCGCATGCCCCAGGTCGCCGAACCGGTGGCGATGGTAATGACGCGATAGACAAAGCCGACAACAGCCATCAGCCCAAAGAACACGAACACCGCCAGAAACGCGGTGAACGGCAGGATCAGCACGCAGATCAGGGCGATCAGCACCGTGTCGATGACCCACGCCATCAGGCGTTTGGAGGCCACGTCGCGGTAGAATTGCGGTTGGGAAACAGGATCGGCAAGGTGCATGGGATTTGGTCCTTGGTCGTACGTGCGGCCCCGGATGACACCGGGGCCGGTGGTGAGGTCATCAATGCAGTCAGTCGTCGGACCGGTCGGTGGTCTCGGACTTGGCAGCCTGCGCGCGTTCATCCATGAACTGGTCGAATTCCGACTTGTCCTTGGCCTCGCGCAACCGCTCGAGGAAGGCTTCGAAGTTTTCCTGCTCTTCTTCCAACCGGCGCAGCGTGTCGGCCTTGTAGGCGTCAAAGGCCGAGTTGCCGGTCGACCGCATCGTGGTCATGTGGCGGCTCATGCGGCGGGGGGTACAGGATTTCGAAAACATGCGTTTGCTCCAGATCATATAGGCCAGAAGGGCAAGACCGATGGGCCAGAAAAAGATGAACCCAAGGACCATGGCGGCGATCCATGCGCCCTTGCCGCGCTCGTCTAACCAGCGCTCGCTTTTGGTGAACCACCCCGATGCGCCGGAATGGGCGGGGGCGGAGGAGGTCATCGTGGTCATCTGCAAACCTTTCGTTGGAAATGTGGGGCGTGTGCCCGGAACCGTGAGGATGTGAACTGTTTTCACATTAATGAGATGGGGATTGCGGGGCAGGGAACAAGAGGCAATGTGAATGTTTTTCACATAAATCGGTATTATGACGTGAAATCAGATATTTGCGCGCCCGAAATCTGTTCCAATTCCTTCGGTGTCGCCCGAAAAACATGGTGCGGTGTGCCGGCCGCGGCCCAGATCACGTCGAAATCCTGCAATCGTGGATCATAATACGCGCGGATCGGGGTCAGATGCCCCACCGGCGAAACGCCCCCGATGGCAAAGCCGGTCTGCGCCCGCACCAGCGCCGCATCGGCCTTGCCCAATGCCTCGCCCGCGACGGCGGCGGCCTTGGCCGGGTCCACGGTGTTGCCGCCAGCGGTCAGGAACAGGATGGCCGCGCCCGTGGCCTCGCCCCGAAAGATGATGGATTTGGCGATCTGGTCGATCTCGCACCCCAATGCCGTCGCCGCATCGGCGGCGGTGCGGGCCAGCGGGGTGTCCACGATCTCGGTGTCGATCCCCGCAGCCTCCAGTGCGGCGCGGACCCGTTTCAGGCTTTTGCTCATGGCGCGACGATACGGGCGCGCGCGGCGGGTGCAAGGGGCATTGACGCTGTTGCATCGGGGGCTGAGGGTAGGGCCATGAGCCTGGCCCAACACCTGACCCGCTGCCCGCGCCCGTGGAACCGTGACCGCGGGGCCGAGGCGTTGGAGGCGGTGGGTCTGGACGATCCCGATCTGGCCGCGCTGGTCAGTGGCGCGGCGGGGTGCAGCCCGTACCTGGCCCAACTGATCCTGCGCGAGGCCGCATGGCTTCCGCAGGCGCTCGACGCCCCTGATGGGGCATTGGCCGACGTCTTGCACCCCATCGATCCACAGGACCCGGACCTCAAGCGCACGCTGCGGCAGGCCAAGCGGCGCGTGGCGTTGCTGGCGGCACTGGCTGATCTGGGCGGGGCCTGGAGCCTTGAGCAGGTCACGGGTGCGCTGACCGATCTGGCCGATATGGCCTGTGACGCCGCACTGCAGGCGGCCGTCGCCGCGCAGGTCGCCCGTGGCAAGCTGCCGGACAGCGACGTTGGCCTGTTCGTGCTGGCCATGGGCAAGATGGGTGCGCACGAGCTGAACTATTCAAGCGATATCGACCTGATCTGCCTGTTTGACGAAACCCGCCATGCGCCGGACGACTATCCGAATATCCGCCGCGCCTGCGTCAAGGCGGTGCAGACGATGTGCGCCACGCTCAGCGATTTGACGGACGAGGGCTATGTGTTTCGCACCGACCTGCGCCTGCGGCCCGATCCGGCGGTCACACCCGTGGTTCTGTCGACCGGCGCGGCAGAGCGGTATTACGAAAGCCTGGGCCGCACCTGGGAACGCGCCGCTTATATCAAGGCGCGGCCCTGCGCCGGGGACAGTGCGGCGGGGCAGGCGTTTCTGGACGATCTGCGCCCCTTTGTCTGGCGGCGGCATCTGGATTTCGCCGCTGTGCAGGATGCCCACGACATGCGGCTGGCGATCCGCGAACACAAGGGCACGGGCGGGCCGATCACTTTGCCGGGCCACGACATGAAGCTGGGGCGCGGCGGCATCCGCGAGATCGAGTTCTTTACCCAGACCCGGCAGTTGATTGCGGGGGGCCGCGATCCCGGCTTGCGGGTGCGCGGGACGGTCGACGGGCTGGCCCGGCTGGCGGACCGCGACTGGGTGCCGCCCGATCTGGCGGCGCGGCTGACCGACCACTACCGCTTTGCCCGCACGGTCGAACACCGGGTGCAGATGGTGCAGGACGCACAGACACACGCCCTGCCCAACGCGGACGATGGGTTCGACCGGCTGGCCGCGATGATGGACATGGACCGCCACGCGCTGGAAGCGGAATTGCGCGACCGCCTGTCCGATGTGCACAGCGCGACCGAAGGGTTCTTTGCCCCCGGGCCTGCGAAACCGGCCCCCGCCGCCGTGCAGGTCGATGCCGCGATGCAGGCCCGCTGGCGCAGCTATCCGGCACTGCGCAGCACGCGCGGCGCGGCCCTGTTCGACCGGATCGAACCGATGCTGCTGGAACGCCTGAACCGGGCCACGCGCCCGTCCGAGGCGCTGGCCGCCTTTGACGGCTTTCTTGCGGGCCTGCCTGCGGGGGTTCAGCTGTTTTCCCTTTTCGACGCCAATCCGACGCTGGTCGACCTGCTGGTCGATATCGTCAGCACGTCGCCTGCGTTGGCGCAGTACCTGTCGCGCAATGCCGCCGTCTTTGATGCGGTGATCGGCGGCAGTTTCTTTTCCGACTGGCCGGGGCGGGACGCGTTGCGCGATGCCGCCGCGGCCCGGATGGCGGCCGAGGGCGATTACGAGGCGCGGCTGGACGCCATCCGCGTCTGGCAGAAAGAATGGCATTTCCGTATCGGCGTGCACCACCTGCGCGGCCTGACGGATGCCACCGAGGCAGGCGTGCAATATGCCGAACTGGCGCAGGCAGCAGTCGCGGCTTTGCTGCCGGTGGTGCAGGACCATTTCGCCATGCGCCACGGGGCCCCACCGGGGCGCGGCGCGGTGGTGCTGGCCATGGGGTCGCTGGGCGCAGGGCAGTTGACGCCGGAATCCGATCTGGATCTGATCGTGATCTACGATCCGGGCGACGCAGAGGCTTCGGACGGACGCCGCCCCCTGCCTGCGCGCACCTACTACGCGCGCCTGACGCAGGCCATGATCACCGCGGTCACCACGCAGACCGCGCGCGGACGCCTGTACGAGGCCGACATGCGCCTGCGCCCCTCGGGCAACCAGGGGCCGGTCGCCACGTCCTGGGGGTCGTTCCAGAGCTATCAGCGCAACGACGCCTGGCTGTGGGAACACCTGGCCCTGACCCGGGCCGCCGCGATTGCCGGGAACGACAGCCTGGGCCGCGATATCGAAGCGTTCCGCCGCGATATCCTGAACCGGCCACGGGACCGCACGCAGGTGCTGGGCGATCTGCGGGATATGCGGGACCGGATCGCGGCGGCCAAGGATCCTGCGGGACTGTGGGACGCCAAGATCGGACCGGGCCGGATGCAGGACATCGAACTGATGTCACAGGCCGGGGCGCTGATGGCGGGCGCATGCGCGCGCGACGTGGCCCGCGGCCTGCGCGCCTGTGTGGCAGCCGGGCTGATGCAGGATGCAGATGCAGACATACTGGCCGACACCTATGCCCTGCTGTGGCGTGTGCAGATGGCTTCGCGCCTGCTGGGAGCGGACGCGGTACAGGCCAGCGACGTCGGCGCGGGCGGGCAGACCATCCTGCTGCGTGCGGTGGGGGCCGCTGACCTTGCATCGGCAGAAGTCACGCTTGACGCCGCCCACGTGGCTGCGGCACGCATTATCACGGCGGCCGTGGCCGCGACCGACGCAGGAAAGCAAAACCCATGACGACCAAGGGCGACCGCACAGACCCCAAGGGGCTGATATTCGAAGCCTACCGGATCGACGGGATCACCAAGCCCGATTGCCGGACGATATTCCTGGACTGGGCGCTCAGCCTGCCGGACGGGGTCGCGCCGCAGGACGCGCTGGACGCGCTTCTGGCGGTTTACGCGCCCGACCACCCCGACCACCCGATGACACAGGTGCTGCAGGAAGGGCGCGCAACAGCCGCGCAACCGCGCAGGCGCGGGGGATGGCGCAGCCGTCCGCGCCCGGCGCAATCCTGACACAGTCACGAAACAATCCTGCCATTTACTCAAATTTGTCTCATTCCTGCCCCAATTGGCGCGCAGGTTCCGGTCCATACAAAAAGCGCGGACTCCATTCGCGCGATCGGAGAACAGACATGACACGCATCAAAATCGCAGTGCTGCTGATGTTGGGGGGACTCGTTTCGGCCTGTGGGACGGCCAACGTCGCCACCCGAAACGCCCCGTTCGAGGCACAGCCCGCCTCGGCGGCCCTGACCGCTCCGGCCGCAGTCGCGGACGACGCATTGTCAACGGCCGTACCGGCCCCGACGGATGTCAGCGTGCAGGACATCACCGTCCGCGTGCCGCGCAGCCTGACCGTGTCCGAAGCCAACCGTTACCTGCCCACCGGCGATATCGTCTGGCGCGGCGACATGATTGGCGACCGCTATGCGCAGGTGCAGGCGATCTTTGAAACCGCGATGCAACGTGGCACACAGTCGTTGGATGGCACGCAGCCCGTGGCGCTGGACATCGAGGTCAAGCGCTTTCACGCCCTGACGGAAAAGGCGCGTTATACCGTGGGTGGCGTACACTCGATCACCTTCGACCTGACGCTGATCGATCCCGAAACCGGTGCCAAGCTGGGTGAAACCCGCCAAGTGCGCGCCGATCTGGACGGCTTTGGCGGCCAACAGGCCCTGCGCGCCGAAGCCGCCGGACTGACCCAAAAGGTCCGCATCACCGCCCACCTGGCCGAAGTCATCCGTCAGGAACTGACCACCGCAGACGGGTTCAAGAACCCGCAGCTTGGTTTCATTCAGGCCATGAACGGCGGTTGATCTTTCACACCGACCGTGAACCGATTAAGGGAGGGCGCCATGACAGCGCCCTTTCCTGCATCTGACCGCCCCCGCATCCGCCTGCGCCCCAAAACGGATGCCCGCCGCATCCGCCACGGCCACCCCTGGGCCTATGCCAACGAGGTGGTGACCGACCGGCGGACCAAGGCGCTGACCCCCGGCAGCCTGGCCGTGCTCGAAGATGAAAACCGCGCGCCGCTGGGGCTGGTCGCGGTCAACCCGCTCAGCCGGATCCTTGCGCGCATGATCGACCGCGACCCCGATGCCGTCGTCGATACCGACTGGTTTGCGGCGCGGATTTCCGCGGCGCTGGCCCTGCGCGACCGGCTGTTCGATGCGCCCTATTACCGCCTGATCCATGCCGAGGGCGACGGGCTGCCCGGTGTCATCATGGACCGCTTTGGCGACGTGCTGGTGATCCAGCCCAACGCCGCCTGGGCCGAGGTGCATCTGGACCTGCTGGCCGCCGCCGCGCAGTCCGTCACGGGCTGCACCACGCTGATCAAGAACGCGGGCGGGCGCACGCGCGGGCTTGAGGGTCTGGATGACGTGTCTGCCGTGCTGACAGGGCGGGGGCCGGACGCGCCGCTGCCGGTGCCGATGAACGGGGCCACCTACATGGCCGACGTGATGGGCGGGCAGAAGACGGGCCTGTTCTATGACCAGCGTCCCAACCACGCCTTTGCCCGGTCGGTCGCGCGCGGTGCCCGGGTGCTGGACGTGTTTTCCCATGTGGGGGGCTTTGGCCTGGCCGCACTTGCGGGCGGGGCTATGTCGGCCTTGTGTGTGGACGGCGCTGCGCCGGCGCTGGATCTGGCCGGGCAGGGGGCCGATGCCATGGGCATGGCCGACCGGTTCGACAGCCGCAAGGGCGATGCATTCGACGTGCTGACCGCCCTGGGGCAAGAGCGGGCGCAGTTTGATCTGGTGATCTGCGACCCGCCCGCCTTTGCCCCGTCCAAACAGGCGCTGGATGCAGGTTTGCGCGCCTATGAACGTATCGCACGGCTGGTCACACCGCTGGTGGCACCGGGCGGCATCCTGGGGCTGTGCAGCTGCTCGCACGCCGCCGATCTGGCCCGGTTTCGCACCGCTTGCGTCCGGGGCATCGGCCGCGCGGGCAGGCAGCCGGCCCTGATCCACACCGGCTTTGCCGGGCCGGACCACCCGCAACTGCCGCAACTGGCCGAAACAGGGTATCTCAAGTCCCTGTTTTTCCGCCTATGAAGATCCTGATCGACGCCTGTGTCCTGTATCCCACCGTCATGCGCGAGGTGGTGCTGGGCGTGGCGCGCACGGGGCTTTTCACGCCGCTCTGGTCGCCCCGCATCCTCGAGGAATGGGCGCGGGCGGCGGCAAGACTGGGGCCCGAAGGCGAAGCACTGGCGCGCGGCGAAATTGCGTTGCTGCAATCGGCCTGGCCCAATGCGCAGGTGCGGCACCCGCCCGAGCTTGAACATCGTTTGTGGCTGCCCGATCCATCGGATGTGCATGTTTTGGCGGCAGCCATCGCCGGGTCGGCGGATGCCATCATGACAGTCAACGCCAAGGATTTCCCCCGCAACGTGCTGGCAGAGGAGGGGCTGCTGCGCGTCGATCCCGATGGCTACCTTCTGGGTTGCGCTGAAGCCTCGCCCGACATCGTGCGCCCCGTTGCCGACGCGGTGCTGGCTGAGGCACGCCGCCTGTCGGGCGAGGATTGGGAAATGCGCAGACTGATGAAAAAAGCGCGCCTGCCGCGGTTCGGAAAGGCGATGGGCTAGGCCCGGTTTTGGCGGTCAAGCATTGGCAGATTGTGACAGCGCCGCTGTAACCCATTGATTTTGGTGATTGGAATAGTGTCCTGCTGTGGGATATCGCCTATCCCGTGACCTGCCATTTCGCTTGCAGCGCCCGCAGGGCCTTGATCCGCTCTTCTGTCTTGGGGTGGCTCATCAACCACGCGGGCATCGCCCCGGCGCGGGATTGTGTCACCCTTTCCAGCTTTTCAAACATCGAGATTTGCGGCGCGATCCCGATGCCCGCTTTGACCAGCAGGGCGGCGGCATAGGCGTCGGCCTCGTATTCGTCGGCCCGCGACAACCGGGCCGCCAGCAGCGATGTCAGCGCGTTGGCGATCCAGACGCCCACGCCCGGGATAAAGCGGGACAGCACCATCGCCAGCGCGGTGCGCAGCGCATTCTGGCCGGAAAAGTCGATCATGCGGCGGCGGGTGTGGCCCAGGGCCACGTGCCCCATCTCGTGCGCGATGACGCTGGCCATTTCGTCGGCCGACACCTCGCCCTGCCGGAATTTCCGATAGAAGCCGCGGGTGATGAAAATGCGCCCGTCCGGCGCGGCAAGCCCGTTCACCGGATCGATTTCATAGATGTGAACCCGGATGCGATCCAGTCCGAGGGCGGCGGCCATCTGATCACACATCTGGCGCAGCATGGGATCGGCAAGCTCGGTCGATTTCTCGTCCAGTTCGCGCGCCGTACGCCAGACCGAAAACCGGTACATGAGCAGGCCGTAGCCGATGGCCAGCAGGATGGGAGCAACCTTGAGCATGGGCTTTATATGGGGCGGGGCAACCCTTCGGGCAAGCGCTCAGACGTCCCAGGCGACAGGAACACGCAGAGGCCCGCGAAAGGCCCAGCCGGCATAATCCACGGGGCCGGTCAGCCGCAGACCCGGCAGGCGGTCAAAGATCAGCGGCAGCGCCACCTCGGCGATCAGGCAGCGGCTGGCGGCGGCACCGGCACAGAAATGCGGTCCCGCGCCAAAGCTGATGGCGGGCTGGGTGTCGCGGGTCACGTCGAAACGGTCGGGCTGTTCGAAATGCGCGGGATCCCGACCCGCTGCCCCAAACATCAAGAACACGCGGTCGTCGGGATTGAACTGCACGCCGCGCACCGTGTCCGCCTGCGCCACGCGCCGGGGCGACATGCCGATGGGCGACATCCAGCGGGCATATTCGGCAAAGACCTGTTGCCACGTGACCGCCCCGCTGCGTGCAGCCTCCAGCGCCTCGGGATGGGCCAGCAGGGCCGCCACGCAGCCCGCGATGGCATCGCGCGGTTCGTTCTGTCCGCCCGAGATGATCAATTTGATATTTGCGTGGATCGACGGGGGCGCGACACCCGCCGCCCGCTGCACGGCCAACGCGGATGGCGGGGTGGCGCGGTCCCACATGGCGTCGATATGCCGGTCGATCAGGGCGGTGGCCGCGTGGCACCGTGACTCGACCAGGGCGTCGCCCGCATAATTGGCGCAACCGTCGATCATCGCCTGGCTGACGCCGTCCATCTCGGTCTCGGTCATGTCCTGCAATCCGGTGATCGCCTTGAGCGCTGCGGCAGAGATCGGCATCGCGACCTGCGTCACCAGATCACATGCGCCGGTTGGGGCAATATCGTGCAGCAAGCGGTCCGCAAAGGCGGTAAAGATCGGCTTCCAGTGGGTGGCAACGGTGCGTGGGCTCAGCGCGGGAAACAGCGCGCGACGTTCGGCCATATGCGCGGCGCCGTCCTTGCGCATCATGTTTTCGCCCAACAGCACCGTCATCAGCCCGCCGGGCTGGTGCGAGGAAAACACCTGTGTCCGCTTTTCCTGCGCATGGATGTCATCGCGGCGGGTCATCAGCGTGGCGCCCAGTTCGGGCACGAAACAGAACGGCGTGTCCGCCTGCATCCGTGCAAGGGCCGGATAGGGGTCGGCGTGAAAGGCCAAAGGGTCGATGGAATAGACAGGTGCGTCGGACATGCACGCAGCCTAGCCCGTGGCGGTCAGCGTGTCAGCGTCTTCATACCCCGGCTCAGCCCCTCAAGCGTCATGGGAACCATAGCCTCGGGGCCGAAAATTTCCTGGATCATGGCGATGGAGTGGGTGTAGGGCCAGTATTTCTCGGGGATCGGATTGATCCACAGGTGCGACTGCCACTGGTCACGGGCGCGGGCCAGCCAGACCTGTCCAGCCTCGGCGTTCCAGTGTTCATTGGCCCCACCGGGATAGGCGATTTCATAGGGCGACATGCTGGCATCACCGACGAAAATGCATTTGTAATCAGGGCCATAGGTGCGCAGCACCTCGTGTGTGGGGGTCTGCGCATCCCAGCGGCGGCGGTTGTCGCGCCAGACGCCTTCATACAGGCAGTTGTGGAAATAGTAGTATTCAAGGTGCTTGAACTCGGATTTGGCGGCGCTGAACAGTTCCTCGACCACCTTGATATGCGGGTCCATGCTGCCGCCCACGTCCAGAAACAGCAGCACCTTGACAGCGTTGCGCCGTTCGGGGCGGGTCTTGACGTCGAGGTAGCCATGTTCGGCCGTGGACCGGATCGTGCCGTTCAGGTCCAGTTCCTCGGCCGCGCCATCACGGGCCCAGCGGCGCAGGCGTTTCAGCGCCACCTTGATGTTGCGGGTGCCCAATTCGACGGTGTCGTCCAGGTTGCGGAATTCGCGCTTGTCCCAGACCTTGACGGCCTTGCCGTGCCGACCCTCTTTCTGGCCGATACGCACACCTTCGGGATTGTAGCCATAGGCCCCAAAAGGCGACGTGCCGGCCGTGCCGACCCATTTGTTACCGCCCTGGTGGCGGCCCTTTTGCTCTTCAAGGCGTTTCTTGAGCGTTTCCATCAGCTTGTCGAAGCCTCCCAAGGCTTCGATCTCTTTCCGCTCTTCTTCCGACAGGTGCTTTTCGGCCAGCTTTTCCAGCCAGTCCTGCGGGATATCCACCGCCTCCATCACCTGTTCGACGCTGATCTGTTCCAGCCCTTCGAAGGCGGCGGCAAAGGCGCGGTCGAACTTGTCGATGTTGCGCTCGTCCTTGACCATGGAAATGCGGGCCAGGTAATAGAACGCCTCGACGTCATATGTGGCAAGTCCGACCCTCAACCCCTCGAGAAAACTGAGGAATTCCCGCAGCGACACGGGCACGCCATTGCGGCGCAGGTGATCGAAGAACGGCAGGAACATCAGCCGAACACGCCGTTCCGGTGCAGGATGATGGTCAGCAACAGGCCCAACAGCGCAAAAACGATGCCGTACCCGGCGGCATATTGCGCCACATCCAGGCCGTTGCCGCCACGTTTGCGGGCGGTATAGCCGCCCAGCAGGGCGCCGATGATCGCCGCCGGAATATAGATCATTTATGTTGCCTTTCAGTGCCTTCCGGCGGCAAGTTCACCCTTTCAGGGGGCTGAGGGAAGAGATTTCCCGCAGCTTTGCGCGCACCGCCCAATCCGATCCGAATCCGTAGCGCGCCCACCCCAGGCTGTCCAGCCTGACGGTGCGTGCTTCGGCGGCGCGGCCCTCAAGCTCCAGCGCTTCGGCGCGCAGCAGCAGCAGGGTCGACAACAGCGCGGCGTTTTCGTTTTGCGCAGCCTCGTCGATATGGGGGGCCAGGATCACCATCGCCTGCGCACCCTGGCCGCGGGTGATGGCATAGGCGGCCAGTTGCGTGGCGACATAGGCGCGGTGCAGGTTCGCGCCGGGGGTGGCGGCATAATACTGGTCGGCCACCAGGAAATGGGAGTGTGCGGCACGCGGATCGGATGCGACCAAAAGGCGACCGTTGGCGTAGTGGGCAAAGGCGCGGCGGTGGTCCTTCCAACCCATGGCCTTGGCGATTTCCAGTGCGCGGGCGGCAGCGGTGCGGCGTTGCGCGCTGGACGCACCGGGGCCCAGGGCGGTCTGGACCGCCTCGCTCCAGGCACGGGGTGTTCGGGTGGGGAACCTTGCGGGCAATGCCTCGCCCTGCGGGTTGATGCGGGCTAAGATCGCGGGCAGGCGGGCCGCCACCTCGCCCCGGGTCATGCCGGACCGCAGTTCCGGCGCGTAATAGGCCCGCAGCATCATCATGTCGAAGCCGGTCAGCACCGTGTGCACGTTGTCGTCGTTGAACACGCTGTCGGGCAGGCGGTACAGGTCATTCAGCGGGCCGATGGCCTGTGCCAGTTCCTCGTGCAGGCAATCGCGGACCTCTTGCGGGCTGGCGTCGTTGGGCAGGAAGATGGCCAACTGCTTGCGGGTGCGCAGGGCGGACCAGCTGGTGCGGAGGCTGCGGCGGTTGGCCTTGTATTCGCTGATCGTGGTGATGTTGGGCACGACAAAGCAGGCGGCGTGGGGCAGGGCGCGGCGGATCTGGGCGCGGCTCACGGCCTCGATCGTGATGTTGGCGCTGGAACTGGGGGCAGCCTCGTAGATGTCAATCTGCGCCTCGGTCCGCAAGCGGTGCATCAGGCGGCGCAGGTCGGTGCCCAGCGACGCGGGCGGCGCGCCCGTCACGCGGACCGAAATCGGCCCTTCGAACCGGGTAAACACAGGCAGGTCGCGCCCCGACTCCAACTGGAAGCTGAGTTCGATGAAATCCAGCGCCAGATCGTTGTTGGACTTGCGCGGCTGCGCCGGACGGGGGGCGCCAAAGGTCTTCATCGGGGGCAGATCGCTGGCGGCTGGCAGGGCGCGGGTGGGTGTGTCGTCCGGCGTGACAGGCACACAGGCGTTCAGGAACAGAACCAGCGGCAGGACAAAACGGCGCATGTGCTTCATCCCCGATCGTACTTGATGAAGGGGGACAGCGTGCCGATGCGGTCATAGAGCTTGCGGGCCTGCGTGTTGAAGTCCTGTGTCAGCCAGTAAACCGCGGGGCTGCCTGCCGCATCGGCGGCGGCATAGACCGCCTCGATCAGGCGGCGGCCGATGCCCTGGCCGCGCACGGACGGGTCGGCATAGAGGTCCTGCAGGTAGCAGACGTTTTCGACGCGCCAGCAGTGGCGGTGAAACAGGTAATGCGTCAGGCCGACCAGCTTGCCGCCACGTTCGGCGACCAACGCGTTGAAATCCTGGGGATCGTCCCCGATCAGGCGGGCAAAGGTGGCGTCAAAGACGTGTCCCGGGCGCGATGTTTCGTAAAAGGCAAGATACGCTGCCCACAGTTCGTCCCATTGCGGACGATCCGACAAAGTCAGAGGGCGCACTTCAAGCGCGTCGTTCGGGGTCATGTATACTGCCTGCCTGCCTTTTAGCATTGGATGCGGGCGTTTTCGCCTCTCATCAAGGACAGGTTATGGAGCATTTCAGGCAAAAGAAAGACATTTTATCCACAGCGCGCAGGGGCATGGCCCGTATCAGGGATGTTGTGGCGAAAAAGACTCGAAAAACCCGCGTCGCAAGCCGTTCATATCGCGCCGACCACGCACCGTTGTGACCAATCCCGGGGCTCTTTGCGCGGTGGCGAAATCCGGCAGGCGGGTTCCGGTGGGTTGGCCGGAAATGCCCGGCATCACCAGCAACCGCTCCGCCTCGCGGCGCGACAGGATCGGGCGGGCGGGCGATTGCAGCAAATCGGACAGTCCATGACGGTGCAGTGCCTGGCCAAAGCCGCGATCGTTCCGCAGCACATGGCGGGTCTGCGGGCCAAGCCGCAGGGTTTCGCAGGGGGTCCCGTTGGCCGTGATCACATGGTGCGCGGCCAACAGAAGATGCACATAGGTGACGGACGGGCACGGCGCGCTGACCACGCCGGGCAGGGCGACAAAGGCGCATGCGGGGGCCAGTGCCTCGGCCTCGCCCAGGTGCAGTTCCAGCATCGGGGACCGGATCAGCACCCGGTGCTGGCGGGACAGGATCAGGGGGCTTGTGTTGCCGACGGACCCGGGATCAAAGCGCACCGGCGCATGCGCGCCGCGACCCGAACAGGTGCGCCGACCGACCCACAGGATCGGGCAGGGACCGGCATCCAGCGTTTGCACCATGTCCCCGGCGACAAGCGCGTCGACCCGCACCTGGCCTGCGGGGGTATCGATCAGCATTCCAGAATCGAAGCAGACAAAGGTATGGGAATAGCCCGCATCCTGGTCCTCGGTATGGAATTGCGGTTCGGCAGAGGGGTTGTAATTGTCGTTGTACCACCCCTCCAGGTTGTGATCGGGGGTCCAGACGATCTGGGCGCGTTCGCCGTCTTCGTCGACGCCGTCAAAGACGATGACGCCGCCGCCGTTGCCATCGGGTGTCGGGTCGGACCGGACCACGACCGCGTCAAGGATGGTGCCGCCGCCGCCCTGGCCACCCCAACTGATGTCGTATGTGTCGCCGATTTCGAACAAACGCGGATCATCGTCCCCGGGTTTGGTGCTGACCACCAGATCCCTGGATTCGTTCGGCGGGTTGTCAAAGCGCGACCGGCCGTCCACGACTTCGACGTTGTCGCCCGTCGCCGTCGCGAATTCGTTGTCAATTGCGTAGAATTTGAGTGTCATGGCCCCATTTCCCAGGGGCGGACACTAGCGGCGCACTATTATGCAATTGGTAAACTGCGGCGACAAAATGCCTAAAAACTGAGCAATCAGCGTTGACCCCGCGCCATAAAGGCCAGCCGTTCGAACAGATGCACGTCCTGTTCATTCTTGAGCAGCGCCCCATGCAGCTTGGGCAGGGCGGAGGCCCCGTTGGACTTCAGGTCCTCGGCGGTCATGTCCTCGGCCAGCAGCAGCTTGAGCCAGTCCAGCACCTCGGACGTTGATGGCTTTTTCTTCAGGCCCTGCTGGTCGCGGATCTCGAAAAACTGTGTCAAAGCAGTGGTCAGCAACCCGTCCTTGATGCCCGGATGGTGAACGGCCACGATCTTTTTCAGCGTCTCCATGTCCGGGAACTGGATATAGTGGAAAAAACAGCGGCGCAGGAAGGCGTCAGGCAGTTCCTTTTCGTTGTTCGAGGTGATGATGACCACGGGGCGGTGGCGGGCCTGGATCGTCTCTCCGGTTTCGTAGACAAAGAATTCCATCTTATCGAGCTCTTGCAGCAGGTCGTTGGGAAATTCGATGTCGGCCTTGTCGATTTCGTCGATCAGCAGCACGACCTTTTCCTCGGCCTCGAATGCCTCCCACAGCTTGCCCTTCCTGATGTAGTTGGACACGTCGTGGACCTGCTCTTCGCCCAATTGGCTGTCGCGCAGACGGCTGACCGCATCGTATTCATACAGACCCTGCTGCGCCCGTGTAGTCGATTTGATGTTCCATTCGATCAGGCGCAGGCCCAGGGCGCTGGCCACCTGTTTTGCCAGCTCCGTCTTGCCGGTCCCGGGCTCGCCCTTGACCAGCAGCGGGCGTTCCAGCGTGACGGCGGCATTGACCGCGATGGTCAGGTCATCGGTGGCGACATATGCGTCTGTGCCTTGGAATTTCATTCTTTATTCATCCTGTTGCGGTCAAGTGGTCAGCAGCTTGCTTTTAGCCAATGTGGCGTTTGATTGTGTAGTGACAATCTCTGATTGCTCGGATAGACGCTGCGGCAGGAGACTGCGGGGGCAGGGAAATAGCCATCGGGGACTGTACATGACCAACGTCAGTCAAGTTGAGGGGAAGCAAATGAAACAGGAATTGTTCCTGCCGGACGATTATCGTCCCGCAGAGGACGAGCCGTTCATGAACGACCGGCAAGTCGAATATTTTCGCCGCAAGCTGCTGAACTGGAAATCGGAGTTGATGGCCGGCAGCAAGGACACCATCGAAGGTTTGCAGGACGGCACCCGGAACATCCCGGACGTGGCCGACCGCGCGAGCGAGGAAACGGACCGCGCCCTGGAACTGCGCACCCGCGACCGCCAGCGCAAGCTGGTCGCCAAGATCGACAGCGCGCTGCGCCGGATCGACGAGGGGGAATACGGCTACTGCATCGTGACCGGCGAGCCGATTTCGCTGAAGCGCCTGGATGCCCGTCCCATCGCGACCATGAGCCTTGAAGCCCAGGAACGCCACGAGCGCCGCGAAAAGGTGCATCGGGACGATTAGGCCGCGGCTGCGCAGGCAGACGCGGCCGGTGGCAAGGATTGCTTTTGTCCGCAAAAGCAATCAGCCAC
>JBCBFX010000056.1:0-26521 GCA_038527345.1 Pseudomonadota bacterium | reverse complement strand
CGCGGATCATGGCGGGCGAAAAGCTGTCGGCCTTTCCCCAGCGCCCGGCCTACGACGCCAGTGCAAGCTATGACGCTGTGCTGCCACTGGGCGATCCGATGACGCTGGCTGACCCGAACATGCCGTGGTTCAGCGTGAAGGAAGCGGTCATGCCCTTTGCCCGCTTCCCCGGTGTGGACACGATCCTCGGGCCGGAAATGCGGTCCACGGGCGAGGTCATGGGCTGGGACCGCACCTTTGCCCGCGCCTTCTTGAAGGCGCAGATGGGGGCCGGGATGGTGCTGCCGGATGCGGGCTGCGCGTTCATGTCGATCAAGGACATGGACAAGACCCCCGAAATGCTGGCGGCGGCACAGACGCTGACGGGCCTTGGCTTCACCTTTGTCGCAACCCGCGGCACGGCACAGTGGCTGGAACAGCACGGCGTTGCCTGCGGGACGGTCAACAAGGTCTACGAAGGGCGCCCCGACGTCACCGACATGATGAAGGACAACGGCATCCAGCTTGTGTTCAACACCACCGAAGGTGCACAGGCGGTCGAGGATTCAAAATCCATCCGGTCCATCGCCCTGTATGACAAGATCCCCTATTTCACGACCGCCGCCGGCGCACAGGCCGCCGCGATGGCGATCCGCGAACAGGCCGAAGGTGACGTGGTGGTCAAGGCATTGCAGGGGTAATCCTGCGCCCCGATTTAGGGGCCCAACCAATACCCGGCGTTGTTCAACGCGAGGCGACGCGCGCACCAGAACACGCGCCGAATGACTTCGGGATCTGACGGCACGACCCCCTGCGGGCACCCGGATCAGAGCACCCTTCACCTTGCCACCGTCAATTCCCCCTTGCGAGCTTTCAACCGGCGCGCTATTCCGCCCGCCACAGGGCCGCTGTAGCTCAGCTGGTAGAGCACGTCATTCGTAATGATGGGGTCGGGGGTTCGAGTCCCTTCAGCGGCACCACTTTCCCGACAACAGGTTTGGTGCCGTTCGAGGTCACGCGCAAGTTGATGGCGCTTTGCAGCGTTTCATTCGATATTGCGGTCAAGGTCAATATGATCGTGATTGGCGAATTCGCAGCACCCGGCAGGTAGATGAAAGTGATCTGGACGATGTGAAACAACAGGATGTTCTTGGACGCCCTCTTTAGCGACGTTCTTCATCGAACGTCCAATAAACGTCCCGAATGCGGGAAAAAGCCTCGATCTCGGCCTCGTGTTCATCAGTTCCCAGCGCAATGCGGGCCATCTGCCGCAACAGCCTGTAGGCCCCGACCCGGTTCTGCCGCTGCAGTTGATAACCTTCGAGTATCGCATCGCCCGTTTCGGTGACGTTCTGGCGTGCACCCGACCCAAGCGGCCCCCGGCGCGCGGCTTGATACAGCACCCCAAGCCACCAGTCCCTGGAATAGTTGGCAAACAGGTATTCGTCGAAGTCAAAGCGTTCGTAGCAATTGGATTCAATCAACTCCATGGGTTGGATTTCCGCGCAGTGAATGATGTCGCCTTTGTTGTGCCCGCCGCAAATGATCTGGTCCGAAAGATTGTCTTCCATGCTGCCAAATTCCCCGAAGCGCATTTCGTTGTATCCGTCGCGCTGATGGATGACGGCCGTGACCGTGCTGCGTGTCTTGCGTGTGGGCACATAGATGCCGGAACAAATTCTGCTTCGATCCGCGCGGTCGGTCGGACCCATTCAAACGGCCCGGATGCGACGCGGGCGGGGCAGCGGAAGATCGGGGTTTTCTTCGAATGGTCGAATGAGTAATAGGTTGCGGACGCGGGCCGCGGGCCTGCTCATGAGCCGAACTCAACAACCGAAAGCAGTGTGACAGTGTCGAAGTTGGACAACATCGTAGCGCAATGCGAAGCGTCGATATCGCAGGGCTTGGACGAGCAGGCGCTCAAGCAATTGAAAGCCGCCTATCTGGGCCGCAACGGTGCCATTGCCGAGTACCGTCAGACAATTGATTTCGCGTCACTCACACCGGAACAGCGTGGGGCCGTCGGCAAGGAACTGAACCAGGCGACCGGCAAGATCGAAAAGGCGCTTGCCGATGCGCGCGCGTCCATGTCCTCGGGCGGGGGCAACGCGCAGGCCATCGCCTTTGATCCGACGCTGCCACCGATGACAAGCGGCATCGGCGCCATTCATCCGATCACGGCCGCACAGATCGAGATCGAGGATATCTTTCGCGGAATGGGCTTCCGCACCTACAACGGCGACGAAGCTGTGTCGGAATTCAAGAATTTCGACGCGCTGAACATCCCGTCCGACCACCCGGCCCGCGACATGCAGGATACATTCTGGCTGGAAAACGGGATGGTGCTGCGCACGCACACCTCATCCATGCAGAACGAGGCGATCCGCAAGTTCGGCCTGCCGCTGCGCGCGATCTTTCCGGGGCGCTGCTATCGGAACGAAGCCACGGACGCGACGCACGAGAACACGTTCTATCAGCTCGAGGGGCTGTATATCGACGAAAACGTGTCGGTCGCGAACCTGATTGCAGTGATGAAAGAGTTGCTGGATCAGGTGTTCGGCATGGACGTCAAGGTGCGGCTGCGCCCGGGCTACTTCCCGTTCGTGGAACCGGGGTTCGAGCTGGATTTCTGGACCGAGATCAACGGCAAGTGGCGCTGGCTGGAACTGATGCCCTGCGGCATGGTGCACCGCGAGGTGCTGATCAACGCCGACGTCGATCCCGACCGCTATTCCGGTTTTGCATTTGGGCTGGGCCTGACGCGGCTGGCGATGCTGAAATTCGGGGTTCAGGACGCCCGCATGTTCAACAAGGGCAGCCTGAGCTTTGCCCAACAGTTTACGGCAACGATCTGACCGGTTCGTTTGCGCCCTGACCTTCTTTGAAATGACGATTGGCTGACATGAAAATCTCACTGAACTGGATCTCCGATTTCCTCGACGTGTCGGGTGTTTCCGCCGAAGAGTTCGGCGACCGGATCACCATCCACACCGCCGAAGTCGACGAAATCGAGGACGTGTCCATCGCGACCGCCAAAATCGCGTCGGTGCTGATCACGGATGTGGAGCCGCTGGATATCCCCGGTCGGCCCGGCCTGACCAAGGTGACGGTGCAATCGGCGCAGGGCCCGGCCACCAGCCTGTGCGGCGCTCCGAACGTGCGCAAGGGTATGGTGACGCTGGCCGCCTTTCCCGGTGCCACGCTCGCCATGGGCAAATCGGTCCAAGCCGGAGAGATTTCGGGCGTGCAATCGGAATGCATGCTGTGTTCGGCCAAGGAACTGGATTTGTGGGACAACCACGACGTGATCGTGGAATTGCCTGCCGCGATTGGCATTGGCGTGCCGTTGTCCGATCTGGTGCAGGCCAATGACACCTTGCTTGAGATCGACAACAAGTCCCTGACCCACCGGCCGGACCTGTGGGGCCAATACGGATTTGCCCGCGAATTGGCCGGAATTCTGGGCCGTGAACTGGCCCCCCTGGATGTCAGTGACGCGCTGTCGTCCGACGCGGGCCTGCCAGCGGTCGAGATCGCAGTCGATGCGCCCGAGGTCTGCCCCTATTTCTCGGCCACGCGGCTGTCCGTGCCACAGGAACGCGTCACACCCCTGCGCCTGCGCCATCGGCTGGGCCTTGTCTCATCGTCGTCGCGGGACCTTCTGGTAGATGTGTCGAACTATGTGCAGTTCGAGTTGGGCCAGCCGTCACACTGCTTCGATGCGCGCAAGGTGTCCGCGCTGCGTGTTGCCAAGGCCGGCAAGGACCGCACGTTCGTGTCGCTGGATGACGAAGAACAGAATGTCGTTGCTGACGACCTGATGATCTTTTCCGACGACGAACCCGTCGGGCTGGCCGGAGTCATCGGCGGGGCCAATTCGCGGATCGAGGCGGACACGCAGGATGTGCTGCTGGAATGCGCCAATTTCGACGGCACGCAGATCCGTCGCACAGCATCGCGCCTGGGTCTTCGCACCGATGCCAGCCAACGCTATGAGAAAAAGCTGCCCATCGCCTTTGCCGAAACCGCCCCGTCGCGCATCCTCAAGCTGTTGCAGGATGCGGCCCCGGATACCGCTGTGACATCGTCGCTGACGGTCGCACGCACCGCCAAGCCCGCCACGCGCCATATCCACATCGCCCCGGGTGCCCTGTCCCGCCGCGCCGGAGCCGAGATTACCGAGGCCAAGGCCCAGACCCTTCTGCATTCCATCGGGTTCGGATGCGATATCGCGGCTGACGGCGGTCTGGACGTGGCCGTACCCGATTTCCGCGGTCAGGCGGATGTGACGAACTGGGAAGACATTTCCGAAGAGGTGATGCGCCTGTTCGGTTATCACAACATCACGCCGACGATGCCCGCGCCGCAACTGCGGACACCGGATTTCAACAACGATATCCGCGGCCAGCACCGGGCACGCCGCATCCTGTCGCAAAGCTACGGATTTGCCGAGGTCAAGACATATGGCTGGTTCTCAAAGGATTGGACCGCCAAGATCGGGTACACGCGACCAACCAAACCACTGACCATCGTGAACCCGCGGGGCGTCGACACATCGGACATGCGCGACACCCTGATCCCGAACCTGCTCATGATCGCATCGGAAAACCGTCGCCAGCAGCAGGCGTTCCGCGTCTACGAGGTGGGCAAGGCGTTCTGGATGGACGATGCGGGCGACAAACAGGAACACAATCGCCTGTCGGGCGTGCTGGTCAATCAGCGCAAGAAAGCCAGCGCCCAAGACAGCTTTTTTGAAGTCCGCCGTGCATTGGAGGACATTGCCCGTGCCGGAAGCCATCCCCGTCTGGATGCCTGGCGGCTGGATGCCGGTCAGCACGACGCGCCCTGGCAGGATGGCACCGCTGTTGCGCTGAAACTGGGCGACGAGGTGGTCGGGTCCATGGGTGTCCTGCCCCAAACGCTGGTCAGGACCTGCTTCGAAGGGGGGCATGCGATCTGGTTCGAACTGCATATCGATGCCCTGGCGCAGGACCAGTACCCCAGCCCCACATTCGAAGGCGACAACCTGTTCCCCGGATCACGTCAGGATTTCACGTTCTCCTGGCCCGTCAGCGAAGGCTACAGCAAACTGCAAGCCGTCCTGTCGGGTTTCGACCATCCGATCCTTGCCGATTGGCGTCTGGTAGATGCCTATCACAAAAGCGGCGAAACCCACGCCAACTACACCTTCCTGTTCCAGGTGCAGCGGGCGGACCGGACCATCACGTCCGACGACATCGCCGACTTCCGGGCGGACCTGTTGCAGTTTCTGGAACAGAACAAGGTGGAAAACCTGTCTTCGTGACAGGGCGCGCAATTCCGGACAGCCCGTGTCAGCGCACGGCTTGATCGCCGCGACGGCCGTCACGCTTGTTCAAGCAGCCATTTGCTGGGACTGGTGCCGGTGACCCGCAGGAACTCGCGGTTGAAGTTGGATTTGGTGTTGAAGCCGGATGACAGCATCGCGTTTGTCACCGTCTCGCCCTGCTTGAGGAGGATCATGGCCGTCTCGATCCGGGCATCATTGACATAGCGTGACACGTTCTGTCCCGTGGCGCGGTTGATCGTTGTCGAAATGGTCTTGGCCGGGATACCAAGTTTGCGCGCCAGTTTCGCCAATGTCAGGTCCGGGTCCAGATAGGGGCGGTGCTCACCCATATGGGTCTGAACGGCGTCCCACACGGCAGTGTCCGGGTCGGGGGGCGGCGATGGCGCGTCCTCTTGCCCGGTGTCGTCCGTACGCAGGTGCCGCGAAATGCCGAACATGCCGATCAGGATCAGGTTGCCCACCGAAAAGATGCTGACGATCCACGGTTTCCACGCACCGAAACCCGCCGCCATCGCCCCGGTGATCAGGATATCGCTGAACGCCGACACGATAAGCGCCACACCGATCACCAGCCATATCCGCGTAGGGAGCTCGGCGCTTTGCAGATACAGGCGCGGTTGCGCATCGGGCCCCTTGAGGCAGGTGGACAGGATGGCCGCGCCATAGACCACGAACACGCCCGGGATAAAGACATCCAGAAACTCCGGCGACACCAGTAAGGCCGCAAGCGCCGTGATCGGGACAAGAGCATGCAACAGGTCGGTTCGGCGCGCACCGCGCACCGCCGATGTCTGGAACACGTACCACGTACACGACGGGATCAGCGTGGCCGTGATCGGCTGCACCATCCGCATCCCCGGCACCAGGTAATGCTGGGCAAGCGCGATGATCAGCGACTGCACACCGCAAATGGCCAACAGGATCGCAAGCGGGGTCAGTTTCCCGCGCGACACCCAAAGCTGCACAAACAGGAACATCAGGACCAATGCACCGAAAACAGGGATGGGAAGACTGGGCATGACGGACCTGCAACAGAAGATTTGAGCGCGTTCTAGTTCTGAAACCGGATCGTGACGACCTAAAACCGGTTTCAGGACGTCAGATCCCGAACGCTACGCCATGCAGGTTGCAACACCCCGAACATGAAGGAGCGAAAACATGCAGACCCTGACCCTTGCGCTGATGATTGGTAGCCTCGGCACCCATGTGTTGGCCGACCCGGCGGCGCTGCACCTGACGCAACTCGACCTGCCGCATCACGGCCACGGCACGAACATGTCAATCTGGTATCCGAGCGTGGGTGGCGGCGACACAACCGTGTTTGGCGAGAACGGCGTGTTCAAAGGCGTCGAGGCTTTGATGGGGGCTTCACCGCGCCCGGGCACGCATCCCGTGGTTGTGTTCAGCCACGGCATGGGCGGCACGTTTCGCGCGCAGTCATGGCTTGCCGCGGGGCTGGCGCAGCGCGGTGCAATTGTCGTGGGTGTCGACCATCCGAACACCAGCTGGAACGATTTCGACATGGCCGAGGGCGTCAAGCACTGGACACGGACCGCCGACCTGAGCGCAGCACTGGATGCGGTCATGGTCGATCCGGTGTTCGCAGATCACATCGACCCGACCCGCATCATGGCTGCCGGCTTTTCCTATGGCGGATGGACCGCGCTATCGATGGGCGGAATGACAGGCAATCACGCCGGAATCGTGGCCGCCTGCACCGACAATATCGACAGGATGGAGGCCTGCGACATGCTGTTGTCGGACGCCGTCAACATGCAGGGGCTGGACCCCGACACCTGGAACGCAAGCTATGCCGACAGTCGGATTTCCCACGTCGCGGCGATCGATCCCGGATTTGTCTGGGGGCTGACGGCGGCGAATACCGCTGGATTGGTGCCGGATACGATGATGATCGCGTTCGGCGGCGACGCGGATCGCATGTCGGCCACGGATTTCGACGCAAGCGGTCTGTCTGAACTTCTGCCCGGGGCGCAGATCACGCAATTCGATCCGGCATTCCATTTTACGGCCATGCCCCTTTGCAAGCCCGAAGGGCCTGCGATCCTGGAGGCGGAAAACGACGATCCGGTCTGTACCGATCCGCCGGGAACGGATCGGGCCGCCGTACATGCCGCCATCATCGATGCCCTCGCGGACCAATTGGGGCTGTGACACCCACTGCCGTTCGCGCCGCGTGTGCGAACGGCCCTTTTGATGTGGTTTTGAAACCACGCCCCCATCCCGGCCGTGACCGGAAAGTACGGCGCGATTTGCTGAGGATGGCGCGATGCCCCAAAGGCTGACATGGCGACCCTTCGATTGCCCCCGTTCTTCGCAGTTGGGATTGACCGCAAGTGGACCGGTCAGCCCACCGTGATCCACGTTTTCATGCCGCTGGCCTGATGGCCCAGCATGTGGCAGTGCAGCAGCCACTTGCCCGGATTGTCGAAAACACAAACAATATCCCGGCTTTGCTGGCGTTGCAGCAGCGTCGTGTCGCGCATCGCCCCCAGCGATCCGTCCGGTTCGACCTCGTGGAAGTGATGGCCGTGCAGGTGGATACCGTGGGGAAAGGCCGTTTCGTTGGCCAACCTGATCCGCACCGTTTCACCGCGTGCGAATTGGTGCCACGGGGCGTCTTGCAGGCCTGAAACCCCGTTCAGGCTCCAGATGTCGTCGCCGTCATGCGCGCCGCCCATGGCACCGCCTTGCAGCACCAGATCCAACACCCGGTCCGGCTGCGGCGCGGGCTGTGCCACCGCCGCGGATGGCAGCGTACCGATCCCGTCCGTGCGGGGGGCCGGGTTGTCGCCGACCACCGCGATCTGACCCATGTCATAGGGTTCGGCCCGCGTGGGAAAGACGAACGTCACCGTGTCCGTGACATCCGCGATGATATCCGTACGTTGCGCCGGGGCGAGCATCAGGCGACCCAGATCCCGGACCTTGGCCAGCGGCATCCCGTCAAACGCCACGACCTTGCCGTCCAGCCCCGAAATCTCCAACGGAAAGACGCGCGCCGTGGCGACGTTGATCAGGCGCAGGCGCACCCGGTCGCCGCGGCGGACGGTGGACACCGACGGGATGACCCTGGCATATGTCCCCAGTCGTCCCGCATGAGAGAAATCGTGGCGGTTGCCGAAATCCTCGATCATTTCGCCGGTCCGTTCGATCCGCCAATCATCCACCATGACGGTGATGTCATGGTCCACCTTCGGTGGATTGGTCTCTTCGACGATCAGCGGTCCGTAAAGCCCCCGTGCGACCTGCTCCCATGACCGGTTGTGGGAATGATACCAATAGGTCCCGGCATCCGGCAGCCTGAAGCGGTAATCGAACCCGGCCCCATCCGCGACCAGCGGTTGCGTCAGGCCCGGCACACCGTCCATCGCATTGTCGATCCGGATCCCGTGCCAATGCACGGCGGACCCCTCGCCTATCGCGTTCTCGAACCGCAGATCGACGGTGTCCCCCTGCCGGAAACGCAGTTCGGGGCCGGGGGTCGATCCGTTGAATCCCAACATGCGGGTCGCGCCATCGCCCGGCGGCAAGATCTGCGCGGTCACAGGCTCTGCCCGGAGGACGGCCGGGGCGGCCACTGCCACCTTCGGAAAGACAAGTGCCGCAGTCGAGGCGGCCAGCACGGCGCGTCGGTTCAGGTCCATGTCTTCTTTCCTTTCTGCGCTTGCGACGGCGTCGTCAGTCGGTCGGTGTCGCGTTGAAGGTGAACAACTGCTCTCCCGCGACTGTATAACCATTAATCAACTTCCGCGCGGTCGCGGATGTCAGCCACGCTTCCAACCGCTTGGCCGCGTCGGCTTTGACATGCGGGTGGCGTTGCGGGTTGACCGGGATATAGGCGTATTGATTGAACAGGGAAGGGTCCCCCGCAAACAGCAGCCTCAGATCGCCCTTGTTGCCAAAGTTCAGCCAACTGGCGCGGTCCGCCATGATATAGGCGTTCAAGGCCGACGCGGTGTTCAGGCTGGCCCCCATGCCCGCGCCGACCGCATTGTACCAACGGTCGAATTGCGCCGGATCCGCACCCGCCGCCGCCCACAGCGACAATTCCTTTTTGTGGGTGCCGCTGTCGTCACCCCGGCTGACAAAGGTTGCCCGCGCCTGCCGGATCCGTTGCAGGACAGTGATCGCGTCACCGGCGTCGGCCACCTTGGCGCTGTCAGCGGCGGGCCCGACAAAGACGAAATCGTTGTACATGATTTCGCGCCGGTGCGTGCCGTGGCCTGCATCCAGAAACGCCTCTTCGGCCTTTCGGGAATGAACGAGGATGGCGTCGACATCACCTGCTTCGCCCAGCCGGATCGCCTGTCCCGTGCCGACCACCAGCAACTGCACCTCGATCTGCGTGTCTGCCTGGATCGCGGGCAGCAACACGTCCGACAGGCCCGAGTTGTGGAAACTGGTGGTGACGGCCAGCCGCAGCGTCTCGGCCTGCGCATGGACACCGACAAACATCAGGATGGCAACCAGAATACGGATCATTCGATGATATCCCCATTCAGAAACGCCCGCGCCTCATCCGTTTGTTGCGCGGCAAAGAAATCCCGGGCCGCGGCCTGTTCGCGGACCCTTCCATTCAAGAGAAACACCACGTCGCTTGCAAGACGCCGCGCCTGCCCGATGTCGTGGGTTGTCATGATGATGCGCGTTCCGGCTTTCGATGCGTCGAGCAGCAGGCTTTCGATCTCGCGCGTGGAACGGCCGTCGAGGTTTGCACAGGGTTCATCCAGAAACACCACCTGTGGATGCCGGATCAACGCCCGCGCAAGGGCCAGCTTTTGCTGTTCCCCGCCGGACAGACGCTTTGCCGGGCGGTCCAGCGCGTCGCCCAGGCCAATGCGCCGCGACCAGTCGGCCACGCGGGTGCCGATCTCGGGCTTGCCCACCTTGAGCAGTTGCAGGGGAAAGGCCAGGTTATGCTGCACCGAACGCCGCAGCATGATCGGTTTCTGAAAGACATAGGCCTGCGCCTCGCGCGCGGCATGCTCGGGGACCGACCAGGTGATCCGCCCGCTCGACAGCCGTTCGACCCCGTGCAGCACCTTCAGAAGCGATGTCTTGCCCGCACCGTTGGGTCCCAGAACGATGGTAAAGCCTGTCGCACCCAGCGCCATGTCGATGGGTCCGAGGATACGTGCCCCACGGCGGGTGATGACGGCCTGTTCCAGGACGACTGACATGGGTGCGCTCACCACCGTCCCTCCCGTTCGGTGCGGGACAGGGCGTGGATTGCAAAGTTCACCAGCAGCGCCAGCGCGATCAACACAAAGCCAAGACCTAGGGCCAGGGCAAAATCCCCCTTGCCAGTTTCCAGCGCGATGGCCGTGGTCAGCACCCGCGTGGCATGGTCGATGTTGCCGCCCACGATCATGATCGCCCCCACCTCGCCGATGGCGCGGCCGAACCCCGCAAGGGCGGCGGTCAGCAAGGTGCGCCGCCCGTCCCAGATCAGGGTCGCGATGCGCTGCCGCTTGGTGGTATTGAGCGAAATCAGCAGGTCGTGGTATTCCGCCCACAGCTCGCGCATGGCCTGATGCGTGATCGACGCGATCAGCGGCGTGATGATGATCACCTGCGCGATGATCATGGCCGTGGGCGTGAACAGCAGGCCCAACACGCCAAAGGGCCCCGACCGCGACAACAGCAGATAGACGATCAACCCCACCACCACGGGCGGCAGGCCCATCAGCGCATTCAGCGTCGCGATGGTCAGGCGGCGAAAGCGGAACCGCCGGATCGCCAGCCACGTGCCAAATGGCAGCGCAAAAAGCGACGCAATGACCAGCGCCGAAAGACTGACCTGTAGCGACCGCAGCGTGATTTCCACCAGGTCCGGATCAAGCGTCACGATCAGCCGGAACGCTGCCTGTATACCGGCCCAGATTTCATTCATGTTGCGGCTGCCTGACCCTTAGCTGCGCAAATCAGTCGAGCCGCACGGCATTGCCCGCAGCCCGTTCCTGCGTGGAAAAACCCGACTGCTCAAGAATGACATTGGCCCCGACGGCGATGACTGCGATAGCGGCAAACGCGATCAGCATAGCTTTCATGTCAGTTCTCCCCTATCGCCGTGGCGCTGCGCAAAAAGTCGATCAGATCATCCCGGTCAGCCTGTTTGACGATGCGTTGCATCGGCATCTTGGTGCCCGGAATATAGTGATCTGGCCCGATATCGAACAAAGCATTGATCGTTTCTGCTGACCAGACAATTTCGGACCCGTCAAGCGTATCGGAATAGGCATAGTCCGGCACCGTGCCGGCCCGCCGGCCAAAGACACCGTAAAGGCTGGGACCCGCCTTGCGGGCGCTGCCCTGGGTCAGGGTATGACAGATCGAACACTTGCGCTTGAACTGCCGTTCGCCATTGGGCAGCGTATCGGGGTTTTCCAGAAAGCTGCGGGTCGTGCCCTGCATCGGGCCATGTTCGCTCATGGTGGCGACAGGCCAGGAATAGATGATGTCCTCGATCCCGCCGGCATGTATGTTCTGCCCGTCCGGCGAAAAGGCCAGCGCCCAGACCGGCCCGTTTCGCGCCGCGCGAAAGTCGTGCGTGATCGTCAGAGCATCGGTGTCGACCACCATGATATGCCCCTGCCCGTCGCCCACGGCCAGCCGGTCGCTTTCCGCGTGATAGGCCATTGACAGGATGGGGCGGCGATCCAGCGTGAAATCCGCGATCTGTTTTCCGCTCGCCGCCTCCACGATCCGGGTGCCGCCGTCGACGGCGCCATAAGCGATCCAGTCCTCGGTCACGATGATCGTGTTGATGCCGAACCCATGGGTGACCAGAACGCGTGAACTCAGATGGGGCGGCGTGCCGTCCCAGACACGCAGCGTGCCGTCGGATGAGGCGGAATACAGCCGCCCATCAGGTGCATAGGCCACTGCCGTGACGTTCGATCGGTGCCCATTGAGAACGGTGGGCAGGAAGTCGGCGGGCGGCGCGCTGTTGGTTTGCAGCAGTTTCACCACCGTCGTTACCGTCACGTAGCCGTCCCAGCCGGAGCTGGCGATGAAATCGCCATTGGGCGAAATAGCGATGTCGCTCACCTTGCCCAGATGTTCGGCCACCGTCAGGGGCGCATCCAGTTCCGGGTGCCACAGCAGCACTCGAAAGTCGTCCCCGCCCGACAACAGGAACGGCGCCGCGTCGTAGTTCAGTGTCGTGACCGCAGCCCGATGCCCTTCGTACCAGTGCGGGGTCGCGCCGTCCCAGACGCCGACCGAGTTGTCGAAACTGGCGCTGGCGATCTGGCCGTCAGGCGACACGGCGATATCCATGATCGGCCCGCCGTGTCCCTTGAGCGTAAAGAAATCCTGCGCGGCCACCGGGCCAGCCAACACCAAGGCTATGACCAGCGCGCGCAGCATCTATTCGGCAGGCGTTGCACTTTCGGGGGCGGCGCTTTCCTTGGCTTTCACCTCGTCCACCCACAGCGAATGGTGTTCGCGCGCCCATTGCTCTTCGACCTGGCCGGACCCCATGGCGTCATATGCCCCTTCCATCCCGACGGACCCGATGTAGATATGGGCCAGGATGATCGCCATCAGCACAAAACTGACGATGGCGTGCCACAGCTGCGCCAACTGCATCTCTTCATGCGGGGCCAGCACCGTGGGCAATTCGCCCAGCCCCAGCGCACCGGAAATGCCAAAGCTGTTCAGCTTGGCGAAGGTGGCGGCGAACATGTTGATCTCGAATGGAAACAGCAGCGCCAGACCGGTGACCGAGATGGACGTGCCGAACACGATCACCGACCAGAAGATCAGCTTTTGCCCGGCATTGAATTTCTTGGCCGGCGGATGCCCCTTGGTAAAGATGCCACCGCCCTTGAGCAGCCAGTTGATGTCCGTGCGGTCCGGCAGATTGTGGATGACCCACATCACAAAGATCATCACCAGCGCGATCATGAAGGCCCAGGACACATTGTTGTGGACCCACTTGGATGCCACCGCGATGGTCGAAAACGCGTCATGCCCAAAGGCGGGGATCAAAACCTTGCGCCCGAACAGGGAAATCAGCCCGGTGATGCCCAGAAGAATGAAGGACCCCGCCAGCAACCAGTGTCCAAAGCGTTCGACGGCCTTGAACCGTTCGATCCGGCGGCCCGTCTTTTCACCGTCGATGCGGATGCGGCCCCGGATCAGATAGAACAGCGCCAGCAAAACGATCGTCCCGCCCAGCAGGTAACTGCCGTATTGCGCCAGCGGCCCCTCGCGGAACAACAGCCAGCGCATGCCGCCGTCCTGGATCAGTGTCGTGGCTGCGGGGCCTTGGCTGGTCGAGGTTATGTTCGCCTCGCCAAAGCGCAGGGCACGCCACAATTCAGGATCAGACGATCCGCCCAACGTACCAAGCTGGCTTGCCATTCCCGCTGCACTGTCCGGATCACCCAGCGCATCACGACGGAAACTGTTGTCCACCTCCTCGCCGCGCTGGCGGGCCAGAATATCTTCGAGCGTTTGCGCCCCGCCTGTTGCGGACCGATCCGGTGCGGGCGTGTTTTCCTGCGCCTGCGCGAACGTTGCAAAGGACAGGGAAAGCAGCAGGGCCATCAGGATGCGAAACATCAAGAAATCCTCTCGAATGAGCGAAAAAGGGCGACCCGCATGAGGGCCGCCCTGATCTTTGGGTGTGTCAGGGCCGATCAGCCGTCGCGCTGGCCATAGGCCGAACCCCAGCCCCACGCACCGGAGCCGAAGCCGCGGGCCACCACGCGTTCGCGATAGATGCCCGAAACGACGTCACCGTCGCCCGCCAGCAGCGCCTTGGTGGCGCACATTTCGGCGCAGATGGGCAGCTTGCCCTCGGCGATCCGGTTGCGGCCGTATTTGGCGAACTCGGCGGTCGAATGCGTTTCCTCGGGGCCACCGGCACAGAAGGTACATTTGTCCATCTTGCCGCGCGATCCGAAGTTGCCGGCCTGCGGGAACTGCGGCGCACCGAACGGGCACGCATAAAAGCAGTAGCCGCAGCCGATGCACAGGTCCTTGGAGTGCAGGACGACGCCTTCTTCGTTCTGGTAGAAGCAGTCGACCGGGCACACCGCCATGCAGGGTGCATCCGAACAGTGCATGCATGCAACCGAGATCGACCGTTCGCCCGGTGAGCCATCATTGATGGTCACCACCTTGCGGCGGTTGATGCCCCAGGGCACCTCATGCTCGTTCTTGCACGCCGTGACGCAGGCATTGCATTCAATGCAGCGTTCGGCATCGACGAGAAACTTTGCTCTTGCCATCTTCTTTCCTCCTTACGCTGTCCAGATTTTGCAGAGAGTGGCTTTGGTCTCCTGCATCTGGGTCACTGAATCGTAGCCATAGGTCTGTGCCGTGTTGGTGGATTCACCCAGCACATAGGGGTCCGCCCCATCGGGATACTTGTCCCTCAGATCTGCCCCTTCGAAATGCCCACCGAAGTGGAACGGCATGAAGGCGACGCCCTCACCCACCCGTTCTGTCACCATGGCCATCACCTTGACCTTGGCACCTTCGGGGCCCTCGACCCACACTTGCGTGCCGTCACGGACGCCCAGGTTGTTGGCGTCGCGGGTGTTGATCTCGACGAACATGTCCTGCTGCAATTCCGCAAGCCATGGGTTCGACCGGGTTTCGTCCCCGCCACCCTCGTATTCGACCAAACGTCCGGATGTCAGGATGATCGGATAATCCTTGCTGAAATCCTGTTTCTGGATCGACGCATACATGGTCGGAAGGCGATAGAACTTCCGATCCTCGTAGGTGGGATAGTCGGCGACCAGATCGCGGCGGTTGGTGTACAGCGGTTCGCGGTGCACCGGGATCGGGTCCGGGAAGGTCCAGACGACCGCACGCGCCTTGGCGTTGCCGAAGGGGGCGCATTCGTGGGCAATCGCAACCCGCTGGATGCCGCCCGACAGGTCGGTTTTCCAGTTGGTCTTGGGGCCAGCAATACCGTCGATCACCGCACGCTCTTCCGCGGTCAGCTCGCTGTCCCAACCCAGATCCATCAGCATCTGCATGGTGAATTCGGGGTATCCGTCCTGAATATCCGAATCCAGCGATGCGACACCTTCGGCCAGCAGGTTTTCACCATCCCGTTCCACGCCGAACCGGGCGCGGAAGGTCAGACCACCCTCAGACACGCGCTTGGACATGTCATAAAGGTTGGGCGTACCGGGGTGGTTCATCTCGGCGGTGCCCCAGCTGGGCCATGGCAGACCGTAGTAATCGCCGTCCGCCGGGCCGCCATTGGCGCGCAGCGTCGTCCGGTCGAACGTGTGCTGGTTGGCCATGTGCTTCTTGATCCGGTCGGGATCCTGTCCGGTGTAACCGATGGTCCACATGCCGCGGTTGAACTCGCGGGTGATGCTTTCCACGACGGGCGTTTCCGCGTCTTCCATCTCGATGTTGCGGAACAGGCGATCCCCCCAGCCGAACTTGTTGGCGAACTTGGCCATGATGACCTCGTCCGGGAGCGATTCAAACAGCGGATCGACCACCTTGTCGCGCCACTGGAACGACCGGTTCGAGGCCGTGACAGAGCCGCGCGTTTCGAACTGCGTACAGGCCGGCAGCAGATAGACACCGTCGGTCCGGTCATGCAGCACCGCAGACACTGTCGGATAGGGATCCACGACGACCAGCATATCAAGCTGCTCCATCGCGGTCTTCATTTCCTTCATCCGGGTTTGCGAGTTGGGCGCGTGACCCCACAGCACCATGGCCCGCACCTTGTCGGGGTTGTCCATGTTGTCGGGATCTTCAAGCACGCCGTCGATCCAGCGGCTGACCGGGATGCCGGTCAGGTTCTGCAGGGACTTGTCCTTGCCGTCGGCGTCCTTGGTCATCGCGAACTGACCCTTGAGCCAGTCGGCGTCTTCTTCCCAGACACGTGCCCAGTGGGCCCATGCACCGGCCGACAGGCCATAGTAGCCCGGCAGCGTGTGGGACAGGACGCCAAGGTCCGTGGCCCCCTGCACGTTGTCATGGCCGCGGAAGATGTTGGTGCCGCCACCGCTGGTGCCCATGTTGCCAAGGGCCAGCTGCAACACGCAGTAGGCGCGCGTGTTGTTGTTGCCGTTGGTGTGCTGGGTGCCACCCATGCACCAGATCACGGTGCCGGGGCGGTTGTTGGCCATGGTCCGGGCCACGCGTTTCAGCTGCGAACCGGGCGCGCCGGTGACGCGCTCCACTTCCTCGGGTGTCCAGCGGTCCACTTCCTCCTTGATCTGGTCCATGCCCCAGACACGGGTGCGGATGAACTCCTTGTCCTCCCAGCCGTTGTCGAAGATGTGCCACAGGATACCCCAGACCAGCGCCACGTCCGTCCCGGGACGGAAGCGCACATATTCGTCGGCATGGGCGGCCGTGCGGGTAAAGCGCGGGTCACACACGATGACGGGTGCGTTGTTCTGTTCCTTGGCACGCAGCACGTGCAGCAGAGACACCGGGTGTGCCTCGGCCGGGTTGCCGCCGATGATAAAGATCGCCTTGGAATTGTGGATGTCGTTGTAGCTGTTGGTCATCGCACCATAGCCCCAGGTGTTTGCAACACCTGCAACAGTGGTCGAGTGACAGATCCGCGCCTGGTGATCCACATTGTTCGTACCCCAATAGGCGGCGAACTTGCGGAACAGGTAGGCCTGTTCGTTGTTATGCTTGGCCGAACCGAGCCAGTAGACCGAATCCGGGCCGCTTTCCTGACGGATGTTCATCATGCCGTCGCCGATCTCGTCGATGGCCTGTTCCCAGCTGATGCGCTTCCACTCTCCACCCTCTTTCTTCATCGGGTACTTCAGGCGGCGTTCGCCGTGGGCGTGTTCGCGCACCGCGGCCCCCTTGGCGCAGTGAGCACCCAGGTTGAACGGGCTGTCCCAGCCGGGTTCCTGCCCGGTCCAGACGCCGTTGCTGACCTCTGCCACGACGGTACAGCCGACCGAACAGTGGGTGCAGACCGATTTGACCAGATCCACAGCGCCCGTTGCGGCCGTCGCCGCATTGGCTTGTGTCACGGTTCCGCCGGTTGCGGAGATTGCGGCAAGGCCACCAATGGCCAGGCCCGAGCCGCGCAGAAACGCGCGGCGGTCCACGGATTTCTCCGCGATGTCAGATAGTATGCCGGTCCGCTGGGGGCGTCGCGCAACCCCGTTGGTTTTTTTCTTCAGCATGTGTCTTCCTCCCTTGATCCTGACAGTCGGGCGTCACGCAACCAGTCGCCAGGAATTCGTTCAGAAGCGTCCGTTCGTTCAGAAACGGGCGCTGTCGAGATAGGCGCGGGTATGCGCGGTGTCCTGCATCTTTTCGGATGTCGGATCGACGGGCTGCGCTTCAGCCGTGTCTGTGCCGGCGGCCAAAGCCACGGCAGCCGCCGGCGCGGTGGTCCCGGCCAGTTTCAGAAAATCGCGGCGGTTCGTGCCGTCCGTTTTCTTGGTCATGGGGATGTCTCCCTCCCTTGTTTTGGCGGGCATCCCCACCAGTGATTGTGCAGGGCGCTACCCTGCGGTCATGCGAAATGCTTCGCGTTCGATGTCCATGAACTCTCGGCCAACACTGCCGACGGACGCATACAGTACAGAATTCTTCGCCGCTTCGAGGTCCGAGAAAAACAGCCCGGCCCAGGGCGCGATGTGCTTGTTGAAAAACGTCTTTTGGTCGTCCAGCGTGGCGGTGCGGCCAAAGCGGCCGACGATCATGCCGGCCATCATCTCCATAAGCGATGCGATGTTGTCTTCGGGCTCGTACACATTGGGCGCGCGTGTCATGGCGCGGGCTGCCATGTCGGACCGCAACGTCGCCAACGGCTTTTCGTTCAGGAATCCGGTCAGATAATAACTGGCATAGGGCAGCAATTCACCGCGACCCAGACCGATGAACAGCGCGTTGAATTCGCTTTCGACCTTGGGCGGTTTGCAGGCCCTGGCGACACGCGCGAGGCCGGAAATCGCGTTGCCCATGGCACTGTCATCGCCCCTCAGGCCCGCGCATTGATCCAGCAGCAACTGGTCCGGCGGCCCGGCCAGCATCAGCCCGAGGAAATTGTAAAGGTCGGCGCGCAGGCGGTCCTCGGACGCGATGGCGATATCAGGGGCGGCGTTCACGCGGTCTCCTCAGCTCTGAATTTCATGCGGCGCGGGGTCGGGGTTTCGGGTGTTTCGTCCTGCGCAACCTCGGCTGCGTCTTCCACGGGCGCCGGTTCTGCGCCGTCCGTCGCCGCGACCAGCACATCGTCGTCCCCGGGCGCGTCGGTCACTTCCGGCTCGGGCGGATTGTCCCGCTCCTCGGCTTGCCGCGCCATCTCTTCGACGTGTTTCAGCATCCCCTTGCCGACCTGATAGGTGGTCTGAAGGTTCTCGAGCACGGTGGCTGCATCGGTGAAATCCTCGCCGTAGTCGACCAGCATGTCGACATTGGCCAATACCGGATTGGTGCGCCACAGGGTACGCAAGGCACGGCGGCGGATGCGGTCCGGCACGGCCTTGGACATGAAGGCGGCGAAGTCGTCGCCCATCTTCATCGTTTCAGGGTCGGGCAAATCCAACTGGGCAAGTATGTCGGCGTCACTCTGCTGCTCGAGAACAGCGCGTTCTTCGGCCAGCGCATGCGCTTCGGTAGCGGCACGGGCGGCTTCCGCTTCGGCGGCGACCCCGGCCTTGCGGCGGGCCCAGAACGAACCTTCAGTGCTCAATGCACCCTCTCCTTGGACGATGGCGCGCGATAGACATCCGCTGTCTGCCGGATGCGCGCGTCCCCGATCCCGTCTTCCTTGAGATCCACGCGCTTCTTGTCGCGGCGGCGTTTGATGAAAACCTCGTCCTCATGGTGTTTTTCCGTGAATTCGCGGATCCACGCAATAAGACCTTCCGGCATAGGGACCTTCTCGACCAGTTCCTCTCCGGTGTCGGCATAATCCTGCGCCTCGTAGGGCGAGGCGGTGGCCAGAACGACATCCAGCGGGTCATCACCATCGCTGTCGCGCATGACAACGTAGATGGACGGCACCTTGGCGGACAGGCCGTGCATGTAGGCTTCGGTATCGGTGCGATAGAGTTCCAGCGGCACGGTGGCGGCATGAAATTCGATTGTTTCGCCTTCCCGGCGCAGCTCTTTCCAACGGGCATCTGCCGCACCGGGCAGTACCGCGGACACCTTCCACACGTGCCGCGCCCAGCGCGTCACGCCCGGCGCCCTGCGGATCACGATCCCCAGTGGCATAGAGATGCATTTCTGATTGCTTTGAATCAGTGTCGTCACGTTGGCTTCCTTGGCTGTCCCGAGTTTGAATGACGCTGGGGCAATTTCAAAGCGTTTTCTGGCATACGGCTGCATACGGCCCGACCGTGCTGCGGCGCGGCGCTGTTTGCGCGGGCCAAATGCCTGAATAGCACCGGCCGCTTGGACCGGAGGCGAAATGGCTTTGCACGTGCAGCATCCGCAATGTTGCGCAAAACTGCACGAATGAGGTTTGCGGCCCCCGGGAATCGCGGCTAGCCTGCCGATCGCGAGATCGACATCGCGAGTGCCCGGGGGGAACCGAGAATGGCGAAAAAGCTTGTCCTGTGTGACTGCCTCGGCAGCCAGAGCATTGACGCATCGGCGCTTTCGGACGGTTGCGGGCTGACCTGCTCAAAGGTCTACACCAGCCTGTGCATGGATCAGGTCGATCAAGCCGCCCGTGAAATCGCCCAGGGTGACGTGATCATCGCCTGCCAGCAGGAACGCGCCCGGTTCGAGGAACTGGCCGCCGAACTGGATCAGGACGTGCCCGGATTTGTCGACCTGCGCGACCGCGCGGGCTGGGGCGAAGGGGATGCGGGACCGAAGATGGCCGCCCTGGCCGCCGAGGCTGCGCTGCCCCTTGCGATGGGCAAGTCCGTCGATGTGGTTTCCGAAGGCACGTGCCTGATCATCGGTGGCGACGCGGCCCTGAGCGCTGCGGCCGATCTGTGCGACGCGCTGGCCGTGACGGTGCTGTTGGACGCTGCCGACCTGATCCCGGCCGACCGCCGCTTTGACTGTGTTGTCGGTGGCATCCGTTCGGCCGCTGGCGCGCTTGGCGGGTTCGAGGTGAAATTCTCTGACTTGCAAGAGGTTGCTCCGGGCGGCCGCGGCGCGTTCTCTTTGACTGATCCGTTGCGGACTGCCACGTCTGCCTGCGACATCATCCTTGACCTGAGCGGGGGTACACCCATGTTCCCCGCCCCCGAAAAACGCGAAGGCTACCTGCGCGCGGACCCGACCCACCCGCCTTCGGTCGCCGAGGCGGTCCTGACTGCCTCGCAGATGGTCGGGACGTTTGAAAAGCCGCTATATGTGCGGCTGGAACCCAGCCTGTGCGCCCACAGCCGCGCCGAACAGTCCGCATGTTCCAACTGTCTGAATGTCTGCCCTACGGGCGCGATCACATCTGCGGGCGAACACGTCGCCATCGATCCGATGATCTGCGCGGGCTGCGGATCGTGTTCGTCGGTCTGCCCGTCGGGTGCCATCGCCTATGACGCGCCGCCGGTCGAAACGGTGTTCAGACGGCTCGACACGCTGGCCGCCACCTATCGCAAGGCGGGCGGAACGAACGCGCGGCTGTTGGTGCATGACGCGGATCACGGGATGGAAATGATCTCTCTTGCTGCGCGGTTCGGTCGTGGGCTGCCTGCGCATGTGATCCCTTTGCAGGTCGATGCTCTGTCCGGCTTCGGTCACGCGGAAATGCTGGCGGCACTGGCCTGCGGGTTCGGGCGCGTGGATATCCTGATGTCGCCCAGGACCGAACCGGAGGTGATCGAAGAGCAACGCGCGCTGGCCCTTGCCCTTGCCGGCAATGACGACGCCGTCCACCTGCTGCATCCCGCCGACCCGGATGCGCTGTGCGACCTGCTGTACGACAAGACACCCGCGCCCGTCACCTGCGACCCGATCCTGCCGCTGGGCAGCCGCCGTCAGATCACGCGATTGGCGACCAAGGCGCTGCAACCGGGCGCCGATACGCTGCCGCTGCCCGACACCGCCCCCTATGGCGCGATCCTGGTCGACACGGATGCCTGCACGCTGTGCCTGTCCTGCGTGTCGCTGTGCCCGTCCGGAGCCCTGGGCGACAATCCCGACCTGCCGCAGCTGCGGTTTCAGGAGGACGCCTGTCTGCAATGCGGTCTGTGCAGCAACATCTGCCCCGAGGATGCGATCACCCTGTCTCCGCAAATGAACCTGACGGATGGCGCGTTCACCCAGGTTGTGCTGAACGAGGAGGAACCGTTTGCCTGTATCGAATGCGGCACGCTGTTCGGCTCCAAATCCACGGTGGAGAAGATCACCGAAAAGCTGGCCGGGAACCACGCCATGTTTGCCACTTCACAGGCGGCCAGAATGATCCAGATGTGCGAAAACTGCCGGATCCAGGCGCAGTTCCATTCCACCGACAACCCATTTGCGGCAGGCGAACGTCCGCGCGTGCGCACAACCGAAGACTACCTGTCCAAGCGCAAGGATCACTGAGACTTGATCGGTGCCCCAAGGTCTGCCGGAGGGATCGAACCGACATAGGCGGTGATCGCCTCGATCTCTTCCAGCGACACCTCGATGGGCGCGATGGGCGACGGCAGGTTTTCCGCAAAGGGTTCGGTCACCCCGGCCACCTGGGTGAACGCGCCATGCGGTTTGAGCACAAAGAAGCTTTCGAAACGGTTCTGCCAGTCGCCAAAGGTGCGCAGCAGCGCAAAGGACGGCGTGGAGCCGATGGCATTCATCCGGTTCGTTTCGTTGATCACGTGACAACGCCCGCAGCGTTGCAGGCTGATCTTTTCACCCAGCGCCAGATCGCCAGTCAACGCGGCGGTCTGCACGGCCTTTTTCACTGTCACATCGGCGCTGAACATCGGCTCACCATCCGGCGCAAAGGCTTCGATCGTGCGTTTGCCGACATCCGACAACAGCCACGCCTCGAACGCATCCGTATGGGGGCTGTCGGTCTTGTCCAGATGCCAGATCGTTTCGCCCTGCCGAAAGACCGGCGTGCCCTCGGCGCCAAGTGCCGCGTCGCCCGGGTCGGACTTCACGGTGATACGCACGCCGGTTTTGAGCGAAAACCGGGGCAGTAGGTGCTTGGTAAATCCGGTTTCGACCAACGCCGGCGGCACCTGCAAATCGAACGCCTTGTCCTGCGCAAACGCCGGCACGGCGATCCAGCACGCCAGAAGGATCAGATACTTCAGCACTCCGTCCGCTCCAAATCTGCGCTTCAGGTTGCAAGTCAGCCTAGAGGCGCTAGGCTCTGGCCGTCAATGTTTTCCAAAATCCAAGGGGCACCACCATGAGCGACGATTTCAACATGTCGATGCGCAAATTCCTCAAACAGGTCGGCGTCACCTCGCAGCAAGCCATCGAGGACGCGATGCGCAATGCGGGCGACACCGCGGGCAAAAGCTTTGAGGCCAGGATGGTGCTGACGATCGACGGTCTCGATCTGGAACACACCGTCACCGGCAAGATCGAAGGCGCGTAAATGGCGCTGTCCCGCCAAGAGGTGCTGGCCTGCCTCAAGGAGATCACGGCCCCCTCCGGTGTCGATCTGGTCGAGGCCGGGCTGGTGCGCGCGCTGAACGTGGACGGCGACGCCGTGCGCTTTGTGATGGAGGTGGACAGCCCCGACGCGTTCATGCCCGCCAAGACCGAAGCCGAGACAAAGCTGAAAGCGTTGGGGGCGGCATCGGTCGCCATCGTCATGACGGCCCATAGCCAAAAGGCACCGCCGCCAGACCTGAAACCAAACCGGCCCGCGGAACCTGCGGGCCCCGAAAAGATCCCCGGCGTCGACCGGATCATTGCCGTGGCGTCGGGCAAAGGGGGCGTGGGCAAATCCACCGTGGCCGCCAACCTCGCCTGTGCCCTGGCCGCCGAAGGGCAGCGCGTGGGATTGCTGGATGCAGATGTCTATGGCCCCTCGCAGCCCCGGATGCTGGGCGTATCGGGACGGCCGCAAAGCCCCGATGGCAAGTTGATCCTGCCCCTGCGCAATTATGGCGTCACGATGATGTCCATTGGCCTGATGACGAACGAGGATCAGGCCGTTGTCTGGCGTGGTCCGATGCTGATGGGCGCGTTGCAGCAGATGCTGAGCCAAGTGCAGTGGGGTGCCTTGGATGTCCTGATCGTCGACCTGCCACCGGGCACCGGCGACGTGCAGATGACGCTGGCGCAAAAGGCGCAGCTGGATGGTGCCATCATCGTTTCGACCCCGCAGGACGTGGCGCTGCTGGATGCGCGCAAGGGCATTGACATGTTCAATCAGATGGGCACGCCCATCCTTGGCATGATCGAAAACATGAGCACCCATATCTGTTCCCAATGCGGCCACGAAGAGCACGTATTCGGCCATGGCGGCGTCGCGTCGGAAGCCGCGAAACTGGGCGTGCCTCTGCTGGCTGAAATCCCGCTGCATCTGGACATTCGCATGGCCGCGGATGGCGGTGCGCCCGTCGTTGTGTCCAAACCCGACAGTTCCCAGGCACAGGGGTTCCGGACAGTCGCGAAATCCCTGATCGAAGCGGTCATGGCATGAGCGAACCCAGCTTCCCACCGCTTTTCAGCGGGCTTGCGGTCGAGGGGCGGATTGACCCATTCGACAAGGCCTGCGTCGAGGCCGTGCGGGGCTGCGATGCGGGGCTGGTGGTTCACAACCTCGGGGCCGACACCTTGCGGGCCGCGATCGTGTTTGCACCGGATGTGCCCCTCGGGGATGCGATGGCGATGTTGCCGCTGTGCGGCGTAGGGTTTCAGAATGCGCTGGGCGCGCTGGCCCCGCCCGAGGTCGCAGTGCACCTGGATTGGAATGGCGGATTGCGCATCAACGGCGCGTTCTGTGGTCGCTTGCGCGTCGCCGCGTCAGATGCGGACGCCGAGGCTGAACCGGACTGGCTGGTCGTCGGCCTGACCTTGCCGCTTTGGCCGACACGCGACGACCCGGGCGAAACGCCCGACCAGACAGCCCTGTATTCCGAAGGCTGCGCCGAGGTGCAGGCGGACGCGCTGCTCGAAAGCTGGGTCAAGCACACGCTCGTGGGCATCAACACCTGGACGGATCAGGGGCCCGCCCCGCTGGCCAGGGAATGGCGCCCCCTTGCGCATGGCATCGGCGAAGACATCAGCATGGCGGGATTGACCGGCACGTTCCTGGGCGTGGATGAACGGTTCGGCATGCTGTTGCGCGACACGGAAACCACCCACCTTATCCCGCTGACCCACCTGCTGGAGGCCCCCTGACATGATGCTCGCCCGTGCGATCCATTTTGACGACAGCGACCGAAACGTCTTTCACTCGCCGGCCCGCACCGGGGAATGGTGCATTTCCGGCGGGTTCGAATTTTCCAACTGGACCCAGGCGGATCTGAGCGGCAAGGCGCGACAGGCCTTTGCCAATGGCTGGCTGGGTGTCGAGACTTTTGGCCGGGTCACCTTTGTCGCCGTCACGCAGATCGAGGATGCGGAATTCGACACATTGAAGGCCGCGCTGGCCGCACACTTCGTACAGATGTACGGCGCGCCATCCATCGAGGCGGCGGCGCATGTGGCCGAGGATGAGCTGCGTCACATGGCCGACCTGTGCGACGGTCAGGCGCCCAACACCTTGCTGACGGTCGCGCGGGAATTGGGCGACGCAGGTGTGAAAGAGAGCTTTCGCATCATCGAATCCCAGGATGCCGGGCTGGATCAATTCGCGATCCACGGTTCGCTGGACGACGATCCGCATCAGCACTGAGGATCACCGCGCATTTGTCTGCGAACCGGTTTCACCGGCCGTGATCCGGCGTGGGTCCACCGACGGCGACGGGTTGTTTTCAATGGCATGACCTGCCCGCCGGCATGACCGCCCAAGGAACGGCCGATGCAAAGCGGTTGCCGCGGGCCGATGGTTGCGCGCGACAGGCACCCGGCCTGCGCGCGATCTGAGGCGTGCTGATTGCGCCCGCGCGGCAATACAGATCCGTGGATCAGCAAGCCGAAAAGATAATCCCGGAGCGAGGCGAGGCGCAGCGTTTTGGAGAAAGTCGCACTATGCGCCCATCATGCTGAACAACCCTCGTGGATACCTGCACGTGCGGCTTCGTCTACGATCAGGTGGGCAAATCAGGTTGCGCGCGCGCAAGCCCAATCCGAACCGGCATGTATCCTTTCAGCCGGTCACAGGTGCAGGCCAATGCCAAACACAACGCTTCAGAACTCTTCCCATCCAGCATCCCGCTCGGGGGCCACCGCCAGCGCGCGGGCCGCTGAGCCGTCGAAATCTGCGGGGGCCGGCACCCGTTTGGCTTGGGCGCCTGCCGCGTGACCGCGCGATGTCGCCCCTGCACGCCCGGTCATCGCACGGGTTTGACCCTGACCGACGGAAAACCGCGCCATCGTCTTTTTCAGATTGTCGGATTGCTGGGCAAGGGATTGCGTCACGGCGTTGGTTTCTTCGAACATGGCCGCGTTTTGCTGCGTGACGGTGGCAAGTTGCTGCATGGCATCGTTGGATTCCGCGACGCTCTGCGACTGCTCTTCGGCAGCGGCCGCGATAACAGACACGAATTCCGATATTTCCTCGACCGAGCCGTTGATGCTTTGCAGCGCGTCGCCTGCCTTGTTGACCAGTTCGACACCGTTGGTCACCTGTTCGCCGCTGGCGCTGATCAGATCGCTGATCTCGCGTGCCGCGTCCGAGGATCGTTGCGCCAGTTCGCGCACTTCGGAGGCGACGACGGAAAATCCGCGCCCCGATTCACCCGCGCGCGCAGCTTCGACACCGGCGTTGAGCGCCAGCAGGTTGGTTTGAAAGGCGATATCTTCGATCACGCGGACGATTTTTGCGATCTGCCCCGACGACGTTTCGATCTGGGCCATCGCGCCGACGGCTGACTGCACCACTTCATCAGAGGACGCCGCCCTTTTCTTGGCGCGTGCCGCGGCCTCGTCGGCTTGTTTGGCGTTCTTTGCCGCTTCGCTCGAATTCATGGCGATCTGTGCGATTGCCGCCGTGGTCTCTTCGAGGGTCGAGGCTTGGGATTCCGTGCGCTTGGCAAGGGTTTCAGCCGCCTCTTCGATCGATTTGACGTCGTCTACGATCGTATTGGCCCGGTCGTCGACCAGCGTCATCGCATTGCCAAGTTCCGCCAGCGCATTGTTGAAATCCAGACGCAGGTCTTCGTATTGGTCCGGCAAAGGCGTGTCGATGGGCCGGGACAG
>JBCBFX010000055.1:0-26627 GCA_038527345.1 Pseudomonadota bacterium | reverse complement strand
TGTCCAAGTTCCAGCTCAAGGACCTGAACAACGTCATGGACGAGGCCGCGGCGCTGGGCCTGACCCTGCCCATGGCCGAAGGCGTGCGCGACCGGTTCGCCCATTTCGTCGATGCGATGGACGGCGCGGACAAGGACCATTCGGGCCTGTATCTTGAACTGCTGGCGCGGAACGGGAGGGGCGCATGAAACGTGTTCTGATCCTGGGTGGTGGCGGTATGGTCGGCCAGAAGCTGGCGCATCGGCTCGAGGCCGAAGGGTTGGACGGAGAGCGGATTTCCCTGACATTACATGATCTTGCATTTCCTCCCGGCGGGGCGGGGCAGGAGAACCGGCGGATGGGCGATCTGTCTGTCCTGGCCGAGGGGGCGGCGCTGGCGGCTGAACGGTTCGACCTGATCTTTTACCTCGCCTCCATCGTGTCGGGCGAGGCCGAGACGAACTTTGACCTGGGTTGGCAGACAAACCTGATGCCGATGTGGCATTTCCTGGAAGCCCTGCGCGCGCAGCACCGGGCGACCGGCGGGGCCTATGTGCCCAAGCTGGTGTTCACCTCGTCCATCGCCGTCTTTGGCGGGCCGTACCCGGACAGGATCCCGGACGATTTCCTGCAATCGCCGCAGACCAGCTATGGCGCGCAAAAGGCCGCGTGCGAATTGATGGTGCAGGATTTTTCCCGCAAGGGGTTCATCGACGGTATGTCGTTGAGATTGCCCACGATTTGCGTGCGCCCGGGCAAGGCGAACCTGGCTGCGTCCAGCTTCTTTTCCGGCATCATTCGCGAGCCGTTGAACGGGCAGGAAGCGATCCTGCCGGTGGATGACACGGTGCGGCACTGGCACGCCTCGCCCCGGTCGGCGGCGGGGTTCCTGACCCATGCCGCAACGCTGGACACCGCGCGGCTGGAAGGGCGGCGGGCGCTGAACCTGCCGGGTCTGTCCTGCACCGTGGCCGAACAGATCGAGGCGCTGCGCGACGTGGCGGGCAACAACGTCGTGGCCCTGATCAAGCCGCAGCGGGACGAGGCCATCGCCAGGATCGTAGAGGGCTGGCCGCGCAACTTTGCCCCGGACCGGGCCAAGGCGCTGGGGTTCGAGGCCGAGACGTCGTTTCGCGAGATCGTGGATGTCTATGTGACCGACGATCTGGAGCAGCCCGTACCGGGCTGACCACCGTACGCTGGCAACACCCCGGACACCGCGACATGAAGGCGCGGACGGAGCGCGCGTTAACCCATGCAAACAAGGCGTTTGGGGCGGTGCACGGCGCGTACACATGCTGTGCACAATGCGTGCACCGTGCGCGACATACAAAGCGCCAAACCGGGGCGTTAACGTTGCGTGCGGTCGTAAACATGACCCAAAGGTTAACGCGGCCGGTCCCGTGGTGTTGCCACCAAATCTTCGCAACCCTGGCCCAAATTCGCCCCAACCCGCGGGTAGGCCCCACCCAAACAAAAGAGGCACCGCGTGTATTCAAACCTCCGCACCCTGATCGCCGCCTGCGTGGCGCTGATGGCCATTGCATCCCCTGCCACCGCCGACCGGGTCACGGTCTTGCTGGGCTCGCACCATGCCGGGGCCTCTGGTCAGTACGAAGAGTTCAATCCCGGTCTGTTCTACACCTGGGAAGGTCGGCGGGTCGGGTGGAGCCTGGGTGCCTATCGCAACAGCTATGGCGAGATCAGCTTGGCCGGTGCCGTGGCCCGTCCGCTGGTGCGGTGGGACGATGGCGAACTGTCCGTCTTTGCCGGGATCGCGCATTACCCAAATGACGGGCGCCGGTTCGACACGCATATCGGCGGCGATGTCGTGGGGTTGGCCGGGGTGCAGGTGCGGTATCGCAATGTGCTGGTGCAGGCCCTGCCCTATCAGGAGGGGTCGGCCAAGGCGTTGCTGACCTTTGGGCTGACCTTTGACGTCGGGCAATAGGCGCACGTACGCCGCGTTCAGACGTGCAGCAGTGATCCGACACCATAGGCCAGCCCGGCCGCGGCGCCACCAATCAGCATCGTTTCGGCCGCCGACCGCCACCATGGGGCCAGCGACCAGATGCTTTTGAGCCCGCCGATGGCAAAGAACACGCCCATCGTCGTCCATGCCGACACCGCAAAGGCGCTGTCGAGTTTCAGCAGGAACGGCGCCAGCGGAATCAACCCCGCCACCAGAAAGGCGACGAACGTGGCCGTGGCCGCGCGCAGCGGGTTGGGGTCGATCCCGCCCAGGCCGTATTCCCCTTCCATCATCATGGCGATCCAGTTGTCGCGGTTTTGCGTGATGGCGTCGGTCGCCTGGTCCAGCACGTCGCCTTGCAGTCCCTTTTGCGACAGGATTTCGCGCACCTCCATCCACTCGCCCCGGGGGTTTTCGCGGATGTGCCGTTCTTCGATCCGGCGGATGCGGCGGGCGTTGTCCTGTTCGGCCTTGGCACCCGAATAGTTGGCGGCGGCCATGGAAAACCCGTCGGCCAGCACGTTGGCCAGACCAAGCACCACGATGATCAGTGGTGACAGTCCGGCCCCGGCCACCCCTGCCACGATGGCAAAGGTGGTCACGGTGCCGTCGATGGCCCCGTAGATCGCATCGCGCAGGAGGCCGCGCCCGGGCGGGGCGGCCACGCGGGCGGCGATTTCTTCTGGGCTGTGTCCATGATCCGGCATATGCGTCCCCTTCGTGCTGGGGACCAGTTTAGGGGCGCGCAGTGCCCATGCATTAATGCAGATCAAAAGGGGTCAGGCGACTGCAACCTCGTCCTCGGGCATCAGGTGCCGGGCGAGGTGATCGTGGATCTTTTGCCGGGTCAGCGCCGCGTCTCCGGACATGGCGGCATCGAGGATCTGCTGGTGCTGCCGGATGTTGTTCGAGATGAAGTCGAATTCCCGATCCTCGACCATCAGTTGCTGGCGGAACCGGCAATAGACGCGGTGATGCGTTTCGATCAGGGTCTGCGATCCGCAGGCAGAAATCAGGGTTTCGTGAAACTGCGCCTCGGCCCCGAACCACAGATCGACAAAGGGGGATTTGTCGGTGGCGGTGTTCAGGCGGGTTTCGAGATGGCTGAGATGGTGGTGGGCGGCGGTCAGCCGCGCCTCCCACGCGACACCGCCGCGGCGGATGGACAGGGCGGTGCCTTCGGCTTCGAGCAGGACGCGCAGGTGGGTCAGTTCGTGGATCACCTCGCGGGATTTCTGCGGCACGCGGAACCCGCGCTGTTCCTGGAATTCGACCAGGCCCAGGGTGGACAGCCGGAACAGAACCTCGCGAATCGTGCTGGCGGAACAGTTGAATTCCTGGCGCAGGTGTTCGGCCCGGACCTTTTGACCGTGCTCGAACCCATTGGTCATCAGGCGGTGGCGAAGCGTGTCGAAGATGTCGGTTTCATAGGGCATGGGCGGACGTCACACGATAAAATATGGTTAACGCATAAATCACGAAATTTCGAAATTCCATCAAAATCTCAAAAATATGGATAATTTCATTTTTTTGTTGTCGGAAGGGGGCAACTGCGCTTAGCCTCGCGTTACGGTGCGTCAAGCCGGGCGACAGACCCTGGCCGCACGACATAAAATGTCAGGGAGGATGACATGACATTCATCAAGAAGGCGGCAGGCCTTGCCGTCGCAGCCACCTTTGTTGCAACCGGAGCGTTGGCGCAGACCACCACGCTGCGGATTCAGACGCACTATGCGCCCGAGACCGTGTCCGGCAAGCTGGCGCAGCAATATTTCGACGACGTTTCGACCATGTCGAACGGCGAAATCGTGATCGAGCCGTTTTTCTCGTCTTCGGTCGTGAAGTCGGTTGAAACCTTCGACGCCGCGGCCACGGGTATTCTGGACTGTGACATGACCGGCGGTGGCTATCAGACCGGCAAGAACAGCGCCTTTCAGTTCGTGGGCGACATCATGGGCGGCTACGACACCCCCTATCAGCAGCTGAGCTGGCTGTATTTCGGTGGTGGGCTCGAAGCCGCTGCACCGCTGTACAACAAGTACGGCATGGAGCTGATCGGCTGGTGGGTGTACGGGCAGGAAAGCTTTGCCTCGTCCAAGCCGATTGAAAAGGTCGCCGATTTCAAGGATTGGAAATTCCGTTCGCCCCCCGGCATGGAAACCAAGATCTTTGAAAAGCTGGGCGCCAAGCCGATCGTGATGGATTTCACCGAGATCTTTACGGCGCTGGAAACCGGTATCATCGACGGTGCGGACGCATCGGGTCTGGCCAACAACGTTGGCCTGGGTCTGTATGATATCGTGAAATACGCCAACTTCCCCGGCTTCCATTCGATGCCGTCGGACCACCTGGCCTGCAACAAGGCCGTCTTTGACGCGATGCCTGCGCATCACCAGAAGATCATGAAAGTGGCGATGGAAGCGCTGGCCCTGCGCACGGCCCTGACGTTCGAGAAGAAGAACGCCGAAGCCGCCGCACAGTTGCGCGCCGATGGCGTGACGCTGAGCCAGTGGGCTGCCGAAGATCTGCAGGAGTTCCGCAACGCGGCACAGGCCACATGGCCCGAATTCGCCGACACGCCGGAGGCCAAGGCGCTGGTCGACAGCCATCTGGCCTATCTCAAGCAACTGGGTCTGGTTCAGAACTGATCCAGACACATGCAGGGCGCGCCTGATTGCGCGCCCTGTTCTTTTCCGGGCCTATCCAAAAACAGCAAACGAAGCCCGTACTACAGGGGGGACATCGCCATGCACGAGCGATCCGGAAGCCTGATCGAGTGGCTTGTGCCGTTGGGCTTTATCATTTGCGCGGGTTGGGTGACGTGGCATATTCCGGCCTTTACCCTCGACTGGAACCCGCCCGAGGACCCTTCGCAATTCGACAAGCTGTCGGCGCTGTTCAAGCGCAATGACGTGTCGCCCGGCCTGGGTGGATTGTTCGGCGGATTTGCCGACATCATCGACTGGGGTGCACTGCTGCTGATGCCGTTGCTGGCCGCCGTGGGTGTCGCGACCGTCCGCCGCGCGCCGATGGAATTCGAAAGCTGGCGTGCGGCCGACCGTCTTGCCGTGTTCATCGGCCGCATCACCATGATGCTGATTGTCCTGCTGTGCGGCGTGATGCTGTACGAGGTGTTCGTCCGCTACGTGCTGAACGCCGCCACGCTGTGGGCCAACGAATTGTCGCTGTGGTTGGCCGGTTTCATCTTTCTGTGTGCGGGCCTTTATGCGATGCAGCAGCGCAGCCACATCCGCATTTTTCTGCTGTACGACGCCTGCCCCCGCTGGTTGCAGCGCACATTCGATTGCATTTCGACCGCGTTGATCTGCGTCTTTGCCTTTTTCCTGATCTTTGGCGGCTATGGCGAAGCCTTTGACAAGTTCTATCGCTGGGAGACGTTCGGCACCGCATTTGATCCGCCGATCCCCGCCACGATCAAGCCGGCCGTGCTGATCGTCATCGGGCTGGTCGCCATTCAGTCCATCGTGAACCTGATTTCCGACTGGAATGCCGAACCCGTGGTCCACACCGCCGCCGACGACATCGATCAGGACGAGCTGGAAGCGCTGCGCAAGGCCGTGGGCGACGAAGGCACCGGTGATCTGGACGTGACCCGCGGCACCATACAGTCAGATACATCGAGGAAGAACTGATGGACGTCGGCACGATTTCACTGGTCCTGATGCTTGGCCTTATCGTCCTGCTGGCCATCGGGATGCCGCTTGGCTTTGCTTCGGCCTTTATGGCTGTGGTCGTCCTGTTCATGAAGTTCGAACCGGCGCTTTTGATGGATCCGAGCCTGTGGGGCGAGGGGTTCCTGACCGGCAGGCCCGGCAGCGGGCCGCTGAATATCCTGAGCCAGCGCATATACGGCGACGTAATGACAAGTTACGTGCTGATATCCATCCCGTTGTTCATCTTCATGGCGGCGCTGCTGGAGCGGTCGGGCATTGCCAAGTCGATGTACGACAGCCTGAATGTCTGGCTGAACCGCACCCGGGGCGGCATCGCCATCGTCACGTCGATCATGGCCGTCATCATGGCCGCCATGTCCGGCATCATCGGGGGCGAGGTGGTGCTGCTGGGCTTGATCGCGCTGCCGCAGATGCTGCGGCTGGGCTACAACCAGAACCTTGCCATCGGGACGATCTGTGCCTCTGGCAGCCTTGGCACCATGATCCCGCCATCCATCGTGCTGATCATCTATGGGCTGATTACCGAAACCTCGATCAAGGCGCTGTTTACCGCCGCCTTTATCCCCGGTTTCATGCTGGCATCGCTGATCATCATCTACATCATCATCCGCACTCAACTGAACCCCAGCCATGCGCCGCTGCCCGACCCCATCCCGGGCGAGCCCGAGGGCAACGAAAAGCGGATGCTGTTCCTTGCGTTCCTGAGTGTGCTGGTCGCGGGGTTCTGGACCTTTTTCAGCCTGCGCGTCCTGTTTTTCGAATTCACCGGGCAGAACGCGGCGCAGACCGGCGATGCAATCCGCTTTGGCACCATGGATTACCTGCCGTGGTTCGCAGGCACCGTGGCGGTGGCGCTGGGCCTGATCTTTTTCGTGTTTGGGGCCAAGCGCACGGCGCAGGGCTGGAACATGGGCAAGGGGCTGGTGCCCCCGGTCATCATCATCGGTGTGGTGCTGGGGTCCATCTACATGGGTATCACCGGCATCACCGAAGCCGCGGGCATGGGTGCCCTGTCGGTGCTGGTGCTGGCGATCTTCCGCGGCGAGTTTTCATTCGACCTGTTGTGGGATGCGCTGATGCGCACGCTGAAGTCCACCGGCACGATCATCTGGGTGACCATCGGGGCCACCGCGCTGGCCGGGGCCTATACCATCGCGGGTGGGCCGACATATGTGGCCAACCTGATCCTGGGCACGGATGTTGCCACCATGGGCATCATACTGATCATGATGCTGATCCTGTTGTTCATGGGCGCGTTCATGGACTGGGTGGGAATTGTGCTGCTGATCATCCCCGTCTTCCTGCCCATCGTGCAGCGTCTGCCCATCGAAGAGATCGGGTTCCTTGGCACAATCGAACCTCGTTACGTGGCGATCTGGTTCGGGGTGGTGTTCTGCATGAACATGCAGGTCAGTTTCCTGTCGCCCCCCTTTGGTCCGGCGGCATTCTACCTGAAATCGGTGGCGCCGCCGCACATTTCGCTGACGGACATCTTCAAGGGGTTCCTGCCCTTCATCGGCATTCAGTTGTTGGCTCTGTCGGTGTTGCTGATCTGGCCGCCTATCGTCACGCTGCTGCTGTAAACCGGGGTGCATCATGCTGAAACAAGCCCAGATCACGCAGTTTCGCACCGAAGGCTTTCTGGTGGTCGAAGACGTATTGCCCGCTGCCACGCTTGATGCGGTGCGGGCGGAATATGCGGAACTTCTGGATAAACTCTACGCCCGGTGGGAAGGCGAGGGGCGCGTGCCCGGCGGTGACGATCTGAGCTTTTGGGGAAAGCTCAGCGCGTCGTATGCCGCCGGGTGCGACTGGTTCCAGCCGATGGACATATCGTTGCCGGGTGGCGAGATTGCGCCCGATTGCCCAATGCATTTCGGCCCTGCGATTTTTGATCTGGTGGTGCAGGATCGGCTGCTGGATCTGGTTGAGGGTCTGATCGGTCCCGAGATCACGTCGAACCCGATCCAGCATGTGCGCATCAAGCCGCCAGGTGTGGACCTGCGTGATGACGAGATACGCGCCCATATCACAAGCACAGACTGGCATCAGGACCGTGGCGTGGGTCACGCAGATGCGGATGCCACCGACATGGTCACAGCGTGGGTCGCCATCACAGATGCCACGGTCGAGAATGGGTGTTTGCAGGTCGTGCCGGGCCTTGGTGATCTGCTGCCCCATTGCCCGCAGGTGCAGACGGCCATTGCACCACAGCATCTGGACACGTCGCGCGCCGTGCCCTTGCCCTTGCGTGCAGGCGGCGTGGTGCTGTTTCATCCGCTTGTGCCCCATGCGTCGCTGCCCAACCGGTCGGATGGCTTCCGCTGGTCCTTTGACCTGCGCTACAACGTGACGGGCCAGCCGACAGGGCGCGCGCATTTTCCCAGTTTCATTGCCCGCAGTGTTGTTGCACCCGACACCGAATTGCGTGATTGGCGCGTCTGGCGCGACATGTGGTTTGCCGCCCGGGACCGTCTGGCGGCGCAGGCGCATATTCCCATCCACCGTTGGGACGCCGACAGCCCGGTGTGCGCGTGATGGACTTTATCCGGCTTGATCCCAGCGACACCGTAGTCACCGCTACCCGTGCATTGGAGGTCGGAGCGGCGGTTGAAGGCGTGGCAACCCGCGCCCTGATCCCGTCCGGCCACAAGATTGCGACCTGTGACATGCCCACGGGCGAGGCGATCCGGAAATATGCGCAGGTCATCGGCTATGCCGCTTGCGATATTGCGGCGGGCGACCATGTCCACACCCACAACGTGGAATTTCGCGGCACGGATGTGGACTATGAATTCTCTACCAACCTGCGGCCTGTTGCGCCTGTGTCGGGCGACACGTTTCTGGGCTATCGGCGCGAGAATGGCGCGGTCGGCACCCGCAACTACATCGCCATTGTCACATCCGTGAACTGTTCTGCCACTGCCGCGCGCATGATCGCGGCGCAATTCACGCCCGAGGTGCTGGCCGACTATCCCAATGTCGATGGTGTTGTGGCCTTTGTTCACGGCACCGGCTGCGGCATGGCCGACAGCGGCGACGGGTTCGAGGCGTTGCAGCGCGTCATGTGGGGCTATGCCCGGCACCCCAACCATGCCGGTGTTCTGATGGTCGGCCTGGGGTGCGAGATGAACCAGATCGACTGGTTGCTGGACGCCTACGGCCTGAAGCAGGGGCCGCTGTTTCAGGCGATGAACATCCAGTCCGTCGCGGGGTTGCGTCGCACGGTGGAAAAGGGGGTCGAGAAGGTCGCCGCCATGTTGCCGCTGGCCAACAAGGCTGTGCGTACCGAATGCCCGGCGTCAGAGTTGAAGGTCGCCCTGCAATGCGGCGGGTCGGATGCGTGGTCCGGCATCACGGCCAATCCCGCCCTTGGCTATGCCACGGATCTGCTGGTGGCCCAGGGCGGCACCGGAGTGCTGGCCGAAACGCCCGAGATCTACGGTGCCGAGCATCTGTTGACCGCCCGCGCGGTGGACCGCGCCACAGGCGAACAGTTGCTGGACCTGATCCGCTGGTGGGAGGATTACACCGCCCGCAATCGTGGCAGCATGGACAACAACCCCAGCCCGGGCAACAAGGCCGGTGGCCTGACCACGATCCTGGAAAAGTCGCTGGGCGCGGCCGCCAAGGGGGGCACGACGCCCCTGACCGGGGTCTACAAATACGCCGATGTCGTGCGGGCGCGCGGGTTCACATTCATGGATACGCCTGGGTACGATCCGGCCAGCGTGACGGGTCAGATCGCGGGCGGTTGCAACCTGGTTTGCTTTACCACCGGGCGGGGCTCTGCCTTTGGTTCCAAGCCCGCACCCACCATCAAGGTGGCAACCAATACAGAAATGTATGGCCGTATGACCGAGGATATGGACGTGAACGCGGGCGAGATGCTGACGGGCGGCATCAGTCTGGAGGACAAGGGGCGCGAGATTTACGAACTGTTCCTGCGGGTGGCGTCCGGTGCGCAATCGAAGTCCGAGGCGCAGGGGCTGGGCGATTATGAATTCGTGCCCTGGCAGATCGGAGCGGTGATGTGATGGAGTGCCTGACACCTGATCAAAAGGCGCAGTACGAGGCGCAAGGGTATCTTGTGCTGGAAAATCGGATCCCGGCGGATTGGATGGCGAAGATCCGGGACGAGATCACCCGGTTCGAAGCCGAAGCCGCCACCATGATGGCCAGCAACGAACGCCTCGACCTTGAAGACAGCCACACGCCCACGGAACCCCGCTTGCGCCGGATCAAGCTGCCGCATACGATTTCGGATGTGGTGCGGGACCTGATGTATTCCGACCATGTGCTGGCCCCTGCGCGGGACCTGATCGGGCCGGACCTGCGGCTGCACACGACCAAGCTGAACATGAAATCGGCAGGCTATGGGGCGGCTGTGGAGTGGCATCAGGACTATGCGTTCTATCCACATACCAACGACGACATCCTCGCCATCGGGGTGCTGATCGACGACATGGCGCCGGAAAACGGACCCTTGCAGGTCTTTCCCGGGTCGCATCTTGGCCCGGTCTTTGACCACCATGTGGATGGGGTTTTTGCGGGCGCGATGCTGCCCGAGGATAATGGGCTGAACCCCGCCGATGCAGTGCAACTGACCGGACCTGCCGGGTCGATCAGCATCCATCACGGGCGCATCGTGCATGGGTCGGCCCTGAACACGTCCGACCGTCCGCGCCGCATCCTGTTCTACGAGATGATGGCGGCGGATGCCTTTCCCATCATGGGCAGCATGACCCGGTGGGACGGGATCGCGGATTACGACACCCGGATGCTGTGTGGCGCGCCCACGCTGCAACCGCGGCTCAAGGACATACCCATCCGTATTCCGCAGCCGCAGCCTGACGTGCCCATTTCCATCTATGAAATCCAGAAGGGGCTGAAGACACGCGCCTTCGACACTGTTCCTGCCAAGGAGGACGCGCAATGAGCAAACCCAAGATCGGATTCATCGGCCTTGGCCTGATGGGCGGTGCCATGGTGGGGCGGTTGCAGGATCAGGGCTATGACCTGACGGTGATCGCCAACCGGAACCGCACCCATGTCGATCAGGCCGTCGCACGTGGCGCGGCAGAGGCCAACAGCGCCAAGGCGGTCGCGGAATCCTCGGACATCGTGATGCTGTGCATGGACACGTCGGCCAACGTCGAGGCGCGGATGCGCGGCCCCGAGGGCGTGATCGAAGGGCTGAAGGACGGCGCGGTCGTGATCGACTTTGGCACGTCTTTGCCCGCCTCGACCAAGGCGCTGGGCGCGGAGGTGTCCGCCGCGGGTGGCGCGATGCTGGACGCGCCGCTGGGCCGCACGCCTGCCCATGCCAAGGACGGTTTGCTGAACATCATGGGGTCGGGCGACAGGGCGGCGTTCGACAGGGTCAAGCCGGTCCTGGACGACCTGGGCGAAAACGTATTCCACCTTGGCGCGCTGGGCACGGGGCACACGATCAAGCTGATCAACAACTTTTTCGGGATGACCGTCGCCAATGCCATGGCCGAAGCCTTTGCCATGGCGGATGTGACGGGCGTCGACCGGCAGAACCTCTATGACGTGATGGCGGCGGGGCCGCTGAAATCGGGCATGATGGATTTCGTGGCTGGTTACGGATTGCGGGGGGACCCGGCGCAACTGGCCTTTGCCATCAAGAACGCGGCCAAGGACGTCGGATACTACAGCCAGATGGCGCAGGATGCGGGCGCGCCGTCGGTCATGTCGACATGCGCGCTGGGGGCATTGGAAGACGCCCGCGATCATGGCCGGGCCGACGATATGGTGTCGCAAATGGTCGATTACTACGCCGACCGGTTCAAGGGCTGATACATGGCCATCGCCGCCCAGGCCACGCAGGACCGCGCCACCCTGGGCATCGCGATGACGTTAGGGGCCTATGCCTTTTTCACGCTGATCGACACGTCGGTGAAATGGTTGGTGTTGGCGGGCCTGCCGGCGGTGCAACTGGCGTTCATGCGCTATCTGCCCCATGCGGTAATTTCCACCGTGCTGCTTTTGCGCAAGGGCAGCGGCTGGCAGGTGTTTCAATCGGCGCATATGGGATTGGTGTTGCTGCGGGGGTTCCTGCTGGCGTCAGCCACGCTGTTCAACTTCATCACGCTGAACTACCTGCCGCTGACGGTGACCGGGTCCATCATGTTTTCGGCGCCGATCATCGTTTGTGCGCTGAGTTGGCCCTTGCTTGGCGAACGGGTTGGGCCGTGGCGCTGGTTTGCGATCATGCTGGGGTTCGTGGGCGTGCTGGTGGTGATCCGTCCCTTTGACGCGGACTTTCATTGGATCGCGCTGTTGAACGTCTACAATGCCTTTTCGCTGGCCCTTTATTCCATCATCACGCGCAAGATTTCCGGCGTGGTCGCGCCGGAAACGATGCAATTCTACATGGGGGCCTTTGGGGCCATCCTGTTTGCGCCGCTGGCCATATGGCACTGGACGCCGCCCGCGACCGGGTTGGACTGGGCACTGATGGTGGGCATCGGCATCTGGGGCTGGGCCGGACACGAGGTGTTTTCCCGTGCGCACCTGTACGCCCCCGCCAATACGCTGATGCCCTATACCTACAGCTTCCTGCTGTATCTGGCGGTTGCCAGCTTTGTGGTCTTTGGCGACGTGCCTGATTTCTACACGCTACTGGGTGCGGCGGTCATCGTGTGTTCGGGGCTGATCATCTGGAAACGGGCATCGCGTGGGGTGGCGTTATGAGGGTCGCGGCGCTGGGCGAGGCGATGATCGAGTTGACCATGCGCAACGGTACGGCGGATGTCGGCGTGGCGGGCGATACGCTGAACACGGCCGTGTATCTGGCACGCTCTGCCCCGTCCTTGCAGGTGGACTACGTCACGCGGCTGGGGGACGAGGCGTTTTCGGACCGCATCCGGGCTTTCATAGCCGCACAGGGTGTCGGCACGGGCCGGATCGAGGTGGAGCCGAACGCGATGCCGGGTCTGTATGCCATCACGACCGATGCGGCGGGCGAACGCAGCTTTTCCTACTGGCGCGCCACCTCTGCGGCGCGGCGGGTGTTTTCCGACACCGGGTTTGCCGCACTTGAGGGGTTCGACGTGATCTACCTGTCGGGTATTTCGCTGGCGATCCTGCCGGTGCAGGCGCGGGACGCGTTGATCGACTGGTTACACGAGTTTCGCAAGGCAGGCGGGCGCGTGGCCTATGACAGCAATCATCGGCCCGCCTTGTGGCCGGATGCCGCAACGGCGCGACAGGTGAATTCCCGGTTGTGGGCGCTGTGCGACATCGCCTTGCCGTCGCTGGACGACGAGATGGCGATTGCGGGTGAGGATGCGGGCACCGTGACCGCCCGCTTTGTCGCACTGGGCAAGTCCGGGGCGCTGAAACGGGGTTCGGACGGCCCCTTGTGTCTTGAGACCGGGCACGGGACCGGGTTTCCGGCAGCGCCGAAGGTCGTGGACACGACCGCGGCAGGTGACAGTTTCAACGGCGGGTATCTGGCGGCGCGTTTGACGGGCGCGTCACAGGCGGATGCGTTGCGGGCCGGCCATGATCTGGCGGCCCGCGTCGTGCAGCACCGGGGTGCGATCCTGCCGGTCGGGCCCGCGCGCACCGGCTGACCCGTTTGACCCTGCCAGAGCAGGATCGGCTGGTCAGCGTCCCGTGGGGCGGATCAGCACAAAGGCGGTGTTCCACATCAGTCGCAAATCATACCGCAGCCCGATCTGCCGGGCATAGGTCTGGTCCATGTGCAGGCGTTCATCATAGCAGCCATTGCTGCGCCCATGCACCTGCCAGTGGCCGGTGATACCGGGTTTGAGGCTGAGATAGGTCCGGGCGTGCGGGCCGTAGCGGTCCAGTTCGCGTTCGGTGACGGGACGCGGCCCCACAAGGCTCATGTCGCCGCGCAGCACGTTCCAGATCTGCGGCAATTCATCAAGGCTGGTGCGGCGCAGCAGTCGGCCCAGCGGGGTCACGCGCGGATCGTTTTTCAGCTTTTGGGTGCGGTCCCATTCCGCTGCCGCCGCCGGATCAGCGGCCAGATGGTCCGCTAGACGGGATTCGGCATCGGGTACCATGGTCCGGATCTTCCAGCAGGTGAAGGGCACGCCATTCTGTCCGATACGGCGATGCGCAAACAGGCCGGGCGCAGCGGGGCTGCGCATCAGCAGGCAGAACACCGCGACAAGCGGCGCAAGGATCGGCAACAGAATCAGGGCCAGGGTCAGGTCGACCGTCCGTTTCCCCCAGGCCGCGTAATGCCGGCGGCGAACGGCAGTAAAAAGGGATGTCGCGTGCTTGTCAGACCGTAGTTCCAAATGCGCCATGGGCAGCTCCGTGATGCGATCCCACCCGCACACTCGGTAACGCCTTGTTAAGCACTGACATGCTTAACAGGTGGTAAATGAATCCGTTCGAATTCGCAAAAAATGGGGAAGCGCAAATGGGAGAGTGGGGGTCAGGTGACGGTCTCGAAGGATATGCCGTCGGCAGAGACCCGTGCCATCGTCAGGCACCCGGTTGCATAGGCGCCCGTGTCGATCGCGATCCGGCCTGCCGTGGCTGTCGGGGTGTCGACGATCGTGTGACCATGCACGACCCATATCCCGTCGGCGCGCGGGGTGCGGGCAAATTCCGGATGGCCCCAGTGCAGGTGGCTGACCGCCTGTTCCTGAAGCGGGATCCGGGGGTCCGCCCCGGCATGGACCACCGCGACATTGCCCGACTGCCAGCGCGTCGGCAGGTGCCGGAGCCATGTTATCAGATCGGCCCCCATGGCGTCGGCCAGGGTATCGCGCGCGGCCCGCAGGGTGGTCGCATCGCTGCGTTCGGTCACGCCCGCCACACCAAAGCTGCCCAGCGTCTGCAAACCGCCATTGCGCAGCCAGCGCGGCCCGGCTTCGGCCGGGGTATCGAGGAATTCGAGCATCATCGCCTCGTGATTGCCCGACAGGCAGATGACGTCGGGCCGTGCCTGCAAGAGCCGCAGCACGCCTGCGCTGTGTTCGCCACGGTCCACGTAATCGCCAACGCATATGGTCTGTCCCCGGAACGGTCGGGCCAGGGCGCGGTCCAGCAGGTCGGCGCACCCGTGCACGTCACCGATGGCGCGGAACGGGCCGTCCGGCGCTGGCACCGGGAACGGTGCGGTCCTGCGGAATGTATTGAGAATGCGGGATAGCATGAGCGGTGGGGGATCAATCCGGTTGCAAGTGCGGCGCGGCAAGAGGTGTAGTCATACGTCCATGGCCGCAGGTTGTGAAGCCGTGCACGTTCGCGCCCCGATGGCGGAGATCGTCAGGGACCGTGCAAAGTGCCTGCGCATCGGGGTCGTTTGGCTGGCAGGCATGATGTGGGTGCAGGCCGGCATGGCCCAACCGCAGACCCTGTCGACCTATGGAACCCCCGGACTGGTCGACATGCCCACCGCCCGGGTGTTGGAGGATGGCGCGGTCGCACTGACCACGAACCGGTACGGAAACACCGTGCGCAATTCCGCAACCTTTCAGGTGCTGCCGCGCGTCTATGGCACGTTTCGCTATTCGATCATCCGGGATTTCGATGCGCCGCGGGACCGGTTCGACCGCAGCTTCGACCTGCATTTCCAGATTGCGGACGAAACGCCGGGTCGCCCCGCGCTGGCCCTGGGCCTGCGTGATTTCGGTGGCACCGGCGTGTTGTCGAGCGAGTACCTGGTCGCCACCAGGACAGTGGGCGACCGTTTGACCGGCACCATTGGCCTGGGCTGGGGGCGGCTGGCCCAGCGCGGGGCGTTCCGCAATCCACTTGCCGTCGTCGCGGACGGGTTCGAGGATCGCCCGAACACGGGCGCCGGCGGCATCAGCACCACGGGCCAGCTGGACTTTGGTGCATGGTTCCAGGGTCCGGCGGCCCTGTTTGCCGGGTTCGAGTTTCAGGCGACCGACCGGTTGAGCCTGCAACTGGAATATTCGTCAGACGCCTACGATGCCGAAACCAGCCGCGGTTTGATCGACATCGACAGCCCGATCAACGTGGGCCTGAATTTTACCTATCCGTCGGGGTCCTCCTTGCGCGCCTTTGTCATTGGCGGCACCGAGGTGGGCTTGCAGTACAGCCATGTTTTCAACCCCAAACGACGCCGGTCGCCGGGAGGGCTGGACGAAGCGCCGCTGCCGATCCCGGACCGCCGCGCCGCGATCCAGGCCGATATGGACCTGAGCGACCGCGCCGCGCTCATATCCGCGCGCGAAACGCTGCAGCGCCTGCTGGCGGACGAGGGCATCACGCTGGAGGCGTTCCGCGTCGACGGGCCGCGCGCCACGGTGCGGATCCAGAACGACCGCTATGACGTCGAGGCACAGGCCATCGGGCGCACTGCCCGCGTCATGGCCAGCACACTGCCCGGAAACATCGACGCCTTTGTCATTATCCCGCAGGTGTTTGGCGTGCCAAACAGCGCCGTCACCCTGCAACGCGATGACATGCGAGCGCTGCAAACCGATTACGACGGCGCATGGCGGTTACTGGCCCGCAGCCGGATCGGGGATGCCCCTGTCACGGGTCGCGCAGACGAAGTGCCGGGGCTGTATCCCAAATTCTCGTACGGATTGGCACCCTATACCGCATTTTCGTTCTTTGATCCGGATGAACCTGTGCGGCTGGATGCGGGGGCTGAACTGGCGTTGTCCTTTGCGCCGATGCCGGGCCTCAGCTTTGATGCGGTGCTTCGGCGGCCCATCATCAGCACCATCGACGATGCCACGCGGCAATCGGATTCGGTGCTGCCCCGGGTGCGGTCGAACGCGGTGTTGTACGCCCAGCAATCCGATTTCGAGATCAACCGCCTGACGGCGGAATACATGTTCAAGTCGGGTGAAAACCTGTTTGGCCGGGTCACGGGGGGCTACCTGGAAAACATGTTCGCGGGCCTGTCGGGCGAACTGCTGTGGTATCCGATCGACAGCCGGCTCGCCCTTGGGACCGAGATCAACTATGCCCGCCAGCGTGATTTCGACATGTTGCTGGGGCTTCAGGACTATGACGTGATTACCGGTCACGCCTCGGCCTATTACGAGTTTGGCAACGGGTTTGTCGGCCAGCTGGACGCCGGCCGCTATCTGGCCGGGGACTGGGGTGCGACATTCGGGCTGGACCGGGAATTCAACAACGGGTTCAGGATCGGCGGGTATTTCACGCTGACGGATGTGTCCTTTGACGACTTTGGCGAAGGGTCGTTTGACAAGGGTATCCGGTTTACCGTGCCGCTGTCCTGGCTGACGGGCAAGCCGTCGCGGGTGGGCTACAGCCAGGTGATCCAGCCGGTGCTGCGGGACGGGGGCGCGCGGTTGTCGGTGCCGAACCGGCTGTACGGCGTGACCCGTGATTACCGCGCGCAGAACCTCAGCAACGGATGGGGGCGCGTGTTCCGATGACCATCCGTACACCAGTCATCGCACTGATGCTGCTGGCGCTGTCGGCCTGCGGCACGGCGATAGAGGATGACAGTGCCATCGGTCAGTCCGTTGCCGCGCTGCGCCGGGACGCGCCAGATTTCGTGCCGCGTTTCATCACCCTGTTGCAGGCCGAGGCCCCGGTCTTGCAGGTCGGCTTTGTCGATCTGGGCACCAACGGCAACCTGCTGCTGGAACGGCAGGACGGGGATTTCGCCTATTGGCTCAGCCCTGATGGCGGGCAGATCGTGCTGCAATCGGGGATGCTGCACAGCACCCGGGGTCTGGGCGAGGGATTGCTGGCGTCGGACCTGAGCGAACCGCTGGCGCTGGTGCTGGGCCTGCGGTCGGGATGGTCGGACCGGCTGCACACCTATCTGGATGGCGAGGATTTTGCGATCACCCGCACCTATCGCTGTCGTATCGACTACGAGGGGCCACGCCGGATCGACTTGCTGGGCCGCCCCGTCGATACCGTGCTGATGCGTGAAAGCTGTCGCAGTCTCGATCAGGCATTTGTCAACGTGTACTGGGTCGTCCCATCCAGCCGTACCATCGTATTGTCGCGCCAGTGGGCGGGACCTGAAATCGGACCGGTGTCGACCCGTGTCGTCCCCCGGTAAAGGAGAATGAGATGCTGAAACATATCCTTGTGGCTGCGACGCTGGTCAGCCTGGCCGGATGCGGCACGGTTTACAGGTCGTCAGCGGTGCAGCCGGGTCCGCAGGACGGCACCAATGTCCGCGTGGTGCCGGTGACGGCCGAAACCGTGGTGCAGGCGAACCGCGCCGCCTATCAGCCCAAGACACTGCCGGCGGTGTTTTCCCTGACGGCGGGCGGCGGGTCGGGCCTGCGGGGGGCAGGGGCGCTGCCGGAACCCACCTTTCAGCCCGAAGCCCGGCCCGGCGCGCTGGCGCTGCGCGCGCCGCCAGCGGTCAACCCCGGCCCTTATGCGATTGGCGTGGGCGACGTGGTGCTGCTGTCGACACCGTCGTCGGGGGGCGGTGACATTTCGGGCCTGCTGGCCGCGCAAAATGCACGGCAGGGCTATACGGTGCAGGATGACGGCGCGATCAACATTCCAAACGTGGGCCGCGTGCGCATCGCCGGAATGACAGTCGAAGCGGCCGAGGACGCGCTGTTCCAGCGCCTTGTGGAAAACCAGTTTGATCCGACCTTCAGCCTTGAGATTGCGGAATTCAATTCGCGCCGCGTGTCCATCGGCGGGGCCGTCGGGGCGCCAACGGTGGTGTCCGTGGGGCTGATGCCGCTGACACTGAGCGAGGCTCTGGCGGCAGCAGGGGGCGTGGCTGTCGCGGATCAGGATTTTGCGTCGGTGCGGATCTACCGTGACGGTACGCTATACCAGATGCCGCTGGACAGACTGTATGCGCAGGCCGACCTGCTGAACACGCTGCTGGTGGATGGCGATGCCGTGTTTGTCGATACGGAATACCAGCTGGACCAGGCGCAGGGCTATTTCGAACAGCAGATCACGCTGGCGCAGGCCCGACAGCAGGCGCGATTGGCCGCGCTGAGCGCATTGCAGACCGAAGTGGCGATCCGCCGGGGCCAGCTGAACGAGGCCCGCACGAATTACCAGCTGCGCCGTGAACTTGGTGCCGATGATCGGGATTATGTGTATCTGACGGGCGAGGTGCGGACCCAATCCCGCTTTGCCCTGCCATTCGAAGCGCGGGCCAACCTGGCGGACGCCCTGTTCGACAATGCCCGCGGCATCACCGCGGACTCTGGCGATATATCCCAGATCTATGTGCTGCGCGCCTCGGCCGATCCGCGCGAATTCGGAGCGGTGACAGCGTGGCACCTGGATGCGCGCAACGCGGCGAACTTTGCGCTGATGACCCGGTTCGAACTACGGCCGGACGATGTGATCTTTGTTGCGCAGCAGCCCATCACCCGGTGGAACCGCGCAGTGTCGCAGTTGTTGCCGTCACTGATCAGTACGGCACGTATCGCAGCAGATAACGGATAGGAGCACCCGGGCGATCATCGCACCCGTTCTTTGTCAGGAAACACCAACGAACAGGCGTATGGCCCTGGGTGACCGGGCGTGCCGGGCGCATGACCCGCTGCATCGGGACCATGGTTCAGAACAGGCCATGACAAATCCGTGCTGCACCGATTGCGGCCTCTGTCTGGCTGGCGATCTGTGGGGTGACGTCCAGACAACTGGCCCGGATGTGCCGCAGCACGTCGTTCCGTGCGCCGCCACCGGCGGTAAACAGCGGTTGGGGGTCGGGACCGCCCTGTTCCCGGATCAACCGGTATCCGTCGGCTTCGATCCGCGCGATCCCTTCGAATAGGCCGTGCAGGAACTGTGCATCGGACCTGGGTCGTGGCTCAAGCCGAGGCTGTAGATACGGGTCATTCGTCGGAAAGCGTTCACCGGGTGACAGCAGCGGGTAATAGTCGAGGCCCGACGCCTGCGAAGGGTCGATCCGCGCGCTCAGCGCCGCGATGTCGTCCGCGGCAAAGAAATGTGCCAGCACCGCGCCGCCGGTATTGGATGCCCCGCCCGCCAGCCAGAAGGGGCCGAGCTTGTGCGAATAAAGGCCCTGCTCGGGCAGATCTATGCGGCGGTCCGAGATGATTTTCAGCGCCAGGGTTGAGCCGATAGACGTCACTGCCGCCCCCGGTTCAAGCGGCGCGGCCGCCAGAAAGGCGGCGATGCTGTCGGTCGTCCCGGCATGGACGATCGCGCCGGGTGCAATCCCCAGCCTTGCGGCAACGACATGCGACACCTGTCCGATTTCAGTGCCTACAGGCACCACATCCGGCAGCAGACAGGGGTCGATCAGCGTGCCGACCCAGTCAGGCCAGCGCCCGGTTTGCGGATCAAACCCGGTCTTCAGGGCATTGTTGTGATCCGACGGGCCGCCGTGCCCCATCAACTTGGCGGCGATGTAATCTGCCTGGTGCAGCAAATGGCGGGGCGTGTCGTCGGCACGAACGACCAGCCGCATGGCCCGCGCCAGGGCGGAATTCGCACCCTGGGTGATGTGGCTGTCGGGTGCCGCGCTGTGCGATATGCGGCGTGCCTCGTCCTCGAACCCCTTGGAATTGTACATCAGCGCCGGACCGACCGGGCGCAAATCGGCATCCACCAGCGTCATGCTGCCCGATGTGCCGTCAATTGCGATGCGGCCGATGTCTGTGCCGGCCAACCCCAGTTCCGCCAGTGCGTCCACTTGTGCGGCGATGCAGGATTGGACTGCCTGCCACCATGCAACGGCGTTGATGTTTTCAGCGTCTTGCGGTGGATGCGGGCTGCGGGCCATCGACACCAGCGTTCCGGCGTCGTCCAGCACTGCGGTGCGGACACCGCTGGTGCCGATGTCGATCCCCAGCGAAAGGGTCACCGGCGCGCCGCCAGGGCCTGCCGGTATTTTTCGGCATCCCAGTTCAGCAACTCCGCCTCGGCCTCTGCGCCGATGGGCGTTGGGGTCCAATCATCCGGAACGCGTGACAGCACATCGCTGAGACACCGCAGCATGGCGCGCTGGCTGTCGGTCGCCGTGGTGCGCAAGGCAACGCCCTGTCCGTCGATCAGGAGCGCGGGCGGGGCCGCGGCATGGTCCTTGCGCGGCAATGCAGGGCCCAGAAACACGACATGATCCGGATAGAACGACCCCGCGGTGACACGGTTCATCGCCTGCGGGTCGCGGGCAAGCCATCCGTAGCCGGACCAGGCAAAACCGTCGGGAGGGGCCTGTTCGGGCACAGGCGCGCGCACATCGGCCGCTGGCAAACTGAGCCGACGCTCGACTTCGGCGATCAGGTCCGACACCTCTGCCACGGACGCGCCGCAGCAGATAAGGCCGTGATTTTCCAGAATGATAACCTGTGTCGCGCTGTTCACGCGCGCCATGATCTGCCTGGTCAGCGGTAGGCCCGGCTTGGCATAGGGCACCGTCGCCATGGGCAGCCCGGCCAGCTTGTCCTGCGCGGCAACGCGTCCGTCGGGACAGATGGCATGCACCAGCGTCGCGACGGAATGGGTGTGTGCGACCACCTTGTGATCCAGGATCGCGTGGAATGTCGTTTCAATCGACGGGCGCAGGGTCATATCCGGGTCCAGCGTCGTGGTCCTGCAGCTTCCGTCGCCTGCGGTCCCGTGCGCCTCTGCCATGGCGGCAACGCGGTCAACGGCGACAAAGATGCTGTCGGTCTCTGCCGCCGCCAATTCGGTACCCGAGGCTTTGATCCACATGACGCTGTCGGATTTGATCGACGTGTTTCCGCCTGGTCCCTGAACCTGAAGCGGGTCCTGCCCGAGCCGCGCAGACAGCGCCCGGAACGCAGGCGTCAGCAATTCCGGGTGCGTGGTCATTGCAGGATCTCCATCCGGTATGTGGGGCGAACACCCTTTTCGGTGACCAGACCGTCCAGAACCGCGTCGGCCTCGGCCCCCGCGAAGTCCGAGGCGTAAAGGCCACCCTGTATCAAAACGCTGTCCCATCCGGCCGCTTGCGCACCGGCGATGTCGTGTTCCAGACTGTCGCCCACCATCAGCAGGCGGGATGCGCCGAGCGCGACTTTGAGCGCGGCAAAGATCGGTTTGTGCGGCTTGCCATAGAAAATCACGTCGCCGCCCATGTCGCGAAAGGCAATGGCCAGCGCACCCGGCGACAGCACAAGGCCGCCCGCACGTGGCGATGCCTGGTCGGGGTTCGAACAATAAACGGTAAGGTCCCGGGCAAGCGCCTGTTCCAACGCATCGCGCCACGCGTTCAGCGATGCACCGTCCGGCAGACCCATCAGCAACACCGCGTCGGCCTGCGACAGATCGTCGACGATTGTCACATCCAGCCCCTGCGCCCAGGCCCGCGCATCGCCGGGCGCGCGTTCAATCGCCAAAAAGGACCGCGCCGGAATGCGCCCCGCAGCGATGTCACGCCACAGCGCTTCGCCGCTGGTCATGACCTTTGCGAACAGGTGGGGGTGCAATCCCATGTCCGCGATCCGTGCGGCATTGGGGGCGGCCCGCTTGCCCGAGTTGGACAGGACCGCCAACTGGTGGCCGGCCCGTTTCAGGGCATCGAGGCAGGACAGGACCGATGGATACAGCGTGCTGCCATCATGCAGAACCCCCCATTGATCCAGAACGACCGCATCATATCGGTCCGCGATCCGGGAAAGGCTATCCAGCAGGCGGGTCACGACGTCAGTATTCGGCCATGTCTTTGGGATCGACCAGACCCGCGATATGGGCGTCGGCTTCCTCTTTCGTCATGGCGGGGGCGGCCCGGGCGGCCATCCCGTCCGGCATGTCGCCGAAATAGAACTGATAGCCGGGGATGACCTGCCGTCGATTGCGCAGGGGCATGCCGTCATAGGGAAAGACGTCGGACCGGGCATTGGCCGCTTCGTCATGGCAGGCCAGGACATAATCGGCGCGCTTGTCGATCTCTTCGACCGATTTCCACCCTTCGAAGGAATTCACAAAGCGTGCAGGCACCCAGTGCCGCCACTTTTCCGATGGGTTGGGATCGAGGTTGCGTTCGACAAAAATCGCGTCGCCTGCGATCACGATGTCACCTGCGCTGGTGGCCACGGTCACGGCCATATGGCCGACGGAATGGCCCGGGGTGTGGAACATGGTGATGCCGGGCAGCACCTCGCATTCATCTTCGACCGCCTCGAACACGCAGCCCGCATAGGCCGGTTCGATGTCGAGAATTCCACATTCATAGGTGCGGTAGTACAGCGGCAGCGGGTTATAGGCCATTTCGATCTCGGCCTTGGGTGCGATATAGCGGGCGTTCCTGAACTTCTTCATGTTCTGCACGTGGTCCCAGTGCAGGTGGGTGAACACGATGGCGTCGATTTCGTCGGGGTGCACGCCCAGTTTCTGTTCGAGGTGGTCGTGGACCTCAAGACAGCCGCGTTTGTCACATTTGTGGTGGTACTTGGTGGCGCGTTCGGCGTCGCACAGGCCGGTATCGATCAGGATCTTGTGCGCGCCGGTGTCGACGTAGTGGCAATATACCGGGTTCCAGTACTTCTTGCCCGCCGGACCCTTCCAGAAGATGTAGGTGCCAAGATCGGCCTCGAGCCAACCGGTGTTGATGGGGTAGATCTTGGTTTCAGCGACGCCCATGCGACCCTCCGTATTCCGCGCAATGCTTTTGTATACAAAAACACGGTTAGGAATGCGAAGGCAAGCCGTTAGTTCGCCTTGAGCGTCTGCATAAAGCTTTCAGCCATGTGCGCGCGCATTCCGCGCGACGCGGTGCCCGAATCTTCGGAGAAGATATCGGCGATCAGGGCCCGATGGTTTTCGGCCGACGCAATCAGGTCGTCGCGATTGGCGAATTTCTTGGCACGAAAGGGTCCGGTGCGGCGCCGGAACTCGCTGGCGATTTCTGCGATATAGGGGTTGCCGGTGGCGCGGTAGATGGTCAGATGGAATGCCTCGTTCGCGCGCAAATAGGCATTTCGGTCCCCTGCTTCGGCGGCGGCGGCGCATTTTTCCTGTGCTGCCTCGATCTCGGCCCGCATCAGGAGCGTGAGGCGCTGTGACGCGATGCGTGCGCAGGCCGCTTCGATTTCATGCATGGCTTCAAACATTTGGCCCAATTCTTCGCGGGTATACTGCGCCACGAAAACGCCGCGCTTTTCGCCATGGACCAACACGCCCTGCGCGGTGAGTCGTGACAATGCCTCGCGGACGGGGGTGCGGGACACGCCAAAGCGTTCGGCCAGCCGTGTTTCGTCCAGACGCTCGCCCGGGGCCAGTGCGCCCGCGCTGATTTCTTCGACCAGCGCCCGCTCGATCCGTTGGGGTGTTGATGCGCGCATGGTCTTGTCTGCGGGTGCGTTCATGAATGCTGTTTCCGTTCGGTCGTACGCTCTGATCCTGCTTTAGCAGTGTCACATTTTTCCGCGGAATGCAATTTTGGATATTTACTTTTAACTTTGTATACAAAATGATGATCGAGGTGAGGGAGAAGGTGATGCCGGCCATACGCCTGGAGAATCTGATCAAACGGTACGGCGCGGTGCAGGTGCTGCATGGCATCTCGCTTGATATGGAAGAAAATGAATTTACCGTCCTGGTTGGGCCATCGGGCTGCGGCAAGTCAACGACATTGCGGATGATCGCGGGTCTGGAATCCGTGTCTGAGGGCGAAATCTATATCGGCGACAAACCGGTCAGTCGGCTGGAGCCCAAGGACCGCAACCTGGCCATGGTGTTCCAGGACTACGCGCTGTACCCGCACATGGACGTGGCGCGCAACATATCGTTCGCATTGCGCCTGCAAAAACGTCCCAGGTCCGAAATTGACGCCAAGGTGCGTGAAGTTGCCGACATCGTCGGCCTGACCGAATTCCTGCACCGCAAACCCGGCGCGCTGTCGGGCGGTCAACGCCAGCGGGTCGCCATGGCCCGTGCCTTGGCCAAGGACAGCGATATTTTTCTGTTCGACGAACCGTTGTCGAACCTGGACGCCAAGCTGCGGGGTCAGATGCGCGCCGAACTGGCCGTCATGCGTCAGCGCGTGCAGAAAAACATGATCTACGTCACCCATGACCAGATCGAGGCGATGACCTTGGCGGACCGTATCGTCGTCATGAACGGTGGCTATATCCAGCAGCAGGGCACGCCCGAAGAGCTGTTCAAACGCCCGGCCAACAAGTTCGTGGCGGGGTTCCTCGGCTCGCCGCCGATGAATTTCCTTGAGGCCGAATTGGCGGACGAGGGCGGTACGCTTTTCGCGCGCGGCAGCGCCTTTGACCTGGCCATCCCGGCTGAAATCGCGGCCAACCTGGCCGATACGTCCGGAGCCGTCACGCTGGGCGTGCGCCCCAGCGATCTGAACTTTGCCCCCGATGCCGACGACGCGGCGGCCTTGGACCTGCGGGTCAAGGTTTCGGAATATGTGGGCGCGCAATCGGTTCTGCTGTGCTCATGCGGTGATGCCGACGTGACAGTCGAACTCAAATCGGAAACTCCAATCGCCCTTGGCGAAACACTCAGGTTCGCGGTCCGACCCGAGGGCATCCATCTTTTTGACCGCAAAACAGAACAGGCGCTTTAGCGCCGGATCCTAGCAACCGGGAGGAAATCGAATGCTGGATATCTTGAAAAGGGCGGCGCTTGGCACGACCACGGCCATGGCGTTGGCCAGTGCCGCCATCGCCGGACCATATGACGAATATGCGGGCACGACGCTGGTCGTGAACTTTCCCGCCCACCCCCACTACAACGCTGTGATGCAGATCTTGCCTGAATTCACCAAGGAGACGGGCATCGAGGTCGAGGTGGATCAACTGCCCTATCTCAAGATGCGCGAACGCCAGACGCTGGAACTGGGCCAGGACGAAGGGGATTATGACCTGATCGCCTATGTGGTGTTTTCCAAGGCCGATTATGTCTATGCCGACCAGCTTGAAAACCTGGCGCGGTATTTCATGAACCCCAAGCTGGCTGACCCCAGCTATGATGCCGACGATCTGATCGACGGCTATGTCTACAACATAGGCTTTGCCGGAGGGTCCAAGGGCTATCTGCAGGGCAAGACCGGGTCGCTGTTCGGCATTCCCTATGGGTCCGAAACGTCTGTTCTGGGGTATCGCAAGGACATCTTTGAAAAGCACGGGCTCGACGTGCCCGAAACCTATGACGAGATGCTGGACATCGCTTGCAAGATCCCAGAGCTGGAACCGGGCATGGGCGGTCTGTCGTCGCGTGCTGCGTCCGGCCACCATGCCAGTCACGCGTTCCTGCTGCACCTTGCCCCGCTTGGCGGACGGGTCTTTGACGACGCCTGGAATCCGATCGTGAATAACGAAGCGGGCGTACAGGCGGCCAGCGCGTTGAAACAGATCGTGGATTGCGGCCCCGAGGGTGCGGCGAGCTTTGGCTTTGGCGAAGCGCTTGGCAGTTTTCTGAACGGCGACACGGCCATGTTCCTCGACACCACTGTCGTGGCTGGTCAGATCAACGATCCGTCCAAATCCAAGGTCGTGGGCAAGGTCGGCTGGGCCATGCATCCGATGGGCGTGCGCCGCGGCAGCCAGACCGGCGGCTTCGGTATCGGAATCCCCAAGAACGCCGAGAACAAGGAAGCGGCATTCCTGCTGATGCAATGGCTGACGTCCAAGAAGGGCGACAAGCTGGTGGCGATGGCGGGCGGCAACCCCTCGCGGTTCTCGACCCACGCGGACGCGGAGGTGAACGCCAAGTTCCCGCACATGGCCACCTTTGGCGAGGCGCTCAAGCACGCGGACCCCGATTGGCGCCCGATCATCCCCGTCTGGGGCAAGATCAATGCCGATCTGGGCACCACCCTGTCCAAGGTGCTGACCGAGGATCTGGATATTCAGGAGGCGCTTGACGGCGTGGCGGAACGGACCAAGGCCGTGATGGAAGAAGCCGGCTACTATACCTGGCAATGACAGTCTCGAAGTGGCCCTGACGATCGGGCCGCTTCACTCCCCGGGCCGAACGCATGTTCGGCCCACCCCCCCCCACCCCCGGGCCCCGGAAGGGAAACACACCTATTAACCCCCACAATGTTAAAGACCCCCCCGCCC
>JBCBFX010000054.1:22403-27248 GCA_038527345.1 Pseudomonadota bacterium | reverse complement strand
ATAGCCTTTGCCGGTAAAGAGGGTGTCGGGATCCGCACCCTGTGCCCGCAGGCGGCCGATCATGCGGGCGCGGCCCGTGTCGCCGCCGCCACGGACAGCATCGCTACGCCAGTTGCGCAGCACGTCAAAGACGTGATCGCGGACCGCTGCGCGGTCCTTGGACCCGGCGTAGCGGTTGTTGCGGGCCCAGCGGGTCAGCGCCTGTTCGGCAGGCTGGCCTGCGCCGATCATGTCCAGCAGTTCGATCGCAGCGGCAATGCGGGCGGCTGGCGTCATGGCAGACCTACATCAACTGCGCTGTGTAACAATCTGTTATCACATGGCTCTGTAGTTGGGCGACTCGCGGGTAATCTGCACGTCGTGGACATGGCTTTCCTTTAGCCCCGCGCCGGTGATCTTGACGAAACGGCAATTGGTCCGCATCTCCTCAACGGTGGCGCAGCCGGTATATCCCATGGCGGCGCGCAGGCCGCCCACGAGCTGGTGGATCACGGTGCCGGCGGGTCCTTTGTAGGGCACCTGCCCCTCGATGCCTTCGGGCACCAGCTTGTCGCTGGCGGCGTCCTTCTGGAAATAGCGGTCGGCGGACCCGCGCGCCATGGCACCCAGCGACCCCATCCCGCGATAGGATTTGAAGCTGCGGCCCTGGTACAGGATCACCTCGCCCGGGCTCTCATCCGTGCCTGCGATCATGCTGCCGACCATGGCGCACGAAGCGCCTGCGGCGATGGCCTTGGCGAAATCGCCCGAGAACTTGATACCACCGTCTGCAATCACAGGCACGTCGCCCGCAGCGGCGGCGCAATCCATGATGGCGGTCAGTTGCGGCACGCCCACGCCCGCGACCATGCGGGTGGTGCAGATGCTGCCGGGGCCGATGCCCACCTTGATGGCGTCTGCGCCTGCGTCGATCAGGGCGCGCGTCGCCTCGCCCGTTGCCACGTTGCCAGCGACGATCTGCACCTCGTTGGACAGGGCCTTGGCCCGGCGCACGGCCTCGGCCACGCCTTCGGAATGGCCGTGGGCGGTGTCGATCACGACCATGTCCACACCCGCATCCACCAGCGCGGCGGACCGTTCGAACCCCGCATCGCCCACGGTCGAGGCCGCGGCCACGCGCAACCGCCCCAGATCGTCCTTGCAGGCGGTGGGGTTGAGCACGGCCTGTTCGGTGTCTTTCAGCGTCAGCAATCCGGTCAGCTTGCCGTCCTTGTCCGTCACCAGCAGCTTTTCGATGCGGCGGGCCTTCATCAGGCTGATGGCTTCGTCGCGGTCGGCAGGTTCATGCAGGATTGCCAGATCGTTGCTGGTCATCATGCGCGCCACGGGCGTGTCATCAAGCTGGGCAAAGCGCATGTCGCGGTTGGTCACGATGCCCAGCACCCGGCGCTGGTCGTCGATGACGGGAAAGCCGCTGAAGCCGTAGCGTTCCGACAGCGCCTTGGCGTCGGCCAGGGTCTGGTCGGGGGTCAGGGTGATGGGGTTGTAGACGATGCCGGACTCGAACCGTTTCACACGGCGCACCTCGCGCGCCTGTTCCTCGACGCTGAGATTGCGGTGCACCACGCCCATGCCGCCCGCCTGAGCCATGGCGATGGCCATCCGCCCTTCGGTCACGGTGTCCATGGCCGACGACAACAGCGGGATGTTCAGCGCAATGGTCCGCGTGACCCGCGTGCGGGTATCTGCGGTGGTCGGCAGCACGTTGGACGCCGCCGGCACCAGAAGAACATCATCAAAGGTGAGCGCCTCGCGAATCTCCATTGGGGTCTCCTTGGGAGGGTTCGTTTGACGCTTCCCTATTTCATGGGGCGGACCGAATGGAAAGGGGCAATTGCCGGGCTTGCGCAGGCATCGCGCTGTGCCCAGAGTGCGGGCATGACACACGGATATGACAGCGGCCGCCTGAACCTGCCCTTTGTGGGGATATCGACCTTTGGCAAGCGGCCCTACGTGGAGGATTGGACGGCGCTGGAGGCGGACGTCGCCATCCTGGGCGCGCCTTTCGATGCTGGCACGCAATGGCGGTCGGGCGCGCGGTTCGGCCCGCGCGCGGTGCGCGAGGCTTCGACCCTGTTCAGCTTCGGCCACGCGGGCGCCTATGATCACGAGGACGACGCGACCTACCTGCCCGATACCGTGCGGATCGTGGACATGGGGGATGCCGACATCATCCACACCGACACCGAAGGCTCACACGCCAATATCGAAGCAGGCGTACGGGCCGCGCTGGGCGCGGGGGCCCTGCCCGTCACCATCGGCGGCGATCATTCGATCAACATCCCCTGCATCCGCGCCTTTGACGCCCAGGGCCCGATCCATGTCTTGCAGATCGATGCGCATCTGGATTTCGTGGACGAACGGCACGGCGTGCGGCACGGGCACGGCAACCCGATGCGGCGCGCGGCCGAGCAGGACCACGTGACCGGGCTGACGCAGGTGGGCATCCGGAACGTCAGTTCGACGGCCAGGGAAGGCTATGCCGATGCCCGCGCCATGGGGTCCGACATCCTGTCGGTCCGGCAGGCCCGTGCGCTTGGGCCCCAGGCCGTAATCGACCGCATTCCCGACGGCGCGCGGCTCTATGTCACCATCGACATCGACGCCTTCTGCCCGTCCATTGCACCGGGCACGGGCACGCCCAGCCATGGCGGGTTCCTGTATTATGATGTGCTGGAGATGTTGCAAGCCGCGGCGAGCCGGCATCGGGTCGTGGGCATCGATCTGGTCGAGGTCGCGCCCGACTATGACCCCACCGGCAGCACCGCTATCCTGGCCGCGCAGGTGCTGATGAACCTGTTGGGCTTTGTCTTTCACGCGCGTGACGGTGGCTAGGGGTGCGGGGGGCCCTGCCCCCGTCGCTGACGCGACTCCCCCGGGATATTTCCAGCCAGAAGAAGCGCAGGTGGCGCACAAACTGCAGCCTGTGTCGCGGTTTGACTTTTCCTTTGCGATTGGACCCCTATGGTATGCCGCAACAGCAGCGAGGCCGACATGAGCACCGATCCCCTGGTCGTTTTCACCCCTTCCGGCAAACGCGGGCGTTTTCCCGTAGGCACCCCGATCCTGACGGCTGCGCGGCAGCTGGGCGTGGACCTCGACAGCGTCTGTGGCGGGCGCGGAATTTGTTCGAAATGCCAGATCACGCCCAGTTACGGTGAATTCCCCAAGCACGGTGTGACGGTGTCCGACGGGGCGCTGTCGGGCTGGAACGCGGTGGAGGAACGGTACGCCAGCATACGTGGCCTGATCCCGGGCCGCCGGCTGGGGTGTCAGGCAACCGTGCAGGGCGACGTGGTCATCGATGTACCGCCCGAAAGCCAGGTGCACCGGCAGGTGGTGCGCAAACGGGCCGAAGCGCGCGAGATTTTCCTGAACCCGTCGACCCGGCTGTATTACGTCGAAGTTCCCGAACCCGACATGCACGACCCGTCGGGCGACCTGGAACGGCTTGTGGCCGCAATCGAGGCCGATTGGGGTATCACCAACATCCACGCTGACCTGCACATCCTGCAGGTCCTGCAACCGGTGCTGCGCAAGGGCGACTGGAAGGTCACCGTCGCCATCCATCTGGGCGACGACGAGAACGCGCCGCGCATCATGCATGTCTGGCCCGGCTACTATGACGGGGCCGTCTATGGCCTTGCCGTGGATCTGGGCTCCACCACCATTGCGGCGCATCTGTGTGATCTGGGAACGGGCGAGGTCGTGGCCTCATCCGGCATCATGAACCCGCAGATCCGCTTTGGCGAGGACCTGATGAGCCGGGTCAGCTATTCCATGATGAACAAGTCAGGCGCGGCAGAGATGACAAAAGCTGTGCGCGAAGGCATGAATGCACTTTTTGTGAACATCGCGTCCGAGGCTGGCATCGACCGCGATCTGATAGTTGACGCCGTGATTGTCTGCAATCCGGTCATGCATCATCTTCTGCTGGGCATCGATCCGTTCGAGCTGGGGCAAGCGCCCTTTGCCCTCGCGACATCGAATGCACTGCGGCTGCGGGCGGATGATCTGGACCTGAACATCCACCCCTCGGCCCGCGTCTATCTGCTTCCTTGTATCGCGGGCCATGTGGGGGCCGATGCCGCCGCTGTCGCCCTCAGCGAGGCTCCGGACAAGTCCGAGGATCTGGTGCTGGTGGTGGATGTGGGCACCAACGCCGAGATCCTGCTGGGCAATCGCGACAAGGTGCTGGCCTGTTCCTCGCCAACGGGGCCCGCGTTCGAGGGCGCGCAAATCACCGCGGGCCAGCGCGCAGCACCCGGTGCCATCGAACGGGTGGAGATCGACCCCGCGACCAAGGAACCGCGGTTCCGCATCATCGGGGTCGAGGCGTGGTCGGACGAGGACGGGTTCGCGGACGCCGCCGCATCCACAGGGATCACCGGCATCTGCGGGTCGGGCATCATCGAGGCGATTGCCGAGATGCGGCTGGCGGGCCTGCTGGACCCCTCGGGCCTGATCGGATCGGCAGCCCAGACAGGGTCCACCCGCTGCGTGCCGGACGGGCGCACGCAGGCCTACCTGCTGTATGACGGCACCGCACAGGGCGGGCCGCGCATCACCGTCACCAACCCCGATATCCGGGCGATCCAGATGGCCAAGGCCGCGCTGTATTCCGGGGCGCGGCTGCTGATGGACAAGTTCGGCGTCGACCAGGTGGACCGCGTGGTGCTGGCGGGTGCCTTTGGCGCGCATATCAGCCCCAAGCACGCCATGGTGCTGGGCATGATCCCCGACGCGCCGCTGGACAAGGTCACGTCGGCGGGCAACGCCGCAGGCACCGGCGCGCGTATCGCCCTGCTCAACCGCGACGCACGGGCCGAGATCGAGGAGACGGTG
>JBCBFX010000054.1:0-22304 GCA_038527345.1 Pseudomonadota bacterium | reverse complement strand
GAAACCGCGATCGAGCCCCGTTTCCAGGAGCATTTTGTGAACGCCTCGGCCATTCCCAACAGCGTCGAGCCGTTCCCGATCCTGCGCGGTGTGGTCGACCTGCCCGAGGTCAGCTTCAACACCGGTGGCGAGGGCGAAGGGCGCAGACGCAGACGGCGCGCCTGAGGCGAACAGACCAGGGTCGGGGCGCTGTGATCCAGGGCGCAACTCTGGTCTTGTCCCGGACCGGGCTGTGTCGTCCGGCCGCCAAGATCATTGCGGCGGCCCGCACGGTCGTGCGTCGGAAACCTGCCGAGCCCCTTTGCCCACGTCCGACACGGCGACTTTCGTATGGTGTTCGACGCAAACCTGACCCGTGGCGACAACCCGGTCACGGGTGCCATCGCCAGAAGCCTTGAAACCGAATGTCGACGGGGCGGCCCGGCCTGTCGGTGAACAGGACGCGGGTGCCCGTCCGCTGCGTTTGGTTACCGATGGCGCACCGACCGGGATTTGCAGTGTGTCGGGATACCGGCGCGTGGGCCCGATACGGCCCCGGATGCGGAATGCTTTGACAGGCCGCGCGATCCAGAGGAACATCGCCCGTGTTGCGCTGCGGATGAAACGGCCGCGGTGCCCAAAATGGCGGCGTCTCATCCATGACCAATATCGACCAACAGGAATTCTGGACCCATTCCGCAGGCCCCGCATGGGTGGTCCTGCAGGACGAGATGGATGCGCTGCTGGCCCCGGTGCTGGATCATGTCGTGACCCGGGCCACGCCGCTGGATGCCAAGCGGGTCCTGGATATCGGATGCGGCACCGGTGCTTCGGTCGCGCGGCTTGCGGCTGCGGTGGGCGTTTCGGGGCATGTGACGGGGCTGGATATTTCGGAAACCATGTTGCGCCGGGCGCATGACCGGCTGGGGTTCCTGTCGCAGGTTCAGCTGTTGCTGGCCGACGCGCAAACCCACGATTTCGGCACGGCGTTCGACGTGATCCTGTCGCGGTTCGGGGTGATGTTCTTTGACGACACGGTTGCTGCCCTTGCCAATCTGAACCGGGCGCTGGCCCCGGGCGGGCGCCACCTGTTTGCGGCGTGGGGCCCTGCGCGGGACAATCCGTGGTTCCTGCTGCCTGCGGCGGCGGCTGCGGATGTGCTGGGACCGGTGCCACAGGTCGATCGCACCCTGCCCGGCCCCTTTGCATTTGAAGACACGGAACGCGTGCTGGCCATGATGCGCGACGCGGGGCTGCATGCACCGCAGGTCGAAACGCTGGCGCTGAACCTGACACCCGATGGCGATCTCGAGGACGTGGCAGAACTGTGCTGCCACATCGGACCGGCCGACAGCGCGTTGCAGTATCACGAGGGCGATGCGCAGGCCAAGGCCGAGGTCAGGCAGGCCATCGTGTCCCGCTTTGCCAAATATGACGGCCCGGACGGCGTACGCATTCCGGCTGTGATCCACCTGTACTCCAGCACCAAACCCACTTGACGCCCCGCGCGCCCGCGCCTATCCGGAGCGTCCAGAGCGCGGGTATGGTGAAAAGGTATCACGCGAGCTTCCCAAGCTTAAGTTACGGGTTCGATTCCCGTTACCCGCTCCAACGCCCCGTGGATTTGTCTGTTTGCGTGTTCCGCAATGCGGTTGCGGCGTTTTCGTCAGCAGTCGTCGGTGGCCTGTCCACGGGCAAGGTCCTGCTTGTCGGCATAGGTTGCGCCGGGCACGCGCGGTTCATTATGCAGCAACACCGTTCCGGCCACATCGACAAAGCAGCGGCAGTCGATGCTTTGCGGTTGCGCCTCGCAAAATGCGCGTTCCTGCGCCAGCACCGCCTCGATCTCGTCGGCACTGCGACCAGTGCCAAGGGGCCCTTCGGGTGTCGTGAGGGCGGGAAACGAAAAGACGACGGCAAGGCACCCGGCACCGACCAGCGTCATCAAGGCATAAAGGCGGTATTCCTTCAGCACGTCGCACACTCCTGTTGGCACGCCGCCGAAGCGTTCCACAAAAGCCTTAAAGCCCGGTTGAGACGGTGGACACGGATACCTCACCCGCGATCACCATGACGTGCGTTTCGGGGCGCAGCACTTGCGACCGCGCGCAGCCTGCCCACCTGTGGCGCAAAGCAGGAGTGCGCGCGCCCGTGTCTGTCCCAACCGTCCTTGCGATTGTCGTCGAACGCAGTGTGGTGCGCCGCGCCCTGCGCATCGCAGCCGTTGTGGGATTGGTGCTGGCGGCCATCAACCACGGCGACAGGATCCTGTCCGGCACGATGGGGGCCGGCGACTGGCTGAAGAGCGCGCTGACATTCCTTGTGCCCTATTGCGTCTCGACATATTCCTCGGTCATGGCCGTGCGGGATCGGCTGCAATCGCTCGGGGACTAGGGCCACTTGAACATTCTCTTCGTGATGTATGACCAGCTGCGGTTCGACTATCTCAGCTGCGCCGGTCATCCGCATCTGCACACGCCGCATTTCGACCGTGTGGCGGGCATGGGCGTGCGGTTTTCCAACGCCTACGTCCAGTCGCCGATCTGCGGCGGCTCGCGCATGTGTTTCTACACCGGGCGCTACGCATCGTCGCACGGCGCGCATTGGAACGGCTTTCCGCTGCGCGTGGGCGAACAGACCCTGGGCGACCACCTGCGCGCACTGGGCATGTCCTGCCACCTGATCGGCAAGACCCACATGAAGGCCGACGCGGCCGGCATGGCGCGGCTGGGGCTGGACCCCGACAGCATCATCGGGGTCCGCCAGTCCGAATGCGGTTTTGATCCGGTGGTCCGCGATGACGGGCTTTGGGCCGAAGGGCCGGACGGATTTTATGACGAACGCAGAAGCCCTTACAACGAATACCTCAAGTCGCAGGGTTATGACGGCACCAACCCTTGGGCGGACTATGCCAATGCGGGCATCAAGGACGGACAAATCGCCAGCGGCTGGTTCTTTGACAACACCGACCTGCCCGCCAACATCCGCGAACAAGACAGCGAGACCCCGTGGCTGACGGGCGAGGCGATCCGGTTTATCGACACGGCCCGCAGCCCGTGGTGCGCGCATCTGAGCTATATCAAGCCGCACTGGCCCTATATCGTGCCTGACCCCTATGCGTCGATGTACGGTGCCAACCATGTGCCCGCCCCGGTTCGGGCGGACACTGAGCGCGAGAATACGCACCCGGTCTTTGCCGCCTTCATGGACGGTGCCATCGGCCGCGCCTTTTCCCGGGACGAGGTGCGGAACAAGGTGATTCCCGCCTATATGGGGCTGGTGAAACAGTGTGATGATCAACTGGGCCGTTTACTGGATCATCTCGAGGCCACGGACCGGCTGAAGGACACGATGATCGTGCTGACCTCGGACCACGGCGATTACCTGGGCGATCACTGGCTGGGCGAAAAGAACCTGTTTCACGACCCCTCGGTCAAGATCCCCATGATCATCTATGATCCACGGGCCCAGGCGGACAGCACCCGCGGCACCGTCTGTGACGCGCTGGTGGAATCCATCGACATCGCCGCCACCTTTATCGAGGCCGCGGGCGGCACCGTGCCCGATCACATCGTCGAAGGGCGCAGCCTGATGCCCTGGCTGCGGGGCGAGACACCCGCCTGGCGCGACTATGCCATCTCGGAATACGACTTCTCGGCCCAGCCGGTAGCGGTGAAACTGGGGCTGACGCCGCGGGATTGCCGGCTCTTCATGGTGTTCGACGGGCGCTACAAGCTGATGCATTGCGCCGCCCCCGGATTGCGTCCGATGCTGTTCGATCTGGAAACCGACCCCCGGGAACTGGATGACCTCGCCCGGCGCGCGGGACATCAGGACGTGATCGACCGCCTGACGGGGCACCTGCACGACTGGGGCCTGCGCATGTCGCAGCGGGTCACGAAATCCGAGGCCGATGTCGAGGCCATGCGCGGCGCGTCCCTGCGCAAGGGTATCCTGCCCTTCCTCAAGGACGGGTCCGAGGTGGATGCGGAACTGACGGAAAAATACCGCGGCCCGGCGCGACAGAACCACCTGCCGGACACGGACCGCTAAAGCCGCAGCGCCAGCGGGCAGTGATCCGACACCTCCGGCGCGCGGATCACGTCGAATTGCAGGACGGCGGCGGGGTCGTTGACCATCATGTAGTCGGCAAACAGTCCGGGTTTGCGGTAATGGCTGCTTCGGGTTCCGGGATGCCCCCCTGCCGTGACCAGATCGACAAAGCCGGCGCGGCCGAGGATCGACAGCGTTTCGCTGTCGGGTTCGACGTTGAAATCACCACACAACACGGTGACATCACCCGGCAGCGCCACCTGCTGCGCCAGATCAAGGAGCCGGGCAGCCTGTCGGGCGCGGTCAGGCGTGTCGATCTTGCCGCGCAGGTCGCGCAGGCCGTGCATCTGCGCGATTGCAACGGCCCGGTCCCGCGCGTGATCATACACACGCACCGCATGGGCCGACCGCGACCGGGGATGATCACCGTAGCCATGGGCTCCGTATTCCTTGTGCACGAAGCCCTGCGCCTGCGCGACGACAGGCAGTTCGGCCCGCACAAAGGTCGCCACCCCCCAGCGCGACGGCACCGGGCTGTCCCCGTCCCACAGCTGACCGGTCGCCGCCGGGCAGAACGTCCCCCGATGCCCCGGCAGCACGGCACACAGCTCAGAAAACAGGTTTGCCCGCTGCGGCAGCACGTGGTTCCCGTCCCTGTAGGTCAAGGCAAGGGCATCAGTGGCGGGGCTGTCGATCACCTCTTGCAGGCACAGTACATCGGCATCGACACCCGCCAGATACGGCAGCAAATCGTCGTGCAGCTTTCCGCCCCAGGCGTTCAGGCACAGGATGTCCACGGGCCCGGGCTACCCGATCAAAACCTCGCCGAACTTGTCCCGCAGGTTGCGTTTCAGCACCTTGCCGGTCGCGTTTCTGGGCAGCGCATCGACAAATACCACCTTGTCCGGCACCTGCCATTTGGCGATCTTGCCGTCGAACACAGCCAACACCTCGTCCTCGGACGGGTTTTCGCCTTCGGCCGTGACGGCCACCAGCACCGGACGTTCATCCCATTTCTCGTGTCGCGCACCGATCACGGCGGCGTCCGCCAGCTTGGGATGGGCGATTGCGATGTTTTCCAGGTCGACGGAACTGATCCATTCCCCCCCCGACTTGATGATGTCCTTGGACCGGTCCTTGATCGACAGATACCCATCGGCGCTGATGGTCGCCACATCGCCGGTGTCGAACCAGCCGTCGGTCAGGGTGCCCTCGATGCTCTTGCGGAAATAATTGCTCAGGACCCAGGGGCCGCGCACCAACAGATCGCCCTGCGCGTCGCCATCGCAAGGCAGCGTGTTGCCATCGTCGTCCACCACCTTCATCTCGATCCCCCAGGGCGGGCGGCCCTGGTTCTCGCGGCTCTTGCGCTGGTCCTCGACGCTCAGGTCGGCGTGTTTTGCCAACGGCTGGTTCGAAGTGCCCAAGGGCGACATTTCGGTCATGCCCCAGGCATGGATCAACTCGACGCCATATGTGTCGCGGAAGGCGTCGATCATCGACGGCGGACAGGCCGACCCGCCCACAACCGTGCGCGTCAGGCTTTCCAGCCTGGAACCGGACTTCTGCGCCTCGCCCAGCAGGCCCAGCCAGATGGTCGGCACGCCAAGTGCGATGTTGACCCTGTAGGTGTCGATCAGCTTGACCAGCGACGGCCCGTCCAGGCCCGGCCCCGGCATCACCATGCGCGCACCCACCTGCGCACAGGCATAGGGCGTGCCCCAGGCATTGACGTGGAACATCGGCACCACGGGCAGCACCACGTCACAGGCCGAAAAGCCGATGCAGTCGCGCGTGTTCGACGCAAAGGCATGCAACACCGTCGAACGGTGCGAATACAGAACCCCCTTGGGGTTGCCGGTCGTACCGGACGTGTAACACAGGGAAGAGGCGGTCTGCTCATCGAACGCGGGCCATTCGAAATCGGGCGACCCGTGGGCGATCAGCTCGTCATAAAAGATCAGGCCGTCGATCTCGGCCGCCAGCGCGTCGTCGCGCCCTTCCATCAGGATGATGTACTGGACGTCCGGGATCTTGTCGCGGATCGCCTTGACCAGCGGGACAAAGGTGCGGTCGATGAACAGCACCCGGTCTTCGGCATGGTTGATGATATAGATCAGCTGTTCCGGAAACAGGCGCGGGTTGATGGTGTGGCAGACAAAGCCCGCGCCGGAAACACCGAAATAGATCTCAAGGTGTCGCCGGTTGTTCCACGCGATGGTGGCGCAGCGCGCCTGCGGCCCAAGGCCCAGTTCGGTCAGGGCATGACCCAGTCGATGCGCATTGGCCCCAACTTCGCCCCAGGACGTCTGCGTCACCCCGCCTGCGGTCTCGACAGACCAGATTTCCGTATCGGCGTGATAGCGCGCGGCATGGTCCACCAACGACTGGATCGTCAGCGGGAAATTCATCATCTGGCCCTGCATCGGTGCCTCCCTCATGTGCATGAGGCCCTGCGCAGGCCTCCTCCCTTGGGCTGACCCTGCCAAGGCACCGCGCGGGATACAAGGGCGCCGAGCAGACCTGTGTTTCTTCTGGCTGGAAATATCCCGGGGAGTTTGAGGGGCAGAGCCCCTCATTCACAGAGAGTCGCGTGCGCCTGTCAGGGCGCTCCGCTTTGCAACGGCTAGCCGCGGTGCCGGTGAAGCCAACCGACCAACGCCCGGGTGGACCCGTCCTTGCCATCGGAAGGTGCGTCCCCTTCGACGATCGGTTGCAGCGCGGTCGCCAGTTCCTTGCCCAACTCCACGCCCCATTGGTCATAGGAGTTGATCCCAAGGATCACACCTTCGACAAACACGCGATGTTCATAAAGCGCAATGATCTGGCCCAGCGTGAACGGGTCCAGCCTGGCATAGACCAGCGTGGTGGACGGGCGATTGCCTGCGAACACGCGGTGGGCGGCCTGCCGTTCCAGTTCGGCCCCCTCGAACCTGTCCGCGATCTTGCCGCGCGCTTCATTCAGCGTGCGGCCACGCATCAGCGCCTCGGACTGAGCAAGGCAGTTTGCCATCAGCAGCGTGTGGTGATGGCGCAACTCCGGTTCGTGCCCTTCGGCAGCCACCATGAATTCACAAGGGATCACGGACGTGCCCTGGTGGATCAACTGATAAAACGCGTGCTGCCCGTTGGTGCCGGGCGCGCCCCAGACAACGGGGCCGCTGTCGACCGGCACCGCCTGCCCGTCCATGGTCACCGACTTGCCGTTTGACTCCATCTCTAGCTGTTGCAGGTAGGCCGGCAATTGCCCCAGCCGCTGATCATAGGGCAGCACGGCCCGCGTGGCATGGCCACAGACCTGGCGATGCCAGATGCCCACCAGCGCCAGCATCAGCGGCATGTTCTCGGCCCCTTCGGCGGCCTGGAAATGGCGGTCCATCTCCTGCCCGCCGCGCAGGAATGCGCGGAAGCCGTCGGGACCGATGGCCATCATCAGGCTCAGCCCGATGGGTCCCCACATGGAATAGCGCCCGCCCACCCAATCCTCGAACCCGAACACCCGTTCGGCCGGGATGCCGAAGGCAGACGTCTTTTCGAGGTCGGTCGACAGCGCGCAGAACTGCACCGCCGGGTCGCCGCCATGGTCCTGCATCCAGGCCCGCGCGGTGCGTGCGTTGGTCATGGTCTCGATGGTGGTGAATGTCTTGGACGCCACGATCACCAGCGTCGTCCGCGCATTCAGGTCCCGCAACGTGTCGGCGATATGGGCACCATCCACGTTTGACACGAAATGGCAGCGTGGTCCGTCATGGTAGGGTGACAGGGCCTGTACCGCCATCGCAGGCCCAAGGTCGGACCCCCCGATCCCGATATTGACCACATCCGTGATGTCACTCGCGCGCACCGCGTCAGCATAGGTCTCCATCCGCGCCAGCGTGTCCAGCACGCCGGGCATCACGTCCTGCCCGTCCACCATGACCGGCCCGCCATCAAGATTGCGCAGCGCGGTGTGCAGCACCGCGCGGCCTTCGGTCTCGTTGATGGGCGCACCGCTGAACATCGCCGCGCGACGGGTGGCGACATGGGCCTGTTGCGACAGGCGCAGCAGCATGTCCCGCGTCTCGGCATCGATATTGGTCTTGGAATAGTCGAACCGCATATGCTGCGTCTCGACCGCGAAATCATCGGCCCGCGCGTCGTCGTCAAACAGGTCCAGAATGCGCCGGTCCTGGGTTGTCGCGGCGCGCCTTTGCAAATCGTTCCACATCAGTCTCAGTCCGCCCAGTGAATTGTCATTCCGTCCAGCACCGCCCGGATCGGGGCGTCTACAGGGTTCAGCCCGCGTGCCCGCTCAAGTGCTGCACGCTTTTCTGCGCCAAAGATCACCAAATGCTTGGACATCGCCCCGTTAAGGGCCGGGCCGGAAAAGGATATGCGCGGCTCCTGCCCCTCGACCGTGACTGGCACGACCAGCGGCGCATCATCGGCCAGCATCGCAGCCAGACCCGCAGCCCCCGGAAACAGGGACGCGGTGTGCATGTCTTCGCCCATGCCCAAGAGCAGAAGCGAGATCGGCATTTCATCCGCCAACTCCGCCGACAGGACAGGTGCGGCACTTTCAGGCGTCTCGCCCGCGCGGTGGAACGGGATAAAGCTGGCCGCCGCCGCGCGGTCTACCAGCAGCCGTTCGCGGATCAGGCCCGCATTCGACCGCGGGTGATCCTCCGGCACCCAGCGTTCATCGCTGAGCATCACATGCACCTTGTCCCATTCCAGATCGGCCGCACACAGGCTGTCAAAAACCGGGCCCGGCGTCGTCCCGCCCGGCACTACGAATGACGCAAAGGGATGCACCAGCAGGCAGTTCTTCAACTCGCTCGCCAATTCGTCAGCCAGCCCCATGGCCAGCATTTCACGGTCTGCATATTCGATCACGTTCATGGGGCCACTCCTCGCCACATCCGCCGGTCGCGGGCCAGCAGCTGTACGGCTTCGGGCGGACCCTCGCTGCCGGCCTCATAGGGTTTGGGGACGTCACCGCGCGCCTGCCAGCCGTCGATAATCGGATCGGTCCAGGCCCAGGCCGCCTCGACCTCGTCACCGCGCATGAACAGGGTCTGGTTGCCACGGATCACGTCCATGATCAGCCGTTCATAGGCGTCGGGCGGGTCACCCGCGCCATCGCCCAAGGCTTCGGCAAATGTCATGTCCAGCGGCACATCCATCAGGCGCATGCCGCCCGGCCCAGGTTCCTTGATCGTCACGCCCAGCGTGATCCCCTCGTTCGGTTGCAGGCGGATGACCAGCTCGTTTCGGTGATCCGTCGTTTCGTCAAAGATCGAGTGGTTCAATTCCTTGAACACCACGACAATCTCGGATGACCGCGCCTTGAGCCGCTTGCCCGTGCGCAGATAGAACGGCGTGCCCGCCCACCGCCAGTTCGAAATGCCGACCTTCATCGCCACATAGCTTTCGGTGCGCGACCGGTCGTCGCCCACGGCCTCGCGATAGCTGGGTTCCTCGTCATCACCATCATATTGCCCACGCACGATATGATGCGGCTCGACCGGATCAAGCGCCCGGATCACCTTGAGCTTTTCGTCGCGCACCGCGTCAGGCTCGAATTTCGACGGCGGCTCCATCGCGATCAGGCACAAAAGCTGCATCAGGTGGTTCTGCACCATGTCGCGCATGGCACCGGACTTGTCATAATACTCGCCACGTCCCCCCACACCCACGGTCTCTGCCACGGTGATCTGGATGTGATCCACATATTGCGAATTCCACAGCGGCTCGAACAGCATGTTGCCGAAACGGACCGCCATCAGGTTCTGGACCGTTTCCTTGCCCAGGTAATGGTCGATCCGGTAAATCTGATGCTCGTCGAAATGGGCGGCGAGGTCCTTGTTCAGCGCCCTGGCCGTGGCCAGATCCCGACCAAAGGGTTTTTCGACAACGATCCGGCTGTCTGCGTCGGTCAGCCCATGCTGGTTCAGCCGTTCTGCCAGATCGCCAAACAGGCCGGGCCCGACCGAAAAGTAAAAGGCCCGCACCACATCGCGGCGCACAAGGGCCGCCAGTTCCGACCATCCGCCCGTGCCGCGCGCGTCTATGGCAACATATTCGAGACGCTCAAGAAACCCGTCCAACTGGTCACAGGCCATGCCACCGCCAAACTCGCGGATCGCCTCGTCCACCATCTGTCGATATGCGGCGCTGTCCATGTCGCTGCGGGCCGCCCCGATGATGCGGGAGCCGTCGGGCATCTGGCCTGCGCAAAAGCGACGGAACAGGCCCGGCAGAATCTTGCGCCGGGCGAGATCGCCGGTGCCGCCAAAGATCACAAGGTCGAACGGGTCAACGGGGATGACACGCGATACCATTGGCGAAGCTCCTTGATCTGTGCGCCGATGTTTGCGCTACCAGTAGCAGATACAACCGGATACTCAACGCCGGATGTGGCACCGGCGGGACTTGACTGCAAAACTATCACAATGGTGTCAGCCCGCCCACATCCGCTTTCCTCTTGCGGCCAGCTTTCGTAGGTCTGACCCGATGCCAGCCAGGACGGAACGGAACGCATGAAAGACCTCGGCCTTGCCAATGTTGGCAAGTTTCAAGACCCCGACGTGACTGCCAAGGGCCACGCCCGCGCCAAGGTGGCGCTGAGCAACCCCGAAACGCTGTGGTTCAACACCGGCACGCTGTGCAACATCACCTGTACCAACTGCTATATCGACAGCTCGCCCACCAATGACGCGCTGGTCTATCTGACGGCTGACGAGGTGTCGGACTATTTGAGCCAACTGGCAGACCGGAACTGGGCCGCGCGCGAGATCGGGTTTACCGGCGGCGAGCCGTTCATGAACCCGCAGATCATCGAGATGCTGCGTCGGCCCCTGGCCGCGGGATACGACGTGCTGGTCCTGACCAACGCGATGTCGCCGATGATGCGGCCCGCGATGCAGGCCGGCCTGACCGAACTGGTGCAGCAGTACGGCGACAGGCTGACCGTCCGCATCAGCCTCGACCATCATGCGGCCCATGTGCATGACGCCGAACGCGGCACCGGCACGTTTGACAAAACCATCGCCGGCATGGCCTGGCTTGCGTCGATCGGCGCGCGCATGGCGGTGGCAGGCCGCATCGAAATGGCAGAAAGCGAGGCAGAGGCCCGCGACGGTTACGCGACCCTCTTTGCCCGGCACGGCTGGAACATCGACGCCCGGAACCCCGGCGAAACGGTGTTGTTTCCCGAAATGGACATGGGCACCGAAGTGCCCGAGATCACGACCGACTGCTGGGGCATCCTGAACAAATCGCCGCGCGATGTGATGTGCGCGTCATCTCGGATGGTGGTGCGGCGCAAAGGGTCTGATCGGGCGGCTGTCATCGCCTGCACCCTCCTGCCCTACGATCCGCAATTCGAACTGGGCCACACCCTGGCCGAGGCCGAGCGTGACGTGTCCCTCAACCACCCCCATTGTGCGAAATTCTGCGTGCTTGGCGGGGCCTCCTGTTCCGCGTAACGGCGGGGCTGTGCAATCCAGAATGGCGTGCGCGCGGATGCGCGCTCAATCTGGTTACAGCCGGTCCAGCACGGCGCGCGCCGCGCGCAGCCCGGGGTCCTCGCCCCCGCGCCCCAGCGCGTCCATCGTCGCCTCCATCGCGGCGCGTTGCGGTTCGGGGTCGGCCAGCAGTGTTTCCATCGCAGCCACGGTGTTGTCGGCGTTGAACGCCTTGCCCACCACCTCGGGCACCACGCGGCTGTCTGTGACATGATTGATCAGGCTGCCGGTGTCGGTCACCACCATGCGGGAAATGATCGCCCGGCTGAGCCAGTGCAGATCAAAGGCGCTGACCATCGGCGTGCCCGCCGCCGCCAGTTCCAGCGCCACGGTGCCCGATGTGGCAAGGGCGACGTCCGCAGCAGCAAAAGCCACCTGTTTCTCGGTATTGGCCGCGTCCAGATCCTTGTCCCGCGGGTCCAGCACCAGCGGCTGCACCGGCCAGCCCGCCACCTGCGCCTTGACCGCATCGGCCACCGGGGCTGCGGCGGGCAGCACCATCTGCATGGCTGGATGCGTTGACTGCAACCGGCCCAGCACCTCACCAAAGACCGGACCCATGCGCGCCACCTCGCCCCGGCGCGAGCCAGGCAAGACCAGCATCAGCGGATCGGCCCCCTGCAACCCATGCACAGCCCGAAAGGCGGCGCAGTCCTGCGCCGTGGCACGTGGCAGGTTCGCCGCCGGGTGGCCCACGAAATCACACGCCATCCCCTCGGCGGTCATGTACGGCGGCTCGAACGGAAACAGCGCCAGCACATGGTCGATGAACCGCGCCATCCTGGCCGCGCGCTTGGGCCGCCAGGCCCAGACCGTCGGGGCCACGTAATGCACGGTGCGAACGGTGCTTTGCGCCTTGACCAGCCTCGCCACGCGGAACGAGAAGTCCGGGCTGTCGATGGTGATCAGCACGTCCGGCTGCGTTTCGATCACGCGGGCCGCCGTTTCGCGGATGCGGCGTTTCAGGTGGCGATACCTGGGCAGCACCTCGGCGATGCCCATGACGCTGAGTTCCGACATGTCGAACAGCGACGCCAGCCCCTGCGCCTGCATCTGCGGACCGCCGATCCCGTCGAATGTCACCTCGGGGCGCAATTGCTTCAATCCCGCCATCAGCGCCCCGCCCAGCACATCGCCCGACGGCTCGCCAGCCAGGACAAAGACCCTTAGCGCACCCAACAGTACGCGCCCGCGTCTTTCAGGATCTGGCGCACCCGGGGCTGGTCCAGCACGATGACCCCCTGCGCCTCGATCACGATACCATCAAGGCCCGCGGCCACCACGGCCCGCGCCGTTTCGGGGCCGATGGTGGGCAGGTCCACGCGGCGGTCCTGATCGGGTTTCGGGGCCTTGAACAGGAACCCGCCCCGGCCCTGCGCACGCTGTTCGGCGACGGGACCCGACAACCAGTCCGCGGCGCTGTCCAGCATGTCACCCACCGCGTCAAAAGCCGAAAACAGAGGGTCCGAGGACGGCGTGCCGCCGGGGCGCTCGACCAGACCGGCCAGCATCGCATCGGTGCCCGATGCCCCCTCTTGCGCGATCACGACGCCGCCCCGCACCACACAGGCCTGCCCCAGATCGGCGCGGCCCTGTTCCTCCAGCGTGGCGCGGGCGGCGGCAAGGTCGCGCTCCAGCGTCTGTTCGGGGCGCGCATCCGTCATAGCACCCGCAGGCGGCAACAGTTCAGGGGCCAACTCATGCGCGCCGCGCACCTCCAGCCCCGCCTCCTCGAATATCCCCAGCACCGCGCGCAGCGCGCTGTCCTCGCCCCCGGCGATGGCACCCGCCAGCACCGGCACCAGCGGCAGGGTGGCGGCGTCGATCGCCGCCGCGTCGATCGCGGGCCGGGTGATGGCACCGCACAGGCACACCTGCGCGACACCGCGCGCCTTGAGGTCGGCCACCAGACTGCCCAGATGTTCGATGCGAAACGACAGGTCGGGCACCAGCCCGTCGGGGTGATGGCCGTCAAGCGCACAGACCAGCGGCGCAGTGTCCTGCGCCCGCGCCACGGCCCCCGGCAACGCACCCCGCCCTGTGATCAGCGCCAGCATCAGCTTGGCGTCAGGAACGACCGGTCACTGTCGCCCATCACGAAATCCACGATCTCGCGCACATAGGCGCTGTCGGTCTCCTTGCCCAGACGTTCGGCCCGGTCATGAAAGGTGCCCTCGCCCTGTGCCAGCATCTGAAAGGCCGCGCGCAGCGCGGTGATGTCTGACCGGGCGACACCACGCCGTTTCAGACCGACCAGGTTCAGACCATCCAATTCGCCGCGCGGGGCCTGCACAAGGCCATAGGGGATCACGTCATTGGTCACCATCGTCACGGCCCCGATGATGGCGCCGCGACCGACGCGGACAAACTGGTGCACGCCGGACAGACCGCCCACGATCACGTCATCCTCAAGGATACAGTGGCCCGCAATGGCGGCAGAGTTCACCACGATCACCCGGTCGCCCACATGGGCGTCGTGGGCGATGTGGCAACCTGCCATGAACAGGCCATCGTCGCCGATCCGGGTGACACCGCCGCCGCCCTCGGTCCCGGCATTCATGGTGACATGTTCACGGATGCGGTTACGCGCGCCGATGACCAGGCGGCTGTCCTCACCCTTGAATTTCAGATCCTGCGGGACCTCGCCGATCACGGCAAAGGAGAACACGGTCGTATCCTCGCCAATCTCGGTATGGCCGGTGACGACCACGTGGCTTTTGAGCGTCACACCGGGGCCGATCACCACGTGCGGCCCGACCACGCAGAACGGTCCGATGGTCGCCGTGGGGTCGATGCGCGCGCCATCCTCGACAACGGCCGACGGGTGAATGCCGCCACTGGCCGCCATCAGTTCTGCGGATCCATCATGGCGGTGAATTCGGCCTCGCACGCCATTTCGCCATCGACCTCGGCCATGCCGGTGAACTTCCACACCTTGCCGCCGGGTTTTCCGCGCACGGTGGTCATCTTCAACTCCAACCGGTCGCCGGGCACCACCATGCGGCGGAACTTGCATTTGTCGATGGCCATGAAATAGACCAGCATCCCCTTGTCCTGCAGTCCCAAAGCCGCACCGACCATCACGGCAACGGTCTGTGCCATGGCTTCGACAATCGTAACACCGGGCATGATGGGCTTGCCCGGAAAATGGCCCTGAAAATGCGGTTCGTTCATGGTCACGTTCTTGATACCGGTGGCCGAGGCATAGCCGTCGATATCAACCACCTTGTCCACCAGAAGGAACGGGTAGCGGTGCGGAATGATCCGCTGGATCAGATCGATATCGGCCGTGGTAGGAGTGTCAGACGTCACGTGCGCGTGCCTCTTCTTTTGGAAGTGTTCCGGTTCCGCCCTGCCTAGCAAGGCGGCCTGCGCGCCGCAAGCGCGGGACTATTCGGTGTCGGGGCTGCCATCGCCCAACGTGGCATTGATCCGCGCAATCGCCAGGTCGGTGATGTCGATGGCATTGCGGCTGGAAAAGACGCTGCGGACCTCAAGCACGACGGCGGCCCCCGCCTCGCGCATGATGTTTTCCAGGATGGGCGCCGCGACCTGCAGGAACCTTTCGCGGTTCTGGTCCAACATCTGCGACACAAGGCGGGTTTCGGCGTCGCGTTCGCGGCGAATGGCCTGCACCCGGGCGTCGAATGCGTCAGCCAGGGCGCGAAACTCTTCGGGCGTCAGGTCCGGGCGCCGTTCGGTCAGCGCCTTTTCTTCGGCTTCCAGGCTTGCCTCGATCTTGCGGTTTTCGTCGGACAGGGCGCTGGTGCGGCTTTCGATCTCGCGCAGAACGCGCTGCCCGAAATCGCTGCCGCGATACAAACGCTCGCTGTCGATGGTCAAGACCGGGCTTTGGACCTGCTGCGCCGCACCGGGCGCAGCCAGCCAAATCACCCCCAGCACCGCCAGAAGACGCAGCGCCCATCCCATGACGTCAGAACTGCGTCGACAGGGTCAGGTCAAAGCTTTGTTCGTTGTCAAAGTCTTCTTTCTTCAGCGCCTTGGAGAAGTTGAAGCGCAAGGGACCCACAGCCGTGTCCCAGAACAGGGAAAATCCGATCACGTGGCGGAACGATCCACCCTCGCCCACCACGTCAGAGCCCGCCGGCAGCACCACGTCGCTGAGGTCATAGAGATTGCCAACGTCGTAGAACAAACCGCCACGCAACCCGATCTCTTCGGGCAGGCCCAGTGGGAATTCGACGTCAAAGCGGGCCGCGACATAGATGTTGCCGCCCAGCGGATCGGAATCACCCGGTGCGGACCGGTCGCGGGGGCCGATGCCGCCCGGCTCGAACCCGCGCAGGATCGTCGGCCCGACAAAGAAACGGTCGATGGTCCGGTTGGTGCCGCTGCCCCAGGACAGCAATCCGCCCTCGAGCGTGGCGCGCAATGTCACCTCTTCGTTGAAGATGCGGCGTTGTCCGACGATGCGCGCCGTGGTGCGGATATATTCGGAATCGCCGCCGACGCCGGCAAAGTCCTGGCCGAACTCAAGCAGGATACCTGCGTTCGGGTCCAGGCCGGTGTTCCGGGTATCATAGCTGTAGGTGTAGCCGATGGAGGATGCCAGTTGCTCTCCGGCGTCGATTTCGGCCTGCACGACAACACCATTGGCAGGGGGTGTGCGCCCGACCAACTCGTCCCGCCGCGCGGTGTACCGCAGCCTCAGCCGGCTGTTTTCACCGGTGCGGAACGACAGGCTGGGCGAGAATTCCAGCCGCGTGCTGTCGTAGTTGGCAAAATTCGAATCGGCTTCGATATAGTCGGCCCGGATGCCAAGTGCGACATCACGGCCAAGGAATGCCGGTTCAATGAAGTTGATACCGTAGCGTTCCGCTTCGGACGCGGTCGAAAAGCTGAAGCCCAGCGTTTGCCCACGGCCCAGAAAGTTGCGCTCGGTAAAGCTGATCAAAAGGCCAAGACCATCATTGGCCGAAAACGAGCCGCCGAAGTTCAGGGACCCTGTGGGCTGTTCCTCGACATCCACGTCCACAACCACCTGATCCGGGCTGGACCCTTCGCGGGCGTTCACGTCGGTGTTGCTGAAATAGCTGAGCGCCCGGATGCGTTCCGCTGCATCGCGAATTTCGCGCGGATTGAACGGGTCGCCCTCGGCAATCTTGAATTGGCGGCGGATCACGCGGTCCAGCGTGGTCGTGTTGCCCTCGATATCGATGCGCTCGACGAACACGCGCTGCCCGCGGCTCAGCACGAATTCGACATCCAGCGTCAGGTCGCGGTCATTGCGTGAAATGCGCGGCTCGACCCGCAGGAAATTCAGGCCATCCCGCTGGCCCTGGCGTTCCAGGCGCGAAATCTCGGCCTCGACCAGCGTGGGCGAATAGACCACGCCGGGCCGCAGCCTCAGCAGGTCGGTATACAAATCCGCATCAACGTCGGGGCGTTCCGATGAAACGGTGATCTCGCCGAACGAAAACTGCTGGCCCTCTTCGACGTTGAAGACCAAAAAGAAGCCGTCGCGTTCCTCGGTCAATTCGGCATTGCTGCTGAGGATCCGGAAATCGACGTAGCCGCGGCTGGCGTAGAAGTCGCGCAGCAGTTGCTGGTCAAAGGCCACGCGGTCCTCGATGAAGGTGTCGGACCGGATCACCGACCGGAACAGGCCCGCCTGTTTGGTGTCCAAAATGCGCCGCAGGCGTCGGTCGGAATACTGACGGTTGCCGACGAAGGTGATGCGCTCGATCTCGATCACGTCCCCTTCGAACACTTCGAACACCAGGTCCACGCGGTTGTCGTTGCGGCGGATGATCTTGGGTGTCACGCGCGCGGCCACACGGCCTTGCTGGCTGTAGGCTTCGGAAATCGCGGCGGCGTCACGCTCGGCCTGCGCCGGGTTGAACACGCGGCGTTCCTGGCTCTGGATCACGGCCTCAAGCGCATCGTCCTCGATCCGGCGGTTGCCTTCGAAGCTGATGCGGTTGACCGTCGGCAGTTCCACAACCGTGATCAGCAACGTGTTGCCCTGTGGCTCGACACTGACCGTTTCGAACAGACCGCTGCCCTGCAGGTTCTGCACGGCATCGTTGACCTGCCCCGCCGTCACCGTCTGACCCGGAGCGATTCCGGCCTGTTGCAGGATCGCGGCGTCGCCGATCCGGGTGTTCCCCTCGATCTGGATGCGTGAAAATTGGAAGTTTTGCGCCATTGCCGGCAGGGCCAGACCCAGCCATGCCATTGATAACGCAAAAAGAAACAGTACTGTCCGCAAATCAGCGTGCAGGCGTGACAGCACCTGCACCTTTGCCTCGCTCGACCCCAGTCCCATGGTTTTGCCCCACGTGTTCAGCCATGTATGAGTTGTGAGTATCGGGATTGCGATTAGTTGTCAAAACCAAGAAAGCCCGCAGACTGGTGCGGGCTTGGGGACAATCAGGAATAAGACGTTTGGCGCGTCAGTACAGACTGCCCACCCACGCACCGGCCGCCAGCGCCGTTGCCAGTGTCGCCGCATACAGCAAGCGGTCCGAATTCAGCATCATCAGCAGGCTCAGACCACGGTATCCGCGTTGAATCGTTTGCATCGTTACATCCTTTGACTGAACGCAAAATTAGCAACCGAATGCGGCGTGAAATGGGACCAAATGTGGCAAGACTGTGGCGGCGTCTAGGGACAGAATATGTCGTTCCACAGCGCAAAGACCATCAATGACAGCACCATCGCCAGCCCTGCCGCCATCAGGATGCGCAAGGCCCCGTCGCTGGGCGGACGGCCTGTCACGGCCTCGTAGGCATAGAATACCAGGTGCCCGCCATCCAGCGCCGGGATCGGGAACAGGTTCAGCAGCCCCACCGCCGTGGACAGCACCGCGATGAACCAGATGAAACTGTCAAAGCCCTGGCTGGCCATCGTGCCCGACACCTGCGCGATGCCGATGGGCCCCGACAGGTTGCAGGTGCTGATCGCCCCCGTGACCATATGCCCAAGCCCCGAGAACGTGCCGGTGATGATCGTCCAGGTACGGACCATCCCGCCATAGACCGCCTGCCCCACGCCCGGCGCTTCGGTCGCGGGATCAAATGCGTTCTGGCTGGTGACACCGATGCGCCATTGGGTGGCAAAGCCGCCTTCGGGCTGGGGTTCGTCCACCCGCTTCGGCGTCAGGCTTTTCTCAAGGGTTTGACCGTCGCGCCAGATCGTCAGGTCCAGCGTGCTGCCGTTCGATCCTTCGACGGCCACGACCAGCTGCCCAAACGCATAGACAGGTTCGCCGTTCACCGCCGTGATCACGTCGCCCGATTGCAGACCGGCAGACACCGCCGCACTGCGCGGCGCGACCGATCCGACCATGGGCGGGCGCAGATACGGGCCTTGCACGACCCGCGTGTCGCCATCGCGCTCGACAGTGTAATCCAGCACCGGCATGGCAGGCAAACCACCGTTCATCAACGCACCATAGGCGGCATCTTCGATGCTGGGGACGGGGATACCGTTGATTTCACGGACAACATCGCCTTCCTGCAGTTCCTGCACCGCGCCGGGCATCGGGTTGATGGTGCCGACGGTCAGCGGATCGCGGGTCACGCCCGTGGCATATCCGACCGCGGCAAACACAAGGATGGACAGGGCGAAGTTGAACACCGGGCCTGCGGCCACAGTCGCGGCCCGCGCCCAGAGCGGCGCACCATGCATCGTGCGGCGCAGGGCGGCAGGATCGGTGGCGGCCTCGGCCATTGCGGCCTCGTCCTTGCCCGACGCGGCATTGGCGTCGCCTGCAAATTTCACATAGCCGCCAAACGGCAAGGCCGCGATCTGCCACTTCGTGCCGCGCTTGTCGTAGCGGCTGTAGAGCACCGGGCCGAAGCCGATGGAAAACACATCCGCATGGATGCCCGACCAGCGGCCCACGATGTAATGACCGTATTCGTGGATCGCCACGATCACGCTGAGCGCAACGATAAAGGCCAGAACGGTCCAGGTCACACCGCCAAAAGCGGAAAAAAGGCTCATAGGGTCCAAGAGATCACCTTGTTTTTTGCTCGATCACGGTTTTTGCGGCTTGTCTCGCCATTTGGTCCGCTTGCATCACGTTATCAAGTGTCATTGCGGCATCAATGTGGTCAACGGGCACGGTATTCAGCACCTCTTCGACCACTTCGGCCATGTGCGGGAATTTCAGGCGCTCGGCGATAAAGCCGTCCAGTGCCGTTTCCTTGGCCGCGTTGAACACGGCCCCGGCCAGACCGCCCCGTTCCATCACCTCGCGCGCGAGGCGCAGCGCGGGCCAGCGCGCCTCGTCCGGCGGGCGAAAGGTCAGCGCGCCGATTTCCGCAAGATCCAGGCGTTCCACCGGCAGGTCCCGACGTTCGGGCCAGTGCAGCGCATAGCCGATGGCGTGGCGCATGTCGGGCGGGCCGACATGCGCCATCAGCGCGCCGTCACGGAACCCGACCATGGCGTGGATCATGGATTCGGGATGCACCAGCACCTCGATCTGATCGGGTGAAACGTTGAAATATTCACGGGTTTCAATCAGTTCCAAAGCCTTGTTGAACATGGATGCGCTGTCGATGGTTATGCGCTGGCCCATGTCCCAGTTGGGGTGTGATGACGCCTGCGCCAGCGTCGCCTCGGCCAGTTGATCCAGCGGCCAGTCGCGGAACGCGCCACCGCTGGCGGTGATGATGATACGCTCGACCGCTGCCATATCCTCGCCCACCAGCGCCTGGAACACGGCGGAATGTTCGCTGTCAACGGGCAGCAGGCGCGCGTCGTGCGCCCTGGCCGTCGACAGGATCAGCCTGCCCGCGCAGACAAGCGATTCCTTGTTGGCCAGCGCCAGCGTCGCCCCCTGTTCCAGCGCCCGCAGACCGGGTTCCAGCCCCGCCGCACCCACGATGGCTGACATGACCCAATCGGCGGGGCGCGCGGCGGCTTCGGCCAGGGCCGCCTGCCCCGCCGCCGCCTCGACCCCGGACCCGTCCAGCGCGGCGCGCAGATCGTCCAGCCGCGCCGGGTCCGCAGTGATCGCGATATCGGCCTGCAAACGCCGCGCGTCCTGCGCCAGTTGCGCGATGTTGCCGTTTCCGGTCAGGGCCACCACATCATAGTCGTTCGGCGCGCGTGCGATCAGGTCGATGGTGTTCTGCCCGATGGACCCCGTCGCGCCAAAGATCGACACACGGCGCGTCACAGCACGCTCCACGGAAAGCCAAGGCCGCCCTCGATCGCCAGCAGCCCCAGCGAGGCACCTAGCATCCCGTCGAAGCGGTCCAGCACGCCGCCATGGCCCGGGATCAGGGACGAACTGTCCTTGACCCCCATCCGCCGCTTGATGGCACTTTCGGCGATGTCGCCCATCTGGCTGGCAAAGGACAGAAAGACCGAAGCCAGCACCACGGCCAGCACAGCACCCGTTCCGATGCCGAACACGGCCCCCACGACCGCAGCCGCCAACCAGCCCGCAGCGGTCCCGGCCCATGTCTTTTTCGGGCTGATCGCGGGCCAGAATTTCGGCCCCCCGATCATGCGGCCCGCGAAATAACCCGCCACATCCGTGACCACGACGACCAGCACAAGCCACATCATCCAGCCAAAGCCCAGATCGTCGCGCACATGCATCATGCCCCAGCCGGCAGCCAGCACGAGAAAGGCAAAGACCGCATAGATTACAACGTGCTGCTTGATCTGGCCGACCCCTACCAGAACCGCCGCGCCCAGCACAGGGAATGCGAAGACGGGCGGCAAATACACCGCCAGCAGGGCCGCGACACCGGACACCGCCCCAACCTGCAAGGCGAGCGGGCGGCGATCCGGCACCAGCATCCGCGCCAGTTCCCACACCATCAGCCCGCAAATGACCGCCACCATCACGTGAAAGACATCGCCGCCATACCAGATACCGGCCATGCCGATGGCGACCATGGCCAGTCCCGATCCCATACGCAGCGCCAGATCGCTCCAGTCGCGGGCTGCCGAGCTCATGCCTTTACCCCGCCATAGCGACGATCCCGCCCGCCATAGCCGGCACACAGGGCAGTGAATTCCTCGCGTTTGAAATCGGGCCAGAGCGTGTCGATGAATTCGTATTCCGCATAGGCCGACTGCCACAGCAGAAAGTTGGAAATGCGCGCCTCGCCACTGGTGCGAATGACAAGGTCCGGATCGGGTAAAACGTATGTATCCAGATACTTTGGAAGCGTTTCCTGATCTACGTCATCGGGGTTCAACTTGCCATCCGCCACGTCCCGGGCCAACCGCCTGGTGGCGCGCGCCACCTCGTCCCGGCCGCCATAGTTCAGGGCAATGGTCAGATGCACCTTGCAGTTGTCTGCGGTCAGCGCCTCAAGCTCGTCCATCAGCTTGATCAGCTTGTCGTCCAGCCGCACCCGGTCGCCGATGAAACGCACCCGGACCCCGAAGTGGCTCAGGGCGCGGGCCTCCTTGGTGATGTAGCGGCGGAACAGGCTCATCAGGCCCGCCACCTCGACCTGGGTGCGTTTCCAGTTCTCGGTCGAAAAGGCAAAGATGGTCAGGTATTCGACCCCGATATCGGGACAGGTCTCGACGATCTCGCGCACGCGGCGCGCGCCGGCGTGGTGGCCGAACAGGCGAGGGCGCCCGCGTTGCGTGGCCCAACGGCCGTTGCCGTCCATGATGATGGCAACGTGGCGCGGGCCGGTATGGGGGGTGGTGGTGATGACGTGTTCCCTGAAACTCGGTCCTGGCTTGCCGCGATGCGTTTTCACCGGGGCCTCGCCCTTTGACACCCCAAACGCTCCCCCGGAGCGTTTGCCCGGGCC
>JBCBFX010000053.1:0-28113 GCA_038527345.1 Pseudomonadota bacterium | reverse complement strand
GTGCTGCGCCTTCGGTATCGCATCGAGGTTCACGGTGATCCCGATCTGGCCCAGCATCCCCACGGCCGCCTGGCAGATCGCCTCGTCGTTGATGTAGCGGTCATTCGGGCAATCCAACCGGATCGAAAAGCCGTCGCCATAGCCGGCTTCGGCCATCATGGCCTTGGCCGCGTCGATGTCTGTCGTGCTTTCGGCGTCCATATCCGACGTCCAGCCGTTGACGAAGGGCGGCGCGATCATGCCCGCGGGCTGCGATTGGCCGCGCATCACGACCTGCCGGATGGCGTCGCGATTGATGGCCATCGACATCGCCTTGCGAACCCGCACATCGGCCAACGGGTTCTTGCCGTCGATGTTGTCGGCCTCCAGGTCATCCGCGCCCTGGTTCATGCCGAAGAAGATGACCCGGTTCTGCGGCGCCTGTTTGACAACCAGCCCGTCCGCGCCATCGACCCGTTCAAGGTCCTGCACCGGCATGTCCTGAAGGAAGTTGACCTCGCCCGACAACAGCGCGGCGACCCGCGTCGCGGCATTCTGGATGGGGGTATAGACGATTTCCGACACTTCCATCGGGAACTGGTCACGCCCCCAATAGTCTTCGTTCCGTGTCATCACCGTTTTCACATCCGGCTCGCGGCTGGTCAGAACATAAGGGCCGGTGCCGTTGGCGTTCGTGGTGGCAAAGGTGATCTCGCCGCCTTCGAAATCCTGCACGTTGACGGTGTTGTTTGCCTCGGTCCAGTCCTTGTCCATGATGAACAGGTTGGTCAGGTTCGACGGCAGGATCGGGTTCGGCCCGTCGGTGACCATCTCGACAGTATAATCGTCGACGGCACGCACCTCGGTGATGGAACCGATCAGCTCTTTCATGTCCGAATTGGGCTGTTTGGCGCGATTGTAGCTGAATACCACGTCCTCGGCCGTGAAATCGGCACCGTCGTGGAATTTCACGCCCTTGCGCAGGTTGAACACCCAGACGTTCGGGTCGTCGGCGCTGGGGGCCCAGTCGGTGGCAAGTGCCGCTTCGAATGCGCCGGTCGTGTCACGGATGATCAGCGGCTCGTACATCTGGTGACGCACTGTGTGGCTTGGGCCTTCGTTCTGCGAATGCGGATCAAGGCTCAGGGCATCCCCGGCGCGGGCCCAGCGCAGTGTCTCGGCGCTGGCCGGAACGGCGATGACCGCCGCGAGTGATGCAACAATGGCTTTCTTTGCAAAGCTCATGATAGCTCCCTGTTTTTTGGTTGCGATAAAAGAGTGTCCGCCGAAATGCGATGATCCACAACCCCGGTCGCACCATGTTCGCCGCGCCCGGTCCGGATCACCGTTGCGACAGGCCTGTGCCCGTCAGATGCGGGCCATGACCACAAGGGCGTCAGGGCCGATCGCTGCTGCATCCGGCGTGTGGCGGGGATTTTTCTGGCCCTGCGCCGTCATGCCGATAGTTGTGGTTGGCCAAATCGGTCTCGCGCGACCAGATCTTGTTGATCGGTGCGCCTGCCTGTTGGGCCGCGCACGCGCCCAACCTCGGGAAATCAAGAACACCGCGTCGGCCGCAGCCGTCCCCGGATGGACCGGGTGCATGGTTGCCCGTGATGTGTCCAAACCCAGTCTCTCGGCCGCCGCATGGCGCGCAAAAAGCTGGTTCTGGTGGGCCACCCGAATGTCGGCGCGTCCGCGTTTCAGAAATACGGTGCAATTCATCGGCTGCATCGTGGCATTGGCCAGATTGGGCACCTCGTATTCCGCCTTGGGAACCGTAACGGGTGCCAGTGCTTCGGCAGCGTCCCCGTTTACGTTGGTGTCCTCGAACCTGCCGGTATCCAGATCGGTCACCTGCCGGGCGCGTATAATTGCCAAATACAGGTCTGTCTGCCCGCCGGGCCAGATGATCTTTAGCGTCTCCGACGCGCGGCTGGCTGTCCAATAGCTGTGGGCGGTGACGCCCATCCCGCGCGCACAAGATCGCTGAAACCGGTGTACAGGCCGCACATCGCGACCTGGCTCTGGTTCCGCCCGACCCCCAGACACTGCAATTTGCGTCGTCGCATGCCGAAAGCAAGCTGTCCGAACCGGCCGAGCATCCGGGCATCGGCCGGACCACGACCAGCAACATCGCCGAACGGGGCTTTCTGCGGCGTGACCGACCAGGTGGTATCGGAATTCGTGTTTTTGATGCTTTGACGTTGTCGGAAAGCGCTTCGCGAGATCGGCAAAACGTGCCGGTGCCCGGGACGCGGCAGGACAACCGAGATCCGGATGAACAGAGCAGCCGGGAATCGGCTGACACCGCCGATCGGGCGCCGCGATGTGCCTGAAACTCCGCGCGCTGACAATTTGCCGCATCGGCCCGAAAACGAATTCGCAGCCCGCGCGGTATGCATTTGCATGCCGATGGCTGCGATGTCCTCGGCGGCATCCCGAGCAATCCTAGGAAAACACATAGAATATTCCGCATCTGTTAGATAATTTACAAATTAAACGGTATCGTAGAGCACTAATTTACAGAAAAACTCAATAAACTCTGGGTCAGAGGCCCATGTTTACAATTTCATGTATGTTGCATCCTTGACAGCCGCCTTTCTTCAATCAAGGCACCGGCGGCTGCGCGTGAGGAGGACGCTTATGAGGGACCGGGATCTGACGACCGGACTGCCACACCGGCACCTGACCCGTCGCAGCTGCGTGCTGACGCGGGCGGACACGCACGGACAGGTGCGGCTTTCATGCCCTGCGCGAGACTTCAGGAAATGAAAAAACGGAGGACGCACAATGAGTGCAAACAATGACCCGAGTGCATATTGGTCCGCCAATGTGCGGCTCATCCTGATCAGCCTGGCTATCTGGGCCGTGGTCTCTTTTGGGTTCGGGATCATCCTGCGCCCCTTGCTTGCCGGCATTTCCGTCGGCGGCACCGATCTTGGTTTCTGGTTCGCCCAACAGGGGTCGATCCTCGTCTTTCTGGCGCTGATCTTCTTTTACGCGTGGCGCATGAACAAGCTGGACCAGGCACACGGCGTGGAAGAGGAATAGGCAAATGGATCAGTTTACTCTCAACCTGATATTCGTCGGCGCATCCTTTGCGCTGTATATCGGGATCGCGGTCTGGGCCCGGGCGGGTTCGACCTCGGAATTCTATGCGGCCGGTCGTGGCGTGCACCCGGTCACCAACGGGATGGCCACCGCTGCCGACTGGATGTCGGCTGCCTCGTTCATCTCGATGGCAGGTCTGATCGCCTTTACCGGCTACGACAATTCGTCCTTCCTGATGGGTTGGACCGGTGGTTACGTGCTGCTGGCACTGCTGCTGGCCCCGTATCTGCGCAAGTTCGGCAAGTTCACCGTGTCCGAATTCATCGGCGACCGGTTCTATTCCAAGACCGCGCGCATGGTGGCCGTGATCTGCCTGCTTGTGGCTTCGATCACCTATGTGATCGGCCAGATGCAGGGCGTGGGCATTGCGTTTGGACGTTTCCTTGAAATCGACGCGTTCTGGGGCCTGCTGATCGGTGCCTGTGTGGTGTTTGCCTATGCCGTGTTCGGCGGCATGAAGGGTGTGACCTATACCCAGGTCGCGCAGTACTGCGTGCTGATCACCGCCTATACCATTCCGGCGGTCTTCATCTCGTTGCAGCTGACGGGCAATCCGATCCCGGCACTGGGCCTGTTTGGCGAACATACCGCCTCGGGCGAGCCGCTTTTGGCCAAGCTGGATGCCATCGTGACCGATCTTGGGTTCAAGGAATACACGGCGGCGCACGGATCGACCATCAACATGGTGCTCTTCACCCTGTCGCTGATGATCGGGACCGCGGGTCTGCCCCACGTGATCATGCGCTTCTTCACGGTGCCCAAGGTGTCCGACGCCCGCTGGTCGGCTGGCTGGACGCTGGTGTTCATCGCGCTGCTGTATCTGACGGCTCCGGCTGTGGGTGCCATGGCACGCCTGAACATTTCGGAACTGATGTGGCCCAACGGTACGGATGCCGCGGCGGTCAGTGTCGAGCAGATCGAGAACGACCCCGAGTACGCCTGGATGGCGACGTGGCAGAAAACCGGCCTGCTGGGTTGGGAAGACAAGAACGGCGACGGCAAGATCCAGTACTACAACGATGCCAATGCCGATCTGCAAGCCAAGGCGGAAGCCAACGGCTGGGAAGGCAACGAGTTGACCAACTTCAACCGTGACATCCTGGTTCTGGCCAACCCCGAGATTGCGTCGCTTCCCGGCTGGGTGATCGGTCTGGTGGCGGCTGGCGGTCTGGCCGCGGCCCTGTCCACGGCGGCGGGTCTGTTGCTGGCGATCTCTTCGGCGGTGTCGCACGATCTGCTCAAGGGTCAACTGACGCCCAACATGTCCGAAAAGAACGAGCTGATGGCGGCCCGGATCTCGATGGCAGCCGCCATCGTGGTTGCGGTGCTGCTGGGTCTGAACCCGCCCGGATTTGCGGCGCAGACCGTGGCGCTGGCCTTTGGTCTGGCGGCGGCTTCGATCTTCCCGGCGCTGATGATGGGTATCTTCTCGACCCGCATCAACAATGCCGGTGCGGTCGCTGGCATGCTGGCCGGTCTGGCCGTCACGCTGCTGTATATCTTCCTGCACAAGGGCTGGTTCTTCATTCCGGACACCAATGCATTCACGGACGCCAACCCGCTGCTGGGTCCGGTCAAGTCCACCTCGTTCGGTGCCATCGGTGCCCTGGTGAACTTTGTCGTGGCTTACGTGGTGTCGGGCATGACCAGGGAAACACCGCAGCACATCAAGGACCTGGTTGCCAGCGTGCGTGTCCCCCGTGGCGCAGGCGCGGCAGTCGAGGGCCACTAGGCACAAGGGTCAGGTGCCGCTGCAATGGCGGCATCCGGCAATCTGCTCTGGTCCTGTCCACCAAAACGGTGGGCAGGACATCACATTCAAAGGTCCGCGACATGCCGCTTCCGACGTCCCTGACGCGATTTCTGGCGTCCGTGCATCCCTATAACAGCCTGACGGATGCAGCGCTGACCGATCTGGCCGCGCGCTGCACGGTTGGCACATTCGCAAAAGGCGACACGGTTTTTGCCGTCGGCGACGAGGTCGCAAACCTGTACCTGATCGTGGATGGCAAGGTTGAGATCACCGACGCCGCGGGCGCGCAACTGTCGCTGCTTGGCCCCCGGAATTCATTTGGCGAACGCGCGCTTTTGCGGGACGAGGTCGCCAGCCGCACCGCGACGGTGATGGCCGACACGGAAATGATCCTGATGCCGTCGTCCGAGCTGTTGCGCCTGATCGAAACCCATGCGCCCGTCACCCGTTTCTTTGATCGGCGCCGTCCGGCGCAATCGGCCGAACGGAACCTGGCCACCCTGCCGGTCGAGCGCCTGATGACCCGTGATCCGGTCACCTGCACCCCCGACACACCGATACGTGCCGCGGCAGAGCGGATGCATGCCAGCCGAATCTCGTCTGTCTGCATCTGCGACGATGCGGGGTTTCGCGGGATTGTCACGGTGCGCGATATGAATGGCCGCGTGATCGTCAAGGGCACAGACCCCGATGCGCCCCTGTCTGATATCATGACGGCCAAACCCCTGACACTGGGGCCGAAAGCGCTGATCACGGATGTGCTGCACATGATGGTCGAACGCGGCATAGGCCACGTTCCCATCGTCGATGGCCCCAAGCTGGTCGGCATCGTCACGCAGACTGACCTGACCCGGGCACAGGCCCTGTCGTCCGCCGATCTGGTGGGGCGTGTCGCACGGGCCGACGACGCCGACGCCATGGCCCGCGTGACGGCCGATATCCCGAAACTGCTGGTGCAACTGGTCGAAACGGGAAACCGGCACGAGGTTGTGACCCGGCTGATCACGGACATCGCCGATACCGCCACCCGCCGATTGTTGGCGCTGGCCGAGGAAGCGTTCGGCCCGCCGCCGGTGCCCTATCTTTGGCTGGCGTGCGGATCGCAGGGCCGACAAGAGCAAACCGGCGTGTCGGACCAGGACAATTGCCTGATCCTGTCGGACGACGTCACCAAGGCACAGATGCCCTATTTCGCAGATCTCGCCAGGTTCGTCAGCGATGGTCTCGACCGGTGCGGATACTTCTTTTGCCCGGGCGACATGATGGCGACCAACCCGCGATGGTGCCAGCCGCTGTCGGTCTGGCGCTCCTATTTCGAGGGGTGGATCGCCAAGCCGGACCCAGAGGCGCAGATGCTGGCGTCGGTCATGTTTGACCTGCGGCCCATCGGCGGCGACGAAAGCCTGTTCGAAGGGTTGCAGGCGCAAACGCTCAGGGCCGCCTCGAAAAATTCGATCTTTACCGCGCACATGGTGTCGAACTCGCTCAAGCATCAGCCGCCCCTTGGCCTGTTGCGGGGGCTGGCGACAATCCGGTCGGGCGATCACCGCAACACGCTCGACCTCAAGCACAACGGCGTGGTGCCGGTGACGGACCTGGGCCGCATCTACACGCTGCTCGGTCAGTTGCGCCCCGTCAACACCCGCGCCCGCCTTGACGCTGCGATGGAAGCGGGGGTGCTGTCGCAATCCGGTGGGGCCGACCTGCTTGACGCCTATGACCTGATCGCCACCATGCGGTTGCAGCATCAGGCAACGCAGGTGAAGATGGGACAGAAACCCGGCAACTACCTCGATCCTTCGGATCTGTCCGATTTCGAACGCAGTCACCTGCGGGATGCATTTGTCGTGATCAAGACGATGCAATCCGCCGTGGCCTCGGGCAAGGGGGCGTTGGTGTGATCAGATGTTTCTAGAACTCATCGCCACTGTCTTTGCAGGCATCGCCTGCGCCGGGATCGCCATGATCCTGAACATCGTCGCCGGTCGGCGGTTGCCGAAATGGGTGATGCCGGTGGCGGCCGGGCTGGGTATGATCGGCATGACCATTTCCAATGAATACACGTGGTTTGGCCGCACCGCGGAACGCCTGCCCGAGGGCGTCACCATTGCCATGACCGTGGACGAACAAAGCTGGTTGCGGCCCTGGACGCAGGTCTGGCCCTACACAAAGCGCTTTGTCGCCGTGGACACCGCGACCGCCCGCAGAAACGAAAACCTACCCGACCAACGGTTGGTCGATCTGTATTTCTTAGGCCGCTGGTCGCCGGTCAACCAGGCGCCGATGCTGTTTGACTGTGCCGGCACCCGATCCGCCCTGTTGATCGACGGCGCCGACTTTTCCGAAGACGGGACAGTCGCCAACGCCGACTGGCAGGCGGTGCCCGACAACGACCCCATCCTGAAACTGGTGTGCGAGACCTAGACATGCTTACCCGCCTCGGCCTGCGCCTGCGCATATTCCTGTTCTTCTGTCTTGTGGCGGTCGCGGGGGCGGCGCTGGCGGGTGGGGCGCTGTATTTCGGCTGGTCGCGGGCCGAAGGGGGGCTGCCCACGGCCCCCTTTGTGACGGCGTTCATCCTTTTTGCCTTTCTCAATACCGGCCTTGCCCTGGTGATCTGGCTTCTGTTCGATGAAAACGTCGCCAAGCCGATCAACCAGCTGTCGGCCGAGTTGCGTGTGCGCGCCCATGCTGGGGTCGATACCAGCGTCAGTACGGATGCGGCACGTTACCTGGGCGATCTGGCCCCTGCGGCAAAGGCGCTGACCCGGACTGCCAGTGCGTCGCTCATGGACTCCGCCGCCCGCGTGGCCCACGAGACGCAGAAGTTGCGCGCCGAAAGCGAACGTTTGACGGCGCTGCTGACCGAAATCCCGATTGCCACGATCCTGCTGAACCCCGCACAGGAAATCGTGCTGTATGACGGACAGGCCGCCGATGTGATTTCCGAGGTCGCGCCGCCCCGCTTGAAAGCACCGCTGCGCGATTACTTCGATGCAACCGAAGTGGTGGACGCCATGGCGCGTCTGACGGGCGACACGACCGAGGTGGGGCTGGCGCTTTATGACACCACCCGCAGCCTGCGGTTCGACGCCCGGCTGAAGCGGCTTGGTGATGACGGGCACATGATCTGTATCGACGTGGAAAACCGCGAGCGGACCAAGCTGGCAGCGCGTCCGCTGGTCTTTGATTTCGACCTTATGAATGCCGCGGAAACACGGGGCATTCAGGACACGCGCCTGTCCGACCTGTGCTTTGTCCCCTTCGATACGGAAACGACCGGACTGTCCATCGCAGACGACGCCATCGTGCAACTGGGGGCTGTCCGCGTCCTGAACGGCCGGATCGTCGAAGGCGAGGTGATGGACACCTACGTCAATCCGGGCCGCCCGATTCCCCCGGCTTCGACGAAAATCCACAAGGTCACGGACGCAGACGTGGCCGAGGCCCCCGATATCGCACAAGTCGGACGCGCCTTTCATCATTTCGCCCGCGATGCGGTGCTTGTGGCCCATAACGCGCCGTTCGACATCGGCTTGCTTCGAAAGTTCGCGCCGGACATGGGGGTCGACTGGTCCCATCCGGTCCTGGATACGGTCCTGTTGTCGTCAGTCGCATTCGGGATCAACGAACAGCATTCGCTGGATGCGCTGTGTGAACGTCTGTCGATCCGCATTCCCGAAAACCTGCGGCATACGGCCCACGGAGATGCCAGAGCCACCGCCGAAGCCCTCGTGAAATTGCTGCCAATGCTGGAGGGAATGGGGGTCGGAACCTTTGGGCAACTGGTGCAGGAAACCCGGAAACACGGGCGGTTGCTGCAAGATCTGAACGCATGATTGCCGGAGACGTCCATTCCCGCTGACGCGCATTGCGCAAAAAGCAGGCTGTTGCGACGGCGTGCGTCACCTTCATGCGGCGCAAGGCGACTGGATCTTTGCAAATGATTGCCAATCCGCCGGGATAACTTATCCTGAACCCATGAGTGGGACGTATTTCGATGAAATGCGAGGGAACGGCAGCCTTCGTACACCTTACGTGGCATATGACAACTGGTTCACCGCGCAGGATGCGGCGCGGCTGAGCAAGAAGGCGGACGAGGCCGAGGCCTTTTTCCGGCGCACCGGAATCACGTTCAACGTCTATGGTCAGGCCGATGCCGAAGAACGGCTGATCCCCTTTGATCTTGTGCCACGCATCCTGTCGAACGCGGAATGGACCCGGCTGTCCAAGGGGATCGAACAGCGCGTGCGTGCCATCAACGCGTTCCTGCACGACATCTACAACCGGCAGGAAATCCTGCGGGCCGGGGTCGTGCCGGTGGAACTTGTGGCCGAAAACGACGCGTTCCTGCCCCAGATGATCGGCTTTACGCCCTGCGGGGGCGTCTACACCCATATCGTCGGCACCGACATCGTGCGCACCGGCGAAAACGAATTCTTTGTGCTGGAAGACAACGCCCGCACGCCTTCGGGTGTCAGCTATATGCTGGAAAACCGCGAAACCATGTTGCAGATGTTTCCGGAGCTGTTCAGCAAGATCAAGGTACAGCGCGTCAGCGACTACCCCAAGAACCTGCGTCGTTCGCTCGAAGCCAGCGCGCCCGCGAATTGCGACGGGCGGCCCTGTGTCGTTGTCCTGACGCCGGGCATCTACAATTCGGCATATTACGAACACAGCTATCTGGCCGATCAGATGGGTGTCGAACTGGTCGAGGGACATGACCTGCGGGTGGTGGATGGGCGTATCGCGATGCGCACGACCAAGGGGTACAAGACAATCGACGTCATCTATCGGCGCGTGGATGATGAATTCCTTGATCCGCTGTCGTTCAACCCGTCTTCGATGCTGGGCGTGCCGGGGATCATGGATGTGTACCGGGCGGGCAATATCACCATCACCAACGCCCCCGGCACCGGGGTGGCCGACGACAAGGCGATCTACAGCTACATGCCCGATATCGTCGAATTCTACACCGGTGAAAAATCGATCCTCAAGAATGTCCAGACATTCCGCTGTTCCGAAGGCGACACGCTGCAATACGTGCTGGACAACCTGGCGGACCTGGTGGTCAAGGAGGTTCACGGTTCAGGCGGATACGGTATGCTGGTGGGGCCCGCAGCGACCAAGTCGGAACGCGAGGAGTTCGCCAAGAAACTCAAGGCCAAACCGGCGAATTACATTGCGCAGCCCACGCTGTCGCTGTCCACCGTGCCGATATTCACCGAAAGCGGGCTGGCGCCCCGGCATGTGGACTTGCGCCCCTTTGCGCTGGTCTCGCCCGGCGAGGTCAACATCGTCCCGGGCGGGCTGACGCGCGTGGCCCTGACCGAAGGCAGTCTTGTTGTGAACTCGTCGCAGGGCGGCGGCACCAAGGACACCTGGGTACTGGAAGACTGACATGCTGGGAAAAACCGCAGGTGGCCTTTACTGGATGTTCCGTTTCCTCGAACGGGCCGAAAGCACGGCCCGGTTGGTCGAGGCGGGGTTTCGCATCGCCCTGACCCGGTCCAGTGATCCGGCATCGGAATGGAAATCGGTCATCGTCACGTCGGCTGCGCAAGCGGGGTATGATGCCAAATACGATGGGTACGACAGCGCCCGCGTCATCGATTTTCTGCTACGCGACACCGAAAACCCAAGCTCTGTCGCGTCGGTCGTCAAGGCAGCGCGGGACAATGCGCGGCTGGTGCGGACAGCGTTGACCACAGAAGTCTGGGCCGCCGTGAACGAGACGTGGATGCTGTTGTCGGAGCGTCTGAAACACCCCATCCCCGAGGTTGACCTGCCAGAGGTTCTGGCCGCCATCCGCCAGCAGTCCGCGTTGGTGCGCGGGGCCTTGTACGGAACGATGCTGCGCAACGACATCTATGACTTCTGCCGTCTCGGCACGTTTGTCGAGCGGATGGACAGTACGGCGCGGATCATCGACGTGAAGTATTTTGCCCTGTTGCCGTCGCCGTCCTTTGTGGGCAGCCGCATGGACAACGTGCAGTGGGAAACGGTGTTGCGGTCGGTGTCGGCGCACCGGTCGTTCCGATGGGCCAGCGATGACGAATACAATGCGCCCAACATCGCCCGTTTCCTGATCCTGGACCGCCGGATGCCCCGGTCCCTGGCGTTCTGTGCGGCGGCCATCGTCGAGAACCTGAATTACCTGGCCGAAGACTACGGCGCACGCACCCAAAGCCTTGAGATGGCCGAGGCGCTGCACCAGCGCCTGAAGGGGCGCGACATCGGGTCGATCTTTGACGAGGGGCTGCACGAATTCCTCAGTTCCGTCCTGAGCACGACAGCGCAGATCGGGCTTCGGATCGAACAGGATTACAGGTTCAATTCCTAGATGCTTCTGAACATCAAACATGTGACCCGATACGACTATGAGAAACCGGTCGACTATGCGCTTCAGCAGGTGCGTTTGCGCCCCCTGGACAATCCGCTTCAGGACGTCGGGGACTGGGACCTGCAGATCGATGGCGGGCGGATCGAGGCCAGCCATACCGATCATTTTGGCAATCACGTGGACCTTGTGAGTGCAGAGATCGGCACACGGCAGATGACGCTGACGGCCCATGGTTCAGCCGAAACGCGGGACGGCGCGGGTATCCTTGGCCGGGTGTATGGTCAGGCTCCGCTGTGGCTGTTCAAGCAGGCCACCGCAATGACCCGGCCCGGCGACGGTATCGCCGAACTGTCACAGACGGTCACCAAGGCCGCATCGCTGCTGGACGGGCTGCACGACCTGTCGTCCGCCGTTCTGGCCCGCGTCCCCTACCAGGCCGGCAAGACGCAGACCGCCACCACGGCCGAGGATGCCATCGCCATCGGTCACGGGGTTTGTCAGGATCACGCCAACATATTCGTGGCCGCCGCGCGCAATGCCGGCGTGCCTGCGCGTTATGTCAGCGGCTATCTATACATGCCGGACCGAGTAGATCAGGACGCCAGCCATGCCTGGGCCGAAGCCCATGTCGAGGATCTGGGCTGGGTCGGTTTCGACGTCTCCAACGGTGTGTCGCCGGACGAAAAATACCTGCGGATCGCCGTGGGGCGCGATGCAAGCGATGCTGCACCGATTTCCGGCCTCAGAATGGGGTCGGGCCGCGAGGGCATGATTGTAACTTTGCAAGTCCAGCAGTAACCCGGTCGGCACAAACGGTTTCAGAGGTTCCGGATGACATATTGTGTTGGCATGCGTCTGAATGACGGGCTGGTGTTCATGTCCGACACCCGCACCAATGCGGGCGTCGACAACTTTTCAACCGCGCGCAAGATGTTCACCTGGGCCGTGCCCGGCGAACGGTCGATCACCCTGATGACCGCGGGTAACCTGGCCACGACCCAGGCCGTGGTCGCCCTGCTCGAGGAACGGTCCAAAGGGGTCGAAGACCGCACCCCCAGCATCCTGAGCCGGGCCAGCATGTTCCAGGTCGCGCGGCTGGTGGGCAAGACCCTGAAAGAGGTGATCGCCTATAGCAGCCCCACGGGCCAAACCGCGGATGACCAGTTCAGCGCATCCGTCATCGTGGGGGGCCAGATCAAGGGCGGTCGCCCGACGATCTTTCTGGTCTATCCCGAGGGGAACTTTATCGAGATCACCGAGGATTCGCCGTTCTTTCAGATTGGGGAAACCAAGTATGGCAAACCGATCCTGGTGCGGGCCTATGATCCGGCAATGAGCTTTTCGGATGCCGTCCGACTGTTGTTCGTGTCGTTTGATTCCACGATCAAGTCCAACCTTTCCGTCGGTCTTCCGATAGATCTGCACATCTATGAAAACGGATCGTTCCACGCCGACCGCCAGCGCCGTATCGAACAGGGTGACGTGGCCTATACCATGACGACCTCTGCCTGGGGTGATGCGCTGAAGGCCGCGCTGGACAACTTGCAAACCATCGAGGTGTAGGGCGGTCCGGCTCAGAACTTGCCGCGCTGTTCCTGCCAGTAGGGGGCGTGGCGATACCGCGCTTCCTGATTGTAGAACAGGAAACGGGTCCGCTGGTTCACTTCAAAGACGTCCGAGATCTGTGTGCAATACCGTTCCATCGCCAGATAGGCATCCTGCTCATCCGCCGCCCGGACCGCATTGCACACTGCATCGCGCGCCTTGATCGCGCTGTAGAATGCAAAATGCATCCCTTGCGATGACAGCGGATCAAAGCTGAGTGCCGCATCACCGACGGCCAGCCATCTCTTGCCCGCAACATTCGGGCTGAGCCCGACGCTGGCATCGCAGCTTTGCAGGGGGGCAAGACGTTCAGCGTTCGCGGTCGCGTGGTCTATCAGACCGGCCTGCCGTGCCAGTTGCAGGAATTCGCCCGGCTGCCGCATCAGGTGGCTGACGCTGTCGGGCATTCCGTGAAAGACAATCACACGTTGCCGGCCCGGCAGGGGTGCGGTGTACCACCAGCCGTTTTCGACCGATTTGACCCGTGTCACACTTTCGACCGTCCCCGGGGTGCCCAGTACCCAACCGGCCACGGCCATCTGCGTGTTGCGCTTGCGCGGGGCGTCGGCGACACGGCGCACCAGCCACGCGGCGCGCCCCGTCGCATCGACCAGACGCGGGCACTGCACGGTGATCGGCCCATCGTCGCCTGCGGCCTCGACACGGTAATCCGTGCCATTGTCTGACAGTTCGACCAAGCGGCCATCGCGATGTGGGATGCCGCGTTGCCGAGCGATGTCCAGAAGCCGTTGTTCGAACCGGTGCCGCAGGATGTGCCAACCGCCGCCTTCGGGATCACGCAGCCCGTCCTGATAGGTCCAGTCGTCGCTGCCCCATGCGGATGATTTGGCTTGGCAGTGCAGGGTGCTGTCGGGGCCCAGAACATCCTCGACCTTGCCCAGATCGAGGGTGCGAAACATGCGCTGCATCGAGGCGGGCAGGAACTCTCCGACCTTCAGCGCGTCGGCGGCTGCCTTGCCGATCAGGACGACATGCCGACCTTTTTGGTGCAGGGCCAAAGCGGTGGCGATTCCCGCCGGTCCGGCCCCCAGAACCGCAATGTCGCAGTGAAGGACCTCAGTTGCCACGAAGCTTGATGGTCATGAATTCCTGCCGCTGTTCCTCGCTGAACCAACCGGCTTCCTGAAGCAGGCGGTCGTGGAAACCCAGCTTGGCATAGCGTTCGGTGAATGCCTTGTGGGCCTGTTCCAGTTCCGCCTCTTTCACCGGGGTCAGGTTTTCCACGTAAAGGTGGTCGGGCAGCCAATCCATGTCCTTGGGTCTGGGCCGCACCTCCAGCACGCCCAGATCGCCGAAGTGCTGGATCATGTACATCATCTGTTCGGGCGCGGGGTCCTGTGCTGGCAACTGGCGCAGCCATGCGGGCCGGTTGTGGAAGGCGGCGATGCGTTCGTCCATGGGCCGCCTCGTGTCGCACAGGGTCTGGTAGTCGATATGGGTCATGACCTGATTGGGCACGCGCGCGGGCCAGTAGGTGGGCACGTAGGGGTCATACTCCATCTCGTAGCCGGACCGGCAATAGGCCGTGTCGCCCTGCCAGGGCAGCGCCATCCACCGGGTCAGGTCGCCCGGCCCCTGATCGTAGAGCGGACCGCCCATGCCCAGAACATCCGCCTGTGTCAGGGTGCTGCCGTAACCGGGGTCCGCCTTGCCCGCGGCCCGTTCCCGGATCCGGTAGGGTGCCCGGTACATCGAGGCGTGGCGCATGGGCCATGTCAGTTCGCACCCGGGGTGGAAGGCATCGGCCAGACAGAAATGCATGTTGGCCCGGTCCAGCATCTCGGGCTGTGCCTGCAGATCGATATCTTCGAGCGTTTCGCAGTGCGGGCTGGCGCCGTCATAATCGCTGACGAAATCGCCCTGCACCCAGCACGTCATGATGTATTCGTAATAGGGCGGCAGACGCAGATAGTTCTGCGCGTCGATTTCTGTCTTGTTGTCCTGGGGGTTGGAATATCCGAACGTGTCGCCGTATTCCCATGGCCAACTGCCGGGGTCCATGTCCTTGCCCGCCGCACTGCGGAAGCTGTTGTAGACCGTGCGCCGCAGTTCACCATATGGATCAGGATAAAGGCTGCTTTCCGGCGCAAAGGCGAGTTTGCGCATCAGTTGCGGGTCGTCGAAATTCATCGGGCCGTCGGCGCCGAACATCGCCGAAATCCCCTTGTTCACCCATTGCAGGGCGGTCATGCGTTCCAGGATGGGCTGAATGTGCTGGCGAAAGGATATCCGTTTGGGAAACTCCATCATGCCGGCCGCGATATAGACGCTGCGGATCATGTCATCCATCGTCCGCCAGCTTGTCAGATCGGGCGCATAGTTGGGTGGGGCAGAGGTGACCCAAGCCGGGTCTGCCTTGAAATCCTTGTTCCCGATGCGCACGGCTGCGTGCACGGACCCATCGGCGATATCATCATACCAGCCTGCCGCATTGTTGAAGCTGGCCGGGTGGCTGGGATCATAAACCGGTTGGTCCGTCGGACTGGCCGATACGCCGTGGCCGGGAAAGACCAGGAGGCGGCCAACCTCATCTGTCCTCAGCTCGCCCAGATAGACGGACGTGCCCTGAAACTCGCCCGTCATCGCATAGGTCGAATCCTGCATCGACCGGCCCGAGATCTGGGTGCGCCCGCCGTCGATGCACAAAGCGTGGCGGCCCGATCCCTTGACGGAGGGATTGCGCAGCGGGACCGAGATATGTTCGGTCGCCGGGATATCCATGGCCGCGTCGAATTCGTACCACTGCGCCTTTTTGTTGGCGACGTGAACGGACCATGTGATTTCCGAATTGGTCGCTTGCTGGATTTCGGCCACCACGTTGCCGTGTTTGTCATACCCATAGACACGAAAGCGCGCGACCTGACGTTTCAGGGCACCGCCCGGATCGCGGGTTGAACCGAACTTGGTCAGTGCCGGATGTGTAACTTCGGGGCCGATATAATAGCCGTCCTTGCCGCCCATCCGGCTGTTGCCCACCCGCGCGACGCCGATGCCGGGGTGAATGCGAACCTCGCAGATGCGGTCGACCTGCTCGTCGGTCAGGGCTGTGGGCGCGATTTCCGGCTGTTGGTGCGGAAAGGGGCATTGCGGGTTCTTGATCGTGGGTTTGCCGGGCTTGTCGGGTTCCTTTTCCGGCTGGCCATTCTGGCCCCGCCGGTAATCCGCGCTGGCCTGATAGACGGTCATCCGCGCCTCGGCGACGCTGCCCACGGGTTCGTTGGCCTTGGGCACGCGTCCGATGTTGAAGGCCAGCCAGTCGCCATAGATTTCCTGTTCCGGCAGGCTGATGTCCTGTTTGGGCAGCTTGATGGTGGCGACATGGACGGGCACGGCCGCGTCCTGATCCCAGATCACCGTGGCCCGGTCCAGCGGGAAGTGTTCATCGACATAGGCCTGGCCCAGATCGCCCGCATCGGGCCGTTTCTGGATATGTATGTCGAGCGTCGCGGGCCCCTTGGCCAGCCGCGCGGTCAGGTCCTTGCCCAGAAAATCCGGGTCGTCGATGTCGGGATCCCCGGCAAAGGTCGAGGTGCCGGGCACCAGGATGTATTTGCAATAGGACGGCCCCAAGCGAAAGGGAACGACGCTCCATAGATCGGTGGCCAGCACAGAGCGGATGGGCTTGGCCATCCGGTCCAGCAGCGCATTGGTGTCGGGCGCATTGCGCTGAATCCATTCGTCGGACCACCCTTCAAAGCTGGCCTTGGTGAATTCGCACATCTGGCGCGCGGTATCGACGAAGAAGAACGGCACGTTTTGCAGCAGCAGGTCGGCCGTGCCCGCGCCGTCATCAGACACGACCTTTTTGCCGGGCATGTCAAAGATCTTGATCCCGATGCCGATGGTGCTTTTCCAGTCGGGGCGCCCATCGGCAAGGTCCGAGGAATAGCGGACGTATACGGGATGCCTTGCGCCGGGATTGGCGAAAATGCCGTGCTGTAAATCCTCGGGGATGTCCTTGTTGAATTGGATGTCACCCTTGATGATGCCGTGGGTGCGCAGGAATACCGGGCGACGTGCGGGGCATTGGCCCAGCGTTTCGACCCGCCGTTTCGCGGTCATATCGACGAACATGTGCTGCAGGCATTTGACCGGGTCATCGCAGCTGCAAGTTTCGGTCAGGGATTCGGTGTCTTTGTCAAAAAGGCTTTTCATGGCAGGACCTTCTGAATGTCGAAAATGAACGCAGCGGGGAATGGGCGGCTGTGAATTTGTACGGCTAAATGCACACGATATACGGGAATACGGTAGGGTAAGGTCTTCGGCATCGCAACGAATATGTGGTGCGCTGTGGCTGCATGAAGGGTGTCTGTATGATGCAAAGATATGAAATTATGAGGATAATTTCAGATGCAGGGTGCGTGTGATGCGGTGCTGACCGATACTGTGGTCTCGACCTGTGCGGGTATCGGTATCTCTGAATTGTGTGCGCCGTGCAGATTGGGCAAGGCGCTGATCGGGGCCGAACCGCTTAGGCCGGTTCACGGATCAGTTGGGCCAGTCTGTGGTGCTGCAACATGCCTGCCAGTCCGATACATACGATGCCGTTTGCATCTGCACCTGCAGGAGTAGCGTCCCAGCGTGTTCCGACGATCTGCACCGCATAGGTCTGACCGGACAGGTCCGTCACGAAACCCTTGGCCCGGACCACGCCGTTGTCCGGCTGCGCCAGCGACTGTGCAAGGGCTGCCGCATCGACTGGCCGCGTCGGTTGCAGCACGAGGCTTTCGAAATTCGGATCGCCGTGGGGCTGTGGTTGCGGGTCTGTGCCGCGTGGCGGCGCATCAAACAGGAGCGCCTTGGGAAACTGTCCGTTCTGTGCCGGTGCGATGCGTGCGTGCCCGCACATGTCCTGCATCCATGTTGTCAGATCGTGGACCTGTACGGCGTCGACCAGATCGGATTTGGTCAGCAGCACCAGATCGGCGTCGCGCAGTTGCCGCAGGATCGTGTCGCCCAGATATGGGTCCTGTGCCATGCCCCGCACCGTTTCCGCGTCCGCCAGCACGACGATCCCCGACAAGCGGAACCCCGACAGAAGTGAGATGTTGGCCGCAAGGGACGACGGGATAGCGACGCCCGACGCCTCGATCAGGATGTGTTCGGGGGCCGGATCAAGCGTTGCCAGATCATTCAGCGCGCCAATCAGGTTGTCGCCGAACGCACAGCAGATGCAACCGCCCGCGATGGCGATGACGCTGTCGCCCTTCTGGACGATCAGGTCCTCGTCAATGGGCAGCGCCCCGAATTCGTTGACCAGTACGGCAAGGCGCAGGCCGTCCGCATCCCGCAGCAGCCTGTTGACCAGTGTCGTCTTGCCGGCGCCCAGGTAGCCGCCGATGACGGTCACGGGCAACGGTGCCGTCATTGGTCGTCGGCGGCAAAGACGCGCCCGCCCTGCACGGTCCCCCAGACGCCGATATCCTTCAGCGCCATTGGCTCGACCCCCGTCGGATCACCTTCCAGCACGGCGAAATCGGCGCGTTTGCCGGCCTCGACCGATCCGACCTCGCCGTCCATGTGCAGTGTATAGGCCGCGCCCAACGTGATGGCGTACAGCGCCTCGGCCACGGTGATCCGTTCGTGTTCGCCCTGCACCCGACCGGATGCGGTGATGCGGTTGACTGCGCACCACGCGGTGAACAGCGGGGCCAGCGGCGTGACAGGCGCGTCCGAGTGGATCGCCATGGGCACACCCGTATCCAGCGCCGTGCGGCAGGCGTTCATGCGTGATGCGCGCGCCGGGCCAACCGTCAGCCGGTAATGTTCGTCGCCCCAATAGAAGTGGTGGTTGGCAAACAGGTTCACGCACATCCCCAGCTGTTTCATCCGCCGGAACTGGGCGGTGTCGGCCAGTTGGCAATGTTGCAAGGTAAAGCGGTGGTCCGGCTTTGGATGTTGGGCCAGGGCCTCGGTCAGTTTGTCCAGCGCCAGTTCGGTGGCCTGATCGCCGTTGGTGTGGGTGTGTACGGGGATGTCGGCGGCCAGGGCGCGGCGATAGATTTCAGCCATCTGATCCGGCGCGATATACCACAGGCCCTGCGGCGCGCCGTTGTAATAGCCCGGCCAGCGCATTCGGGCCGTGAACCCCTGGATCGACCCATCCGCCACGATCTTGATCCGCCCCATCCGCAGCCGGTCCGTCGACCGGTCGCGCAATCCGGCGACGTAATCCACCAGGTCTTCGGGCGTGTGGCCCATGAAGAATTTCAGCGGCACGATCCGCGCGGGAAAGTCATCCTCGGACGTGACACGCAGCATCATGTCCACCGCGTCCGGTTCCAGGCGCGAGGCAAGGTCGGTGATCGTGGTCGTCCCGGTGCGCACGCACAGCTTGGCAAAGGCGCGCAACCCGTCCTCGTCCGCGTCGGTGAGCGAACGGTTAAAGCCCACATGCGGGCCGACGGGGGTATACACCTCGGGGCCTTTCAGCACGCCCGTGGGCAGGCCGTCGTCGCCCAACGGGATGCCGGGGTGGTTGATGCCTGGGCGCAGCATGTCGGCCAGTTCCAGCGCTTTGGAATTGACGTTCATGATGTGGCCCGATGCGTGCAGCACGCCGATGGGGCGGGTTGCCGACACGCTATCCAGATCGGCGCGGGTCACTTCGGTGTTGCCCATGTAGATGGGATCAAGCTGGAAGCCGCCCAGCGGCGCGTCGGGATCGTCCAGCGCGGCTTCGGCCTCGCGCAGGCGGTCCAGCACGGCGTCCAGCGTTTTCAACCCGCTCCATTGCCGTCCCGCCGGGTCCATGCGATCGAAATAGCCGCAATAGACCTTGCGCCACAGTGTCCCCTCCATCGTGTGGGCGTGCCCCTCGACGAAACCGGGCATCAGCACCTTGTCGGCGAACCGGTCGTCAAGGGTGTAATCGCCCCAGCCGTCCAGTTCGGCCAACGTGCCGGCCCCCAGAATGCGCCCGTCGCGCACCGCGACATGGGTGGCCACGGGGCGCGCGGGGTCCATGGTGATGATCCGCCTTGCCTGAAAGATTGTCGTGTCGCCCATCGCCGCGCCCCCGTTGCCGTTCGCAGAATGAAGGCCCAGCCGCTGTCCCGAGTCAATCCGCTGCGGCGTTGCCAACGATGTGTCGGTCCTGCTGGTAGGTTAATTTTGCTTTGGATTTTGACTGGCCTCAGCTAGCGTTTCCAAAAATCCGACAATCCAGGGAGTATGAACATGAAGCATTTTGCAAAGCTGGTGGTGGCCTCTGCCGCAATGGCGGCGATCCTGGCCGGTGGGCAGGTCGCAGCCGAAGAGCCGGTGCGCGGCGGCACGCTGGTATCCGTCATGGGATCGAACCCGCGGTCGCTGAACGGTGCGGTGCAATCGGGTATCGTCACCGGCTATCCTGCGGCACAGCTGTTTGCGTCGCCCCTGCGCTATGATGAGGACTGGACGCCGCAGCCCTATCTGGCCGAAAGCTGGGAGATCAGCGAAGACGGCCTGTCGGTCACCCTGAACCTGGTCAAGAACGCCAAGTTCCACGATGGCCAGCCCATCACGTCCGAGGACATCGCCTTTTCCGTCGACGTGATCAAGGCGAACCACCCGTTCAAGACGATGTTCGCACCGGTTGAAATGGTCGAAACCCCGGACGAACACACCGCCGTTCTGAAACTGTCGAAACCGCACCCGGCGCTGATGCTTGCCATGTCGGGTCAGCTGATGTCGATCCTGCCCAAGCACATCTACGGTGATGTGCCGGTGGAGGAAGTGAAATCGCACCCGCGCAACAATGAAAACGTCGTCGGTTCCGGCCCCTTCAAGCTGGTCGAGTTCAAGAATGGGGAACATGTCATTCTGGAACGGTTTGACGACTTCTTTATCGAGGGGCGGCCCTATCTGGACCGTGTCGTGCTGCGCATCATCACGGATGTGTCGGCCCGCACCATCGCCTATGAAAACGGCGAGTTGCATATGGGTGCCTTTGAATCCGTGCCGCAGATGGTCAACCGCCTGAAAAAGGTCGACGGCATCACGGTCACACCCGAAGGATACGGTGCCATCGGTCCGCTGGACTGGCTGGCGATGAACACGGGCGGTGACGGGCCACTGTCGGATGTGCGTGTGCGCAAGGCGATTGCCTATGCCGTCGACAAGAACTTTATCCAGAACGCGCTGATGCAGGGCACGGCTGCGGATTCGCGCACCGGCATCCACCCCGACAGCCCGTTCTACAACGCCGAGGTCGAAACCTATGACGTCGATCTGGACAAGGCCAACGCGCTGCTGGACGAGGCCGGGTTCCTGATGGACGGCGACAGCCGCTTCAGCCTGACCATCGACTTTGGCTGGCCCGGCGTGAAGCCGCAGGTGGAATACGTCAAGGCCGCGCTCAAGAAGGTCGGCATCGACGTCGAAGTCCGTGCCAGCGCCGATTTCCCGACCTGGGCCAAGCGCATGGGCGACATGGAATTCGACATGTCCTGGGATACGGTATTCAACTGGGGTGACCCGGTGATCGGCGTGCACCGGACCTATGATTCCAGCAATATCGGCAAGGGCGTGTGGTCCAACACCCAAGGTTATTCAAACGCCCGGGTGGACGAGTTGATGGCCATGGCCGCCGTGGAAAGCGACCCGGAAAAGCGCAAGGCGCTGTATATGGAATTCCAGCAGATCATTGCGGATGAACTGCCGGTCTATCACACCAACACGCTGCCCTATCACACTGTCTACAGCGACAAGGTGGGCAATCCGCCACTGGGCATCTGGGGCACGTCGACGCCCATCGACATGACGTACCTCAAAGAGTGATCGCGCAGACTGCGGCGGCCCATTGTTGCCGCAGTCACCTTTCGGGGCTTGGAGACACCCGTGACATTCCTCAAGAACACCGGCATCCGGATCCTGTACGCCGTGATCCTGCTGATCGCGGTGCTGGTGCTGAACTTTTCGCTCATGCACTTGGCACCGGGTGATGTAGCGGACACGATCAGCCAGTCCATGGGCGGTGCCGACCAGGAGGTGCTGGACCAGATTCGCGCCGACTACGGCCTGGACCAGCCGTTTCTTGTTCAACTTGGCCGCTACGTGGGCGGCGTGCTGCAATTCGATCTGGGCTATTCGTTCTTCTACAACGAGCCCGTGACCAAGCTGATCCTTGAACGGCTGCCCGCGACACTGCTGCTGGTTTTTACCGCACAGATTTTTGCCCTGCTCATCGGGGTGGTGCTGGGCGTGATCTCGGCCCGCAAACCCAACGGGTTGGCAAGCCACACCGTGACGCTGATTGCGCTGTTTGGCTATTCGGCCCCGGTGTTCTGGACAGGTATCCTGCTGCTGATCGCCTTTTCGCTGAAAATTCCGTGGTTCCCGGTGGCGGGAATGCGGGACGTGACGGTGGATGGCGGGTTCTGGGTGCATTTTGCGGATGTCGCCCGGCATCTGGTGTTGCCCGGCATCACGCTCGCCTCGATCTTTCTGGCGCTGTATTCCCGGCTCAGCCGGGCGACCATGCTGGAAACGCTGGGGTCCGACTATGTGCGCACCGCCAAGGCCAAGGGCCTGAGCGAGCATCAGGTGGTCTATAAACACGCGCTGAAAAACGCGCTGTCGCCCGTCATCACGCTGGCGGGTCTTCAGTTTTCGGCGGTCGTGTCCGGCGCGGTGCTGGTCGAGGCGGTTTTCAGCTGGCCCGGCCTTGGCACGCTGGCATTTCAGTCGATCATCGCGCGGGATACGCCCACGATCCTGGGCATCCTGTTCTTTTCGGCCCTCGTGGTGATCGTGGGCAACCTGCTGACCGACATGGCGCTGCGGCTGGTGGACCCAAGGCTGCGGGGGCGCGGCGCATGAGTGATCTGTCACAACAGGTCAAGGCGCGCAGCCCCTTTGCCGAAGCGTGGGACATGTTCCGCCGCAATCACGCGGCCATGGTGGCGCTGGCGGTGCTGGGGCTGATTTCCATCGGGGCGGTCGTGGGGCCGTACCTGTACCCCACGGACCCGTTCGACATGGTGTGGGCCCCATTCTCGCCCCCCGGCGAACAGGGGTTCCTGCTGGGCACGGATTACCTGGGCCGCGACCTGCTGGCGATGATTATCAACGGCGCACGCGTGTCGCTGCTGATCGGGTTGGCGGCGGCGCTTGTGTCGATCTTCATCGGCGTCACGGTTGGGGCGCTTGCGGGCTTCTATCGCGGCTGGGTCGAGGAAGTTCTGATGCGCATCACCGAATTCTTTCAGGTGCTGCCGACACTGCTCTTTTCGATGGTGCTGGTGGCCCTGTTCGGCGCGTCCCTGCCCATGATCACCTTTGCCATCGGCATCGTCAGTTGGACGGCCGTGGCGCGTATCACGCGGGCGGAATTCCTGCGCATCCGCGAGTTGGAGTTCGTGACGGCCAGCCGTGCGGCGGGCGCAGGCGCGGGCAAGCTGATGTTTGGCGTAATCCTGCCCAACGCGATGCCGCCGATCATCGTGCAATCGGCGTTGATGGTCGGGTCAGCCATCCTGTTCGAGGCAGGCTTGTCCTTTCTTGGCCTGACCGACCCCAATGTCGTCAGTTGGGGCCAGATCATCGGCTCGAACCGGCAATACATCCTTGATGCCAGCTATACCGTGACCATCCCCGGGCTGGCGATCTTTGTGACGGTGCTCTGCATTTCGCTGGTGGGTGACGGCCTGAACGACGCGCTGAACCCGAAGCTGAGGCAAAGATGAGCCTGCTGTCGGTCAAAAACCTGCGGATCGAATTGAAGACCCGCGCGGGCGTGGCCCCTGTCATCGACGATCTGAGCTTTGATCTTGATGCGGGCGAATCCATCTCCTTTGTCGGTGAAAGCGGCTGCGGCAAGTCGATGACGGCGCTGGGCCTGATGGGGCTGTTGCCCCAAGGGATCGGGCGTGTGGCGGGTGGGTCCATCAGCTTTGACGGCGAGGACCTGACCACCGCGTCCGAGGCCCGTATGCGCGCCATCCGTGGCAACGACATTTCCATGATCTTTCAGGAACCCATGACCTCGCTCAACCCGGTCTACACCGTGGGCGAACAGATCGCCGAAGTCCTGCGCGAGCATCAGAAGCTGGGCCGCCGCGCGGCATGGTCCATGGCCGCCGAACTGCTGGATGCGGTCCGCATTCCCAACGCAGCCCGACGCGTGTCGGACTATCCGTTCCAGATGTCGGGCGGCCAGCGCCAGCGCGTGATGATCGCGATGGCACTGGCCTGCAAGCCCAAGATCCTGATTGCGGATGAACCCACCACGGCGCTGGATGTAACGGTACAGGCCCAGATATTCGACCTGTTGCGTGACCTTCGCCGCGATATCGGCACCTCGATCATCCTGATCACGCACGACATGGGTGCGGTGGCTGAAATGGCCGACCGGGTCATCGTCATGTATGCGGGCCGCAAGGCCGAGATCGGGCCGGTCGACACCATCATCCGGCACCCGCGCCACCCCTATACCAAGGGCCTGATTTCCTGCGTGCCACATATCCAGACGCCGCTGACCGACGCGCGGCCGGACCTGACCGAAGTGCCCGGAATCGTGCCGTCGTTGCAGGAGTTCGGGGCCGATGCCTGCCTGTTCGCATCCCGCTGCACTCTGCGGACGGAACAGTGCACATCGGCGCGCCCGGTTTCCAAGGCGTTCGAACCGCATCACGAGGCCGAATGCTGGCACGCGGAGGACCTATGAGCCTGCTGTCGGTCAAGAACCTGAATGTGCGCTTTGCCGTCCGGCGCAAGGGGTTTCTGGGACCCCGGCAATACCTTCAGGCGGTCGACGATGTGTCGTTCGATGTGGCCCCCGGCGAAACGCTGGCGATTGTCGGCGAAAGCGGGTCGGGCAAGACCACGACCGCGCTGGCCGTCGCGCAACTGGTTGGGGCCGCCGGTGGCTCGGTCCTGCTTGAGGGAGAGGAGATCCTGGGGCTGCAAGGCGAAGCGCTGCGCCGTTTGCGCAGCAAGGTGCAGTTCATCTTTCAGGACCCGTATTCGTCGCTCAACCCGCGCCGCCGGGCCGAGGAACTTGTACGCGAACCGCTGGATAACCTTGCGGAGGTGGACGCCGCCGAAAAGCAGCGCATCGTTGATGAACTGTTTGCCGCCGTGGGCCTGCGCAAGGAACAACAGCGCCTGTTTCCGCATCAGTTTTCAGGCGGGCAGCGGCAGCGGATCGGCATCGCCCGCGCGCTCGCCACGCGGCCCAAACTGATCATCTGTGACGAACCCGTCTCGGCCCTGGATGTAGCTGTCCAGGCGCAGATCCTGAACCTGCTGCGGCGATTGCAGTCGGAATTCGATCTGACCTACCTTTTCGTCAGTCATGATCTGGGTGTGGTGCAGCACATGTCCGATCATATCGCGGTGATGTATATGGGCCGGATCGTGGAACTGGCTGACCGTCTCAGCCTGTTCAACGATCCCAGGCATCCCTATACGGCGGCGTTGCTGTCTGCGGTGCCGACGGTGAACACGGCCGCCCGTTCGGACAAGGACAGGATCCTGATCCCGGGCGATCCGCCGGACCCGGTCGACCTGCCGCCCGGGTGCCGCTTTGCCAATCGATGCCCGTTGGCCAGCGACATGTGCCGCAGGGTCGAACCGGATTTGGCGGACATTGGAAACGGGCATTTTTCCGCGTGCCATCATTCGGATCAGACCGTGTCATTGCGCGGCAGTGCCGCCGCGACCGCCTAGCCATGCGCGCGGCGCGCCCAAGGCATCACCTGTTCAAAGCCGTCCGCAGGCGGGTGCGCAACTCCGTTTTCAGCACCTTGCCATAGTTGTTCTTGGGGAGGTCCGGGACAAGGACATAGTCCTTGGGGCGTTTGAACCGCGCGATCCGATCAAGGCACAGCGCGTCCAGCGCCTGCGGTGTCGCGGTCCCCACGACAAAGGCCACAACCTCTTCGCCCCACTCGGGATGGGGGCGGCCGACCACGGCTGCTTCGGCCACGTCCGCATGGCTCAGCAGCACCTCTTCGACTTCGCGGGGATAGATGTTCGACCCGCCCGAAATGATCATGTCCTTGGACCGGTCCTGCATGGTGACATAGCCGTCCGCATCCACGAACCCCATGTCCCCGGTCCAGAGCCATCCGTCGCGGATGGCACTGGCCGTGGCTTCGGGGTTGCGCCAGTAGCCTTTCATCACCGTGGCCCCGCGCACGGCGATCTCGCCCACTTCGCCTGTGGGCCGTTCGGCACCGGTTTCGTCAAGGATGCGCACCAGCACCGCGCTTTGGGGTGTGCCGACCGAATTCAACCGGGTCCGCCAGCGTGGATGCGTGCGGTCGGCCACGTCGTGGCGGGGCAACGCGGTGATGCCCATGGGGCACTCGCCCTGCCCATAGACCTGGACGAATCGCGCGCCCATGGTGCCCACGGCGTCCATGATGTCGGCCTCGTACATGGGGCCACCGGCATAGGTGATCGTGCGCAGGCCCGTGCCGGTTTCGCCCGTGGCCTTGGCATTGTCCACAAGGCGGCGCACCATGGTCGGTGCCGCAAACATCGAGATGCTGCCGACCGCATGCCCAAGGGCAAGGATTTCGCCCGGATCAAAGCCGCCGCTGGCCGGAACCACGTGGCGGGCCCCGCGGATCACGTGCATGAAATTGTAGATGCCCGCCCCGTGCGACATGGGTGCCGCATACAGGATGGCATCATCCCTCAGCACCTCATCCACATCGATGAAATAGGACCCCACCATCGCCGCGATATTGCCGCAGGTGATCATCACGCCCTTGGGCTTGCCCGTGGTGCCCGAGGTATAGAACAGCCAAGCCATGTCGTCCCTGTCCATGACCGCTGGACGGGCCATCGGGTCCGCAGACAAGAGCGCGCGCCAGTCGTCGCTGTCCGCCGAAATGGCCGTGCCGTTCAGGTCCGGCATCAGGGTGTCATCAGTCAGGGTCAGGGTGGCGTCGGCATTGTGGATGATCCAGTTCGCCTCTTTCGGGTGCAGTTTGGCGTTGATCGGCACCGCCGCCGCCCCTGCGAACCAGATGCCGTAAAGCGCGATCAGGTATTCGACGCGGTTGCCCATGAACACGGCCACCCGATCTCCGGGGGCCAGGCCTCGGGCGATCAACCCTGCGCCAAGCTGCGCGGCCAAGCCGCGGAACGCGGCATAATCGGCGGTGACATTTTGCCCGGACATCAGCGCGGGTCGCGCGCCATCGCGCCAGGCGGTGCGGTGCAGCCATTCTGCAGGGTTCATGTTCTGGCCTCCGGCATGGGAACAAACGGTCGCTTCGGACCCTTTGGATTTCGCGCGATCCCCTGTCGTTTACCCAATGGCGGTCATGGCCGAAAGCATGTCCGCACCTGCATCGGTCCGGATGTGTAACGCAGCCCCCGTGCAATTTCCGAACCTTGCGATTATGGTCGTCACCGATGGACGACACGTGGATCGACAAGTTCAAGGGGCTCAGCCGATTGCCCGCCGACATCCGTGCCGAACTGGTTGCGGGCAGCCAGATCGTGTCGGTGCCCGCAGGCACGCAGATCTTTGCGCCCGGGCAGACGGCGGACAACCTTTGGCTGCTGCTGGATGGCACGGTACGGGTGCAACAGAAATCCGAAACGGGACGCGAGATTTTCCTGTACCGGGTGCATGCCGGGGAAAGCTGTGTTCTGACCACGGCCTGCATGCTCGCGTTCGAGGATTATTCCGCCGACGGAACCGCCGAAACGGACGTTCGCGCCGTTGCCATCCCGCGCCAGACCTTTGACGATCTGGTCGCCAAATCCCCGATCTTTCGCGAGTTCGTGTTCACCGCCTATTCGCGACGCATCACGGACCTGTTTACGCTGATCGACGATATCGTCTTTCAGCGGATGGATGTGCGGTTGGCCGGGCGCCTGCTGGAACTGGCGGATGCAGATGATGTGATCCATGCCACGCACGCGGTGCTGGCCACCGAACTGGGTACGGCGCGCGAGGTGATTTCGCGCACCTTGCAGGAATTTCAGCGTCGCGGCTGGATCGAACAGTCGCGCGGCGAGGTACGCCTGTTGCAGCGCAACGGTCTGGAACACATGGTGAAATCGGCCAGCGCGGCGGCTTGAAACCCAAAATCCGATAAAAAGTTTCCGCTTTGGTGATCAAGTCACCAAAGATTCCGATGCGATTATGGCAGTGTCCGTTTGATGATTATCAATGGAGCAAGACATGATTGCGAATATGGGAAAGATTGACCGTATCGGACGATTGGTGATTGCCGCGGCGCTGCTGATCCTGGCGCTGGCACTGGCCTGGATCGACCGTCGACCCGGCTGGCGCGGCGCGCTCGCGCTGGGGCTTCCGGCTGGCTTGCTCGCTTTGACCCAGCCGGGCGAG
>JBCBFX010000052.1:0-28234 GCA_038527345.1 Pseudomonadota bacterium | reverse complement strand
GCCATGGCCATCATCGAACCAACCGATACAACATCGACCGTAACTGTAGCGGCAGGGGACATCCTGTATGTCGCGCGGACAGTCGATATCACCGTATCTACAGGTCTTGGCATCAGTGCGACTTCGGGCGCCACCCCCTCCAACCTGACGATCCTCGGCACCGTCGTCGCCTTTACCAATCATGCGATCCGCATCGATAACGGCAACAGCCAAGTGTATATCGGCGAGACCGCCAGGATCATTTCCGGCTTTGACAACGTGGGCTTCAACTATGGTGCCATCGAGATCAATGGCGACAACGTAACGGTGACCAATTTCGGCGAGATCGCGGGCCCGGAAGCCGTCGAGTTCAAGGGCGATGGCACGACGTTCACGAATTTCGGCACGCTGACAGCGACGAGCAGTTCAAGCTCTGGAATCTTCTATTTCGCGTCCAACAACAACACGCTGATCAATCACGGCACGATCTCGGTGAACGGTATTCTGAACCAATCAGGCACCGGGAACGAGATCATCAACACCGGCCTGATTTCGCTTGGCACGGGCAGAATGGACTTCGATTTCGGCAATGGCGGACTGGACTTGTCCAACGCCGGCATGATCACCGGGTTTGCATCGGGGCCGTTGATCGAAACGGGCAACGGAACTGATGATGTGCGCAACACGGGCCTGATAGACGGGCGCCTCGATACCAACGCCGGTTCCGATCTTGTCGTCAACAGCGGCCAGATCATGGGCGATGTCCGACTGGGCGGGGATGGCGACACGTTTCGTGGAATCCGTGACGGTACTGTCGAAGGAACGATCATGGGCGACGCGGGCAATGACACCATCAAGTCAGGTGGCGGCGCTGACGTGCTGGACGGCGGGACCGAGGATGATCTGATCCTGTCCGGCAAGGGAGACGATGACGTGGTGGGCGGCGACGGTGCCGACACGATCAAGGCGGGCGACGGCCAGGACAGTGTGTTGGGTGGGGCGGGCAACGACAGTCTGCATGGTGAGCTGGGCAATGACGATCTGAACGGCGGGGCCGACAACGACACGATCAAGGGCGGCAGCGGCGATGATACTCTGGTCGGAGACAGCGGATTTGACGACCTGTACGGCCAGAAGGGCAATGATATTCTGGACGGTGGCGGCCGGTCGGACGACCTGAACGGCGGTCAGGGCGACGACACGCTGACCGGGGGTGGCGGCAACGACACGTTCATCTTTGGCCGCAAGGCTGGCGATGACGAGATCACGGATTTCCAGGATGGCGCGGACCTGATCGACCTGAGCAATTTCAACCTGCAGAATTTCAACGCGCTGAACACGGCTGGGGCGCTTTCGAATTTGGGTGGTAGCGGCGTGCTGATTGATCTGACCGTCGTGGGCGGCGAGGGGTCGATAACGATCGCCGGCATGCTCACCGTTGCCGACTTTTCGTCAGCCGATTTCATATTCTGAGTTGCACGCGGGAGCCGGTCACGCGGTAGCTGGCCCCTGCCCCTGATAGACTGCCGATACCTCGGCCCGGATGATCCGGGCGATCTGGGCGCAATCGTCAAGGCTGAAGGTCAGGGGCACCCGCATGTCCACCACGCCGGCCAGCACCCGGTCCGTGGCCGCCATGGGCGTCGATGGCGCGTACCGCCAGCTGTCATAGCGGCTGGTAAAGGCCACCGGTTCGGGCGCGCCGAACCATTTCAGTTCAACCCCGCGGTCACCGCAGCGCGCAATCACCTCGCGGATGGCCGATGCGGCCCAGTCCAGCAGCAGGAACTGGATTGACGAGCCGACGATGGTTTCCTGTTCCGGCCGGTCGATCACCGTCAGGCCGGGCGTGTCGCGCAGCCCGTGCTCAAGCGTATGGTAACGCTCGTTCCAGCGCGCGCATTGCGTCGCCAGATCGGCCACCTGCGGGCGCAGGATCGCCGCGCGCAGGTTGTCCATCCGCCCCGAGATGTTGGGCGTGTGGTACTTGATATCGTCAAACACCTCTTTCGGCGGCGCGGCGAGGTGGCGTTCGTACAGCATGTAGCTGCCCGACAGCATCACCGCCTTGGCCGCCAGTGTCGGATCATCGGTGACAAGGAACCCGCCCTCGCCCGAATTGACATGTTTGTAGGTCTGGCAGGAATAGCAGCCGATGGCCCCGTGCCGCCCCGACGGCACGCCGCGCCAGGCGGCACCCATGGTGTGGGCGCAATCCTCGATCACGGTGACGCCTGCGGCATCGCACATCCGCATCAGCCGGTCCATGTCGCAGATATGCCCACGCATGTGGCTGAGCAACAGGACGCGCGCCTGATCCAGCTTTGCCTCCATATCGTCGAGGTCGATGGTCAGGCTTTCGGTCACGCCGACAAAAACAGGGACAGCGCCCACCGACGCAATCGCCCCCGGCACGGGCGCCAGGGTGAATGCGTTGCTCAGCACCTTGTCGCCCGGCCCCACGTCGCATGCCCGCAGGGCGGTCGCCATGGCATAGCCGCCCGAGGCCACGGCAAGGCAGTATAACGCTCCCACCGTGGCGGCGAATTCCTGTTCCAGCAGCGCCGTTTCCGACTGTTCGCCGGGCGCGGTGTTATAGCGGTGCAGCCGCCCGCCGCGCATGACCTCGACCGCCGCTTCGATCGCGGTTTCGGGGATGGGTTCCTGCTGGGTGAAACTGCCGGTAAAACGCTCTGTCATGTTTCTGTTCTGGGCAGGGTGCGCCGCGGCGTCAAGCGCCGGATGATCAATTTCAGTGCCTGAAATTGAGGCTTTGCCGCAGGATCAGGCAGTCAGCCGGGCGACAAGCCCGGGCAGGTCGGGATAGGCGTGCAACAGCGCCTCGGGTTCCAATGCTGCCATGTCGTCGCCCGAGGGGCCGAAGGTGACCAGCACCGATGGCACACCCGCCGCCCGCGCGGTGTTGCGATCCGTATCGCTGTCGCCGATCAGAACGCAATCACGCGCGTCGCGCCCGGCGCGCCGGGTCGCTTCGAACAGGGGTTCGGGGTCGGGTTTGCGCACGGGCAGCGTATCGGCCCCGATCAGGCTGTCGAACGTGTCGCGCACGCCCAGTTCGGTCAGCAACTGATGCGCCAGGCCTTCGGGCTTGTTGGTGCAGATGCCCACGGCGTAACCGCCTGCCTGCAACGCGCCCACAGCTTCCATCGCGCCGGGATACAGCTCTGTATGCACGGAAATGGCCGCGCCATAGGCTTCCAGCAGCACGGGGTAATAGCGGTCGACCGTGGCGTCATCATAGCGCCCCAGCCGTTCCAGCCCGACGGTCAGCATCCGCCGCCCCCCACGCAGCGCCACGCCGGCGTCATCAGGGCCCAGCACATCCCCTGCCCCCATGTCCCGAAAGCAGTGATTGGCCGCGGCCAGCAAGTCGCCGCTGGTGTCCGCCAAGGTGCCATCGAGGTCGAAAATCACCGCTGTCATCTGCCGTGCCTCACATTGTTCCTGTTGCAAGCCGCAATCATCTTTGATCTGCGCGCGCTTGCACGCCCCCACCCAGCGGATAAACAGGGCGCAACAAGAATACAAAGAGATTTGGTTATGAGCGTTGCACTGATCATCCTGGCCGCGGGCAAGGGCACACGGATGAATTCGGACCTGCCCAAGGTCCTGCACCCGATCGCAGGCGCGCCGATGCTGCATCACGCGATGCAGACCGGGGCCGCGCTGTCGCCGGACCGGACGATTGTCGTGGCCGGGCATGGGGCCGATCAGGTGCAGGCGGCAGCGCTGGCGTTTGACCCGAGCGCACAGGTGGTGATCCAGTCCGAACAGCTGGGCACCGGCCACGCGGTGGACCAGGCGCGCGATGCGCTGGCCGGGTTCAAGGGCGACGTGGTGGTGCTGTTCGGCGATACGCCGTTCCTTGCGCCCGAGACACTGGAAAGGATGATCGCCGCCCGGCAGTCGCATGACGTCGTGGTGCTGGGCTTTGACGTGGCCGAACCGCAACCGCGCTATGGTCGGCTGGTGATGGACGGCGACCGGCTGCTGAAAATCGTGGAATACAAGGACGCGAGTGAGGACGAGCGGCAGATCCGGTTCACCAACTCGGGCCTGTTGGCCTGTGATGCCGTCACGCTGTTCGACCTGATTGCCGGGCTGTCGAACGACAATGCGTCGGGCGAGTATTATCTTACGCAAGTCGCGGAACTGGCCAATACACGCGGCCTGTCGGTCACAGCCATCAAGTGCGATGAGGCAGAGACGCTGGGCGTCGACAGCCGCGCCGATCTGGCCGCCGCCGATGCCATATTCCAGACCCGCGCACGGGCCGCGATGCTGGCCGATGGCGTGACGCTGATGGCGCCCGACACTGTCTATGTTTCATTCGACACGGTTGTGGGACGGGACGCGCTGATCGAACCCAACGTTGTCTTCGGCCCCGGTGTGACGGTGGAAAGCGGGGCCAAGATCCGCGCCTTTTCCCATCTTGAAGGCTGCCACGTGTCACGCGGAGCCATCGTCGGCCCATATGCCCGCTTGCGCCCCGGGGCGGAGCTGTCCGAGGACGTGCGCGTCGGCAACTTCGTCGAGATCAAGAACGCCACCCTTGCGACCGGGGCCAAGGTCAATCACCTGTCCTATATCGGCGACGCATCGGTGGGCGAGGCCAGCAATATCGGCGCAGGCACCATCACCTGCAACTATGACGGCGTCATGAAACACCGGACCGAGATCGGGGCGCGGGTGTTCATCGGGTCCAACACGATGCTGGTGGCCCCCGTGACCGTGGGGGACGAGGCGATGACCGGATCGGGGTCCGTCATCACGTCAGATGTCGAAGACGGCGCGCTGGCCCTGGCCCGCGCACCTCAGGTCGAAAAGCCGGGCATGGCCCGCAAACTCTTTGAAATGCTCAAGGCCAAGAAGGCCAGACAGCAGCGGGGCAGCTGATCATGTGTGGAATTGTCGGGGTACTTGGCGATCACGAGGTTGCACCTATTCTGGTCGAGGCCCTCAAACGTCTTGAATATCGCGGGTATGACAGTGCGGGCATTGCCACCGTGAACGCCGGAGCACTGGACCGCCGCCGCGCGGTGGGCAAGCTGGTCAACCTGTCCGACCGTCTGGTACATGAACCGCTGGCGGGCAAAGCTGGCATCGGCCACACGCGATGGGCCACGCACGGGGCCGCGACCGAGACCAACGCCCACCCGCACAAGGCCGGCCCCGTGGCCGTCGTGCACAACGGCATCATCGAAAACTTTCGCGAACTGCGCGCCGAACTGGCCCAGGCGGGCATCGGTTTCGAGACCGAGACCGACACCGAAACCGTCGCCCTGCTGACCCAGCACCACATGAATACCGGCATGACACCGCAGGACGCCGCCTTTGCCACGATCGACCGGCTGGACGGGGCCTTTGCCCTCGCATTTCTGTTTGACGGGCAGGAGGATCTGATTATCGCGGCGCGCAAGGGCTCGCCGCTGGCCATCGGGCATGGCGAGGGTGAGATGTATGTGGGCTCGGACGCCATCGCGCTGGCCCCCCTGACCGACCGCATCACCTATCTGGAAGAAGGCGACCGCGCTGTCGTCACCCGTTCCGGTGCCACGATATACGACGCGCAGGGCGCGCTGGCCAACCGTGCCGTGCGGCAGGTCCAGATCGAAGCAACCCGCGTGGACAAGGCGGGGCACAAGCACTTCATGGCCAAGGAAATCGCGGAACAACCCACGGTTCTGGGCAACACGCTGGCCAATTACCTGGGCACCGACGGGCAGATCACCCTGCCCGATCCCGGCCTTGATTTCACACAGGTGGACCGGCTGGTCATGGTGGCCTGCGGCACGGCCTACTATGCCTGCCTGACTGCGAAATACTGGTTCGAACAGGTGGCGCGGATCCCGGTCGAGGTCGATGTGGCCTCCGAATTCCGCTATCGCGAACCGCCGATCCCGGACCGCACCGTTGCGCTGTTCGTCAGCCAGTCGGGCGAAACCGCCGACACGCTGGCCGCCCTGCGCTATTGTCGGGACAAGGCCGACACGATCTTGTCGGTGATCAACGTCCCCGAAAGTTCCATCGCCCGCGAAAGCGATCTGGCCCTGCCGATCCATGCGGGGATCGAGGTTGGCGTGGCCTCGACCAAGGCGTTCACCTGCCAGTTGACCGTTCTGCTGATGCTGGTGCTCAGGGCCGCGCAACAGCGGGGGACGCTGGATCATGCAAGCTATGCCGCCCATATAGATGCGCTGCGCGCGGTGCCCGGTCTGGTCAATCAGGCCATCGGTCAATCGGACGTGATGCGCAAAACCGCCCGCCGTCTGGCCGAGGCGCGGGACGTGCTGTTCCTGGGGCGCGGGCAAATGTATCCGCTGGCGCTTGAGGGGGCGCTGAAACTGAAGGAAATCAGCTATATACACGCCGAAGCTTATGCGTCGGGCGAGTTGAAGCATGGCCCCATCGCCCTGATCGACAAACATGTGCCTGTCGTGGTCATGGCCCCGCGCGACACCCTGTTCGACAAGACCGTGTCGAACATGCAGGAGGTGATGGCGCGCAAGGGCAAGGTGGTGCTGGTATCTGACAAGGACGGCCTGTCCGAGGCAGGCGAAGGCGTCTGGGCCGAGGTGCCGATGCCCACCTGCCCCGACCTTGTTTCCCCCATCCTGTACGCGGTGCCGGCGCAGTTGCTGGCCTATCACACGGCCGTCGCCAAGGGCACGGATGTGGACCAGCCCCGCAACCTCGCCAAGTCCGTGACGGTGGAGTGATGGGCAAGCAGTTCGATCGGATCACGGACGACCTGCGCGGGTTCATCGAAACGCAGCACATGTTTTTTGTGGGCAGTGCGGCGGCGACGGGGCGGGTAAACATCTCGCCCAAGGGCATGGACAGCCTGCGCATCCTGTCGCCCAACCGGATCGTGTGGCGGAACCTGACCGGGTCGGGCAACGAAACGGCCGGGCATCTGGCGCAGGTCAACCGCATGACGCTCATGTGGTGCGGGTTCGAGGCACGGCCCATGATCCTGCGCGCCTATGGCACGGCACATACGCTGCATCCGCGGGACGACGGGTTCGCCGATCTCAACGCGCTGTTTCCACCCTCGGACGGGGCGCGCCAGATCTATGACGTGGCGGTGGAACTGGTGCAAAGCTCGTGCGGCTATGCCGTGCCGTTCTTTGACTATGTGGGTGAACGGGACGTGTTGCAGCACTGGACCGATGACAAGGGGCCACAAGGCGTCGCCGACTACTGGCGCGACCGCAACCAGACCACCATCGACGGCGCGCCCACGCATATTCTGGCAGACCCGGAATGACGCCGGATGCCGCCATGGCCCTGATCGAGGCCCACGCGGATGCGGAACGGGCCGCGGGGGCGAGGGCCTATCACAAGTCCACGCGCCTGCATCTGGGCGTGCCCAACCCGGTGCTCAACGACCTGACCAGGGGCTGGCGGCAAAGCCTGTCGGTGCCGCAACGCGTGGCCGTGGCGGATGGGCTGTGGCGCGGGGACGTGTTCGAGGGACGCGTGGCGGCAGCCAAGCTGCTGACGCAGGCGCGCATCCGGCCGGATGACGGGGTCTGGCGTCTGATCATGTCCTGGGTGCCGGATTTCGACAGTTGGGCGATTGCCGATCATGCCTGCATGGCGGGGCAAAAGCGCCTGGTGGCCGATCCGTCCCGCGTGGACGAGGTCGAGCGCTGGACCACGTCGGACCATATGTGGACGCGCCGCGCGGCACTGGTGATCACCCTGCCCTGGACCAAGCAGAACCACCCCACGGACAACGACCGCGCGATCCGCGACCGTGTGCTGGGCTGGGCCGCGGGCTATGTGGCTGACCGCGACTGGTTCATCCAGAAGGCCGTGGGGTGGTGGCTGCGCGATCTGTCCAAGCACGATCCGGCGCGCGTGCAGGCCTTTCTGGATATACACGGCGCGGCGATGAAACCCTTTGCCGCGCGCGAGGCGGCGAAATATCTGACCTAGCGGATTTCGACGCGAAATCCGGTCCGCTTTCCGACGCGGAAAGCGCCACAAACCCAACCCTTGCGCGCCAATCCGGAAACCGCGTCGGTTTCCGGGTCGTTTTCCGCGTCGGAAAACGACTCCCCGGCGGGCAAGGAATCGCAGAAATCGCACAGCAAACCCTTGCGGCAACCGCCGCGCGCTCCTACCACTATCATTATGACCGCCCCATTGATCGACCCGTTCCAGCGCGCGATTTCCTACCTGCGCGTCTCCGTCACGGACCGCTGCGATTTTCGCTGCGTCTATTGCATGTCGGAAAACATGACCTTTCTGCCAAAGAAAGAGCTGCTGACGCTCGAGGAACTGGACCGTCTGTGTTCGACATTCGTCCGGCTGGGCGTGGAAAAGCTGCGCATCACCGGCGGCGAGCCATTGGTGCGGCGGGACATCATGACCTTTTTCCAATCCATGGGCCGGCATCTGGACAGCGGTGCGCTCAGGGAATTGACCGTAACGACCAACGGCAGCCAACTCGAACGTTTTGCCACCGACCTTTACGCCGCAGGCGTGCGCCGGGTGAACGTCTCGCTCGACACGCTGGACGAGGACAAGTTCGCCCGCGTCACCCGCTGGGGCCGTCTGCCGCAGGTTCTGCGCGGCATCGACGCGGCCCAGGCCGCGGGCCTGCGGGTCAAGATCAACGCGGTGGCACTGAAGGAATTCAACGAGGAAGAGCTGGACACCATCACCCGTTGGTGCGCCAGCCGCGACATGGACCTGACCTGGATCGAGGTCATGCCCATGGGCGATCTCGGCAACGAGGACCGCGTGGGCCAATACTGGTCGCTGCGCGACGTGCGCGCCCGCTACGCCGAACACTATACGGTCACCGACCTGGCCGAACGGACGGGTGGTCCCGCCCGCTATGTCCGGCTGGAGGAGACCGGGCAGAAGATCGGCTTCATCACGCCGCTCAGCCACAATTTCTGCGAAAGCTGCAACCGGGTGCGCGTGACCTGCACGGGCGAGATCTACATGTGCCTGGGCCAGGAAGACATGGCCGACCTGCGTGCGCCGCTGCGTGATCACCCGGCCGACGATGCTCCGTTGGAAGACGCGATCCGTGCCGCCATCGCCCTGAAACCAAAGGGCCATGATTTCGATTATTCCCGCCAGCGCGCCGACGGCCAGATGCCCCGCCACATGAGCCACACGGGCGGCTGATCCCTTGCCCGCCACGGCCCTGTTTCGGCTGTACCAGGCCCTCGCGGCCCTGGCCCTGCCCTTTGCCGCGCGCAGTGCCGTGAACAAGCTGCGCCGTGCGGGCGTTCCAATTGACCGCGCCCACGAACGGCTGGGCCACGCAACCGAACGGCGGCCGCTCGGGCCGCTGATCTGGTTTCACGGGGCGTCCGTGGGCGAGGCGAAATCCGCCCTGCCCCTGATGCACCACATCGCGCAAACCGCGCCGCATGTGCGGCTGCTGTTGACCTCCGGCACGGCCACCTCCGCCACTGCCGTCGCCAACCGCCTGCCCGCGGGCGCTGTGCATCAATTCGGCCCGCTCGATGGTGCCGGGCCGATGCAACGCTTTCTCGACCACTGGCGGCCCGATCTGTGCGTGCTGGTGGAATCCGAATTGTGGCCCAACCTGCTGGACCTGTGCGCCCGGCGCGACCTGCCTGTTGCCCTGATCAACGCGCGCCTGTCGGACCGCAGCGCGCAAGGTTGGACACGCTTTCCCGGCACCGCGGCCCACGTGCTGCGCGGCATCCGCATGGCCCATTGCCAAGACCGGCGCACGCAGGACAACCTGCGCGCCATGGGGATGCCGTTTGCCCGGGCGGGGGCGAACCTGAAATCGCTGGTTTCGGGAACCGGGGCGGACGCTGCACTGGTCCGGGCCGCGCAGGACGCGCTTGGGCCGCGCCCGGTTTGGGTCGCTGCCTCGACCCATCCGGGCGAGGAAGAGGCGGTGCTCAACGCCCATGCCCGCCTGGTGCGGGATCATCCGCACCTGTGCCTGATCCTGGTGCCGCGCCACCCCGAACGTGGCGACGACGTGGTGGCCCTGATCAACGCCGCGGGCCTGTCCTGTAGCCGTCGCAGCACCGGCGGCGCGCTTGGGGACAGCGCACAGGTCTATCTGGCCGACACGATGGGCGAAACCGACCTGTGGTACACGCTGAGCCCGATCGTGTTTCTGGGCGGGTCGTTCTCGGACGTGGGCGGGCACACGCCGTTCGAACCCGCCGCCGTCCATTGCGCCATCCTGCACGGGCCGCACTATGCCAATTTTGCCGAAGCCTATGCCGCGTTTCATCTGGCCGACGCGGCGGTCGAGGTGGCGGATGGAAACGCGCTGGGGCACGCGGTGCACGACCTGCTGACCGATCCGGGGCGCGCGGCCCGACTGGCCGCCCGGGCCCGGCCCCTCGCCCTTTCGGGCGACGATGTGCTGCCGCCGCTGGCCCAGGACCTGCTGGCCCTAGCCGGGATCGAAGGGGATGCCGCCCATGCCTGACCTGTCACAGATCGACGTGATCGCGCCAAACTTCAAACGCCGCCTCAGCGGCGTGACCTCGACCGTCATCCGGCTGGTGCCCCTGCAGGCCGAACAGATGGCCATCACCGCCTGCGCACCCGAGATGCCGGATCATGTGCCAAATGTCGGCTGGACCCGGCTGCTGACCATGTCGCGCCGTGGTCCCCATGGTCCCCGCGTCTGGCACGCCCGCCGCAACGTCGAGATGATTGCGGGCCTTGCCCTGCGCCGCCTGCTGGGCAAGCGGCTGAAACTGCTGTTCACCTCGGCCAGCCAGCGGCACCACACCGGCCTGACACGGTCGCTGATCCGCCGTATGGATGCGGTGATCGCGACCTCGGCCAGGACCGCAGGCTATCTGGAACGGCCCGCCACCGTCATCCATCACGGAATCGACACCGACACCTTTGCGCCGCACCCGGACAAACCCGCGCTGCGCGCTGAACTGGGATTGCCGGGCGGAGTCATGTTCGGCTGCTTTGGCCGGATCCGGGCGCAAAAGGGCACGGACGTGTTCGTGGACGCGATGCTGCGTGTGCTGCCGGATCATCCCGACGCCTGCGCCATCGTGATGGGCCGCGCGGTAGACAAGGATCAAGGATTTCTCGACGATCTCAAGGCGCGTGTGCAGGCGGCGGGTCTGGCGGACCGGCTCTTGTTCCTGCCCGAAGTCCCGGTCTGGGAAACGCCCCGTTTCTACCAGGCGCTGGACGTCTATATCGCGCCGCAACGTTGGGAAGGGTTTGGCCTGACCCCGCTGGAAGCCATGGCCTGTGGCGCACCGGCCATCGCCACCCGGGTGGGCGCGTTCGAGGAACTGATCAGGGACGGTGAAACCGGCGTGCTGATCGACGCGGGCGGTGTCGGACAGATGGCACAGGCCGCAGCCGACGTGCTGAACGATCCCGCGCGGTTGGCGGAGTGGTCCAGGGCCGCACGACAACACATGATGGACCACTTCCAGTTGCAGCACGAGGCCGAGGCGATCATGGCGATCTACCGCGACCTGTTGAATGCCTGAAGGGACGGCGGGTGGGGCGACCTGCCCTATCGGGGCAGGAGCGTCCCCAGACGTCACGACGCGATGGGCATGCGCTGCTCCGCAATCTCGGCCCACCACGAACAGCCCGCCGGGATCGTTTCGTCGTTGAAGTTGTATTCGGGGTGATGGACCATCGCCGTGTCGCCGTTGCCGACAAGGATATAGGCCCCCGGCCGTTCCTCCAGCATAAAAGCGAAATCCTCGCCCCCCATCACCAGCGGGGCCTCGTCACATTGGCCCGAGACGGTGCGCGCCACATCCGCTGCAAATTCGGTCTGATCGTCGTGGTTTACCATGACCGGGTAGTTGCGGTGATAGGTCACGCGCGCCACGCCGCCAAAGGTGCTTGCCACGCCCTCGCAAATCTCGGTCACGCGCTTTTCGGCCAGATCGCGCATCTCGGCGCTCATGGTGCGGACGGTGCCCATGATCTGAACCCGCTGCGGGATCACGTTGAACGCCTTGGACGAGGTTTCGAACGATGTGATCGACACCACGATCCGGTCGATCGGGTCGGCATTGCGGCTGACGATGGATTGCAGTGCCGTCACCGCGTGCGATGCCATCAGGGTGGTGTCCACCGTGTCATGCGGCTTGGCCGCGTGACCGCCCAGCCCCTCGAACTCGATCTCAAGCAGGTCGGTGGCGGCAAAGAACGGTCCCGTTCGAATCGCGAATTCGCCCACCGGGCGGCCGGGCCAGTTGTGCATGCCATAGACTTCCTGAATGCCCCAGCGTTCCATCATGCCATCGGCGCACATCTCGCGCCCACCGCCGCCGCCCTCTTCTGCGGGTTGAAAGATCACCACGACCGTGCCGTCGAAATTCCGCGTCTCCGCCAGGTATTGCGCGGCCCCAAGCAGCATTGCGGTATGCCCGTCATGGCCGCAGGCATGCATCGCATCAGGTGTCTTGGACGCATATTCGACGCCTGTCTGTTCGTGTATCGGCAGCGCATCCATGTCGGCACGCAGGCCCACGACCTTGCCCGAATCGGTCTGCCGCCCTTTGATCACGCCCACGACGCCGGTGCGGCCGATGCCGGTCTCGACCTCGTCACAGCCGAACGCGCGCAGCTTGTCGGCGACAAGGGCGCTGGTGCGATGGGTGTCGAACAGGATCTCGGGGTGCTGGTGGATGTCGCGCCGCCACGCGGTGATGTCGGCGTGCAGTTCGGCAAAGCGGTTCTTGATGGGCATCTTCGGCTCCTTGATGGGTTATTGCAGGGGCATGCGCTGTTCAACCAGTTCCACGAACCAGCTGCAACCTGCCGGAATGGCATTGTCGTCAAACCGGTAGGCCGGGTGGTGGACCATGGGCCCGTCCCCGTTGCCCAGCATGATGTAGGCCCCGGGACAGGCATTCAGCATATAGGAAAAGTCCTCGGCCGCCATGATCGGGGGGCAATCGGTCACGACACCGTCGCCCTGCACCGCGCGGGCGGCGGCGATGGCGTGTTCGGTCTGGTCGGGGTGGTTGACGGTGACGGGGTAGCCGACCTCGTACACCACCTCGGCGTCGCACCCATGGGCCTGGGCCGTCAGGCTGGCGATCTGCTTGACCTTGGCCTCGACCATGTCGCGCACATCGGGGTTCAGCGCGCGGACCGTGCCGGTCATGCGTGTCTGGTGCGGGATGATGTTGTGGGTGTCGATATCCGAATGCAGCGCACAGACCGAGACAACAGCGGATTCCAGCGGATCGACCGCCCGGCTGGTGATGCTTTGCAGGCCCAGGATGATGTGGGCCGCGGCCACGTTCGGGTCGATCGCCTGATGCGGGGCGGCGGCATGGCCACCCTGCCCCGTGACGGTCACGCGGAATTCGTCCGCACTGGCCAAAAGCGGCCCGGTCCGGATCGCAAACTGGCCCGTGGGCAGCCCCGGCTGGTTGTGCAGGCCATAGACCTCCTGAATGCCCCACCGTTCGATCAACCCGTCCTCGACCATTTCGCGCCCACCGCCGCCGCCCTCTTCGGCGGGTTGAAAGATCAGCACGGCGGTGCCATCGAAATTGCGGGTCTCGGCCAGGTAGTGCGCTGTTCCCAGCAGGATCGAAGTGTGCCCGTCATGGCCGCAGGCGTGCATGACGCCCGGGTTTTGCGAGGCGAAATCAACACCGGACGCCTCGACGATCGGCAGCGCGTCCATATCGGCCCGCAGTCCGACGACCCGGCCCCGTGTATCGCTGCGCCCCTTGATCACGGCCACCACGCCGGTCTGTCCGATGCCTGTCGTGATGTCCTCGATCCCCATCGACCGCAACCGCTCAACCACAAAGGCGGCGGTATTGTGCACCTCGAACCCAAGCTCCGGGTGGGCGTGCAGGTGGTGACGCCAGCCGGTGATTTCGGCATGGGTTTCGGCAAGTCGGTTGCGGATCGGCATGGGTGGAACCTTTCAAAGGGCGGGGCCAAGGCGCATGGGAGAGCCATCGGTGAAACGGTCCATGCGAAAGCGAGACAGATCATGGCCCGGATCGTCGCCCATGACCAGAGCGGCCAGCACCCGCCCCACCCCCGGCCCTATGCCGAAGCCATGACCGCTGAGGCCGGTGCCTACGGTCAGGCCGGGAATTGCAGCCACGTGGTCGAGCACCGGAACCACGTCCGGCATGGTGTCGATCATGCCTGCCCACGCGGTGCGCACGGATACAGGCCCAAGGTTGGGAAACATCGCCGCGAAGCCGCGCGCGAGTTTGCGCACCTTGGCACGGTTCGGGCTTGGATCAAGGATGCGCATCGCCTCGAACGGGCTGGGCTGGTCGGCAGCCCAGGTGCGCGGCGTGGTCCAGCCATCGGGATATCCGCGCGGGGCAAAGGGCAGGAACCGCGTGCCAAACGGATCCGCACGGAGTTGTGTCAGAAAGTGGGGTAGAGCGCGAAAGGCGTCGGGGCCGACAAACAGCTCGTGAAATCCGCCCGCAGCGACGGAATAGCCGCCATCGGCGCGGGGCCGAAACGCGATACGATCGTCAGCTGCCCCGCCGCCATATGCCATCGGGGCCGCATCCAGCGCGGCCACCGTCGCACGCACCGACAGTTGCGGCAGGCGGACACCATGCCGGCGCAGGAACAGCGACGACCACGCGCCTCCCGTCAACACGGCGGCGCTGGTGGCGATGCGCCCCTGTTCGGTCACGACGCCCGCGACACGGCCACCCGCGATATCAAGCGCCCGTACCGCGCACTGTTCCACGATCTGTGCGCCTGCGCGCGCGGCAATGCCGGCAAGGGCGGGCACGGCGACCCACGGCTCGGCCTTCATGTCCGTGGCGGTGTGCATGCCGCCGATGTGACTGCCCGCCATGTCCGGGATCAGCGCCGCGATCTCGGACCGGGACAGCAGCCGCGTGTCGACACCCTGCGCCTGCGCATGGGGCAGCCAGTCGGCATAACGCGCCATGTCGGCGTCGGTCCTGGCCAGATAGGTCACGCCATTCCGCGTCAGGCCGATATCGACATTGGTTTCGGTGGCCAGCGCGCGCCAATGACGGTTGGCTTCGACCATGATCGGCAACTCGTCCGGGTCGCGGCCCTGCTGCCTGATCCAGCCCCAGTTGCGGCCGGATTGCTCGCCTGCGATGCGCCCTTTTTCCAGCAGGACGACCTTTTTCCCCGCGCGCGCCAGAAACAGCGCGGTGCAGACCCCGGCCACACCGCCGCCGATTACCACCACGTCTGCGATGTCTGGCGGAGGACCGGGCCAGGTGATGGGCGAGATTGCGGTGATGGGAAATCGGGTCATCGGAAACCGGCGCGGTTTCCGGCGGCTTTCCGACGCGGAAAGCCTGTGTGCGACCGACGGTCAAGACCTGGAAACCGCGTCGGTTTCCAGCCGTTTTCCGCGTCGGAAAACGGCTTAGCCAAGCCGGTCCACCAGATCGCGCATAAAGCGGTGTCCGGCCTCGAACTGTGCCACGGTGATGTATTCGTTGGGCTGGTGGGCTTGCGCGATGTCGCCGGGTCCACACACGATCGCCGAATAGCCCGCCGCCTGAAACTGGCCTGCCTCCGTCCCGTAGCTGACAACATGGGTGCCGTTGTCACCGGTGATGGCCCGCACCAGCCCCTCGGCCGCGCCGTCCTGTTCGGGTTGCAGCGGCGGCACGTCGAAACGAATGTCGATATCGACACGCGTGTCGGGATGCACCGCCCGCATGCCCGCCTCGATCTGCGCGACATGGGCCAGATAGGCCTCTTTCAGCGCAACCACATCATCCCCGGGCACGGCTCGGAAATCCATGGAAAACCGGCAATCCTTGGCCGTGATGTTGTGGGCCGTCCCGCCTGACACCTGGCCCACGTGCCAGGTGGTATAGGGCGGGTCGAACATGGCCGCGAGCGGCGTGGGCACGCGCGCCGCGTTCTCCGCGTTCCGGTGATTGGCAAAGTCGATGATCTTCGCCCCTTCGAGGATCGCGCTGACCCCCTGCGGCAGCAGCGACGAATGCACCTCGAACCCCACCACATGGGTGTCGAAACCCTGCCCGCCCTTATGGCCGGTGACCGCCTTCATCATGGACGGCTCGCCCACGATCACGGGGCCGCCCTTGGGCACCACGCCCTGCATCGCCGCGATCATGGGCGGCGCGCCGAGACACCCGATCTCTTCATCGAAGCTCAGCGCCAGTTGGCAGGGTTTGCCCGCGTGGTGCGCCTCGACCAGTGCCCAGATGGCCAACGCGTCAAATCCCTTCATGTCGCAGGTGCCGCGGCCGAAATACTTGCCCCCGCGCTCGATCACGTCGAACGGGTCGGTGTCCCAGGGCTGGCCGTCCACAGGCACCACATCCGTATGGCCCGACAGCACAACCGCCCCTTCCTGCTCGGGTCCGACATGGGCGAACAGCGCCGCCTTGGTTCCGTCGGGATGATAGTGGCGGTGGGCCGCGATACCGTGGCCGCCAAGGTATTCCTCGACCCAGTCCACCAGCGGCAGGTTGGTGTCGCGACTGACAGTGGGAAATCGCACGAGCCGGGTCATCAGCTCCAAAGGCGACAGGCGATCAGGCAACGGCTTCTCCGAAAAAGATCAGGGTGCAGTCTTCGTCCGCGACGTGGAATTCGCGCTGCCCGTAGTCCTGGTCGAACGGCGGGCGCACGCGGCCCGCGGGCAGCGGATCAAGGCGGGGCTTCATCTCGGCATAGACGGCGTCGATGTCGCGCACGTCGATATAGAACGAGCCCTCGCGTTCAGGATGCGACAGGTCCACATGATCCGACACCTCGACCAGCCGCACCGCCACATCGTCGCGGCGCAGAAAGGCGTAGTTGTCGGCCTGAAACCCAACGGCAAATCCCAGCACATCGCGGTAGAACGCCACCTGCGGGTCCAGTGCGGTGCACGGGACAAAGGGCGTGATCTGCGCAAGCCGCATCAGTATCCGCTGTCGGTGGTCAGCACGAAATGGCCCGGTTCGACCTGGTCATATTCCGACGGCGGGGCGTCGTAGCCGACAGGGTGAATGGGCGACGGGATCGGTTTGAAGTTCAGATCCTTTTCCGACTTGCGCTGGCGCGGGTCGGCAATGGGCACGGCCTTCATCAGGGCCTGGGTATAGGGGTGCTGCGGGTTCTCGAACACGCGGGCCCGCGGGCCCATTTCCACGATCCGGCCCAGATACATTACGCCCACATAGTGGCTGACCCGTTCCACCACTGCCATATCATGGCTGATGAACAAAAAGGACACACCCAGATCGGCCTGCAGTTCCATCATCAGGTTCAGCACCTGCGCCTGCACCGACACATCCAGCGCCGAAACCGCCTCGTCCGCGATGATCAGTTTGGGATTCAGCGCCAGCGCGCGCGCGATGGCGACCCGCTGGCGTTGTCCGCCGCTGAGTTCATGTGGATAGCGGCGCATGAAGCTGCGCGGCAGTTCCACCCGGTCGAACAGCATCGCGATGCGATCCTGTCGTTCCTCGCCCGAGAACATGCCGTAATTTTCCATCGGCTCGGCCACCTGATCGGCCAGCTGCATCTGCGGATTGAGCGACGCGAACGGATCCTGAAAGATCATTTGCATGTCGCGCCGCGCCTCGCGCAGGCCGCGGTCGCTCAGCGCCATCACGTCCACATCACCCAGCATGATATGGCCCGACAGTGGTTCCACCAGCCGCAGAATCGAACGGCCCGCCGTGGACTTGCCGCACCCGCTTTCGCCCACAAGGCTGAGGGTCTGGCCCTTGTTGAGGGTAAAGGACAGATCCTCGACCGCGTGCACATTCGCCACGTGGCGGCGGAAAAAGCCGCCCCTGACCTCGAACCGGGTGGTGAGGTTCTCGACCTTCAACAGCGGCTCTTCGGTGCCGGGGATGGGTGCGATTTCGCCCTGCTCGCGACCCAGCAGCTTCATCGGTTCGGGGAATTGCTTGCCCGTCATCTCGCCCAGTTTGGGCACTGCGGCCAGCAGCGCCTTGGTATAGGGGTGCTGCGGGTTCTCGAAAATCTCTTCGACCGTGCCTTCCTCGACCTTGTTGCCGCGGAACATGACGACCACGCGGTCGGCCATCTGGGCCACCACGGCCATGTCGTGGGTGATGAACATCACCGCCGTGCCGGTTTCCCGTTTCAGCCGGTCCATCAGGGCCAGGATTTCGGCCTGGATCGTCACGTCCAGCGCGGTGGTCGGTTCATCTGCAATCAGCAGGCGCGGTTCACAGGCCAGCGCCATGGCGATCACAACCCGCTGGCGCATGCCGCCGGACAATTCGTGCGGATACTGTTTCAGGCGGCGTTCGGGTTCGGGGATGCGCACCTGCTTCAGCAACTCCAGCGCGCGCGCCTCGGCCTGTGATTTGGTCATGCCCTTGTGCAGCCGCAGCCCTTCGGTCAGTTGGCGGCCCACGGTGAACACCGGGTTCAGGGCGGTCATCGGCTCCTGAAAGATCATCCCGATCTCGTTGCCGCGGATCGTGCGCATCAGGTCCTGTTCGGTCGCGGCCAGATCAACGGTGTCGGCTTCCTTGCGATCAAAGATCAGGCGCCCGCCCGCGATCTCGCCCCCGCCGAATTCCACAAGGCGCATCAGCGACAGCGACGACACCGACTTGCCCGACCCGGATTCGCCCACGATACAGACGGTTTCGCCGGGGTTGACGCTGAACGACACGTCCTCGACCCCAAGCACGGTGCCATCCTTGGTCTGGAATTCGACCCGCAGTCCCTGGATATCGGCAATCGGCGCGTCAGCCTTGGTGTCGAGCATGGTGATCCCCGCGACCTGCAGTTGTCTGATCGGAGCGAGAGTGGGGTAAGGTTCGGGCGCTGTCAAACCCCACGACCGACAATTTCAGGCTTGACGACACGCAAGGCTTGCAATTTCGGCAAAGTCTGTTTCGATATTTGCATGCGCTTGGGGGATCCAAAGGAAAAAGTGCGGTTTATTGGTGGGTTACCAGTATTTCCAAAGCAATCGCCCCGGCATCGAACGCGTTGGCCCCATGGGTTTGCGCCAATAAGCGATGGAAACATCCGTCGTCCAACAAGGAGTATAACATGACGTTGAAATCCCTTTTGATGGGTGCAGTGGCCTCTGCCGCTCTTGCCCCCGCCGCCTTTGCAGAGCGTGGCGCGGATGGCGAGGTGAGCATTATCTACTGGCAAGCCCCGTCGATCCTGAACCCGTTCCTGTCGGGCGGGACCAAGGATGTGGAATCCGCCAGCCTCGTGATCGAACCGCTGGCGCGCTATGACCAGAATGGCGATCTGACCGCATGGCTGGCCGAAGATATCCCCACCGTCGCCAATGGCGGCGTGAGCGAGGACCTGACCACCATCACATGGAAGATCAAGCCGGGTCTCGTGTGGTCCGACGGCTCGCCCGTGACGTCGGCTGACGTCAAATTCACCGCCGATTACTGCATGCACCCCGAAGGCGGCTGCGCGCAGCTTGCGTTCTTTGACGGTGTGGAAAATGTCGAGGCCCTGGACGACCTGACCGTCAAGGTCACGTTCAACCAGCCCAAACCCAACCCCTATGGCCCGTTCGTGGGTGGCCAGTCGCCCATCATCCAGGCCGAACAGTTCAAGGACTGCCTGGGCGCAAAGGCCCCCGAATGCACCGAGGCAAACTTCAACCCGATCGGCACCGGCCCGTTTGTGGTCGATGATTTCCGTCCCAACGACGTGATCCAGTTCTCGGCCAACCCGAATTTCCGCGACCCGGCCAAGCCGGCCTTTGCCAAGGTGACGTTCAAGGGTGGCGGTGACGCCGCGGCCGCTGGCCGGTCCGTGCTGGAAACCGGCGAATTCGACTATGCCTGGAACCTGCAACTTGCACCCGACGTCATCGCGCGCATGGAAAGCGCCGGCAAGGGCAAGGCCATCGCAGGCTTCGGCCCGCTGGTGGAACGGCTCGAGATGAACATGACCGATCCGTCCCCCAACCTGCCCGAGGGCGAGCGGTCCACCATCGCCCACCCGCACCCTTTCCTGAGCGATCAGGCCGTGCGCGAGGCGTTGTCGCTGGCCATCGACCGTCCGCTTCTGGTCGAGGTGGGCTACGGCAAGGCGGGCAAACCCACCTGTGACCTGGTGCCGGTGCCGCAGAACTATTCGGCCGGCAACACCCACTGCTTCGAGCAGGACATCGAAGGCGCCAAGGCCATGCTTGACGCCGCCGGTTGGGTGGACAGCGACGGTGACGGCATCCGCGAAAAGGACGGCGTGAAGCTGTCGATCCTGTACCAGACCTCGACCAACGCCGTCCGTCAGGACTTTCAGGCGCTGATCAAGGAATGGTGGAGCGAGATCGGCGTTGAAACCGAGTTGCGCAACCTCGATGCGTCGGTGTTCTTTGGTGGGGACCCGGGTTCGCCCGACACGTTCCAGAAGTTCTATGCCGACGTCGAGATGTATGCCAACACCTTCAACGGCACCGACCCGCAACAGTATCTGGCGGCCTACCGGTGTGGCAATGAACCCAAACCCGACAGCCAATGGCAGGGCGAAAACATCAACCGCTACTGCGATCCGGCCTATGACGAACTGATCGACGAACTGGCCCGCACCGGTGACATTGCCAAGCGCGGCGAGATCGCGATCAAGATGAACAACATGCTGACCAAGGACACCTATACCATCGTGCCGCTGGTGCACCGTGGTCGGGTGTCGGCCCATGCCAACAGCCTGGGCGGCGTGATCCTGAACGTCTGGGACAGCGAGCTGTGGAACGTGGCCGACTGGCACCGCATCGACTGACCATGAACAGAGGTGCGCGGACCCCGCGCACCTCACCCCAACCCCGTAGGGTGCGCATTCATTGCGCACCTTGTCATTAGGGCCACCGCCAGATGCTGACCTTCACGATCCGACGTCTGATCCTGTCGATCCCCACCCTGCTGTTCATCAGCCTTGTGATATTCATGCTGTTGCAGCTGGCCCCGGGCGATCCCATGGCCCAGGTGCCGCTGACCGTACCCCCCGAGGTCAAGGAAAAAATGCGCGAGGCCCTGGGCCTCGGCCAGCCGCTGCTGGTGCAATACTGGAAGTGGATGGTCCAGTTCTTCTGGATCGAACCACAGGTGCTGTTCGACCACTGGTTCGGCACCGCCTTTGCCGAAGGCAAGCAGCGCGTGATCTCGTGGCAGACCCGCAGCCCCGTCATGGACATCGTGGTGCAGCGCATCCCCCAGACCCTGTGGGTCGTGGGCCTCAGCTACATCGTCGGTATCCTCATCGCCCTGCCCATCGGCATCTATTCCGCCTACAGGCAGTATTCCGTCTTCGACCAGTCCGGCACCTTCATCACGATGATCGGCTTTTCGATCCCGCCCTTTTTCACCGGTCCCCTGCTGATCGTGGTGTTTTCGGTCCAGCTGGGCTGGCTGCCGTCGATCTACGACACCACCCATGTCGTGAACGATTGGGCCAGCTTCAAGGTGCAATTCGCCCAGATGGTGATGCCGGTCATGGTTCTGGCGCTCCAGACCACCGCGCAAATCAGCCGCTACATGCGCTCGTCCATGCTGGACAACCTGGGCCAGGATTACGTGCGCACCGCCCGCGCCAAGGGCCTGCGTGAGGGGGTCGTGGTCATGGTCCACGTGCTGCGCAACTCGATGATCCCGGTGATCACGGTTATCGCGCTTGGCATACCCGCCATCTTCGGCGGCGCCATCATCACCGAAAACGTGTTCAAGGTGAACGGGATCGGGCAGCTCCTGATCACCGCGCTGTTCGCCAATGACATTCCGATGGTCATGACGCTTACCTTCATCTTCGCGATCCTGATCGTGCTCTTCAACCTGATCGCAGACGTGCTCTACGGCGTGCTCGACCCGAGGATCCGCTATGACTGATCAAGCCGCAGACCCCTATGCCGCGCTCCAGGACAAGGAGCCGCCCAAGGCCCCGCGCAGCCAGTGGAAAGACGTCTGGGACCAGTTCAAGCGCCACAAGGGCGCGATGTTCGGCGGCGGGTTCCTGATTTTCATCACGCTTGCTGTGCTGTTCGGCCCCTATATCTGGACCGTCGACGCGACCAAGATCGACATCCGCAACAAGAACATGCGCCCGATTTATGTGGCCTTGTGGGACGCCACGGCCAATGTCGGTTGGAACAAGCCGCTTGGATCGGACCAGTTGGGCCGCGATATCCTCGCGCAGCTCATTGCCGGGGGGCGTGCCTCGATGGCGGTCGGTTGGGCCGCCATGGTGCTGGCCCTTGTGATCGGCACCGCCATCGGCGTGCTGTCGGGCTATTTCAAGAAGCTCGACTTCTGGCTCATGCGGTTCACCGACCTTGTGCTGAGCCTGCCCATCCTGCCGCTGCTGCTGGTGGCCGTGACCCTGTTCCGGCAACCCCTGAACGACGCGTTTGGCCCCGAAGGCGGCATGTTCGTGCTGATCGTCAGTGTCGTGGGCCTGACCAGCTGGATGCAGACGGCCAGGATCGTGCGGGGCGATATCCTCGCACTGAAGGAGCGGGAGTTCATTCTCGCCGCCCGCTCCATCGGCACCACCCCGGCCAAGATCATCCGGCGGCACCTGCTGCCCAACGTGATCTCGCCCATCATGGTGTCGGCAACGCTGGGTCTGGCCACGGCGATCATCACCGAAAGCGCACTGTCCTTCCTGGGCGTCGGCTTCCCGTCGGACTTCCCCACCTGGGGCAAGCTGCTGGCGGACGCCGTGCAACGGATGGAACAGTACCCCGAACGGGTGATCCTGCCCGGCATCCTGATCTCACTGACGGTGCTTGGGGTGAATTACCTGGGCGACGGCCTGCGCGACGCGTTGGATCCGCGGATAAGGGGGCGGTGACCCCTCAGCCTTTCCTGTACCAGGTGATAGCGTTGCGATAATGCTCTGTTTCCAGCAGGGCCGCCTTGGACCGCCACGCCGCCGGACACACCACAAGCACCGCCTTGCCACCGCGCGCCGCGCGGGCCCCTTCGGCCGTTCGAAACAGGGCCGATGCGTCGTCGATGTGCCCGGATACCCGCGTTGGATCGACCAGTGCGCCGTGATGGAAATCGTCGATGACACCAACGGTGCTTATGTCGTGCGATGGGGGAAAATGCAGCGACGTCGCCGGTTGCGAAATCGCATAGCCGGTCACGCCCGCGCCAACGTCGGACACGAACATGTCCCGGTCGGGCAAGGTCAGGCTTTTCTCCATCCATGCGCCGAAACGGGCGTCCGACGCACCATGCGGTTCCCAGAAACGGTCAAGACTGTTCAGGATCCGGCGGTGCACCGCGCTTTGGCGCACGATGCCCGGCACGTCCGCGACCTGCGCGGGTCGCACGCCATCGGTCTTTGACGATGCACGCAACGCACTGCTGGCGAAATAGTGCGTCAAAGGCGCGTAGCCTTGTGCCACGTATTCCGCCGCCCATGCCCCGCCCGCAACGGACGACGCCAGCAAGACTTGCGCCCCGGCGCCAGTCAGATCGCGTTCCGCAGCCCACAAGAGGGTGCGCATGGTGCCTTCAGGTGCCTCGGGCGACACGGTGCAGTCTTCCATGATCAGACCGGGCGGGCCGAAGGCCCCGGCATAAATTGGCGGCACCGGCAGCAGGATCGTATGCGCCACGCCGACAACTGCGCCACCGTCCTCGGCCACCAGCCATTGCTGACGAAAGGGTGGGTGTTCGTCGTTCAGGGCCGCGGTCAGGGCCGCGGACGCGCGATCATCGGCACCCTCCGCCACCGGCCACAGCACAGGGTCTGAACGCTCCCGCGCATGCGCATCCGCAACCAGCAGCGGGACCATGGCACCGATATCGGGCGGAACGGCGGCACGGATTGTTACAGACACAGACCCCTCCTGAAAGCGCATCCAATGAACGCACAGAACCGATGGATGGGTCGGTGGGCGGGCGCATTTGCCGTCAGGCAAACAGAGCCGCCACCGGCCCTATTTGTCGACGCTGCGGCGCAGCCGCCGGATCATGCCCCAGACCAACAACACCACCGGCACCGTCACGATGGCCGTCAGCATGTTCTTGGACAGGCCCGTCGGCTCTTCCAAAGGATACAGCACGTAGGATGCCAGCGACACCGCGTAGTAGCTGATCGCAACCACCGACAGCCCCTCGACCGTGCGTTGCAGGCGCAGTTGCAGGTCTGACCGCTTGTCCATGCTTTCCAGCAGCGCCTGGTTCTGTGCCGAGCGTTCCACGTCCACCCGCGTCCGCAGCAGGTTCGCGGCGCGCACGCCGCGGCTGCTCATCGCCTCCAACCGTTCCTGTGCGGACCGCACGGTGCGCATGGCGGGCTGGTAGCGGCGGGCCATGAATTCACCAAAGCTCTGGCGGCCAAGATAGCGTGCCTCTCGCAGGGCCTGAATGCGCTCCTCGACAATGGCCTCGTAGGCCCATGTGGCGCCGAACCGGAACGACGATTGCGCCGACAGCGTCTCAAGCTCGGCCGAAATGGCCAGCAGCGCCTTCAGCGTCTCTTCGGCACGGGACCCTTCGGTCGACATGTCCTCGACCAATGTGATCAGGCGGGTGTCCAGCGCGCTCAGTTCGGTGCCCATGTCGCGCACCCGGGCAAAGCCCAGCATCGACATGGTCTTGTAGGTCTCGATCTCGCACAGGCGTTGCACGATCCGGCCCACGCGTCTTTCGCCCGTGCCGGGGCCCACGAAGACGCCAAATCGCATGTGCCCGGCCTGATCTATGCGGAAATCGCCCGCGATCACGGCGGCCTCATCCAGCACCGAACTCACAGCCAGGCTTTCCGGCACGAACCACGCGTTCAGATTATCCCGGATGGTCTCGGGATCGGCTTCCTGTTCGACACGGATCAGGATGGATGTCACCCGCTGTCCCGGGGCCTCGGCCAGCCAATCCTCGGGAAAGATGGCAAAGGCTTGCGGATCAAAGGGACGGTCCTGCACCCCTTCGGAGAAAATGGTGTAGGTGACGAATTCGGTGTGCTGTTCCCATTTCAGCCAATGCTTGCCGATCTGCCCATAGTAATGCGTGGCCCCCGGTTGCGGGTGTGGTGCGCCATGTCGGTCCAGCAGATCGTGCAGGTGCGCCAGGTCCGCCGCGCGGTCGCGGCTGGCCGCCATCTCTGGCTGCTTGAAGGCCACGTAGGCCGCAGCGCTGGGAGGCTTCATCGACGGGAACGGCCGGGCGTGCAACTCGTTCGCCAACCGGTAGCGCAGCGGGTGATCTTCGATGGGGGCCATGGCCTGCTCCGACGTGTTTTGGCAGATATAGTGCATCCGGCAGCGGGTGCAAAGAATTTTCTACATATATATCAATGCGTTAACAGAGTGCAATTGTATACCGACGGAAGCCCGGAGCGATTTCCCGCTAACACATGGGAAAGGACCGGATTTTTGCGGGCGACAGCGCGGCACCTGTCCGCGCCAAAAGTAAAGGCGGGCCAGTGGCCCGCCTTGCTGCATCTATCCGATCCTGACACCGATCAGTCGATCATCGGCAACAACTTGTCCACGGACGCCTTGGCGTCGCCATAGAACATGCGGGTGTTGTCCTTGAAGAACAGCGGGTTCTCGATGCCGGAATAGCCAGTGCCCTGCCCGCGTTTCGACACGAAGACCTGCTTGGACTTCCAAACTTCCAGCACCGGCATCCCGGCAATGGGCGAGTTGGGATCGTCCTGTGCGGCCGGGTTCACGATGTCGTTCGAGCCGATCACGATGACCACGTCCGTTTCGGGGAAGTCGTCATTGATCTCGTCCATTTCCAGCACGATGTCGTAAGGCACCTTGGCCTCGGCCAGCAGGACGTTCATGTGGCCCGGCAAACGGCCCGCCACGGGGTGGATGCCAAAGCGCACGTTCTTGCCCTTGGCGCGCAGCTTGCGCGTCAGTTCCGCCACCGATTGCTGCGCCTGTGCCACCGCCATGCCATAGCCCGGCACGATGATCACGCTGTCGGCCTCGTTCAGGGCCGTGGCCACGCCGTCGGCTTCGATCGCGATCTGCTCGCCTTCGACCGCCATCTGCTCACCTGCAGGACCGCCAAAGCCCCCAAGGATCACGCTGACAAAGCTGCGGTTCATCGCCTTGCACATGATGTAGGACAGGATCGCACCGGAGGACCCCACAAGCGCGCCCACGGTGATCAGCAGGTCATTGCCAAGGCTGAAGCCGATGGCTGCCGCCGCCCATCCGGAATAGCTGTTCAACATCGACACCACGACCGGCATGTCGGCACCGCCGATGCCCATGATCAGGTGATAGCCGATGAACAGCGCCGCCAGCGTGGTGATGAACAGTGCCGCAAAGCTGCCGGTGTTCAGATACCAGATCAGGCAGATGATCGAGATGATCGCGGCCGCGGCGTTCCACACGTGCCCACCCGGCAGCTTTTCCGCCGCAGATGTCACACGTCCCGACAGCTTGCCATAAGCGATGACCGATCCGGTAAAGGTGATCGCCCCGATGAACACGCCAAGGAACAGTTCGACCTGTAAAATGCCGATTTCGACCGGCGTTTTCTTGGCCACCAGGTTGGCAAAGGTGCCTTGCAGCGCCTCTCCGGACGTTTTGGCCGCCTCGACCAGACCAATCGTGAAGTCGGCGTTGAAGCCCACAAATACGGCGGCCAGCCCCACAAGGGCGTGCATGCCTGCCACCAGTTCCGGCATCTGGGTCATCTCGACCTTGGAGGCAAGCTGGTATCCGATGAAACCGCCCCCAGCCAGCAGGATGAGTGACGCCAGCCACAGCCCCGCCCCGGGACCGATCAGCGTGGCAAAGACCGCAAGGCCCATACCCGCGATGCCGTACCAGACGGCGCGTTTCGCGCTTTCCTGACCGGACAGACCGCCCAGCGACAGGATAAAGAGAACAGCCGCAACAACGTATGCGGCAGTGGTGAATCCGAAGTCCATGACCCACTAACTCCTTAGGATTTCTGGAACATGGCAAGCATGCGCCGGGTGACCAGAAAGCCACCGAAGATGTTGATGCCGGTCATGAAGACACTGAGCGCCGCAAGCAGGATCACCAGAAGCGAACCCGATCCCATCTGCATCAGCGCGCCCAGCACGATGATCGACGAGATGGCATTGGTCACGGCCATGAGCGGCGTATGAAGCGAGTGGCTGACGTTCCAGATCACCTGGAAGCCCACAAAGACCGACAGCACGAACACGATGAAGTGCTGCATGAAGCTGGCGGGCGCGATCAGCCCCACCGACAGCAGCAGCACCGCGCCGACGGCAATCAGGGTCACCTGCGTCCTGGTCTCTTTCCTGAAGGCCGCGATTTCATTGGCGCGCTTTTCCTCGGCCGTCAGTTCGCGGGGCACTTCCTTTTTCGGGGCTGCCGCGATGGCTGCCACCTTGGGCGGCGGCGGCGGGAAGGTGACCGCCTTTGCGTGGGTGACGGTTGCGCCGCGGATCACGTCATCTTCCATGTCGTGCACGATCACGCCGTCTTTTTCCGGCGTCAGATCGGTCAGCATGTGACGGATGTTGGTCGAATACAGATTGGACGACTGGGTCGCCATCCGGCTGGGAAAGTCGGTGTAGCCGACGATGGTCACGCCGTTGTCGGTGACGATCTTTTCGTCCATGACGGTCAGCTTGCAGTTGCCGCCCTTTTCCGCCGCCAGGTCCACGATGACCGAACCGGGCTTCATCGCCTCGACCATGTCCCTGGTCCACAGTTCGGGCGCTTCGCGGTTGGGGATCAGGGCTGTACAGATCACGATGTCGATCTCGGGCGCCATTTCGCGGAATTTGGCCAGCTGCTTTTCCCGGAACTCTTCGGATTGCGGCGCGGCATACCCGCCGGTGGACGCGCTGTCCTGCGCGCTGTCCTCGAATTCGAGGAACACGAACTCGGCCCCCATCGATTCGATCTGTTCGGCCACTTCGGGGCGCACGTCAAAGGCATATGTGATGGCGCCCAGGCTGGTCGATGTGCCGATGGCGGCCAGACCCGCCACACCGGCACCGATGACCAGCACCTTGGCGGGGGGAACCTTGCCCGCCGCGGTCACCTGACCGGTGAAGAAGCGGCCAAAGTTGTTGCCGGCCTCGATCACCGCACGGTAGCCCGCGATATTGGCCATGGAAGACAGGGCATCCATCTTCTGCGCGCGCGAAATCCGCGGCACCATGTCCATCGCGATGACGGTGGACCCCTTCTTGGCGGCGGCGTCCAGCATCTCTTCGTTGGCGGCGGGATTGATGAATGAAATCAGGGTCTGGCCGTCGCGCAGACGCTTCATCTCGGTGGCATCGGGCGCGCGCACCTTGGCCACCACGTCGGCAGCCT
>JBCBFX010000051.1:0-28874 GCA_038527345.1 Pseudomonadota bacterium | reverse complement strand
CAAAAGCAATCAGCCACACCGCTGATCCATAAAGAGATGCCGAAGCCCGGCTGCGCAGGCAGACGCGGCCGGAAAGGCTTCGGGCTCACCCAGACAAAGCCTGTTGTCCCGGAGCCGCCATCACGTGACCTGTGCCGTGACAGGGGCTGGTCTGCCGTTCAAGCAGAAATACGGTTTCCGCTTTCAGGGACCCTCCGCATTTCCGCTGGACCGTCAGCCCAGCCCCTGTCCCGCGTCGGTCAAGCGATGGCGGCTCCGAGACAAAGTGTCAGTCGCGGATCAGGTTGCGCAGGTTGTCGAAATGTCCGGGCATGTCGCGGGCGGTAAATGCAGCCTGCCGGACCAGCTCGTCGAAATGCAGGGTCAGCGTTTCGATCCGTTCCCGGTCGCGGAAGGCCATGTAGTGACCGCCCGTATAAAGCACGGCCAGCAGGGGGCCGAATACCGTGACCGGCGCGCAATAAAGCTTGCGTGCGTCGTAAAGATACAGCCGCAGCCGGGGGTACAGCTGGGTCGACAGACTGTGCAACTGGTCCAGCTGTTCGGCCCTGACGTCAGCGGGAAGGTTGCGGTAATAGCCCGTTCCGGCGGCGAAACTTTGCAGTTCGAAGATCGGGATCGCGATTTCGTAGTCCGATTGTGCCGACCGCATCCAGTTGAGCCTATCGCGTGAGGCATTGATGGCTTGCGTCGTTGTCCGGCCCAGGTGCGGTCCGTATTCCCATTCGAGCATGGCCTGAGTTTTCAGCATGTCGGGCAGACCCACGGGCACGTGTCGGATCTTGTAGCCCGCAGCCTCCTGATGCCAGGCAAAGATGCGTTCGTCGATCAGGGCGCGGGGGGCTTCGGTCAGGGACAGTGCGGCGGCGGTCAGCGCGGCGGCGCTTTCGGGCCGGTCGCTGAGGCCCAGGAGCCAGTCCGCCGACACCCCCAGGGCCTGCGCGCAGGCCCCCACCACATGCGCGCCCGGCAGGCGCGCGCCGTCATCGCCCAGGGCCTGGCTGAGGGTGGAGCGGTCGGTGCCGATGCGCCGGGCCAGACCGCTTTGCGTCATGTTCTGGTCCTGCATGGCGCGCGCCAGGCGCGTGCGGAAATGTGCCGCTCGGTCCCGTTTGTCCATTATCCCAGTCATATGCTGATTTTTTTCACATCTTGTCGGCTTTGTGAACAAAATTCGGAATTCGCAGGATGCGCAATGCCCGCTATCCCTTTCAGGCAACAAGAAAAAGACGCTCAGGGAACCTGTATGACATCTCCGGACACCAGCCGCCGTTTGCCAAAGGATCGCCCCCGGTCAGTCGAGTGGATCACCCTGGGACTGTATGCGGCCTGTCTGTTGGCGCTGGGGGCCGGGGTGTTCGTTTTGCCGCCCATCAGCGTACCGGCGGCGCTGGTCGTCAGCACGCTGGCGCTGGTGCTGCATTCGTCGATCTCGCACGAGGTACTGCATGGCCACCCGTTTCCCGCGCGCTGGGCAAGCGAGGCGCTGGTCTGGATCACGCCGGGGCTGTTCATTCCCTATCTGCGTTTTCGCGACACCCATCTTGCGCACCATCAGGATGCGGCGCTGACCGATCCCTATGACGATCCGGAAAGCCATTATCTGGACCCTGCGATCTGGGCGCGGCTGCCGTGGACCATCCGCGCCATCCTGTCCTGGAACAACACGCTGCTGGGCCGCATGGTGGTCGGACCGGCCGTGGCGCAGGTCGTGTTCGTGGCGGCGGACCTGCGTGCGATCCGCGCAGGTGACGCGCAGGTTCTGCGGGGCTGGGCCGTGCATGTGCCGGGCGTCCTGATTGTGCTGGCGCTGGTCGTGCTGTCGCCCATGCCGGTCTGGCACTATCTGCTGTGCTGCTACCTGGCGCTGTCGGTGCTGAAAATCCGGACATTCCTCGAACACCAGGCGCACGAAAAGGCGCGCGGCCGCACTGTCATCGTCGAGGACCGGGGTGTATTGGCGTTTCTGTTCCTGAACAACAACTTCCATGTTGTTCATCACATGCACCCAAGGGTGCCGTGGTACCGCTTGCCCACACTTTACCGCGCCCATCGCGACCGATACCTGGCCTGCAACGAAGGCTATCGCTACCGCTCCTATGCCCATGTCTTTGCCCGCCACTTCCTGCGGGCCAAGGACCCGGTGCCGCATCCGCTCTGGCCCTCGGGGGGCTGATCGCGGATAGAGGGGCATGACCCTCTGGATTCCCATCACGTTGGCGGCGGCGTTTTTTCAGACGCTGCGGTTCATGCTGCAGCGGCACCTGTCGCTGGGCACGCTGAGTGCGGCGGGCGCGACGCTGGCGCGTTTTTTGTATTCCGCCCCCGTCGTGGCGGTGGGGATCACCGTTTACCTGCTGCTGACCGGGCAGCCCGTGCCGAAGGTGCCGGGGCTGTTCTGGGCCTATGCGGCCATGGGTGGGCTGGCACAGATCCTGGCCACGGTCTGTGTCGTGATGCTGTTCAAGGCGCGGAATTTCGCGGTCGGCATCACTTTCAAGAAGACCGAAGTGATCCAGGCGGTTCTGGTGGGTTGGGTCCTGTTGGGTGATGTGGTCAGCGGCTGGGGCTTTGCGGCCATTGGCATGGGGCTGGTTGGCGTGCTGCTGCTGTCGGCCCCGCCCGAGATGGTGCGGTGGCAGTGGCGGGAACTGGCCAATCGGTCGGTGGGGCTGGGGCTGGCGTCGGGCCTGCTGTTTGCCATTTCGGGGGTGAGCTATCGCGGTGCGTCGCTGCATCTGGCGCTGGAGGATCCGCTGGCGCGGGCCGGGCTGACACTGGCCGCGGTCACGGCAATGCAGACGGTGGCGATGGTGATCTGGCTGCGGGTACGCGATCCGGGGCAGGTGCGCGCGGTGTGGGCAGCGCGGCGCGTGGGCGTCTGGGTCGGGCTGATGTCGATGGCGGGCAGCTTTTGCTGGTTCACCGCCTTCACCTTGCAAAACGCGGCCTATGTCAAAGCGGTCGGGCAGGTGGAATTGGTGCTGTCCGCGCTGGTGTCTGTCGCGGTGTTCCGCGAAACGGTCAGTGCGCGTGAATGGGCCGGCATGGCGGTGTTGCTGTTGTCGATCCTGGTGCTGGTCGTGCTGATCTGAACCGCTTTAGTCGGGCAGGGGGCCGCCGCGCAGGCGCAGGAACAGGTTTTCTTCGTCACTGTTCTTGAAGTAGGGCACGCTGGCGGGCGGGGTCGGATCGGTCACGCGGGCCTGGATTTCGCTCAGCACCACTTCGGTGATGAAGGGCATGTCGAACCGTCGCGCGTCGGCCAGGGGCACCCATTGCAGGTGGCTGAGTTCATCCGAGGCGGCGCTGAAATCATCCGGGTCCGAGGCCAGATCATCCGCATCGACCAGAAAAAACCGCGCATCGAAGCGCCGCGGGCGGCCCGGCGGGGTCAGGGCGCGAAAGACGAATTGCATCGGGGCGGCGTGGGGCCGGTGGCCTGTCGCGGCAAAGCCGGACCAGTCGGGCGGGGCGTCGGGCCAGGGCCCGGGCGTGCCCAGCACCTGGCCGGTTTCCTCGTAAAGCTCGCGGATTGCGGCGGCAGCCAGTGCCGGGGCCAGGTCCGGCAGGCTGTCATCCGCCAGCCGTGCCGCATCCGTATCCCCCAGCGTCGTGGCCAGCGGGATCGCGTGATCGCCTGCGTCCACGGCGCCGCCGGGAAAGACGAACTTGTTTGGCATGAAAACGGCGCGTGCGCCGCGCTGACCCATCAGGATCGCGGGATCCCGCCCCCGGTCGCGCAGCACGATCACCGTGGCCGCATCGCGGATCTGGCTTTTGTCGATGCCTGTCATGTCGCCTCCTGAAGCGGCGGCTTATCCGTGCTGGGAAAACCCACCCATGCCGCGCGCCCACTGAAACCCGATGATGGCCCCCTTGAGCCGAGGCAGAAGGTACAGCGACAACGCCACGCTTCCAACTGCGAAAATGGTAAACAGAACAAGCGGTTCAGGGCGCCATCGCACAAAGACGAAATGCAGCAGCGGGATCATCAGGTGGCCGACCAGAAGGATCGTCAGGTAGGCGGGCCCGTCATCGGCCCGGTGGTGCGAATAGTCCAGTTTGCAGATACGGCAGCCCGACCCGACCTTGAGATAGCTGTTGAACAGCGTTCCGCGGCCGCACCGCGGACACCGGCTGCGCCAGCCCCGCCGCAACGCGGGCCACAGCGCCCGTGTGACGCCAGTATCTGCGTCGTCGGCTGCAAGGTGATCGGTATGGGTGTCGCGTGCCATTCGGGAATCCATAGATAGCGTGCATGAAACGTGGGACGCGCCCGCGGCTTTTTGAATGGCTCATACTGTCCTTGCGTCCCCATGTCGCGCCGGTTGCGAAAATCTGCGACGGAATTCAGCACATCGTCCGTTTGACTTGTATGCGCGGCCCGGAACCGGGCGCACAGAACCAAAACGGAGAAGCAGATATGAAACGCAATTCCTTTCTACTGGTCGTGACGGCCACCGCCGTCGGCCTGACCGCCGTGTCCGCCATGGCAAGCCCGCGTGGCGTCGATTTTTCGACCCTTGATTTGGATGGCGACGGTGCGCTGACCCTCGAAGAGGTGCAGGCCAGCGCGCGGGTGCGGTTCGACGCCGCCGACAGCGACGGCAACGGCCTGCTCAGCGCGGCTGAGCTGGAGGCCCACGCGCAAGCGCGGGCCAAGGACCGCGCGGCCCGCATGATCGAGCGGATGGATGCAAATGCCGACGGGCAACTGTCGCCCGACGAGCTGACGCCGCGTCGTGATCCCGCCCGCATGTTCGACCGCATCGACGCCGACAACAGCGGCACGATCACCCAGGCCGAATTCGACGCCGCACGCGAACGCGTGCGCGGCCGGTTCGGCAAGCGCCGTCACGGCGACCAGTGACCCAACGTGCCCTTGCCCCTTGTCGTGGGTGGCAGGGGCGCGCTAGCTCCGTGGCAGGATGACGATGCCCTTGGATGCAGATGGCGATACGGCCCCGGACGATGCAGCGCTGTTGGCGCGGTATGCCCGTGGCGATGCCAGCGCCGCGCGTGCGCTGACCGTGCGGCTGACACCGCGCGCTTTTGCGCAGGCACAGCGCCTGCTGGGCGATCGGGCCGAGGCCGAGGATGTCGCGCAAGAGGCCATGATGCGCCTGTGGCGCGTGGCCCCCGACTGGCGCACGGGCGAGGCCAAGGTGACCACATGGCTTTACCGTGTTGTGGCCAACCTGTGCACCGACCGTTTGCGCAAGCGTGGCCGCAGCGACGTCCCGCTTGACAGCATTCCGGACCCTGTCGACACCGCCGCGTCCCCCGAGGCCGCGTTGCAGGCCGAAGCCCGGCGCGCGGCCCTGGCCCGGGCGCTGGCGGACCTGCCGGAACGGCAGCGTATGGCCGTCATGCTGCGTCATTTCGAAGGCGCCACGAACCCCGAGATCGCCGCCCGCCTTGGCATTTCGGTGGAGGCGGTGGAAAGTCTGACCGCGCGCGGCAAACGCGCGTTGGCGCAGGCACTGTCGGGCCAGGTGGCTGCCCTGGGTTATGAAGGATGAAAGACGATGACACGCACACCCAAGCCTGATGCCTCCGAATGGGTCGACACGCTGCTGGACGACGTGGGCAAGCTGCCGCCCGCTGATCCGGGGGGCGACCTGATGGCCCGCGTGCTGGCGGATGCCCATGCCATGATGCCGCCGCCGGGCGGGGCCCAGAAGCCGCGCGACCCCGGCTGGCGGCAGGTGGTGCGGTTGCTGGGTGGCTGGACCTCTGTCGGCGGGTTGGTTGCGGCCACTGCCTTTGGCTTTGCCGTGGGGCTGGGCGGGCTCGATTCGGTGGGCGTGGATCTGGACGCGGTCTGGCTGCTGGATGGCGCGGTCTATGTCGAGGATGCGGAGATGGGTCTGGGTGCCTTTGGCTGGGATATCGAGGAGACAGGCGCATGACCGATCCCGTTGCACCGCCCCCCAGGACGCGCTGCCCGATCTGGGTGCGGGTTGTGCTGGGGCTGTCCCTGGCCCTGAACCTGTTGATCATTGGTCTGGTGGCTGGATTTGTCCTGCGCGGTGGCCCGGTGGCCAGCAATGGCGGCGGGCTGAGCTATGCGGCGCCTTATATCATCGCGCTGGACCGCAGTGACCGCCGCGCTGTGCTGGCGGCCATCCGGTCGGATCCCACGCTGCCTGACCGCCGGGCGCGGCGGGCGCAGTTTGCCGAGATGCTGACCGCGCTGCGCGCCGATCCGATCGACATCGCGCAGGTACAGGCCATCCTGGACCGCCAGGCGCGCGCCACGTCCCGTGTGCAGGCAGTGGCACAGGCCACGTGGCTGGCGCGGGTTCAGGAAATGAGTGTCGCAGACAGGCGCGCCTATGCAGATGGGGTGGAAAACGTGCTCAAGCGTGGCCCCCGCAGGCGCAACCGGCCACCGCGCCCCTAGACCGACGGGCCACCGGATCTCAGGCTGCCGGACGCCGCAGCATCACGCGGTTGCGCCCTTCGGCCTTGGCATCGAACAGCGCCTTGTCGGCGCGGTCCAGCAGGATGTTGGGCGTCACGTCCCGCATCGGCGACGCCTCTGGCATGTCCGGGTCGCACACGGTCAACCCGATGGAAACGGTGGCCGTGATCGCGTCGTCCAGCCCGGGCACCTGTATGGGTTGGCTGCATATCGCCCGGCACAGACGCCCGGCGGCTGTCTTGGCATCGGCCAACTCGACACCGGGCAACACGATCAGGAACTCCTCGCCTCCGATGCGGGCCACAAGGTCCACCGCCCGCACGTTGTCGCGCAGGCGGCGTGCCGTTTCGACCAGCACGGCGTCGCCCGCGGCATGGCCGAACCGGTCGTTGATCTGCTTGAAATGATCCATATCCGCCACCATCACGGCAAACGGCTTGCCGGTCTGCGATGCCCGTTCGGCGATCCGGGCGAGATGGGGCATGGCGTAGCGCCGGTTGTGCAGACCGGTCAGCGGGTCGACCACAGCAGCCTCGATCCCGCTGCGTACGGTATCGCGCAAGGCGTCGGTGGCCTGTTTGCGCGTCAGCAGCGTATCGAGCCGCAACGCCAGTTCGGCCGGGTCGGCGCTGTGCGGCATCAGGTCGTTGGCCCCCATGTCCAGCAGTTGCGCCCCCTGAACCGGGTCCGGTTCCATCTGGATCACAAGAACCGTACTGTGGCGTGTGGTCGCGTGGCTGCGGATCGTGGCGAGCAGGGCCAGCATTTCGGTGCCGGACCCGGGTGCCACCATCATCACATATGCTTCGGGCGCGACATGGTCGGGTGCATCCTGCAGCACGGTGTGGGGATCGCAGCGCGTGATCGCCGTGGTCAGGTGCGGGGGCAGGGCATCGCGCCAGCGCGCCGCCTCCTGCGGATCGTGGGACACCAGCTTGATCCGCTGGGCCAGGCCGAAGCGGGCGCGGTGTTCGGCAAAGCCGAGCGCGCGCGAGGTGCCATCGTGCAACTGCCATTCCGATGCGGTCGCATAGGCCCGCAGCAGGCTGCGCGCGCGCGCCATCAGCAGCGTGTCGTCCACGGGCTTGGCAATCACGTCGTCGAACCCGGCCCCAAGCAGGCGCAACCTTTCTTCGGCTTCGGTTCCGGTATACAGCGCGATGATCGGCACCTTGCCTGCAAGTCCCGCCCGCCGCAGTCGCGCCAGCAATTTCAGCGCACCACCGTCGGGCAGCCGGGTGCTGGTCAGGATAAGGTCGGGTGCGGATTTGGCCACCGCCTGCATCGCCTCGGCGATACTGCCGGCCTGAAGCACGTCGTAGTGGTTGGCGGCCAGTTTGACCCGCAGTGCGATCCGATTCGTTGCGATCGGGTCAATGACCAGAACCTTACCATGCATCCCATACTTCCAAATTCATTCAAATGCCGTGTATTCGGTATCTGTTGGTTTGGGTTAACAATTGGTTTCCAAGAGGCAGCAAAGGCAGAAACACATGGCGATGTCGCAAGAATCCGCCGAAATTGTCGGGTTGCAGGCCCTCGCGTGGCTCGCGGGCAACGAAGAATTGCTGCCCGTTTTTCTGGGGGCCTCCGGTGCCAGCGAGGCCGATATACGCAGCGGCGCCGGTGATCCGGCCTTTCTGGGGGCGGTTTTGGACTTCATCATGATGGATGATACGTGGGTCGTCGAAATGTGCGATCTGAACGGCCTGTCCTATGATCAACCGATGATGGCGCGTGCCAACCTGCCCGGCGGCGAACAGGTGCATTGGACATGAACCCGGCCCCCGTTCGCGGCATCATCTTTGACAAGGACGGCACCCTGTTCGACTTCGGCACCACGTGGGAGGCCTGGGCCGCGTCCTTCCTGCTGCGCGCCGCTGACGGCGATGCCGCCCACGCCACCCGCGCCGGTGCCATGGTCGGGTTCGACTGGGCGGCCCGCCGCTTTGCCCGCGACAGCATCGTCATCGCAAGCATGCCGGAAGAGATCGCGGAAGCGCTGTTGCCCGCCTTTCCGCGCTATACCCACGCCAGCCTCGTTCATCTGCTGAACGAAGAGGCGGCATTGGCCCCGCAGGCCGAGGCCGTGCCGCTGATCCCCTTCCTCGATGCGCTGCGGGGGCGCGATCTGGTTCTGGGTGTGGCCACCAACGACGCCGAAACGCCCGCCCGCGCGCATCTGGGCAGTGCCGGTGTGCTGAACCATTTCGATTTCGTCGCCGGGTCTGACAGCGGACATGGCGGCAAGCCCGCCCCCGGTCAGCTTCTGGCGTTTTGTGGGCATGTCGCGTTGCCCCCGGAACACGTGATCATGGTCGGGGACAGCCTGCATGACCTGCACGCGGGCCGTGCGGCGGGCATGCGCACCGTGGCGGTGCTGACAGGGCTGGCCGTATCCGACGATCTGGCCCCCTTTGCCGATGTGGTGCTGCCGGATATCGGGCATCTGCCGCACTGGCTGGATCAGGTCCGCTAACGCAGCTGCCCTTGGCAAAAACGACACGAGCCGTCGCAAACGGAAAGGTGTGTGCCCGCCCGCTGGGCTGAGGTGATCCCGGACCCAAAGGGGAGGACGCATCATGGCAGACACCACCACAAAGCGACGCACACGCGGTGGCGGGCGCGCGGGGGCCGCGGCCCGGCGCGGCACGGCGGTGATCGAACAGATGCCCTGGAACCCGCCCCGCATGGTGGATCCGCCGGTCGAGCCCTTGTCGCCCGAGGGCGTCGAAGCCATTCACGACGGTGCGATGCGCATCCTGGAAGAGATCGGCGTGCGGTTCCTGAACGAGGAGGCTGTCGGGATCCTGCGAGAGGCCGGATGCAGGATCGACGGCGACCTGGTGCGGATGGACCGCGACTTCGTCATGGAGATGGTGGGCAAGGCACCGTCCGAATTCACCCTGACCCCGCGCAATCCCGACCGGGCCATCACCATCGGCGGCAACCACATCAACTTCGGCAACGTGTCGTCGCCTCCCAACTACTGGGATATGGAGATCGGGACCAAGGTGTCGGGCACCCGCGCGCAATGCGCCAACCTGCTGAAGCTGACCCAGTTCTTCAACTGCATCCACTTTGCCGGTGGGTATCCGGTCGAGCCGGTGGACGTGCACGCCAGCGTGCGCCATCTGGATGTGCTGTTCGACAAGCTGACGCTTACGGACAAGGTGATGCACGCCTATTCCCTGGGCAAGGAGCGGGTCGAGGACGTGATGGAGATGGTGCGCATCGGCTCGGGGCTCAGCCACGAGGAGTTCGAGGCGACGCCGCGGATGTACACCAACATCAACTCGACCTCGCCGCTCAAGCACGACCATCCCATGATCGATGGCTGCCTGCGCCTGGTGCGGCGCGGGCAGGCGGTTGTGGTCACACCCTTTACCCTGGCGGGTGCGATGGCTCCTGTGACCATGGCGGGTGCCGTGGCGCAATCCATTGCCGAAGGGCTGTGCGCCATCGCGCTGTTTCAATATGTGCGCCCCGGCACGCCCTGTGCCATCGGCACATTCACATCGAACGTGGACATGAAATCGGGCGCGCCGGCGTTCGGCACGCCCGAATACATGCGCGCCACCCAGATGACCGGGCAGTTGGCGCGGTTTTACGGATTGCCGATGCGGTCCTCGGGCGTGTGTGCCGCGAACGTGCCGGACGGGCAGGCGATGTGGGAGACATCCAATTCGCTCTGGGCGGCGGTGCAATCGGGCACCAACATGGTCTATCATGCGGCCGGCTGGCTTGAGGGGGGGCTGATCGCGTCACCCGAGAAATTCGTGATGGATTGCGAGGTTTTGCAGCAAATCCAACGCTATATGGATCCGGCCATCACCGGCACGGGGCCGGATGATATCGCGCTGGATGCGATCCGCGACGTGGGCAACGACGGCCATTTCTTTGGCATCCAGCACACGCAGGACCGCTATACCACGGCGTTTTATCAGCCGTTCCTGAGCGACTGGAAAAACTACGAGGGCTGGGAGGCGGCAGGGGCCATCTGGACGCCGGAACGGGCGCACCGGATGTACAAGGACATCGTGAACAACTTCGAAGCGCCCCCCATGGACGCGGCCATTCGCGACGAGTTGGCGGATTTCGTGGCACGCCGCAAGGCCGAAGGGGGCGCGCCCACCGACTTCTGAGGTCGGAATTGTAGCTCAAATTGATATTGTTAGCCGCTTGTTAGGGGCTGCCGTTCAGGGTGTGCGTGTGGAAAGGGAAACGCGACGCAATGCACGGGCTGATGAACAGGGCGATCCAAAGCTTCGTCACGGACACCTATGGTCTTGAGACATGGCTTGAAATTTCGCAACGGGCCGAACTCGACTTCGTCGAATTCGAGGCGATGCTTGTTTACGCCGACGATGTGACACCGCGCGTGCTGGATGCGGCAGCCGCACATCTCAACCGCCCGCGTTTCGAAATGATGGAGGATATCGGGACCTATCTCGTTTCTCACCCCACGGTGGAAGCGCTACGCCGTCTTCTGCGCTTTGGCGGCGTGACCTTTGTCGAATTCCTGCATTCGCTGGACGATTTGCCGGATCGCGCACGCCTTGCCGTGGATGATCTGAACCTGCCCCGGATCGAACTGCGCGAACACAGCGCAACGCGTCTGAGCCTGGTCTGCGAGTGCCCGATTGCGGGCTATGGGCACGTGATGATGGGAATCCTGCGTGCGATGGCGGATGACTATGGTGCGCTGGTCTTGTTGGACCACGAGGGCGGGGGCCAAGGTATTGAAACCATATCCATTTCCCTGATCGAAACCGAATTCGCCGAGGGACGCGAGTTCACGTTGGGGGCGCGCACCGGATGAGCGATGCGATGATGTCCGCGCTGGATGTGCTGTGTCCGATGCATGTGGTTGTGTCGGATACCGGCCACGTGCTGCATGCAGGTCCGACAGCGCGCAAGCTGCGGCCCGGCGGTCCGATGGTGGGCTGCCGGTTTCTCGAGATTTTTGATCTCAAACGGCCGCGCGCGATTTCCACGATGGAACAGATGCGCGCGTCGGCTGGCACGAAACTGCACATGCAGATGCGCGACAAACCCCACACCGACGTCAAGGGTGTGCTCGTTCCCGGCCCCATGCCGGGGCAAAGCATCGTGAACCTGTCTTTTGGCATCTCGATCGTGGACGGCGTGCGCGACTACAAATTGACCAGCGGGGATTTTGCGGCCACCGACCTGGCGGTCGAAATGCTGTACCTGGTCGAGGCGAAGTCCGCCGCGATGGGATCGTTGCGCACACTGAACCTGCGGTTGCAGGGCGCAAAGATCGCGGCAGAGGAACAGGCATTCACCGACACGCTGACCGGCCTCAAGAACCGCCGCGCCATGGACCATATCATGGCGCGCTATGCCAACTGGGGCACCCAGTTCGCGCTGATGCAGATTGATCTGGACTGGTTCAAGGCGGTCAACGATACGCTGGGCCACGCCGCGGGCGATCACGTGCTGCAAACGGTGGCCCGGATCATGGTCGAGGAAACGCGCGAAAATGACACCGTCGTGCGTGTCGGCGGGGACGAATTTGTCATCCTGCTGCCTTCGGCCGAGGATACGACCGCGCTGGAATCCATCGGTACCCGCATCATCGAACGGATGAAACAGCCCATTCCCTTTCAGGGTGACACGTGCCGCATCTCCGCCAGTATCGGCGTGGCCATATTCGAGCCCGAACAGGACGCAACCGTTACCGATGTCCTGGACGATGCCGACGTGGCGCTCTACGCATCCAAGAACGCAGGACGCGGGCGGCAGACGTTTTACGCGCCCGCCTTGCGAAACTGCACCAAACAACTTGCACCCCGCGCAGACGCCGCAGAACAGCGCCGCGCGTGATCGAAGGTTTTCCCGTCATCAAGGGTGAATACGGTGGCATCCCGTAGGGGAATCGAACCCCTCTTTCCAGGTTGAAAACCTGGCGTCCTAACCGATAGACGAACGGGACGCAGCTACCGTGGGGGGTGACATAGGAAATTCGGTCGGGCCGTGCAAGCCCAAAAATGCCCCGTTTTTGCGACTCTTTGCGCTCAGGCCGGTGCCGCGTCTTCCAGTCGCAGTTGCACGGTTTGCCGCCCGCGAAAGGTGTTGATGTCCAGCCGCCCGGCAAGGTGGAAGGGCGCGCCGCCATGCCCTTCCAGCGCGGGGCCAAGGGGGCCGTCAAACGCGCCGAAAGCAATGGCGTCCATGCGCGCGCCACCTATTTCGCCCACGCTCAGTTTCAGATGCGTTTCGCCCACGCGGCGGGCATGGTGGATCTGCATGCCGGACAGGGCAAAGCGCGGGGCAGGCGCACCTGCACCGAACGGGCCTGCCGCCTCGATCCGGTCGATCAGGTCAACCGTCGCCGCCCCGGGCATAAGCATCCCGTCCAGCCGCAGATCGCGGGGTCCCAGCGCGTCTGCGCCCTGCCGGACCAACAGTTCCGACAGCCGTTCCATCGCCGCCTCGATCTTGTCGGCGGCCACGGTCAGGCCCGCTGCCATCTTGTGTCCGCCGCCCTTGATCAGCAGCCCCTCGGCCGCGAGCCGCTGGATCGGTGCGCCCAGATCGATGCCGGACACCGACCGACCCGACCCCTTGCCTATGCCATCCTTGACCCCGATCACGATGGAAGGGCGGTGAGTGGCCTCCTTCAGCCGGGATGCAACGATGCCCACGACGCCCGGATGCCAACCATCGCCCACAGCCCAGGCCAGTGGCCCGTCGCTGCCGCGCGCCTCGCATTGGCTCAGCGCCTCGGCCCGCACCCGCGCCTCGATCTCGCGGCGTTCGGTGTTCAGCGTGTGCAGTCGTTCGGCCAGGGCGGCGGCCTCGTGGGGATCGCACGTCGCCAGCAATCGCGCGCCCAGATCAGCCTGCCCGATGCGTCCGCCGGCATTGATGCGTGGCCCCAGCAAGTATCCCAGGTGATAGGGCGTGGGCGCCGTATCCAGCCCGGCGATATCCGACAAAGCCACCAGTCCCGGCCGCTGCCGCCGCCCCATCACCGTCAGGCCTGCCCGGACAAAGGCCCGGTTGACACCGACCAACGGGGCCACATCCGCGACCGTGGCCAGCCCGACAAGATCCAGCATCGCCATCAGGTCAGGCCCGGCACGCCTGTCGGCCCGCATCTGCCGCCCCGCCTCGACCAGCACCAGGAACACGACGGCGGCCGCGCACAGATGGGCTTGCGCGCCGTCCTCGTCCTGTCGGTTGGGGTTCACAATGGCATGGGCGTCGGGCAGATCCTCGCCACCCAGATGGTGATCCAGCACCACCACGTCCGCACCCTTGGCGGCCGCGATCGGGCCGTGCGACAGCGTTCCGCAATCCACGCAGATGATCAGATCATGGTCCGCAGCCAACTGCGCCATGGCCGCGTCGTTAGGGCCATAGCCTTCGTCGATCCGGTCCGGGACATACAGCGTGGCAGACCGGTCCAGTTCCCGTAGCCACGTCAAGAGCAGCGCGGCTGACGCGCCGCCATCCACGTCGTAATCCGCAAAAACCGCAACACGCTCACGCCCGGTCACGGCACGCAACAGGCGCGCCGCCGCGGCTTCCATGTCGCGCAGGGACCGCGGATCCGGCATCAGGTCGCGCAGCTTGGGATCAAGATATGCCTCGGCATCGGACACGGGTACGCCGAGACGCGCCAGCACCTGGCAAACGGGCCGGGGCAGGGCGGTCTGCTGGGCCATCGCCTCGGCCAAACGCGAAACATCTGCCGAAGGACCCACCCATGCGCGCCCTGTCAGCGATTGCGACACATCCAGAAATGCCATGACCCGCCCCTTCTTCTGGCCAGAAATATCCCCGCCGGAGGCAAGAAAATCAACGCACTCCGTTCGATGCGGGGTGCCACGTCAGATCTGCCAGGCACCCGTAAGGCGCACCTGCCGGTGCGCCTGGCTCATACGGTATGGGTAGGCGTGCGGTAACTCATCCGGCGGACCGATCCGGTCTTGGACCGCATCAGCAAGGTCTCACAGGTCAGCCAGCCGGGTTCGCGATGCACGGCCTGCAACAGTGATCCGCTGGTCACGCCTGTCGCGGCAAAGATCACATCCTCGCGCACCATGTCATCGCGGCTGTAGATACGGTCCAGATCCTCGATCCCCGCCTTGGCCGCGCGCCGCTTTTCATCGTTGTTGCGGAACAGCAGGCGGCCATGGATCTGGCCACCCATGCATTTCAGCGCCGCGGCGGCCAACACGCCCTCGGGCGCGCCGCCTTCACCCATGTACATGTCGATGCCGGTGTCGGGGTCGGCGCAGTGCATCACGCCCGCAACATCCCCATCGGTGATCAGCCGGATCGATGCCCCGGTGCCCCGGATGGCCGCAATCATGGTTTCGTGACGTGGCCGTTCCAGCACGCAGACGGTGATGTCGCCGGGCACACAGCCCTTGGCCTTGGCCAGCGCATTCACCCGTTGCGCGGGGTCCATGTCCAGCGTCACCGTGTCCGGGGCAAAGCCCGGGCCGATGGCCAGCTTGTCCATGTAGACATCGGGCGCATGCAACATCGATCCGCGCGGGCCCATGGCGATCACCGTCAGCGCGTTGGGCATGTCCTTGGCCGTCAGCGTCGTCCCTTCGAGAGGGTCCAGCGCGATGTCCACGCCGGGGCCGTTGCCGGTGCCCACCTCTTCGCCGATGAACAGCATGGGGGCCTCGTCCCGTTCTCCCTCGCCGATCACCACGACCCCTGCGATATCCAGCAGGTTCAACTGTTCGCGCATGGCGTTTACCGCCGCCTGATCCGCCGCCTTTTCGTCGCCGTGACCCACCAGCCGGGCCGAGGCGAGCGCGGCCGCCTCGGACACCCGGGCGAGGCCCAGCGACAACATGCGATCCTGGAATTGCGCGGTAGAGGAAGTCATGGCGAGGGTCCTTATAGGGTCAAATGGATTCGATGCGCAGCACGACCGGATCCGAGGCCAGAACCCCGGTGCCGGCCATCGCGGCAATGGCGTCGTCCAGTGCCGCACGGGTGCAGGCATGGGTCACGATCAACACGGGCGCCGTGGTGTCGTCATGGGCGGTCTGGCGCATCCGGTCAATGCTGACGCCGGCATCACCCAGCACCGTGGCAATCTTTGCCAACGCGCCGGGTTTGTCCATCAGCGCCATGCGCAGGTAATATGGGGCGGGCAGGACGGATCTGGCCCGGGGCGCCGCTGCAAGCGTGCTGGCCGGTTGGCCGAACACCGGCAGTTGCAGACCGCGCGCGATGTCACACACATCGCCCATGACGGCCGAAGCCGTGGGGCCTTCGCCCGCGCCGGGACCGCGCAGCACGATCTGTTCCACGGCGTCCCCTTCGATCGCAACCATGTTGGTGCCGCCCTGCAACTGCCCAAAGGGCGAGGTCGCGGGCACGAGGCACGGCATCATCCGCTGTTCCAGTCCGCGCCCGGTTTTCTGCGCCACGCCCAGCAGCTTGATCTTGAAGCCCATGTCGCCCGCCTGGCGGATGTCGTCGATGCTGACGCGGTCGATCCCTTCCAGTTCGATCCCGTCGAAATCGGGCCGTGTGCCAAAGGCGATGGCCGACAGGATAGCCAGCTTGTGCGCCGCATCTATGCCGCCCACGTCAAGCTGCGGATCGGCTTCGAGGTAACCCAGCCCGTCGGCCTCGGCAAAGACGTCCGCGTAAGGCAGGCCCGCATCCTCCATCCGGGTCAGGATATAGTTGCAGGACCCGTTCATGACCCCGACGATGCGCGTGATTTCATTGCCGGCCAGCCCTTCGGTCAGCGCCTTGATCACCGGGATGCCCCCGGCCACGGCGGCCTCGTACCGCAGCGATACGCCGGCCGCTTCGGCGGCCTCGGCCAGGGCTTGTCCGTGGATGGCCAGCATCGCCTTGTTGGCGGTCACCACGTCCTTGCCCGCGGCAATCGCCGCCTCGACCGAGGCTTTGGCCGGACCATCGATGCCGCCCATCAATTCGACATAGACATCCACATCCTCGCGTGTGGCCAGCGCAACAGGGTCATCTTCCCAGGCGTAGCCCGACAGCGGTACGCCCCGGTCCTTGTCCCGGCTGCGGGCGCTGACGGCGCTGATCGTGACCGCACGCCCGGTGCGCGCCTGCAGCAGTTGCGCCTGTTGACGGATGATGCGCACAACGCCCACGCCCACAGTGCCAAGTCCCGCAATGCCTAGGCGCAAGGGCGTGTTCATATCCGGTCCTTTCGATGTGGTGCGTGCCATGTTGCGGGCGATGTAGCGGGTTCGGGGCGGGGGTGCAATTGGGGCCTTTTTCGCGCGTCAGCCGATTGCGCCGCGCAGGCGGGCGCGGGTGTTGCTATCGAGAACCGGTCGGCCTTGGAGCGCGCGGGCGCGCGCCTGAAGGTTCGCAATGCGCGCTTCCAGCGATCGGGTGGTGGCCTGTGCATCCGTACCCAGATTGCGCCGCGTGGCGAGCAGGGGGGCGAGCGGGACAAGTTCAGGGAAATCCGCGGCTTCGGCCTGCGGTGGGATGGTGCCGTCAAGCGCGGGGAATTCCGTGCAGCCGGCCAGCAGGATGATCAGGGCAAGGGCAGCGCGCATGGGGTCTCCGGTCGGGTGTTGCATCGGTGATGCCCGATTGCCGCGATCTGCGCAAGCGCCGCTTGGTTTTGAACGATTGTTCAGTTAAATCCCTGCCATGGCACGGACCCAGGGATCCCATTCCGACATCACCGGCCCGCGTGTGCGGGCCGCGGCGCTGAAATTGTTTGCGCGCCATGGCTATGCCGCAGTCTCCATGCGCCAGATCGCGGGCGAGGTGGGGGTGCAGGCCGGTGCGCTTTACAATTACATTCCCGACAAGCAGAGCCTGCTGTTCGACTTGATGCAGGACCACATGGTTGAACTGCTGGATGCGGTCGAGGGGGCGTTGTCGGGCGCGCCTTTGCAGCGGCTCGAAGATTTCGTTCGTTTCCACATTGCCTTTCACCATGACAGGCCCGACGCGGTGTTCATCGCCTATATGGAGTTGCGCAACCTCGAGCCTTCGAATTTCGCGCAGATCGAAGGGTTGCGGCGTGGCTACGAAACCGTGCTGGAAGACATCCTGCGCGCGGGCGTGGCCGACGGGTCCCTTGTCGTTGCCGATCCCAAGGTGGCGGCCATGGCCGTCATCGCGATGCTGACCGGAGTGAACACGTGGTTCAGCGCGGAGGGGCGGTTGAGCCTGCGGGATGTGCAGGACATGTACTGGAACATGGTGCGCCGGATGCTGTCGGCGGGCGGCTCTGTTTGACCTGGCGGTCAAAAGCGCCCGCCCACCGACCCAATGCACATCTGCGCAGGCAGGCGCGCCCTTAGTGCGCCGGCCTGATAAACGTGCCGTTGCGCAGATCGCGCATGGCCTGCATCAGTTCCTCTTGCGTGTTCATCACGATGGGTCCGTGCCATGCGACGGGTTCGTCAATCGGCGCGCCAGAGATCAGAAGAAACCGGATCCCGTCCGGCCCGGCCTGTACCGTGACCTCGTCCCCGGTGCCGAAGCGGATCAGGGTCCTGTCGCCCGAAAGATCGCGGATGTTGACCTCTTGCCCCGCCACTTCCTTTTCCAACAGCACACCTGAGGGGTCGGACGCGTCGGCAAAGGCCCCGGAACCGCCGAAGACATAGGCAAAGGCGCGGCGGTACGTGTCGACCCGAAATGTCTTTTTCACGCCCGCAGGGACCGAGATATCAAGGTATTGCGGATCGGCGGCGATGCCGTCGACGGGGCCCTTGCGGCCCCAGAATTCTCCGGTGATCACGCGCACCTTCGTGCCGTCGTCATCGATCACCTCGGGGATGTCCGCGCCCTGGATGTCCTGGTAGCGCGGCGCGGTCATTTTCTGGTCTGCCGGCAGGTTGCCCCAAAGCTGGAAGCCATGCATCTGGCCACGGTCGTTGCCGTGCGGCATTTCCTGGTGCAGGATTCCGGATCCGGCCGTCATCCATTGCACCGACCCCGCGCCCAGCGTACCGGAATTGCCCAGCGAGTCACTGTGTTCGACCGTGCCTTCGAGCACGTAGGTGATGGTTTCGATCCCCCGGTGGGGATGCCAGGGAAAGCCCTTGGCGTAATGTTCCGGGACATCGTTGCGGAAATCGTCGAACAGCAGGAACGGGTCCAGTTCTGTCGGGTCCTGAAAGCCGAAAGCGCGGTGCAGGTGCACGCCTGCGCCTTCCATCGTCGGCTGTGCCGGGCGGATTTCCAATGTGGGTCTGAGGGACATGGGCGTCTCCTGTCAACTTTGCATTGCGGCAAAGATAGGTGTGCGGACCTGTTGCGCAATTCGCGCCACCGAACCGGTGCTGTGCAGGAATGCAATGCGGCGGGACCACCACGGCCGTGCGGTTCTCTCATTCCCGAGGACCTGTATATACAGGTGGGCGCCAGGTAAACGGACCAGGATCCGCACAGAGCCAGCTCCCTCGGAATTGCTTAAGGCCACCGGAATGCAACCTGTCACGAGAAGGGCAGAACCCGCCAACACCCCACATAGGATGCGGCGGGCGTGGCGACAAGTCGTGCGATGGGCGGGTTTGTGGCAGACCGACCCTCCGGGGGGGATTTTTCGGGGACAGAGACGGGGCGTGCCGGCGTTGTCCTGCATGGGGTCTGGCCTGGTTTCGGACGGATATACGTGTCGCGATTGTTGCCGCAGCGATACATCATGCCGCAGGGGTGCCGGTTTCGGGCGTGGCGGGGGCGCCGCTGAGGTGGTTGCGCAGGCTTCCTTCGAAGAAGTGCTGCCAGCCGCGTGTGCAGACATCATAGCAGGCGATCTGCGGCGTCAGCCCCTTGTGCCTGAGCGTGACCGTGCTGCCCACCTGGGCCGGTGCGATCCGCCATATCAGCCGTGTGCCGGTCCATTCGGTGGCGTCGGTGACGCCCTCGATGATCATGTGGGCGTCCGTGCAGGTCCAGACGAAGCGCTGCGTCGTGGCACCTGGATCGATGCCAAAGGTTGCGTGGCTGTTGTTGAACCGGACAGTGAACCCCGTTGGATGTCGGTCCACCCGGGTGGACCACCACTGTTCCAGGTCGTCCGGGATGCGGCGCGCGGCCTCTTCGGGCGGCAGGGGCACGTTGATCGTGGCGCAATAGTCCATCAGTCGTCGTCCTGTTGGATGTGGTCCCGCAGGCGTTGCAGGTGCTTGTCCCAGCCTTCGTCGAGCGCGAGCGTCAGGCCGAATGCCGCGGCGCCCACCGGCAGGCCGGAATGCTCAAGGCGCAGTCTGGTGCCACCGGGCACGTCGTCGAGCGTCCATTTGACGGTACTGACCGCGTCGCCCATCGGGGCGATGGTGAACGTGTATTCAAGGTAGTCGGGCGCGCGGGCTTCACGCACCTCGCCCCACATCAGGCGGTCGCCGGTGCTGGTTCCGAACATCTCCATCTTTTGCCCGGCCGCGAGCGGTGCCTTGGGTCTGTGGAACCATTTGGCCAGGTGTTCGGGTTTGGTCAGGTATTCCCAGACCATCTGCCGGGGCGCGTCGAGAAAAATGGTTTTGCGCAGCGTGGTGTCGGTCATTGGACGTCCCTTTCAATGCTGGATTTGAGGTCGGCAAGTGCGTCGTCCCAGAAGCGGTCGAAGAATTCGAGCCAGTCGAAGATCGGGGCGAGACCCTGCGGGTCGAGCCGGTTGATGCGTTCGCGGCCCCGTGTTTCGACCGTGATCAGGCCGCCGTCGCTGAGCACGGTCAGGTGTTTTTTCACCGCCGCCCGTGTCATCTCGAACCGGTCGGACACCTGTGCGATTGTCATCTCGTTTCCGCGCAGCATGCGCAGGATGTCCCGCCGCGTCGGATCGGCCAGAGCCCGAAAGGCGCTTTGCGTGCGGTCCGTCATCGGGTCACCGGCAGGAAATCGAATGCGCCGTCCTGGTGCAGCATGGTAGCGCACGGCGTGGCCGACACGCAGGCGCTGACATGGGGCAGTCCCGCGGGTACTTCGTAATAGCCGCCGGGGCCGACGCTTGTGGTTGTTGCGGTCCCGAGGGGGGCGTGCGTCATCTCACCCTCGATCATCAAGCCGTACATTTTGGATGTCTTTACGTGGGGCGGGCTGATCGTGCCTGCGGGCAGCTTGACCATCGCGAAATAGCTTTCCGTCCAGCGGTCGCCGGAGAGGGCCGCAAAGGCGACGCCATCTGGCGTGGCTTCCCATTGCAGCGCATCTTGTGGTGTCAGCGTGATCACATTTTCCGCCACCGCGGGGCTGGCAACGAGCAGCGCGGCAAGAAGAGGGGGTTTCATGGGGCTTGACCCTTAAATGATTCCATTTGGTTTCATTTTATATGATACCTTTTTGTATTATGTCAACAGGGCCGGATCCGTGAATGCACATGCAAAGAGTGAATGCCGCGGCCACCGCGGGACGCGCATTTCCCTGTACCTCGTTTCGAAAGGTCCAATGAAAAAGGCGCCCCGGGGGCGCCTTTGTTTGCGATTTCCGTGCCTGGTGACTAGGCGGCGGCTCTGCGTCGGCGCATGGCCGCGAGGCCGCCCAAGCCTGCGATGAGCAAGAGGCCAGAGGCTGGCAATGGGACGGCTGCAACCTCAAGACCTGCGATCCGCACCCCTTGGCGCGATCCCGACGAGGACGTCACGTCGAACAGATACGTGCTCGCGGTCAGGTTGAGAGCCGACAGGTCCTGCGTAAACAGGCCCGGGGCATTGTTGACCACAAAGCTCGTCAGAACTGTACCGCTGCCGTCGCGGATCCGTACGGTGTCGGTGCCGTTCCCGGCTTCGAAGACGATCGAGGTCAGCAATTTGACCGCCGGGGAGAAGGTAAAGCTCAACATTTCGCCGACACCCAAGCGCCCGCGATTCGGCGTTCCTGAAACACCCAGACCGTTTCCGCCGATGGTGATATTGCCGCCGGTCGAAACGACGTCGAGATTGATCCCACCCTGCAGGTAATTCGCCGTGGTAGACCCGGTGTTGCCACCGGTTCCCGAGAAATCGAATGTCACCGTAGACGCGCTGACCGCCGTACCAACAAACATTCCAACTGCCGCGATACAGGCCAGTGCGGTCCTGTTCAGTCTCTTCAAGCCAATCATCGTAATGTCCCCCAAAAAAATACCATCTCGCTATGCGCGGCGTGAATACCCGAGCGCGCCACAAAAGAACGTAGGAAGTATCGCCATTATTAACCTTGTTTGGCGTTCGGTCAATTGAGGAGCCAGAGTTTCAATTCCCGGTTGAACCCCCCTCGCTGAAATCCGACGACCGACGTTCCCTGCCAATATGTCAGCGCTCATTCGGTCTTGGGGCGCAATCCTTGTGTCGAGCGTATCCCGACACGTGTATTCCCTTGCCGGTATATCGTCTTGTGGTCTGGCCGGATTGCATGCGTTCCGGCAGATGCCGAACACCACCAAGGACGAAAGGGTGCGAATAGTCAGGAATTGGCACGCGGGCTGGTCTGGAATCCCAGGCGGCTCATCCGACACTGACCGCGTGCGTCAACGACTGTGATCGCGAATTCGCCGGGATCAAATTGCCTTTGATAGGCAGACCGCGCTCGGCAGCGAAATACTTGTTCTATTTGATTGAATCGGAATGAAACCTGAATTCGAAATGAAAACATCACATATCGAGATCACAGTAAAAGACCATGCTGATGCCAATCTTGGGGCGTGATATTTGCCAGCACTGGACGAATTGCAAGAAGCAACGCGCATCACGGAAGAAGGCAGCGTCACTCCTGCCTTTTCAGAAACCCGTATCGCTCCAATTCCGTCGGCAGCAGCACATAGATCTGGTCGGGCGGTGTCGACAGCGCATGTGTCATCACCAGCGGGTCGATCCCCATCTCGTCCAGATAGGTCATCACTTCGCCCTGGCCGCGCTGGATATCCTCGACCGCAAAGGCCGCGGGCAGCAGGGTGTTTTCACCGAAATAGTGCTGGTGCACACCGACTGACGCGTCCGAATCGATGTCTCGCGCCGTACCTGCGGCCAGCAGATAGGGGCAGGCGGAGTAGCAGAATTCGCCCGCCAGCATCTGCGTCTGCATCCCTTGCGCCCGGATGTGCCGTCCCAGCACCAGCGCGTCGTGTACGGACCCACCGGGCGATTGCAGGATCAGAACCTTTGGTTCGGGTTCGGAGGTGCCCAACTGTGCGATGATCCGGTCGGCGTCGCCCGCCTCGATCGCGCCTTCGAGCCGGTAGGTCGTGCCATCGTTGCGTGTCAGCACCAACCGTTCGGGCAGCTGCCCCGGATCGCGCAGCGGCTGCACGTTGGGTCGGTCGCGGTCGGGGCGGAACACGCGGCGCTGGTCCCCGGGGCGCACGGGTTCGGTCAGGCGCGGGGCGTCGGGACCCAGAGTCGGCAGGCGCAGGCCCTGCATGTCGCCGAGGATCAGCAACACCCCGAGCCCCAGCTGGAAGATCAGCACACCCGACAGGATGCGCGCGACCGGGTTCTTGCCCCACGTCTTCATTCCGCGGCGGGGCGTGGTTTGGGCCGTTCCGGCGCTGGCGCAACCACGTTGTCGGGCATGTCGTTCATGGCCTGTTCGACATCGCGTATGGCGGACATCGCGGCGCGCAATTCGGCCAGCGTCATGGTGTCTTCGACACCCGCGCCTTCGCGTCCGCCGCGGATGGCCCCCTGGGTGATGGCCAGGATGAAAACCAGCACGGCAGGCAGCAGGTCGATGGCGATGGCGCCGGCCCAACTGGGCACGAAGTTTCGGGCATACAGGATCACGGCATCGGCGCTGGAAATCGGGGTATAGGTGACATCGGCCGCCGGTTGCAGCGCCTGCACGTCCTGTGCCGCGCGTTCCAGCGTGTTGGCCCGCTGCGCCAGCACTTCAAGGACTGATGTGATGGTGGCGGCCTGGTCGTTGCGCCCCGCTTCGGTCTGGCTGTCCAGTTCCGGCAACACGACCGACGCGGCAAGGTCCTGTGCCGCGCGTTCCACCAGCGGTGCGATCGACAGTTGCCGCATCTGGGTGATCAGGCCCGCCAGCCGCACGGCCTGTTCGGAAAATTCGACGCTGCGCGCCTCGACCGGGCCGGGTTCGACCGTCAACGCGCGCATCCGGGACAAGATCGCGTTGCCTTCGGCGAAGGCATCCTCGACCAGCGGTGTCTGGGCACTGATCTGCCCTTCGAGGCCGGCAAGTTCACCCGCCTTTTGCCGCAGCACGCGAAACACGGCACCGCGACCGGCAAGGCCCGACAGGGACCCGGCGGCCTCCTGTTCGCTCAGGTCCTCGAACGACTGGCGCACGCGGGCCACGTCCCGTTCCAGCGATTGCGCGGTGATCGCAACCTCGTGCGCGCGCTCAAGGCTGGTCTGGTAGTCCTGCACCGTCTTGGCCAGGTGCTGTTCCACCGCCGCCGAGCCGGCCAATGCGGCCGCGTTCAGCCAGGACGACATGGCGACAATGGCCAGCGACCCAAGGCCCATCGCAGCCAGCAATCCGGTGCGGGCGCGCGCCGTGCGGACGGCCGGAAAGAGCCGCATCATGTAGGACCAGAAGACGAAGATACCCACCGAAACCGCCACGGAATAGGCGATGGCTGCAAAGACCGACATGGCCCCGATTTCATCCAGCAGCGACGACACGCCGAGGTAGGTATAGATGCCGGATGCCGTGGCCAGGACCCCAAGGGCGGTGCCGGAAAAGCTGTCGAGCCAGCCAAGGTGCCCTTCGAGCTCGCGTGCGTAGCGCACGCCGCGCGCCTCGGCCTGGGTCAGGCGGGTGTCGTCGGTCATCTGGTCCCCCGTGGTCGTTGGATGCAAGGTAGGGGCGCGCATGGTCCGCGCCAAGGTGCAAGATGTGCAGGGCGCGTGCAGGCCTTGCTTTTGTTCACACTTTGTTCATATTTGGGTCCATGCAGACCGCACTTGATCCCACCGCGATGATGCCGGGCCAGTTGCTGGCGCGCGGTGTATCGCGGCATCTGGCCTCGCTGGGCTGGGTCACGGTCGAAGAACTGGTGCCGGCCCGCGGTCTTCGCGTCGACGTGATGGGGCTGGGGCCCAGGGGAGAGATCTGGGTGGTGGAGTGCAAATCCAGCCGCGCCGATTTCATGTCCGACCAGAAATGGCAGGGGTATCTTGAGTGGTGCGACCGCTTCTTCTGGGCGGTGGATGCGGAGTTTCCCGTGGACTTGCTGCCCGAGGGCACGGGGCTGATGATCGGCGATGCCTACGACGCAGAAATCATCCGCATGGGCCCCGAGGACAAGCTGCCCGCCCCGCGCCGCAAGGCGATGGTCCAGAAGTTCGCCACCCACGCTGCACGCCGCCTGCAGGTCTTGCGTGATCCGGCGGCCGGTTTGGGATGGTGATCCGGGCCAGAGCGCTTGGCTGGGCAATCGGCCCGGTGCTAGGCTATGCCAACATCAGATGGAGAGGCGTGATGAAGGATCAGGCAGGGCGCGCGCCGGGATACTACTCCGACGCGGAGTGTGACGTGGCCGCGTTCGAAAAGGCCATGGATCGCGTGACCGACGGATCAGAGTGTCCACATGCGGCCGAGGTCGTGTCGGAGATTCCCGTTTACGACGTGGCGGCCCTGTCCGGGATGCTGGACCGCCCGGAAGAGCGCCGGGCGCTGATGGCGGAATGGGCCGCCGTGTTGCACGATGGCGCCGGTGCCGTTGCATTGCGCGGGGCCTATGCCGATACCACCGTTCTTGATGACGCGACGGCGATTTACGACACCATCATCGCTGAAGAAAAAGCCGCGTCAGGCGGCGGCGCGGATCACTTTGCCGCTGCCGGATCCAATGACCGGATCTGGAATTCCCTGCAAAAGCTGTGCCTGCGCGCGCCGCAGGTGTTCCTGCGTTATTTCGGCAATCCGGCCATTGCAGCCGTGTGCGAGGCGTGGCTGGGACCCAACTACCAGATGACGGCCCAAGTGAACCTGGTGCATCCGGGCGGCGCCGCACAGGAGGCGCACAGGGACTATCACCTGGGGTTTCAGACGGCGCAACATGCGGAGACCTATCCGGCCCATGTGCACCGCCTGTCGCCCTGTCTGACCTTGCAGGGTGCGATTGCTCATTGCGATATGCCGGTGGAAAGCGGGCCGACCAAGCTGCTGCCGTTTTCGCAAACCTACGGGCCAGGCTACGCAGCGTTTCGCCGGGCCGATATCCGGGCCGTGTTCGACGCGCGCTGCGTGCAGGTGCCCCTGGCCAAGGGGGATGCGCTGTTTTTCAATCCGGCGCTGTTTCATGCCGCTGGCGCCAACACGAGCGCGGGTATTCACCGCATGGCAAACCTGCTTCAGGTGTCGTCCGCCTTTGGCCGTGCGATGGAGACGGTGGACCGCGACGCGATGTGCCGCGCGGTCTATCCGCACCTGGAGACTGTGGCGCTTTCCGACCTGGAAATGGCGGCTGCCATTGCGGCCTGTGCCGAGGGTTATCCGTTCCCCACGAACCTGGACACCGACCCGCCGGTGGGCGGACTGGCCCCCGAAAGCCCGCAAGGGCTGATGCGGCGGGCATGGGCGGAAGGGATGTCAAAGGCCGCGTTTTCCCAAGCGTTGGCCACGATGGCCGCGAAGCGGTCGCCGTGACGTCGTCGGGCGGCACTGTTTGCCTGTCGGCAAAGGCGCCCGCCCGCCGACCCGTGGGGCGCGCTAGCCCGAAACCGCCCGCGCGGCTTTGGCGGCGGCCTTGATCTCGTCCGCGATCTCATCCGCCTCTTCCGGGTCGAAATCCATTGGGATTTCGACGCCCTGTGCGGAGACGAAGATGCGCACCATCCCCTTGTCTGTGGGGCCGATTTGCATGTTGGCTTCGATATCGCGTTCGCTGTTGATGCCCATTGTGGTCTCCGCCTGCGGGGTGGGCGTGGTGCTAGCCTGTGGCGCGGGTTTTGGCAAGCGCAGGGCGCGACCGTGACCGCGGTCAACCGGCGGCGCTTTGAGGCGGCGGATGTGGATTGGCTGGTCGTGCAGCACGGGGCACTTTATGCCCGGGAGTATGGATTTGACGACACGTTCGCACCGCTGGTGCGGTCGATACTTGAAGCCTTCGTCGCCAATCACGATCCGGCATGTGAGCGTGGTTGGATTGTGCAGCGCGGTGATGTGCGACTGGGGTCCATCTTTTGTGTGCGGCTGGATGACAGCACGGCCAAGTTGCGTCTGTTTCTTCTGGTGCCGGAGGCGCGGGGCCTGGGGTTGGGCCGAAAGCTTCTGGATACCTGCATGGGCTTCGCGCGCACAGCCGGATACTCACGCATGCAGCTTTGGACCCACGCCGAACACGAGGCGGCCTGTGCGCTTTATGCCCGTGCCGGCTGGCGCATGACGGACAGCCGCGCGGTCCATTCCTTTGGCCAGGACCTGGAGGAACAGAGGTGGATTTGTCGCCTCTGACCCTCTTGCAAATGCTGTTTTGGCGGCGTATTCCAACCGCAGTGCCGCCGTAGCTCAGTTGGTTAGAGCGCCTGATTGTGGATCAGGAGGTCCCCCGTTCGAGCCGGGGCGGTGGTACCACTTTTCCTCGCAGCGCGAACAGTGCGATGGTGGGGCAAGGGTGTTTGCGCAGCAAATGCGCGGTGCCACATCTCGCAATATCTCATGACATGCGCCAATACGCGTTTACCCGACAGTCTTTCCGTGTTGGTCCGGACGACGGGCTTTCAGTCGATTTGCACGGTCTGCCGCAAGGTCCCCGTTACCTGATCATAGATCAGGATGCGGTCGTCTGTCGTGACGATGCCGTACCAATCGGATCCCACGGTGAAGCTGGTGGCGGTGGTCCCGTCGGGCAGCGTGATCCGGTCGGGCAGGGGCAGTGCCGCAGGCTCTGCATTCAGCCGGATGACAAGCAGCGCCACCACCGTTACAACGCCCGCGATCATGATTGCGGTCAGCACTGTCACCAAACGGCGCAGGAACCGCAGGTTTGCCGGTTCCGCAGGAGCATCGATGTCGTCCAACCGCATATCCTTTGTCATTGCGGACGCGCCGCCACAGCGTCTTGATAAGGCGATTGCCCGCGACGTGCCAGAGGGCGCGGCGCTGTCGCGCACGCGTTTGGTCAGGTTGCTGGAGGCCGGTGCCGTGCAGGTGGACGGCGTGGTGGTGCTGGATCCCAAGGCCCGCGTGGCCGAAGGAGCCGTGATCGACGTGACGGTCGAGGAGGCTCAGGACAGCCATATCCTGCCCGAGCCGATCCCGCTGCACATCGTGCACGAGGATGCCGACCTGATCGTGGTCAACAAGCCTGCGGGCATGGTGGTGCATCCTGCGCCCGGCTCGCCCTCGGGCACGTTGGTGAACGCGCTGATGCACCATTGCGGCGATGCGTTGTCGGGCGTGGGCGGCATGAAACGCCCCGGCATCGTGCACCGCATCGACAAGGATACCAGCGGATTGCTGGTGGTGGCCAAGTCGGATGCGGCGCATCAGGGTCTGGCGGCACAGTTTGCCGCCCACAGTGTCGAACGGTATTACCGCGCGCTGGCCTACGGTGTGCCCGACGCCGCCGATCCGCGCCTGCACGGGGTACGCGGCGCGTCGTTCGAGCAGGGCAACGTGCTGAAGCTGACCACGCAACTGGCCCGCCACAAGACCGACCGCCAGCGCCAGGCGGTGCTGTTCGAGGGCGGGCGCCATGCGGTAACCCGTGTGCGTGTGGTCGAGCGGTTTGGAACGCCCCCGGTGCTGAGCCTGGTGGAATGCTGGCTGGAAACAGGCCGCACCCACCAGATCCGCGTGCACATGGCCCACGCAGGCCACGGGCTGGTCGGTGATCCGACCTATGGCGGACGACGCAAGCTGCCGCGTGGTGCGCTGTCCGAAGCGGCGACAGCCGCGGCGGCGGCATTTGACCGGCAGGCGTTGCATGCGGCGGTGCTGGGCTTTGAACACCCTGTCACGGGCGATGCCATGCGGTTCGAGGCCCCGTTGCCCGATGACTTCGACGCCCTGTTGGCGGCTTTGCGCTGATTTTTACATTAACGGGCAGTTAACCCGTCCCGATTTATCAGAAAATTGAAACGAACAGCACATGCGCGTGAGATCACGGGCTTGCGACTGCCCTTTCGATGCTGCACGTGCGAATATCGATCAGGTGACGACACCCACCTCTTGAATACGGGTGTGCGCCGTCCCATATGCAATGTTAAGCCCCTAAACATACCATATCCGGGGCATGTCAGGAGGGACCAATGGCCAATTATGCGAATCTGCCAGCACCCACGCCCGAGGGCGGTCTGAACCGGTACATGCAGGAAATCCGCAAGTTTCCGCTGCTGGAACCGGAAGAGGAATACATGCTGGCCAAGCGCTGGGTCGAAGAGCAGGATACCGAATCCGCCCACAGGATGGTGACCTCGCACCTGCGCCTCGCCGCCAAGATCGCGATGGGATATCGCGGCTACGGCCTGCCGCAGGCCGAGGTGATTTCGGAAGCGAACGTGGGCCTGATGCAGGCCGTAGCCGCGATATCCCA
>JBCBFX010000050.1:0-29034 GCA_038527345.1 Pseudomonadota bacterium | reverse complement strand
GGTTCCGCGCGATGGTGAAGATCCATGTCGCCACCGACGCCCGCGCGGGGTCAAACATCTTTGCCTTGTGCCAGCAGGTGGCCATGACCTCCTGCGCGACCTCTTCGGCCAGCGACGCATCAGCACCGGATTTGATCAGGAACCCTTTGACCCGTGGCGCAAAGTGCGCAAAGAGCTCGGCAAATGCCGATTGATCCTGTCTGTCCCGGATGCGGATCATGTGGTCCACCCACATCATCCGTGCTCCGCTGTTGTCTTGCATCGCCGCAGGCCCCGTTGCCGCAGTATCAACCACCCGTCGGAGCGGAAGTTCGTCTGCTTCAACTGTATTTAAACCTGCGAACATGTCTGGTCTACGCCACCCCAAGCGATTTGGATCAAAAATAAAAACGATGGAAAATGTGCATCCAGTGCGCGACACGGTCCGTACACTTCCCGACACGCCACTGATCTGGGACACTTCACGACCATGCCATTCGAATATCCGACGATTGCAACCCGCCGCCGCATTGCTGTGATCGGCGCCGGGATTTCTGGCATGGGAGCTGCGCACCTGTTGTCACGCTCACATGATGTTACCCTGTTCGAGGCCGAGCATCGGTTGGGCGGCCATGCCCGCACCATCATGGCAGGAAAACGCGGCGACCAGCCGGTCGATACCGGGTTTCTGGTCTTCAACTATGCCAACTACCCGCGCATGGCCGAATTGTTTGCCGAACTCGACGTGCCCGTCACAAAGTCCAACATGAGTTTTGGCGCGTCCATCGGCGGTGGGCGTCTAGAATACGGACTGGCCAGTCTTGATGCGCTGTTTGCGCAACGCCGCAACGCTATGAATCCGAAATTCCTGCGCATGGTGCGCGACATCCTGCATTTCAACAGGAATGCCTTGCGTGTCGCCAATGCCGACCGGACCCGCACCACGGCCCAGTTCCTTGAGGCGATGGGAACAGGTGACTGGTTTCGCGACTACTATCTGCTGCCGCTCAGCGGTGCGATCTGGTCCACGCCCACCGAAAAGATCATGGATTTCCCGGCTCACGCCATGATCCAGTTCTTTGAAAACCACGCGCTGCTGAACCATACTGGCCAGCACCAGTGGTATACGGTCGATGGCGGATCGGTCGAATATGTCCGCCGGCTTGAGGCGGCGATGCTGGGCAACGGTGTCGATATTCGTCTGAAGTCCCCCGTCCAGTCCGTGCGCCGCAACGCCATCGGCGCGCAGGTCAAGGCATGGGGCGGTGAATGGGAAAACTACGACGAGGTGGTCTTTGCCACCCATTCCGACGACACGCTGCGCCTGCTGGCCGATCCCACGGGGGTCGAGCAGACGATGCTGGGTGCCATCAAGTACCAGCCAAACGACATCGTTCTGCACCGCGACGAAAGCATCATGCCCGAACGGCGGCAGGTCTGGTCCAGCTGGGTCTATACCGAGGATGCCACGTCACAGTCCGACCGCATCGACCTGACATATTGGATCAACTCGTTGCAGCCCGTGCCGATGGACGATCCCCATTTCGTGACATTGAACACCAAGCGCACGATCCGCGAAGACATGATTTACGATCAGACCACGCTCCGGCATCCGGTCTACGACCTCGAAGCGCTGGCCGCGCAGGACACCGCGCGGGCCATGAACGGGGCCAACGCCACGTGGTTCTGCGGCGCATGGATGCGCCATGGTTTCCACGAAGACGGCTATTCCAGCGCGGTTGACGTGGCTCATGCCATGCTGACCCGGGATGCCGCAATGCAATTGGCTGCGGAATGACGGCAACCGTCGATCATATCGCGGGCCAGACCTATCATGGGCGGAAAGGCGCAATCGAAAACGCTTTTCGCTACTCGATAGACTACGTGCTGCTGGATGCCGAGGCATCGTTGAAGACACCCGGCCTGTTCCGCCGGAACGGGCGCGGCGTGACAGCGGTGGACGACGTCGATCACGGTGGCGCGCCCGGTGATGGGCGCGGTGCCGCGTGGGTTCGCGACGTGTTGCAGGCGCATCAGATCGCCGGTGTTGCGCAAATCGAGTTGCTGGCGCAACCCAAGGTGATGGGCCACGTGTTCAACCCGGTCAGTTTCTGGCTGTGCCGCCGGACCGATGGCGATTTGATTGCCGTCATTGCCGAGGTGACGAACACCTTTGGCGACCGCCACAGCTATTTGGTGCATCACCCCGACCTGCGCCCGATCCGGGCCGATGACCGGATGCGTGCGCGGAAGATTTTTCACGTGTCTCCCTTCCAACCCATCGAGGGCGGGTACGAGTTCCGCTTTGATATCCGTGATGACCGCATCGGCATCTGGATCGATTACAGCCGCGACGGATCCGGCGGTCTGATCGCCACCTTGACCGGACGGCGCAAGGCCCTGACCAATCGGTCGATCCTGCACGCGGTGCTGCGCCGCCCGTTCGGATCGCGGCGCGTGCTGGCGCTGATCCACTGGCAGGCGGTCAAGCTGTGGTGGAAGCGGGCAACATATCGCGCGCGCCCCTTGCCCCCAACGGAAGAGGTGTCGCGGTGAGCAACACCAATGCCTTGCCCCAACGGCTTCCGGCCTATGCTGTGTTCGCCGCGCTTCTCAGTGCGGCGGGGCTACCGATTTATATCCATGCGCCCAAGTTCTATGTGGACGAATACGGCGTGTCGCTGGCAGCGCTGGGGGCAGTCCTGTTTGGCCTGCGCCTGCTGGATGTGGTGCAGGATCCGCTGTTTGGCCGGATGAGCGAGGCCTTGCGCAGCCGTCGCGGCACCATGGTGCTGATCGGCTGTGCCGTGATGGCCCTGTCGATGCTGGGCCTGTTCGCGATCCCGCCGCTGCTGCCGCCGCTGATCTGGTTCGCGCTGATGCTGACGGGTGTGTTCTCCGCCTTCAGTTTCCTGACGATCAATTTCTATGCCCAGGGCGTGGTCAAGGCGGACCAACTTTCGGGCCAAGGCCACCTGCGCCTGGCCCGCTGGCGCGAGACAGGCGCGCTGCTGGGTGTCTGTTTGGCCGCCATCGCGCCAGTAATGCTGGGCGCGTTTCTGGGTGCACCCTTTGCCGGGTTTGCCGTCGGGTTTGCCGTCATGGCGCTGGTCGCCGTGGTGATGATGCGCGGCGAGTGGATGACCGAGGGGCTGGCCCCGTCCGTCGGCCTCCGCGCGGTCGTCGGTGATCCGCTTGCGCGCCGTTTGCTGCTGATCGCCATGGTCAACGCGGCCCCCGTGGCCGTCAGTTCGACCTTGTTCCTTTTCTTTGTGGAAAGCCGCTTGCAGGCGCCCGGGTTCGAAGGGCCGCTGCTGCTCCTGTTTTTCCTTTGCGCTGCAGTCGCAGCGCCGGTCTGGGGCACGCTGGCCGAACGATACGGCGTCAAGCCCGTGTTGCTGAGCGCCATGGTGCTGGCCATTGCAGCCTTTGGCGGGGCCATGTTGCTGGGTCCCGGCGACTGGGCCGTCTTTGCCATCATCTGTGCGTTGTCGGGGGCCACGTTGGGGGCCGACCTGACCCTGCTGCCGGCCGTGTTCGCAACGCGCATGGCCCGGATCAGCCCATCGGCCGCCGAAGGGTTCGGCCTGTGGGCGTTTGTTTCGAAATTCACGTTGGCCTTTGCCGCGGTGACCCTTTTGCCTGCGTTGGAGCGGGCCGGGTTCGACAGCGCATCGGCCAGCAATCCGCCCGAAGCGCTGATGCTTCTCACGCTGCTTTATGCAGCGGTGCCTTGTGGCCTCAAAGTGGTGGCGATCGTCCTGTTGGCGACCACCGATCTGAAGGAGACCTGAGATGGACGGACTGATCTATGCCCTGTTGGGCGCTGCCTTTGTGCTGATCCTGTTCTGGACGCGTGGGCGCTACGCCGATTTCCTGGCGCAACGCCCCGAGGATTATGCCGAGGGCAGCACCATGTTCGATCTGCGCACGCACCTGAACGGTCCAATCATCTGCGAGGGCGTGATCTATGGGCCGACAGGGCGCGTGTCGTCGCGTTTTGTGGGCGAGTTCGATTGCCGCTGGGAAGGCAACACCGGCGTCATGGACGAGGTGTTCACCTATGCCGACGGTTCGCAGCAGACGCGGGCATGGCATCTGACGCTGGGCAATGACGGGTCGATCAAGGCGCTGGCCGACGATGTCGTGGGCGAGGGCACGGGGCACCAGATGGGCAGCGCCGTGCGCCTGAACTACCGGTTCCGCCTGCCCGAAGATGCCGGTGGGCATGTGCTGGACACCGTGGACTGGATGTATCTTGCCCCCAACGGCACGATCGTGAACCGGTCGCAATTCCGCAAATACGGGATCAAGGTGGCCGAACTGGTCGCGACCATGCGCCCGGCAAATACCGACGAGGTGAAAAAGGCGGCATGACCAGCGCGAACATGGTGGGCAAACGGTATTGGCTGGTCGGGGCCGGTGACGGCCTGGGCCGGGCCTTGGCCCATCACATGAGCCGTGCGGGCGTCGAGGTCATCGTATCCTCGCGGACCGAGGACAAGCTGAAAGAGCTGGTCGACGCATTGCCGGGTCCGGCAAGCTATCAAACGATTGACATTGCCGATGACGCCAGCGTCAAGGCGGCCGCCGACGCCGTGGGCGGGATCGACGGTCTGGTGCTGCTGGCGGGAGTTTATTGGCCCTTTTCCGCGCGCAACTGGGACGCGGACAAGGCCACCGCGATGGCGGACGTGAATTTTACCGGCTTCATGCGGGTGCTTGGGCAGGTCGTTCCCAAGTTTGTCGAACGTGACGCGGGCCATATCGTCATCACCTCGTCCCTGACCGGGTTCCGGGGCCTGCCGGGCAGCATCGGCTATACCGCGTCAAAGGCAGCAACCATGTCGCTGGCCGAATGCATGTATGCCGATCTGCGCGGCACAGGCATCAAGGTGCAGGTCGCCAACCCCGGCTTCATCAAGACCCAGCTGACAGACAAGAACGACTTCAAAATGCCGTTCATCATGGAACCCGATGACGCGGCGCGCGAGATGTACGAACTGATGCATTCGGACGCGTTCAAGAAGAGCTTTCCGACGCTCTTTTCCCTGCTCTTCCGGGCGTCGCAGTTTCTGCCTGATTGGCTGTATTACCGGATCTTTGCCTGATCCAAGCATCGCGGCTTTCTATTTGAGCAGGATCAAGGTGCGCCGGTCCGTCCCACGCCAGTGTAGGGCACAGGAGGACCAGAATCATGGAACTGGAGATCGACAGGGGCGTGCTGGCCCAGATTGTCCTGATGGGCCGCGAGATCGACCGGGCGGAGCCCGAGTTGCGCGGCATCGTGGACCGTCTCGACACGGACGAGCAGGCCGAACTGGTCGCCATCATGTGGATCGGACGCGGCGCGTTTGACGCGCAGGACTGGGAAGAAGCGAAGAGCACGGCCGAGGCCGAAGCCACCACCCCATGCGCCGACTACCTGCTGGGGACACCGCATTTCACTGACCATATCGAGGGCGGGATGGATGCGCTTGGTATCTCCTTGCGCGACGACGAAGAGGCGTTCTTCTGAAGCGGGGGCGCACCACAGGTGCGCCTTACGGGAGGTGTTTCTAGAGCCGGGACAGGGCTGTATCAAACGTCATCCTGGCGCGCGCCCAGACGCCGCTTTGCAGGTCCGCCAGCCCGAGCAGGCTGGGCAGCAGTTGTTCGGCGTAGTCTTCCGAACTCTCCAAGGGCAACATGGACGGCAAGTTGTCGATGGCCGTCACGTCAAGTGGTGGCGTGTCATGTACCCGCAGCGCGGGCGCATCCCACGTGGTGGTGCGGTCATAGACCCTGATGGGTGAAAAGTCGCTGTCTGGATCACAGGCGATGTCGCCGATGACACTGAGCTTGCGCGCCCGGTGCGGCGTGTCGGCAGGCACGAAGACCGGTGTACCGGGCCGGGCAAGGATGCAGTTGAAGAACAGGTCATGGGCCAGCACCTGCGGGAACGGACCGCCATGGGCGGTTTCGGCCATGTCCCAGCGGGTCGTGGGCACGCCCATGGCGGTGCACAGGTCTGCCGCGCCCCTTCCCACCCGCCCCAGCGCGCCGATGATCAGGGCCGTGGGCCGGTGCGTGCCGGTGCCCACCAGGTCCGATTGCAGATCGGCCAACAGGTGGCTGGAACTGGGATAGGCGGACACGGGCCCCGCGATCTGGCCCCTTTGCTGGGCAACCCAGCATTTGAGCGCTACAGCCGCTCCGGCATAGCCCGCCCAGTATCCGAACGCCGCCACGCGGCGGCCGTCCTTGTCCACGAGGTATTCGAGATCGTAGAGCGCGCCACCCCCGGCCCGGAACCGTTGCAGCAGGCGCAGGCCCGCCGGCTGCCCCTTGTAGGCGTGGCCGAACATGATGTGCCGATGTCGCAGGGGCGTGCCGTCTTCGGGCAGTTCCTTGAGGCCGAAGACGATGGCGGCTGCGGGTGCGTCCGGCCAACTGCCCATGGGCGCGATGGTGGCCCCGGCCGCGATATAGCGGTCGACGGGGATGCAGCGGGTGGGGCTGTCCTCGACCGTAACAGTGATGCCTGCGGAAACCAGTTTCGCGGTACCTTCGGGGGTCAGGCCCACGCGGTCTTCGTTGTTACGCTGTTCGGCGCGGACCCAGAGATGTGTCATCGCAGCATTCCCCTGGCGCGGACGGTCTGCACCGATGGCCGGGCCTCCATCATTCGAATGAAGCGGGTGATCTTGGGGAACGCGGCCAGATCCACGCCGTCCCCCGGCAGCCACGTACATACCAGGTACAGGTAGCAGTCGGCGATGCCCGGTACGTCGCCAAGGATGTAGGGACCGGACAGGGCATGGTCCTCGATGAACCGGGCCGAGGCTGTCATCGTTTCCGGCACCTTGGCCGCCATGTCTGCATGGCTTTCGGGTTTGTCCGCCCAGCGGGTGCCGCGCATCTTGTGGGCATGGTTCACATGCATGGTCGAGGCGAGGTAATACATCACGCTGCGCGCCTCTGCCGCCTGCAACGGGTCGGCGGGCAACAGGTCCGGGGCTTTGGTCGCGATATAGTCGAGGATCGCGCCGGTTTCGGTCAGGATCATGCCGTCGGTTTCCAGCGCCGGCACGCGGCCCTTGGGGTTGATTGCGGCATAGGCTGCGCCGGTCTGTTCGCCTGTGCGGAAATCGACGTGCTGCACGTCGTACGCCAGCCCTGCCTCTTCCAGTGCAATGGACACGGCGACAGAAATCGTTCCCGGGGCAAAGTGCAGCTTCATCGTTCGGCCTCAGACATGGGTTTGGGCGTGGTGCCGGTCGGGGTGTTCGAGATGCGGTACGGCGTTGAACATCACCGGTGCCCAGGTGCCCCCGATCGGATGCAGCCGGTGCATCGAGCTGTTCATGATCGCCAGTCCGATATTGGCCATGGTCGGGATGTCCAGCGACAGATGCTGCCGCATCGCCATCGCGATGACGCCGCCGGACGTGACGACCAGCGCAGGCCCGTCACCGCGCGAGATGTCCGACAGCGCGTCGCGGATGCGTTCCTCGAACCGGTGAAACCGCTCTGGCGCGCCTTCGAGCTTGTCCTCGAGCCAGTGTTGCAGAACAACCGGGAAATGAGCGACGAACTCGGATGGGGCGGCAGGTGCAATGATGCCGTGTTCAGCCTCGAGCGCCTTGGCCATTGTGAAATATTCCAGCTCGTTCAGACGGTCGTCGCGGGTCGCGGTCAGCCCGGTCGCCATGCTGTCGGCGGTTTCGATGTGCCGGGTCAGGGTGCCGGTATAAAGCCGCGCATGCTGATTGCGCGTGTCGCGCAGATGCGCGCCCAACCACGCCGCCTGCTGGTGGCCGAGATCGCTGAGCCGGTCATAGCTGGCCTCATCCTTGGCATGGGTGTTGGCCTGACCGTGGCGAATAAGCGTGATGTGGGACATGAGGTGCCTGTGACTGCTGTTGGTGCTGTTCTAGGGCAGGGCAGGCATGGTGGAAAGCACCGGAGCCTCCGGCGGGGATTTTTTCGGGACAGAGACGGGGCAGTCAGTCCCTGAACGTCGCGGTGTGGGAGCTGTCGATGGTCTGGCTGTTTTGGCGGAAGCAGCCGTCTGTTTCGCCGTAGGGACCCATATCGGCGTCGCAGCTTCCTGTCCGTATCGCGGGGGTGCAGGACCTGTGCGGTGCCGTAAGGCTGCCGGATAGGCGCGTCGCCCTCGAAGGCGCAAAACATCATGGTGATGCGGCTGGGTTCCCGGATGTGTCCGGCGGTTTCATTGCCGCTGCCCGACAGGCTGAGCCAGCGCAGGTGGGTGTCGTCGCGTATGCGCGGGGTGTCGTCCCCTTGGGCGACAGGTTCACTCGGCCCGATGGCGCGGCCGTCGCCACGAAGAACACATGCCGTCGTTTGCCGACGGGAACCCGATTGCGCACGGCGCGTGCATGATCGGAAACACGCGGGACGCAAAACCGGTGCGCGGTGTCGGGAATGGGAGTCCCCCATGGTCCGTCGTGGGGTTAGTGTCTGCCGCAGATCAGGGAGTTTGCCGCAATGACGGACAAGGTGACATTCACGCTGGATGGCGCGCAGGTGCAGGCCGAACCGGGCATGACCATCTGGGAGGTGGCCCATGGCCGAGGCCTGGTCATTCCGCATCTGTGCCACAAGCCCGCCCCCGGTTACCGCCCGGATGGCAACTGCCGTGCCTGCATGGTCGAGATCGAGGGCGAGCGGACCCTGGCCGCGTCCTGTATTCGTGAACCTGTCGATGGCATGGTCGTCACCACCAATTCCGCCCGCGCCGAAAGTGCCCGCAAGATGGTGGTCGAGATGCTGGTGGCCGACCAGCCCGCCCGCGCCGAGGCCCACGACAAGTCCGCCCATCTGTGGGACATGGCCGCGGCCAACGGCGTCACCGAAAGCCGTTTTCCCAAGCTGGAAGAGGGCCGCATACCGCTGCTGGATGACAGCCATGTCGCCATGTCCGTCAACCTGGATGCCTGCATCCAGTGTGGGCTGTGCGTGCGCGCCTGCCGCGAGGTGCAGGTCAACGATGTGATCGGCATGGCAGGGCGGGGGCATGATTCCTATCCCACCTTCGATTTTGCCGACCCGATGGGCGACAGCACCTGTGTCGCCTGCGGCGAATGCGTGCAGGCCTGTCCGACCGGGGCGTTGATGCCTGCGACGGTTGTGGACGATGCGCAGGTCGGTGACAGCAAGGATTACGACAGCGAGGTGGACAGCATTTGCCCGTTCTGCGGTGTGGGCTGCCAGGTGTCGCTCAAGGTCAAGGATGGCCGGGTCAAGTATGTCGAGGGCATCAATGGCCCCGCGAACGAGGGGCGGCTTTGCGTCAAGGGGCGGTTTGGCTTTGACTACATCCACCACGATCATCGCCTGACGAAACCGTTGATCCGGCGCGACGATGCGCCTGCCAAGGGCCTGAACGTGGATCCGGGCAACTGGTCCACCCACTTCCGCGAAGCGACGTGGGACGAGGCGCTTGATGTGGCCGCACGGGGCCTGAAGGGCCGCGGTCGCGAGGTGGCTGGTTTTGGCAGTGCCAAATGTACCAACGAAGAGGCGTATCTTTTCCAGAAGTTCATCCGTCAGGGCTTTGGCCACAACAATGTCGATCACTGCACGCGTCTGTGTCACGCGTCGTCGGTGGCGGCGTTGATGGAGAACGTCGGCTCGGGCGCGGTCACGGCGACCTTCAACGAGATCGAGAATGCCGACGTCGCCATCGTCATCGGCGCCAACCCGATCGAGAACCATCCCGTCGCCGCGACCTATTTCAAGCAGTTCACCAAGCGCGGCGGTAAACTGATCGTCATGGACCCGCGCGGGCAGGCGCTGAAACGCTTTGCGTCCCACATGCTGCAATTCCGGCCCGGTGCGGATGTGTCGATGCTGAACGCGATCATGCACACCATCGTCGAGGAAGGTCTGTATGATCAGCAGTATATCGAGGCCTATACCGAGAACTGGGAGATCGAGAAAGCCCACCTCAAGACCTTTACGCCCGAGAAGATGAGTGCCCATTGCGGTATTGATGCCGAAGTGCTGCGTGACGTGGCCCGCACCTTTGCCGGGGCCAAGGCGGGGATGATTTTCTGGGGTATGGGGGTCAGTCAGCATATCCACGGCACCGACAACTCCCGTTGCCTGATCTCGCTTGCGCTGATGACCGGCCACGTGGGACGCCCGGGCACCGGGCTGCACCCGTTGCGGGGCCAGAACAACGTGCAGGGCGCGTCCGATGCGGGTCTGATCCCGATGTTCCTGCCCGATTACCAGCCGGTGACCGATGACGGTGTCCGCTCGGCCTTTGCCGAGGTTTGGGGATCGGGCGATTTTTCGAACCAGAAGGGCCTGACCGTGACCGAGATCATGGATGCGGTCCATGACGGCGATATCAGGGCGATGTATGTGCTGGGCGAGAACCCGGCCATGTCGGACCCGGATGTGGACCATGCGCGCGCTGCGCTGGCCAAACTGGATCACCTGGTGGTGCAGGACATCTTCCTGACCGAGACGGCGAACTACGCCGACGTTATCCTGCCGGCGTCCGCCTTTGCCGAGAAGTCGGGCACGGTGACCAACACCAACCGGCAGGTGCAGATGGGCCGCCCTGCCGTGTCGCCGCCGGGCGATGCGCGCGAGGACTGGTGGATCACCAATGAACTGGCCAAACGCTGTGGCCTGCCGTGGACATACCGGCACCCCCGCGACGTGTTCGGCGAGATGGGGCAGCTTATGGCCTCTCTCACCAACATCACCTGGGACCGGTTGGAGGCGCAGAATGCAGTGACCTATCCGTCGCTGACGCCCGAGGATCCTGGCCAGCCGATTGTCTTTGGTGACGGGTTCCCCCGTCCCGAGGGGCGGGCGCGCTTTACCCCGGCGGCCGTGATCCCGCCGGATGATGTGCCGGATGCCGATTATCCCATGGTCCTGACCACCGGGCGGCAGCTGGAGCACTGGCACACCGGGTCGATGACCCGTCGGTCCAAAGTGCTAGATGCCGTCGAGCCCGAGGCGAACTGTTCGCTGCATCCCAGCACCTTGCGCAAGCTGGGCGTGCCGCCGGGCGGGATGGTGCGACTGACCACCAAGCGCGGATCGATCGAAATCATGGCGCGCGAGGATCGGGCGGTGGCCCCCGACATGGTCTTTGTTCCCTTTGCCTATGTAGAGGCGGCTGCAAACGTTCTGACCAATCCTGCGGTTGACCCATATGGCAAGATTCCGGAGTTCAAGTTTTCTGCCGTGCGGGTCGAGGCGGCCGAGGGCCGGGTCGCAGCGGAGTGACCCAAAGGAACGCCTGACGGCGTGCGCGATTTTGATATGTGAATGAGGGGCGCTGCCCCTCAAACTCCCCGTGGTATTTTCGGTCAGAAGAAGGGTTACGTGTGATTGATCCTGCGCGGTTTCTGTCTGATCTGAGGGCGTTGCGTCAGTTCGGGGCGCAGGGCGCGGGTGTGGTGCGGCCGGCCTATTCCGCGCCGGATCTTGCCGCCCGGGATTGGTTGGCTGCCCGTATGGCGGATGCCGGGTTGGAGCCGCGTTGCGATGCGATGGGCAATCTGTTCGGTTTGGTCGAGGGATCATCGCTGTTGTTGGGATCGCATTCCGACAGTCAGCCGACCGGGGGCTGGCTGGATGGTGCGCTCGGCGTCGTGGCAGCGCTGGAGGTGGCGCGCGCCAGCCGCGAACACGGCGGGCCGCCTGTGTCGGTCGTGTCCTTTCAGGACGAGGAGGGGCGGTTTGGCGTGACCACGGGGTCGAATGTATGGTCCGGCGGATTGTCGTTGGCGCAAGCCGACGGAATGGTGGATCACGCAGGCGTCACGCTGGCCACTGCGCGCGCCGCGTTGGGGGAGCGCGTGGGGCCGGATGTAGACCCGGGCCGCTTTTCCGGCTTTATCGAGTTGCATATCGAACAGGGCCCGGTGCTGGACAATGCGCGCGAGCGGATTGGTGTGGTGACGGATATCGTAGGCATACGCGACCGTGTGGTGACGTTGCGCGGGCAACAGAACCATGCAGGCACCACGCCGATGGCGCTGCGTCGGGATGCGTTCCAGGGGCTGAGCACGTTCAATGCCCGGCTGAACGACCGTTTGCGCAACGTGGTCACGCCACAGACCGTGTGGACCATCGGCCATGTCAGCCTGTCGCCCAATGCATCGTCCATCGTGCCGGGGTCCGTCCGCTTTTCCATGCAGTGGCGGGACGGGGACATGGACCGTTTGGCGTGGATGGAGGCGATCATTCACGAAACGCTGGATGAAATTGCCGACGAGATGGAGCTAGAGGTGGAATTGGGGCCGCTCCTTGGGCTGGACCCCGTGTCGATGGACGCGGGTCTGCGGGCGCGTCTGGAGGCAGGGGCCGAGGCCGTGGCGCCCGGGCGCTGGCGGCGGATGCCGTCGGGTGCCCTGCACGACGCCACCAACGTGGCCCGCCTTATGCCTGTAGCGATGCTGTTCGTGCCGTCCATCGGCGGGATCAGCCATGCCTTCGAGGAGGACACGGACGAAGCCGACCTGGTTGCGGGGCTTCAGGTGCTGGCCCGGGCCGCCGGAATTTCGTCACAGCGGGTGTAGCCCCGCCTCAGCGCGCGGTTGCGGTACCGGTCGGCGGCGCGGGAAGCGGCGCGCAGGTCATTGTAGCAGGCGATCCGGCGATTGGGGCGTCCGCCCCGCAGCCCCCATTCGATGATGACGGATGCCTCGGCAAAAAGGTTCTGGGCAATCTCCACCCGGTAGAAACGGGTCCGGGCGCAGTCGCGGTAGAGCAGGGTGGCCAGCATGGGGTTCACGTCCACGCCACATCGCCGAGGAATATGTAACCCGCACCGTATATCGTCTTGATCAGCCTGGGGTTCTTGGGGTCTTCGCGCAGCTTGGTGCGCAGTCGGCTGATGCGCACATCCATGGCGCGATCAAAGCTGTCGCCTGCCGCCCCGCCCAGCATTTCCTGCATTTGCGCGCGGGAGATCAACCGCTTGGGCGCGTCGAGAAACAGGCGCAGCACTTCGCCCTCGGCGTGGGAGAACGGGGTTTCCGTGCCATCGGCGTCGATCAGCGTGTAGCTGTCGAATGACGCGGTCCAGCCGTTGAAGCGGGCGATGCGGCCCGTTTCCTGGGTCGCCTTGTTGCCGCGCAGGCGCACCCGGATGCGGGCCACGACCTCGGCCGGGTCGAACGGTTTGATGATGTAGTCGTCGGCCCCCAGTTCAAGCCCCGTCACCCGGTCCTGTACCTGCGCACGGCCCGAGATGATGATGACGATGGCCCCCTGTTCCAGCGCCAGACGGTGCACCAGCGCCAGCCCGTCGGTGTCCGGCAGGCCCAGATCGACAAGGCACACATCGGGCTTTTGCGTCTTGAGCGCCGCCTCGAACGCGGCGGCGCGGGAATAGGTGAGGGTGCGGAACCCCGCCTCTTCCAGTGTTTCGGACAGGATCGTGCGGATCGCCGGTTCGTCGTCGAGAATGGTAACCAGCGGAGCGGTCACGCCGCGACCTCGGGGGCGAGCAGGGCGGCCAGGTCACCTGCCTCGAACGGTTTGTGGAGCAGCGGGGCGGCGGCAGCTGCGGCACGGTAAAGCGCGTCGCCAGGTGGCAGGGATGTCATCAGGATCAGCGGCAGCGTGGCACCGATCTGTTTTGCAAGGTCTACGCCGGTGCGGTGACCTGTGCCCAGGTTCACGTCCGACAGGATCAGACCGATATCGGGCAGATCTGCGGTCAGCGCCACGGCCTCGTCCACGGTCGTTGCTTCGATCACGGAATGGCCCAGTTCCATCAGCACGTCGCGGTAGTGCCGGCGCAGGTCGGGATCATCTTCGACCAGCAGCACCAGCGCACCCGCCAGCCGGGGGGCAGGGCGCAACGGCAGGCGCATCCGCACCTCGGCTCCTTCGTCCGTATTGCCCAGTCGCAGGTGTCCGCCGGCGCGCTTGGTCATGTCGTAGACCATGGGCAGGCCAAGCCCGGACCCTTCGCTGCCCTTGGTGGTAAAGAACGGATCGCAGCCATGTTCCAGTGCATCGGGTGAAAACCCCGGCCCGGTGTCGGTGACGGTCAGATCGAGCCATGTGTCGTGCACGTTGCGCAGCGACAGGGTGATGCGCCCCGTAGCGCCACAGGCATCGCGGGCATTCAGCACAAGGTTCAGAAGCGCATCCTGCACCATGCCGGGGTCCAGCATGTATTGGCCGGGCATGGGCGTGCTGTTGACCTCTAGCGTCAGACCATCGGGAAGGGTCGAGCGGGCAAGGGTGGCCACATCGGCCATGAGGGTATCGAGCGCCGTTGCGGCAGGGCGCAGGTCGCGGCCATGGGTGGCGTCGGCGAGACTGCCCAGCAGGTCCCCGCCGCGGCGCGCCGCAGCCAGTGTGCCTTCGATCAGGGCGGCGGCTCCTGCGGGCAGCCCGTCCAGCCGGGACAGTTTCGATTGCAGTCCCAGGATGATGGTCAGCAGGTTGGAAAAGTCGTGGGCGAGACCGGAGGTCATCTGTGCGGCCAGTTCCCGTTTGTGGGTCTGTTGCAGCGCCACGCGCGCCTGAGTTTCCTGCGTGATGTCCATCGACAGGATATAGACCCCGCCTGTCCGGTCGGGGGTAAAGGCCACGCGTATGTGGCGCGCGCTGGGATCGTCGGTGAACTCGAACACGCTGGACTTGCCCGCATAGGCGCGGTCCAGCGACGGGCGGATGCGATCAAAGGCCGGGCCAAGCGCGTCGCTTATGTGCATGCCAACGATATCCGACGGGCGGTCGGGGATTACGGCACTGAGGCGGCGGTTGGAGAAGGTGTAGTGCCCCTCTGCATCGACGTGGGCGATGTGGGCCGGCATCATCTCGGTCGTCAGCCGTGTACGGGCCTCTGTTTCGGTCAGCTGGCGCTTTGCCTCTTCCAGCGCTGTGATGGTGCTGGCGAGCTTGCGGTTGGTGGTGGCCAGCGCCTCGGCATGGGTCAGGACCTGCTCGTTGAGTTCCGAGGCGCGCGCGCGCAGCAGGCCTTCTTGCGCCTTGATATGGCTGATGTCGGTATAGACGGTGACCCAGCCGCCCTGGGGCAGGGGGGACCCTTCGACGCTGATGGAGCGACCGTTGGCGCGCGTGCGTTCCACGTAATGCGGCTCGAAGGCCAGCGCCTGATCCTCCTTTTCCTTCACGAAGGCTTCGATGTCGTCGATGGGGCCATACTCGCCCCGCTCGGCCAGATGGCGGATCGTGTCGCGAAAGGCTGCACCGGGCGTAACATGATCATCGGGCAAATCGAACATCTGCTGAAACATGGTGTTGCAGACGGCCAGCCGCAGATCGCGGTCATAGATGCTGAGCGCCTGCGCGATCAGGTTCAGGCCGGACGCCGTCAGCGAAGGATCAGGATCATTGCCCATATCCCATGGCTAGCACCCGTCCCGTGCCCGCACAACGGACCAGAGCGGTGCTGTTACAATTCGTAAGGATTGGGAAAACATCAGGAAAAAGTTGACGTCCAGCATCAGGACAACATCCTTGTGCATGGAAAGAATCGCACGAGCGATCGTGCGTGGCCACAAACCGGGCCACGCAAGGGAGGAAAAAACGTGGAAGACACGCCCATGGGCGCGGCGGGACTGCAATCTGTCCCGGCGCTTTTGCACCGCAACGCAACCGAATTCGGCGATGCCCCGGCTTACCGGGAAAAGGAATTCGGCATCTGGCAAAGCTGGACCTGGGCCGAAACCCGGGACGAGATCGAAGCGCTGGCGCTGGGCCTGCTGGATCTGGGCGTGGCACCGGGCGACCACATCGCGGTGATCGGGCGCAACCGTCCCTATCTGTACTGGTCGATGATCGCAGCACAGATGTGTGGTGCGGTGCCTGTGCCGTTGTACCAGGACGCGGTGGCCGAGGAGATGGCCTATGTGCTCGACCACTGTGGCGCGCGGTTCGTGATCGCGGGCGATCAGGAACAGGTCGACAAGGTGATCGAGGTGCAGGACCGGCTGCCGCAGTTCGAGCAGATGATCTATCTGGATCCGCGGGGATTGCGGAAATACGACCATTCCAAGCTGCACCAGTATTCCCACGTGCAGGATGCCGGTCGCGCCAAACGGGATGAGTTGACGCCCGAGATGAAAAAGCGCATCGGCGCGCTGGATTACGACAGCACCTGCGTGATGCTGTATACGTCGGGAACCACCGGCAAGCCCAAGGGCGTGGTGCTGAGCAACCGCAACGTGATCGAGACGTCGAAATCCTCGTCCGAGTTTGATGACCTGCGTCAGACCGATGATATCCTCGCCTATCTGCCCATGGCATGGGTGGGCGACTTCATCTTTTCCGTGGGACAGGCGCTGTGGACCGGGTTCTGCACAAACTGCCCCGAAAGCGCCGAAACCATGCATGTGGACCTGCGCGAGATCGGGCCGACCTATTATTTTGCCCCGCCGCGCGTGTTCGAGACACAGCTGACCAATGTGATGATCCGGATGGAGGACGCGGGCCGCTTCAAGCAGTGGCTGTTCCGCGTGTTCATGGATCACGCCCGCAAGGTGGGTCCGGCCATTCTGGACGGGCAGTCGGTGAACCTGATCGACCGGCTGAAATATGCGCTTGGCGAGTTGATGATCTACGGTCCGCTCAAGAACACGCTGGGTTTTTCACGCGTGCGCGTCGGCTATACCGCAGGTGAAGCGATTGGGCCTGAGATTTTCGATTTCTACCGGTCTTTGGGCATCAACCTGAAACAGCTTTACGGCCAGACCGAGGCGACCGTGTTCATCACCGCCCAGCCCGACGGCGAGGTGCGCAGCGATACCGTGGGCGTACAATGTCCGGGTGTCGAACTGAAGATCGCCGAGAATGGCGAGGTGTTCTATCGCTCGCCCGGCGTGTTCGTCGAATATTACAAGAACGCCGAAAGCACTGCCGATACCAAAGATGCCGAGGGCTGGGTCGCAACCGGTGACGCCGGGTTCATCGAGGAATCCACCGGCCATCTGCGCATCATCGACCGGGCCAAGGATGTGGGCCAGATGGCCGACGGGTCGCTGTTTGCGCCCAAATATGTCGAGAACAAGCTGAAGTTTTTCCCCAACATCCTGGAAGCCGTGGTCTTCGGCAACGGGCGCGAGCAATGCACGGCATTCATCAACATCGACCTGACGGCCGTGGGCAATTGGGCCGAGCGGAACAATATCGGGTATGGTTCGTACCAGGAACTTGCGCAGCACCCCCAGGTACTGGCGACGATTCAGGACCACGTGGAAGAGGTGAACCGCAGCGTGGCCGAGGACGAGATGCTGTCGGGCTGCCAGGTGCACCGATTTGTCGTGCTGCACAAGGAGCTGGATGCCGACGATGGCGAGTTGACCCGCACCCGCAAGGTGCGCCGCCGGATCATCGAGGATAAGTACGGCGATATCATCACGGCGCTGTATGATGGGTCAGAGGAGATATCGACCACGACCGAGGTCACCTATGAGGATGGGCGCAAGGGGTCGATTTCGGCAACGCTAGAGGTGCGCGACGCTGCGGTGAGCACGGTAGCACAGAAAATGGCGGCGGAATGAGGATGCCGGGACGACGCTCGGCTGCGCCATCGCCCCGCCCGCCATCCCGCACGGGATGCTGTGACCGGGCGGCGGTGCGTGCGGCCAATCGGCCCTTCGGGGAGGATTTTTCGGGGACAGAGACGAATTCGTTGTCTTTATGCTTCGGCGTCGAACACATGCCGCACTGCGCAGCGCAACCGGTTGTCGCCGGTGAAAGCGCCGATGCTGGCCCGCATGGTCTTGCGTGTTTGTGCGGCGCTCAGCCCCCTGCGGCGGCAGTCGTGGGCAAGCTTCAGCAGGTAGCGGCGTTCCAGTCTGTCGAACATGGTGGTTCCTCCGATCTGGGGTGGGAACAGCCTGCACATGAAATGGTTAAGATGCCCCCAATGCAGTGGGCGATGGAGAGCATGCATGCTTGATCAGACCGAAGGTTATACCACCGCAGATGGCCGCAAGATCGGTGGCGTGGTGATGGAGATGCAGAACATCACCCTGCGCTTTGGTGGGGTGACGGCGATCAAGGATATTTCGTTCGACATTCGCGAGGGCGAGATCCGCGCCATCATCGGCCCCAACGGTGCGGGCAAGTCGTCCATGCTCAACGTGATTTCCGGCTTTTACATCCCGCAGGAGGGGCGCGTGTTGTACAAAGGCGCGCCGCGCCCGCCGATGAAACCCTACGAGGTGGCCCGGCAGGGCATCGCCCGCACCTTTCAGAACATCGCCCTGTTCGAAGGCATGTCGGTGCTGGACAACGTCATGACCGGGCGGTTGACTCATATGAAGACCGGCCTGTTTGCCCAGTCGATCTGGAAAGGGAAGGCCGAGGCGGAAGAGACCGAGAACCGGGAGATCGCTGAAAGGATCATCGATTTCCTCGAGATCCAGGCCATTCGCAAGACGCCCGTGTCCCGGCTGCCCTATGGCCTGAAAAAGCGGGTCGAACTGGCCCGTGCCCTTGTGGCCGAACCGTCGCTTTTGCTGCTGGACGAACCGATGGCCGGCATGAACGTCGAGGAAAAGGAGGACATGAGCCGCTTTATCCTGGACGTGAACGACGAATTCGGCACCACAATCGCCCTGATCGAACACGACATGGGCGTGGTCATGGACCTGAGCGACCGCGTGGTGGTGATGGATTACGGCAAGAAGATCGGTGACGGCACACCGGACGAGGTACGCAGCAACCAGGACGTGATCGACGCCTATCTGGGTGTGTCGCATGATTGATCGCATGGCCTTGTGTGCAGTGGCGTTCTGGGCGCTGGGCGGCGTCGCGATGGCCGGCCCGTTTGCCGCGACATGGGCCGCGTTCGAACAGCGGTGCCTGATCCCGTTCGAAGGGATGCTTGCGCCCCGGGTCGATGATCTGGTTCCGGTGCCGGGTCGAGCCGATGCCTATCAGTTGTCGCGTGGCGCGGTGTTGGTTGTGGGTGGGGCGGATGACCTTGGCACCCGGTCTTGCGCCGTCGAAGGCGTGGGCCTGCAGAAAGGGTACCGTGGGTGGACGGCCAGGTCTCTTCAGACCGGGGACTATCGCGAGACCGGGACGCCCGGACTTTGGATGAGCCACGAATGGATTGAACCGCGCATCATCGTGGAAAAGACCCCCGGCGCGATCCGTGTGGTAGAGAGCCGCCGTGAAGCGTAGCGCATTTGCCATATGCGCGGCCCTGTGGGCCGGTCCGGCGCTGGCCGATGAACCGGCGATATGCGATGGCGGGTTGGCGGGGCTGTGCGCGGTGATGGAGGCACAGTGCCTTCCTTACCTCGATGATCCGGCGAGCCTGTCGCCCCGTGACCTGATCCCCATTCCGCGCACCTTTCGCCGCTATTTCGAAAGCACGCTGAACACCCATGCGCTGGGATATCAGGAGACCGACCTGCCCAATGCGCTGGTTGTGTTCATGTTTGACGAACCGGCCTGCGAAGTGATCGCCCACGGGCTGGGTTACCGCGATGTCATGCCCGCCTACGACGATTGGCGCGCGGGTGCGGGTGCGCGGTTCGAGGCGACGACGGATTTCGAGCCCATCAGCCGCGTGACGATGGACCGGGCCTATGCCGCGACATTTCTGGCCGCGCCGCGTCGGGACGGGCGCGTGACCGAGGTGACGCTGAACTGGAACCTGACATTCGAGGGGTTGACCCGTCTGCGCGTGAGCTATCAGCCGTTGCGCGACCATACGGCAAACCTGATGGGGGTGGCGGCGAAATGAGGTGGTTCGTGGCCCTTTTGAACTTGCTGTGGCCTGTGGCCGGGACAGCACAGGACATGTCTTCGTTCGAGGCGGGTCTGGGTGACTGCGCACGCTTTATCACGGCCAAGCCGGACTATGTCTGGGCGTTTCAGACGCCGCCGCTGGACGTCGATGAAAGCGAGAGCGGGATACGTGGCACCGTGGTCTATCCGCATGGGTCGGGCGGGGGGTTCGACTTTGCGATCAGCTTCGATTGGTCGCGCGGCACGTCGACCACGCCGGGGTCGTGGACCTGTTCCGGGTCAGGGCCTGCATCGCCGCAGTGGCCGCTGTTCAGCACGACAGGCTGGATCGGGGCGGACGCGCGGCTGCGCTCCAACGGTCTGGTCGAATTGAAGTTTCCGGGGCCGCAGAAGGCCTATGCGAATTGCACGGCGACGACGCCGGACATCTATTGGCTGTTCAATGCAGGCGACGGAGACCGCGTGGTCTTTGCCGCGATCACGGGGCCGACGGCGGCCGCGTTCTGTTCTTCGATGGGGGTGAAGGGGTGACACCATACCTGCTTTCTGTCGCATTTGCGGGCGGCTTGGCGTCAGCGACCTCAGCCTTTGAAGTCGACCTGATCGATGTGTTTTTCGACACACGCGCGAAACAGATTGAACACCAACGGTTCACTGGCGTGAACGCACATGTGTCGATGACCACTTCTCAACGCGAGCAGCTTTCGATTCTGTTGTCACCGGACGCTGTTCCGGAGGCCGTGATGGTTCCTTCGACTGCGGATTGGTTCCAATTGCAGAGCACTGTGGATGAACCCGAAGTGTGCCAGTTCGTGTCGTTCCGCGCCGACCATATCGCTTTGGCGGAAGGCTGGAATGACTACATTTCAGTGGCTCAGCCCGAGCTTCGCATGCAGGCGCCTGCATTGGTGGTCGCGGGAAATGCAGTTCGTGCCGGTGGTTTTGCAAGCCGCCCGATCAACGATGGTTTTTTGCAAGCATCTTTCAGCAGTTTTGATGCTGGTGGTGCGACGCTGTCCATTCTGTCAGCGGTTGAAACCGGACAAAGCCCGGCGTCTTGCGACCTGTGGCCAGAGGAGTGTGACTGATGCCTGAGCAACTGATCTTTGCGATGGAAGTGTTCCTGAACGGCCTTATGGCCGGGGTGCTGTATGCCCTTGTCGCCCTTGGCTTTGTGCTGATCTTCAAGGCGTCGGGGATCTTCAACTTTGCCCAGGGGGTAATGGCGCTGTTCGCGGCCATGACATTTGTGGGTATCCAGAACGGGCAGGTGCCCTTTGCCCATCTGATCAACGCGATCCTCGGTACGAAGGTGCATCATTTCGGCTGGCACGTGCATTCGGTGCTTGCGATCCTCCTGACCGTCGGGGTGATGATCCTGCTGGCGTGGATGGTGCAGAAGTTCGTGTTCAAGCATCTGGTCGGGCAGGAGCCGATCATCCTGTTCATGGCGACCATCGGGCTGGCTTACCTGCTTGAAGGCGTGGCCGACCTGATGTGGGGGTCCGAGATCAAGAAGCTGGATGTGTGCCTGGCCGAAGGCACGTGTTTGCCGCAGGGCATCAACCTGGCGATCGACGAAGCCACGTTCAACATCTTTGGCTACGGGTTCTTTATCGACAATCTGGACATCACGGCGACGATTATCGCGATCCTGCTTGTGGCGGCGCTGGTGATCTTTTCCCAATATACCAAGCAGGGCCGCGCGATGCGCGCGGTGGCCGATGACCACCAGGCCGCACTTTCCGTCGGGGTGTCGCTGAATTTCATCTGGGTCCTTGTCTGGTCGGTGGCCGGGTTCGTGGCGCTGGTGGCGGGTATCATGTGGGGGGCGAAATCGGGCGTTCAGTTTTCGCTGTCGCTGATTGCGCTCAAGGCGTTGCCAGTGCTGATGCTGGGTGGCTTCACCTCGATCCCCGGGGCCATCGTGGGCGGGTTGATCATCGGGGTGGGTGAGAAGCTGTTTGAATTTTTCATGTCCAGTTCCGACCTGGCCGGGGCGCTGTTCGGTTTTACCATCAACGCGACCGAGAACTGGTTTGCCTATGTGTTGGCGCTGGTGTTCCTGGTGTTCCGTCCGCAGGGCCTGTTCGGGGAGAAGATCATTGAACGTGTATGATCCCTGCCCGGCCGACTGCGTTGCGCTGCGCACAACGACACCCGCCCGCCCGGACCCCTTCGTTTATCCGTCGATCTGGCGGAAGAGCATGACGGTGAAGGCCGCAAGAACGGTAATGGCCAACGTCGCCGACAGCATGATGTCGCCTGTCAGCAAGAGCGCTGCCCCGACACAGACGGTCAGGATCAGAGTGCACAACAGCAGCGCCTGCCCGAGGCCGGGTCGGGAACGCGGCGGTGTCGGGGTGCTGCCAGGATCTGCGTCCTCGGACGCATCGGGGACGTCGTCCATCAGCTTTGCCTTGGCTGCGGCCAATTCCACGGCGGATACCTCGCCACGTGCGTGCGCGGCGTCCAGCCGCCGCATCTCTTCCAGTATTGCGGTCATGCGACCCACTCCATTCACCCGGCGCAAGCGTGGCGGGCAAATTGGGAAAGAATGTGGCACCAGCCCGAAAACCGGGGACATGGTTAAGGGACCGTTCAGGGGGCCAGCCCCCTCGGCGCTGCGCGCCTCACCCCCGGGATATTTCCGGCCAGAAGAAAACCGGGCTGCGTGCCAAACAGGAGGACATTGCTGATGTTTTATCGTGAGGCCGGTGATTTCAGCACCACCTACAGCCAGGACAGCCAGACCTTTCCGATCAAGTTCGACCGGTATCGGTACTACGCGGTGTTGGCCGTCGCCCTTTTGGTCATGCCGTTTGTCATGACCGACTACCTGGTCAATTCGATTTTCCTGCCGTTCCTGATCTATGCCATCGCGGCCATCGGATTGAACATCCTGACGGGTTATTGCGGGCAGGTATCGCTGGGCACCGGCGGGTTCATGGCGGTGGGTGCCTATGCCTGTTACAAGCTGATGACGGCCTTTCCGGACATCAACATCTTTTTCCACGTCCTGTTGGCGGGTGGCGTGACGGCGGTGGTCGGCACCGCATTCGGTCTGCCGTCCTTGCGGATCAAGGGGTTTTACCTGGCGGTGGCGACCCTTGCGGCGCAGTTTTTCCTGGTATGGCTCTTCAACAAGGTGTCGTGGTTCTACAACTACTCGGCCTCGGGCCAGATCAATGCGCCAGAGCGCACCGTCTTTGGTGTCCCGGTGACCGGCGCCAACACCGACGCCTGGGCCACGTACCTGTTCTGTCTGGTCTTTACCATCGGTGCCGCCATCATCGCCCGTAACCTGACCCGGGGGTCCGTGGGGCGAAAATGGATGGCGATCCGAGATATGGACATCGCCGCCGAGATCATCGGGGTGAACCCGCTGACCGCCAAGCTGACCGCCTTTGCCGTGTCGTCGTTTTTTGTCGGTGTATCGGGGGCGTTGTTCTTTGCGGTCTACCTGGGCGCGGTCGAGGTCGGCGAGGTATTCGGCATCACCAAGTCGTTCCTGGTTCTGTTCATGATCATCATCGGGGGGCTTGGGTCGATCTTCGGCTCTTTTGCCGGGGCCGCGTTCCTGGTGGTTCTGCCCGTGGTGCTCAAGATCGTGGGCGTCGACCTGTTGGGCTGGCCCACGGATATCGTGGCGCATTTCCAGCTTGTGATCGTGGGGGCACTGATCATCATATTCCTGCGGTTCGAACCGCACGGCATCGCGCAGCTGTGGCGCGTGGCCAAGGAGAAACTGAGATTGTGGCCTTTCCCGCACTAGCGGGGCGGGCCGTGCCTGATGCGCTATGGTGCGCGCCGGGCAAGACAACATCGGACAAAACCAAAAGGGAGGAAATACCGATGAAAATGAAATTAGGCACATTTGCCATTGCTGCGGTCATGGCCGCAGGGCCAGTGATGGCGGACCTCGTGTTCCCGTCGCTGTCCTACCGGACCGGGCCTTACGCGGCGGGGGGCATCCCCTTTGCCGATGGCTATGCCGATTACTTCACCCTGCTGAACGAACGGGATGGCGGCATCGGTGGTGTTCCGGCCCGCGTGCTGGAATGCGAAACAGGCTACAACACCGAAAAGGGTGTGGAATGCTATGAGTCGACCAAGGGCGAAGGCGCGCTGGTCTATCAACCGCTGTCCACCGGCATCACGTACCAGCTGATCCCCAAGGCGACCGCTGACGGCATCCCCGTCCACTCGATGGGTTATGGCCGCACCTCGGCCAAGAACGGCAACGTGTTCAGCCACATCTTTAACTATCCCGCCAACTACTGGGATGGTGCCTCGGGTGCGGTGAACTACCTGCTGGAAAGCAATGGCGGTGACATCAGCGGCAAGAAGATCGCGCTGGTCTATCATAACTCCGCCTACGGCAAGGAGCCGATCCGCACCCTGCAGGGTCTGTCGGAAAAGCACGGCTTCGAGTTGATGGAAGTGGCCGTGGATCACCCCGGTCAGGAACAGAAGTCCCAGTGGCTGCAAATCCGCCGCGAACGTCCCGATTTTGTCCTGATGTGGGGCTGGGGCGTGATGAACCAGGTCGCCATCCAGGAAGCCGCCAACATCCGCTTTCCCATGGAAAACTTCATCGGCATCTGGTGGTCCGGCTCTGAAAACGACGTGCTGCCGGCAGGAGATGCCGCGAATGGCTACAAGGCGCTGACGTTCCACGGTGTGGGCTCGGATTTCCCCGTCTTTGATGACATCCAGCAATATGTCGTGGGCGCGGGCAAGGCCGCCGGTGCGGGCGACCAGGTGGGTACTGTCCTGTACAACCGCGGTCTTTATGCCGCGATGCTGGCCGCGGAAGCCGCCAAAAAGGCGCAGGAAATCCACGGCACGGGCGACATCACCAGCGCGATGATGCGTGACGGGATGGAAGCGCTGGAGATCACCGAAGCCAAGATGGCCGAACTGGGGCTGCCGAACTTTGGCCCGACCTTCTCGGTCAGCTGCGAAAACCATGGTGGTGACGCCCTGGTCGGTGTGACGCAGTGGGATGCGTCCGCAGGCACGTGGTCGCTGATTTCCGACTTCAAGCCGACCGATGCAAGCATCATCGGTCCGCTGATCGAGGAAGACAGCGCAGCCTATGCCAGCGAGAACGGCATCGAAGGCAACTGCAACTGATATGACATGCCTGGCGGCGGGGTGACCTGCCGCCGGGATTTGATGACATTTTGGACAGGACAGGTGGCCCCATGCTGGATGCCCAGACCCAGACCGAGACCGTTCTTGAGGTCAACAATATCGAGGTGATCTACAACCATGTGATCCTTGTGCTGAAGGGCGTGTCGCTGAAGGTGCCCAAGGGCGGCATCACGGCGCTGCTGGGGGGCAATGGTGCCGGCAAGACCACGACGCTGAAAGCCATATCGGGTCTGCTTGCCAGTGAACGGGGCGAGGTCACCAAGGGGTCGATCACCTATCACGGTCAGAACACGGCCCACAAGGATCCTGCCGACCTGGTAAAGGCGGGTGTTGTGCAGGTGATGGAAGGCCGTCACTGTTTCGAACACCTGACGGTCGAGGAAAACCTGCTGACCGGTGCCTATACCCGCAACGATGGTGCCGCGGCGATTCAGGCGGACCTTGAAATGGTGTACAACTACTTTCCGCGCCTGCGGGAGCGGCGGAAGTCACAGGCCGGATATACCAGCGGGGGCGAACAGCAGATGACGGCCATTGGTCGTGCGTTGATGTCCCGGCCCGAGACGATCCTGCTGGATGAGCCGTCGATGGGACTGGCCCCGCAACTGGTCGAACAGATTTTTGAAATCGTGAAGTCGGTGAACGAAGAGCAAGGTGTGACGTTCCTGCTGGCCGAGCAAAACACCAACGTCGCGCTGCGCTTTGCCCACTATGGCTACATCCTGGAATCGGGGCGCGTGGTGATGGACGGGCCGGCAGCAGAGCTTCGCGAGAACCCGGACGTCAAGGAATTCTATCTCGGCATGTCCGAAGAGGGGCGCAAGTCGTTCCGCGATGTGCGCAGCTACAGACGCCGAAAAAGATGGCTGAGCTAGGGGACAAGGTCGCCTGCCGCACACCGGCCAAGGGGCGCGAAGGTGTGACCCGTATCCCGGCCTGGAAATTTGACACGGTGCGTAGCGCGATCCTGGATGCGGTAAGAGACGGGCCGGTCCTTTACAAGGACCTGAATGCCGCAGTGGCGCAACGGCTGGATGCTGACACATTGGATCGTTTGGGCAAACTCGGCTGGCACGTGGTTACGGTGAAACTGGAACTGGAAGTGAGAGGCGAGATCGAGCGCCTCGATATCAAGGGTCCGCAACAGATCAGGGCGGTGTAGGCGATGTTGGACAAGGTGTTTTACGACGATCTGGAAACGCGGGACGCGGATCAACGCGCCGCGGACATGGCGCAGGCGCTGCCGGACCAGATTGCGCGGGCCAAGATCATGGCAGGATATGCGGAACGCCTGGGTGACGTGGACCCAGACGCGATCAAAACGGTCGCCGACCTGGCAAAGCTGCCGATCCTGCGCAAGACCGATCTGGGTGCCGCGCAAAGGGCGCATCCTCCGCTCGGCGGCTTCACCACCGGTGTCAGCCAATTCAGCCATATCTTTCAAAGCCCCGGGCCGATCTATGAACCCGGGTCGCACGACAGCAAGGACTGGTGGCGCTTTGCCCGGTTCCTGCATGCCGTTGGCATCCATTCCGGCGACATCGTGCAGAACTGCTTTTCCTACCACCTGACCCCGGCTGGCATCATGTTCGAAAACGGGGCAACGGCCATCGGGGCGGGGGTGTTGCCCGCAGGTACTGGCCAGACCGAGATGCAAGTGACCGCCGCCCGCGATATCGGCACGACGGCCTATGCGGGGACGCCGGATTATTTGAAGGTCATCCTCGACAAGGCGGACGAGATGGGCGTGACCTTGCAGATCACCAAGGCGGCGGTGGGCGGCGGCGCGCTGTTCCCCAGCTTGCGTCAGGAATATGCCGACCGTGGCATCACTTGTCTGCAATGCTACGCCACGGCTGATCTGGGCAACATCGCATACGAATCCCCCGCGATGGAGGGGTTGATCGTGGACGAGGGCGTGATCGTCGAAATCGTGACCCCCGGCACGGGCAACCCGGTGCCCGAGGGCGAGGTGGGCGAGGTCGTTGTGACGTCGCTGAACCCGGACTATCCGCTGATCCGCTTCGCCACGGGCGATCTGAGCGCGGTCATGGCGGGGCAAAGCCCCTGTGGCCGCACCAACATGCGGATCAAGGGCTGGATGGGCCGCGCCGACCAGACGACCAAGATCAAGGGCATGTTCGTGCGCCCAGAACAGGTGGCCGCACTGGTGGCCAAGCATGATGAGGTCAGCCGCGCCCGTGTCATCGCGCAACGGTCAGGTGAACAGGACGTGATGATCGTGCAACTGGAAAGCACCGGTGCCGCCGCCGATGTCTATGCCGCCAGCGTGGTCGAAACGCTCAAGCTGAAAGGCACGGTCGAGATCGTGGCGCCGGGAACCCTGCCCCGTGACGGTCTGGTGATCGAGGATCAGCGCAGCTACGACTGACCGGTCATCAGGATCGGGGCAAAGCCGCCGATGATCATGCGCTTGCCGTCGAAGGGCATCGGGTTTTGTTTCAGTGACATGCGCGGATCGGTCGACATCTTTTCCCACCCGTTGTCTCGGGTTTTCTTGTCTGGCCACACGATCCAGGAAAAAATGACTTTTTCGTCCGGATCGGCTGCCACCGCCATCCGCATCGAGGTCATTTGCCCGTCCGGCACATCATCTTCCCACGCATCTACGATGGCGGTCGCTCCGAATTCCTCGATGGCGGGGTGAACCACCGCCACCCATTTTTCGAACTCCGCCTTGTTCGCTTTCGGCACAGCGGCCATGAAACCGTCGATATAGGCCATTGGTTCTCTCCCGCAGTTGTGATGCACACACCATAGCACGGACGCGATCATGGCTGGTGTTGCCGCGTAATTCCCGACATAAAGCGTGCGGATTAATGGGGGCCTTGTGAGCACGACCACGGATATCTCGACCCGCCGCGGAATCCCCGCGCTTCGCCCGCTGGCGGTTCTGGCCTGGCTGGTGGCATGTGTGTGCCTGTTGCCGATGGCAGCGGTGGCGCTGGCGGCGCTGACCGGCGGGACCGATACGCTTGCGCACCTGACAGGCACGGTGCTGGGGCGCTATACCGCCAACACCCTGGCGCTTGTCGTGCTGGTTGGCATCGGCACCTTTGCCGTCGGTACCGGGGCGGCGTGGCTGGTCACCATGACCCGCTTTCCCGGCGCGCGGCTGTTCGAGATTGCGCTGGTCCTGCCGCTGGCCTTTCCGGCCTATGTGCTGGCCTATGCCTATACCCATGTGCTGGACCATCCAGGCATCGTGCAAAGCACGCTGCGCCATGTGATGGGATGGGGGCCACGTGACTACTGGTTCCCGGAAATTCGGTCGCTGGGCGGGGCTGCGCTGATGCTGGTGCTGGTGCTGTACCCGTATGTCTATTTGCTGGCGCGGGCGTCGTTCCTGCAGCAAAGCGGCAGCACTTTCATCGCGGCGCGGGCGCTGGGATCAAGCCCCGTCGCCGCGTTCTGTCGCGTCAGCCTGCCGCTTGCGCGGCCTGCCATTGCAGCCGGCGTGTTGCTGGCGGTGATGGAGACCATTGCCGATTTCGGCACCGTTGCCCATTTCGGGGTTCAGACCTTTGCCACCGGAATCTATACCAGCTGGTTTTCGTTGGCAGACCGTGCCGGAGCGGCGCAACTGGCGGGCTGTTTGCTGACCTTTGCGCTGTTGCTTGCGGTGCTAGAGCGCACCCAGCGCGGCCGTGCCCGTTATCACGACAGCAGCAGGGGTGGGCAGACACAGCCGCCATTGCACCTGACCGGGTGGCGGGCTGCGGGCGCGATGGGCTTGTGTGCCGTGCCTGTGCTGTTCGGTGCCGTGGTGCCGGTTGTCGCGCTGTTCGCGCTGGGTGTGGGGTCAGAACAGGACCTGACAAGCCCACGCTATCTCGGGTTCGTGCAGAATTCGCTGACGCTGGCGGGGATTGCGGCGGGGCTGACGGTGCTGGCCGCCATCTGCATCGGCTATTACCAGCGCCTGTCGCCAGGGTCCGGATCCGCCGTGGCGGGTTATGCCGCTCGATTGGGGTACGCGGTGCCGGGCGGTGTGATCGCCGTGGGCCTGCTGGTGCCCTTTGCTGCCTTTGACAATGCGCTGGACGCGTGGATGCGCAGTACCTTTGACGTTTCGACCGGGCTGCTGATCACCGGGTCGATCTGGTTGTTGGTCTTTGCCTACATGGTGCGGTTCCTGGCGGCGGC
>JBCBFX010000049.1:0-30602 GCA_038527345.1 Pseudomonadota bacterium | reverse complement strand
GTGTTTTGGTGCTGCATTTGAAGGTGCTTATATGCCATACGCAAGTTTGAGATTTACAAACCTCAGTCAGGCCAATTTGCGTGGCGCTCAACTGGGTCGAGTGAAATTCCAAGGAGCATTACTTGAGGGTAATCCGCTGAATGATAACGAAACCCTCGAGTCGGGAAGTTTTAAAGGCGCTGGGCTCAAAGCAATTGATGTCAGTGCGGTGCCACAAATGAATGCTTTTCTCGAAGACATCTTCGGCGACGCCACGGTCATCCTGCCCTCCGGCGCACGCCCCGGCGATGACGGCTGGCCGGATCATTGGGCGGACACTGAACTCGACTTGGGCGAATTCAAAAAACAATGGCGCGACTGGCAAGCCACCCTCGAACCCGGCTGGGACGCCGACACATCCTCAACCAAATAGTCATACGACCGGTGCACACTCGGTGCACACATTGTGCACACCCCGTTCCCCCTTCCACCCGGCCCGCGCTTGGGGCATATGACCTGCATCCGACACCCGTCCAAAAGGACCCGACCCATGCACGACATCCGCGCCATCCGCGACAATCCCGCCGCCTTCGACGCCGCGCTTGCGCGCCGGGGGGATGCGCCCATGTCGTCCCATATCCTGAACCTGGACGAGGCGCGGCGGGCCAGGATTCTGGCGGCCGAAACCGCGCAGGCCGAACAGAACAGGGCCTCCAAGGAAGTGGGGGCCGCCAAGGTCCGCGGGGACGAGGACGCGTTTCAGCGCCTGCGCGCCCTCGTGGCGGAAAAGAAAAACGAAATCAGCAATATGCAGGAAGAAGCTAAGGCCCTCGATGCACAACTGACCGACATGCTGGCCCGCATCCCCAACCTGCCCGCCGACGACGTGCCCGACGGCGCGGACGAGGATGACAATGTCGAAGTTGCCCGCTGGGGCACCCCCCGCAGCTTTGACTTCCCCCCCAAGGAACACTTTGAGATCAAAGGCGTAGCGCCCGGAATGGATTTCGAGACAGCGGCCAAGACCTCTGGCAGCCGTTTCGTCATGCTCAAGGGGTCCGTCGCCCGCATCCACCGCGCTTTGGCCCAATACATGGTCGACACGCACGTGGACGAAAACGGCCTGACCGAGGTGAACTCGCCCGTGCTGGTGCGCGATGATGCCATGTATGGCACTGACAAACTTCCCAAATTCGGGGAAGAGAGCTACCGGACCGAAGACGGCATGTGGCTGGTGCCCACCTCCGAAGTGCCGCTGACCTACACCGTCGCCGGCGACATTCTGGACGCCAGTGCGCTGCCCATCCGGATGACCGCCCACACCCTGTGCTTCCGATCCGAGGCCGGGTCGGCAGGCCGCGACACCGCCGGGATGCTGCGCCAGCACCAGTTCGAAAAGGTCGAAATGGTGTCCGTCACCCATCCTGACGACAGCGAGGCGGAACAGAAGCGCATGTTAAGATGCGCCGAGAAGCTGTTGGAAACGATGGACATTCCCTATCGCACCGTGGTGCTGTGCACCGGCGACATGGGGTTCGGCGCGCGGCGCACCTACGACATCGAAGCGTGGTTGCCCGGGCAGGACGCCTATCGAGAGATCAGTTCCGTGTCGACCACCGGCGACTTTCAGGCGCGGCGCATGAACGCCCGGTTCAAGCCCGCCGACGGCGGCAAGCCGCAATTCGTGCACACGCTGAACGGCTCGGGCCTGGCCGTGGGCCGCTGCCTGATCGCGGTGCTGGAAAACGGGCAGCAGGCGGACGGGTCGGTGCAGTTGCCGGACGTTCTGGCCCCCTATCTGGGCGGGCGGACGACGTTGGCGGCGGATGGCACACTTGCCTAGGCCCCAAAGAACCGCGACAGGCTGAAGGGACGGTATGTCGCGACCTCGTCGATGCGGCGCTGCGTGCTGTCATGCAGGTCGGTGACCTCCAGCGGATCCTTGCGCCAATCCAACAGGCTGGCGGCCAGCTTGTAGACCCCGCCGGGATCTGAAAGCCGCGGCGTGTTCAGTCTGTGATCAGCCCCGTCGGCGGAAGGGGGATCGTTTCGCCATGTCAGGTCAGGCGCACCGGCAAGAACCCACAGCTTGGCAAAGACCGACAAGGCGTCCGTGCCGGCACTGCCCCCGACCACTGCGTGATCCCCCACGAACCAGCGCTGTTCATAGGGGGTTTTTGCGCCGGTCGGATCGACCTCCCGGTTCAGGTCGCGCACGTTTTCCCACAGCGTCGGCTCAAAGAACCGCCGCTTTTCGTCCGCCGCCACCGCGTGGCGGGCTGCTGCCACCCAGGACGACAGCTTCATGTCGTGAAATGCGTATTGCCGGTTCCATAGGTCGGCCGCAAATCCGAACACGGCCACCGGGATCCCGCGCGCGCCCACCGTGTCCCAGACACCGACATAGGCGATCTTGACCAGCGGTGTGGGGCGGTCGCGCTTCTCCTGATCCTTGGTCGATGTGGCAAAATGCGGCGACATCCTGGCCCGTGCCTCCTGGATATGGAACCGGTCGGGGTGGTTGTGCTCGCCCGTCTTGCGATACAGACGAAAGGCCTTCTTGATCCCGCGGGGCGTGGTGTCGTCGACGATGCCGCACTTGCGGATCATACCCGCCACCGACCGTGCGGTGAAAGCGCCGCGCGAAAAGCCGAAAAGATAGATTTCGTCCCCCTCCTCGTAGATCTCGGCGATGGCGGTATAGGCGGCCTTGACCTTGGCACCCAGCCCCCAGCCCGTCGCACCACCAAAGATGCGATTCACACCGCGACCTAAAACCGTTTCGAACCGTGCGTCATCGTTCACACCCACGCCCGAGAAATACTTGACCACCTGGTCCGGCCCGGTGTCGAGCGCGACAGCCAGTTCCGGCAGGTGCGTGGTGTCTGCAATGTCCGGGGAATTCCAGGTACCATCGCACAGAACAACGATGCGTTTCATAAGAAAAGCCCTTGACTTTGAACAGTTTACGTAAAGCTATGACAGCAATCATACCCGTTTTTCGGGTAACGGTAAAGCGCGGCAAAGGAACGTGATGATGCCATATCTTGTCCTGCTTCTGGCGGTGGCTTTTGCCGCGTCACCGTTTTTGGTGCCTGATTTCGGAGGCTTCGACGCAGACCGCTACCCGGTGCCACAGATCGACCCGGCCGTGCAGCCGGCGGGCTATGCCTTTGCGATCTGGGGACCGATCTATGCCTGGCTGGTGATCAGCGCGGTCACGGGGGTGATCCGGCGGGATGCGCCCGATTGGCAGGCCATGCGTGCGCCGCTGGCGGTGTCATTGGCTGTGGGTGCCGTGTGGCTGGCGGTGGCCGTGCGCAGCCCGGTCTGGGCCACGATCCTGATCTGGGTGATGCTGGTGGCCGCTTTGGCCGCGCTGTGGCGCAGCCCGCGATTGGACCCGTGGGCGGCCGCGTTGCCGGTCGGGCTTTATACCGGGTGGTTGAGTGCGGCCAGCTTCGTGGCTTTGGGCCTGTTCCTGGCGGGCTATGGCCTGCTGCCCGAGATGGCGGCGGCCGTTATCATGATCCTGGCGGCCACCTGTCTGGCCGTGGTCGTGCAGCTGCGGCTAGACCGTGCGCCGACCTACGGCCTTGCCGTGATCTGGGCACTTGTCGCGATCATCGTGCAAAACGGGGCCAACATCGTGGCGGTCCTGGCGGGACTGGGGATCGCGGCAATGATTTGGCCCACACTGCGCGCTGTGCGCGGAATGTGACACACATTCCGGCCCGTTTTCCGACGCGGAAAACGGTTGCAACCGCTGCGCAACGTCCCGGAAACCGCATCGGTTTCCGCACCGTTTTCCGTGTCGGAAAACGGCTAGTTGCGCCGTCCTTCGGTGTGCTTGCGCAGCTTGGACGGCCCGGCCTTCTTGCGCCCCTTGTACGGGTTCGCTTCGCTTTGGCCGCGCATGTACAACCGGATCGGCGTACCCGGCATGTCGAAATCCAGCCGCAGCCCGTTCACCAGATACCGCGAATAGCTTTCGGGCACCTTGTCGGGATGTGAACACATCACAACAAAGCCCGGAGGCCGTGTCTTGGCCTGCGTCATGTAGCGCAGCTTGATCCGCTTGCCCTGCGGTGCCGGTGGCGGGTGCGCCTCGACCATGCCGGTCAGCCAGCGGTTCAGCGCCGCCGTGGGCACCCGCCGGTTCCAGACGTCATAGGCACGCAGGATCGCGTCGTGCAACCGGTCAAGGCCCCGCCCCGTCTTGGCCGATACCGTGACCAGCGGCGCACCCTTGAGCTGCGGCAACAGCCGTTCAAACGATTCCTTCAAATCGCGCAGCTTGCCCTGCTTGTCGTCCTCGATGTCCCACTTGTTCACCGCCACCACCACCGCGCGGCCCTCGCGCTCGGCCAGGTCGGCGATACGCAGGTCCTGCTGTTCGAACGGGATGGCCGCATCCAGCAGCACCACCACGACCTCGGCGAACTTCACCGCACGCAGACCGTCGGACACGCTCAGCTTTTCCAGCTTTTCCTGCACCTTGGCCCGCTTGCGCATGCCGGCGGTGTCAAAGATGCGCATGGGCGTGCCGTCCCATGTGGTGCGCAGGGAAATTGCGTCACGGGTGATCCCGGCCTCGGGTCCGGTCAACAGGCGGTCTTCGCCCACGATGTGGTTGATCAGCGTGGATTTGCCCGCATTGGGGCGTCCCACCACGGCAACCTGAAGCGGCTTGGCCTCGGTCGGCTGCGGAACCGCGTCTTCGTCTTCTTCGTCCACGGTCACGTCGACGTCCGGCGCGTCCGCTTCGGCCCGGTCGGCAAAGCCGTCGGCCAGGGGCTGCAACTGCGCGTAAAGGTCTGTCAGACCCTCGCCATGTTCCGCCGACAGGCGGATGGGCTCGCCCAGACCCAGCGAGAACGCCTCGAGCACGCCCGCATCCGCTGCCGCCCCTTCGGCCTTGTTCGCGGCCAGCAGCACGTGGGCCGACCGTTTGCGCAGGATGTCGGCAAATATCTCGTCCGTGGGCGTGACCCCCGTCCGCGCGTCGATCATGAACAGGCACACATCGGCCATGTCCACGGCCCGTTCCGTCAGCCGCCGCATCCGACCCTGAAGACTGTCATCCGTCGCCTCTTCCAGCCCCGCCGTGTCGATCACGGTGAACCGCAGGTCGGCCAGCTTGCCCGCCCCTTCGCGCAGGTCACGCGTCACACCGGGCTGGTCATCGACCAGCGCCAGACGCTTGCCCACAAGGCGGTTGAACAGGGTCGACTTGCCCACATTGGGCCGTCCGACAATGGCGAGGGTAAAGGTCATGGCCCCGATCCGAAATCACTCAAGACGCGCCACATAGACCATGCGCCCGCCCGGATAAAGGCCAAAGCCTCAGCGATAGGCGATCAGCTCACCCTTGCGCGAAACAATGTACAGGGTCTGGCCCGCCACCACCGGCACGGTCGACGCGCCACCCGGCACGTCCGTCACGCCGATCAGGTTGCCATTGGTTGGATCAAAGCTGCGCATCACCCCGTCGGACGACGCCACGATCAGCCGTCCACCCGCAAGGATCGGCCCGTGATGGGCAAAGACCTCGGCCCGCCGGCGCGGCCTGTCCTTGACGAAATTGGGCAGATCGGCACCCCATACCCGGCTGCCGTCGGCGGCATCCAGACGCAGCAACTCGTTGCGGTCGCTGATCAGGAACACGCTGTCGCCCACAGGCAGCACGGTGCCGATGGCCCCTTCGCGGGCCGTCCAGATGCGGGCACCACTGCCGGCGTTCACCGCCACGGTGCGGCCCGACTGGTTGCCCGCGTAAATCACGCCGTCCGCCACGATGGGCCGTCCTGTGACGTCATCGATCTTGGCCAGGGCCCGGCCCCGCCGTTCACCCAGCACCGACGAATCCCAGCGCCGCAGCCCGCCACGGCTGAACACGGCCTGCATTTCGCCCGAACCAAAGGCAAACACGGTCAGCCCGTCGGTGATCACGGGCGCGGGTGCGCCCAGCACGTTCGATCCGCTTTCCGACGCCGACACCTGCCACGCGATGCGGCCCGTGTCCTTTTCGATCGCCCATCCGGTGTCGTCACCCGCCACCAGATAGACCAGATCGCCGAACACCGTCGGCCGTCCGGTCGCCGTGCCGTCGACCTTTTGCACCCAGATCGTGCGCCCCGTGGCCACGTCCAGTGCGGTCACGGCACCATGGCCGGTCGCCACATACAGCACGTCCCCCTCGACGGCGAGACCGCCGCCGGTGCCGTCCTCTTCGTCGGCGCCGTCGGGCAGAACGCTGCGTTGCCACGCCACCCCGCCGCCTGTGGTCACGGCGGTCACGGTGGTCAGCGCATCCAGCGTGAACACACGGCCGTCAGCCACCACCGGGTCGGCCACGATCCGGTGCTTGCGGCTGTCGCCCTTGCCGATGCCCACGCTCCAGATCTGACCCAGGGTCGTGCCAAGCTGCGGATGATCGGTGCGGAAGGCCTGCGTGCCGATGCCCTGTGCGGCGTTGGAATTGGTCACCGGTGCAGGCAGGTTGATGTCGCGGGCCGCATCGGTGACGGCGACGGCCTCGTCCTCGGCCTGCGCGCCGCTCAGCACCGATGTCACCGGTTCGCGCTTGCCCGGCAGGATGATCTCGCGGTCGGAACAGGCGCTCAGAACCAAAAGGCCGGACAGGATGCACCCCGTTGCCAGCGTGGTCAGACGCGGGCGCGCGGCCTGCTGCCCGATGGCGTCAATGCAGCGATGTGCCATGATCTGCCCCTTATTCACTTGCCGCCGTGGCCCTGTCTTCGGGTGCGTCCGGCGTGCCCCCCAGCGCCACAATTGCCTGTAGGGCGCGACGTTGCAAGCCTGCGGTGGACTCGGCGTCGTTCAGCAGCGGGCGCAAACGCGCAATGGCGGCTTCCGTGTCGCCGGTTTCAATGTCGATCATGGCCAGCTGTTCCTGCGCCAGAACGCGCAGCGGCACACCGGCCACGGCCAGTTCGGAAAAGCCCGCGCGGCGGGTTTCGGCATCCAGCGTGTCGGTCTGCAACAGCAGGCTGCGGAACGTGGCGACCTGGCGGTAGATCAGAGGCAGGTCGGCATTGCCCGCCACGTCGTTCAACGCGGCGACGGCGGCGTCGATATCGCCCACCTCGGTCTTGGCGCTGGCGGTCAGAAAGCCCAGCACCGCGGCCCCCTCGTCGCCGTCCGTTTCGATCTGCGCCAGCGCGTCGGCACGGGCTGCGGGGTCGTCCTGGTTCAGGGCCGCCAGCATCGCATCACCCAGCGCCTGCGCCTGCGCTTCGATCCGGGCCTTGCGGTATTCGTTGAAGGCCGCGCCGCCCACGACGAGCAAAAAGGCCACGATCGCGATCCAGCCATAGCGCCGCATCAGGCCGAACAGCCGCTCCCGGCGGACCTCTTCGGTGACCTCTTCGATAAAGCTGTCGCTGTTGCTCATGCCCCGGAATACCCCTGCTGTGCCGCGCGCTATGTCGCGCTGACGTGCTGTCGACGCGCCCCTCTTATCGCGCCCATGTCGCCAAGCCAAGAGCGGGAAAACGAGGCAAACCCTGCGGCATTGCGGCCACATTGCGCCCATTTGCCAAAAAATGTAATCTGAACTGGTTAGTTTAGTCGTATGACCCTCTATATGGGCACGTAACGGGATCGGGGACGCCGGGACCGACATTTACAGGGAAAGCAGACCATGCGCTTTGTTTCGATGATCCTGGCGGTCGCCGTGGCAGCCGTTTTGTATCTTTGGGTGATCGAGCGTGAGCGCACGCTGGCCTTTATCGCCGAACGGACCGCGCCTGCGGACGCGCCATCCGACACCGCGCAGGACGCAGACGGTACCGCCGCGAAGGCGGACGTGGATACAGAGGCTGAGGCGGAGGCCGAGGAGGCCCTGATCAAGGTCGTGGCCCGCAAGTCCATCGCCCGCGAAATCGACAGCGCCGTGATCCTGCGTGGCCAGACCGAGGCCGCCCGCCAGGTCGACGTGCGGTCCGAGACAACCTCGACCGTGATCTCTCCGCCCCTGCGCAAGGGTGCGTTTGTCAACGAGGGCGATCTGCTGTGCCGTCTTGATCCCGGCACCCGCGGCGCGACGCTGACCGAAATGCGCGCCCGTGTGGCCGAGGCCGTGTCGCGCAAGGCCGAAGCCGAAAGCCGTGTGCCCGAGGCCGAAAGCCGCGTTGTCGAAGCGCGGGCGCGCCTGGAAGAGGCGCTTGTCAATCAGAACGCCGCCCAACGGCTGAGCGTGGATGGTTTTGCATCCGAAACACGGGTCAAGAATGCCGATGCCGCCCTTGCCGCCGCCGAAGCCGCGGTCGAGGCGGCGCGGTCCGGCGTCACCGCCGCCCGGTCCGGCCTGCAATCGGCCGATGCCACCATCGAAAGCGCCAGTGCCGCCGTGGCCGCCGCCGAACGCGAGTTGGAAAAGCTGGACATTCGCGCGCCCTTTGCGGGCCTTCTGGAAAGCGACACCGCCGAACTGGGCAGCCTGCTGCAACCGGGATCGCTGTGCGCCAACATCATCCAGCTGGACCCGATCAAGCTGGTGGCCTTTGTCCCCGAAACAGAGGTGAACCGCATTGAGGTCGGTGCCCCCGCTGGTGCCCGGCTGGCCGCTGGCGACATCGAAGTGACGGGCAAGGTGACATTTCTCAGCCGCTCGGCCGACATGACCACGCGCACCTTCCGGGTTGAGATCGAGGTGCCGAATGCCGACCTGCGCCTGCGGGACGGGCAGACCGCCGAAATCGCCATATCGGCGGCGGGGGCCATGGCGCACCTGTTGCCGTCCTCTGCCCTGACCCTGAACGCCGAGGGGCAGATCGGCGTGCGCACCGTGTCCGACGACGACGTGGTCGGCTTTGAACCGGTCCGCGTCCTGCGCGACACGGCACAGGGCGTGTGGCTGACCGGCCTGCCGGATGTGGTCAACGTGATCCTTGTGGGGCAGGAATTCGTGACCGCCGGTGTCACCGTCGCGCCCACCTACCAGGAGGCGACGCAATGACCGGTATCGTCGACTGGGCCGCATCGCGGGCGCGGATGGTTCTGGCCTTTATCGTGCTGTCGCTTGCGGCTGGCACGCTGGCCTATATCGGCCTGCCCAAAGAGGGCGAGCCGGATATCGAAATCCCGACCCTTGTCATCTCGCTCCCGTTCCCGGGCATTTCGGCCAGCGACAGCGAAACGCTGCTGGTGCAGCCGATGGAAACCGAACTGGCCGATCTGGACGGGCTGGACCGCATGACCGCCACGGCCGCCGAAGGCTATGCCAACATCGTGCTGGAATTCGAATTCGGCTGGAACAAGACCCAGGTGCTGGCCGATGTGCGCGACGCCATGGACAAGGCCGAGGCGGAGTTTCCCACAGGATACGAGCAATACACCGTCGACGAGTTCAACTTTTCCGAATTTCCCATCATCATCGTGAACCTGTCCGGCCCGGTGCCGGAGCGCACGATCACACGTGTCGCCAAGGACTTGCAGGACGACCTTGAGGCGCTGGACGCCGTGCTGGAAGCCACCATCGCGGGCAGCCGCGACGAGATGGTCGAGGTGGTCATCGACCCCCTGCGGCTCGAAGCCTACAACGTCACGGCGGGCGAGCTGATCAGCGTCGTGCAGAACAACAACCAGCTGATTGCGGCAGGCGAGATCGAGACCGAGCAAGGTGCCTTTGCGGTCAAGATCCCGTCGTCCTTTGACGAGGTGCGCGACATCTACGACCTGCCGGTCAAGACCAATGGCGACAGGGTCGTCACGCTGGGCGATCTGGCGCAGATCAACCTGACCTTCGAAGACCGCACAACCACCGCCCGCTTCAACGGCGACGACACGGTTGCGCTGCAGGTGGTCAAGCGCAAGGGCTTCAACCTGATCGACACCGCCACGCTGGTCAAGGAAGTGGTGGACGAGAAGGCGGGCGAATGGCCCGACGGGCTCAAGGCGGCGGTCGAGGTCGGCACCTCGAACGACCAGAGCCGCGTGGTGGATTCGATGGTCAAGCAGCTTCAGGGCTCGGTCTTTACCGCCATTGCGCTGGTGATGCTGGTGTCGCTGGCGTTCCTTGGCCCGCGCGCATCGCTGCTGGTGGGCTTTGCCATCCCCACCTCGTTCTTGCTGTGTTTCGTGCTGCTGGCGATCATGGGCATCTCGATCTCTAACATCGTGATGTTCGGGCTGATCCTTTCGGTGGGCATGCTGGTGGATGGCGCCATCGTGGTGGTGGAATACGCCGACAAGCGCCAACAGGAAGGCGTGGGGCCGATGGCGTCCTATGTGGAGGCGGCCAAACGAATGTTCTGGCCCGTGGTGTCGTCCACCGCGACGACGCTGTGTGCATTCCTGCCGATGCTGTTCTGGCCCGGTGTGCCGGGCGAATTCATGGGTATGCTGCCGGTCACGCTGATCTTCGTGCTGAGTGCGTCGCTGATCGTTGCGCTGGTGTACCTGCCGGTGATGGGCGGTGTGCTGGGCCGCCTGATCCATGTCTTTTCCGTCGCCGTGACAAGCATCCAGCGCCTGCCAGTGCTGGCGCATCTGGCGCTGTTCCCGCTGGCTGTGGTGCTGGTGGCGGCAAGCCTTGGCATTCCGCCCCTTCAGGGTCAGGTCGGTGCAGCCTTTGCCGCAATGGATCAGCAAAACGTCTTCGGGTCCGTCCTGCCCACCTTTGCCCAGGTGTTCCTGCTGGCCGTGGGCATGGTTGCGCTGCTGTGTTCCACGGTAGCGGGCGCGGGGCTCGCGGTGCTGTCGGCCATCGCGCTGATCACCCGGTTCTTTGGCGGTATCACGGGCGCCCTGCGCCGTGTGATCGGCCACCGAGCGGGCCGCGTGCGCGCAGGCTATCAGCGATCGGCCTTTGGATATGTGATCAAGGGGATCGTGGGCAATCCGATCATGCCGCTGGTCATGATCGGTGTGGTCTTTGTCTTTGTCGGCACCACGCTGATCTATTTCATGAACAACAACCGCGGCGTCGAATTCTTTGTCGAAACTGAGCCGGAACAGGCCATCGTCTATGTGATGGCGCGCGGCAACATGAGCCTTGAGGAAAAGGACGCGCTGCTGCAACAGGCCGAAGCGATCGTGAACGCGCATCCCGGCATCGACAGTGTCTTTGCCTTTGCCGGCAGCGGCGGGTTGAATGCCAACACCGGCGGTGCGCAATCACCCAAGGACACGATCGGACAGATCCAGTTGGAGACCATCCCGTGGGAGGACCGGCCCGACGCGACCGAGCCGTGGTTCACCCTGCCCTTTGTCGACTACACCGTAATGCGCGAGGTCAAGGCGCAGGATTTCGACGGCGACACCGTCATGGACGAGCTGGCCGACCAATTGGCCCAGATCCCCGGCATCCGGACCGAGATCCTGAACCTGAGCCGCGGTCCTGCGTCGGGCAAGCCCGTGCACCTGCGGATCAAGGGCGACAACTGGCAGGACCTGCTGGATGCCACGTCCACCGCGCGCCAGAAGTTCGAGGCGACGCCGGGCCTGATCAAGATCGAGGACACCCGCCCCCTGCCCGGCATCGACTGGCAGATCGACGTGGACGTGCAGAAGGCGGGACGTTACGGCGCGGATGTGGCCACCGTGGGTGCCATGGTTCAGCTTGTGACCCGCGGCCTGCTGCTGGACACGATGCGCGTCGATACCTCGGACGAGGAAATCGAGATCCGCGTGCGCCTGCCCGAGGAAGACCGGGTGCTCAGCACGCTGGACACGCTCAAGGTGCGCACCGCCGACGGGCTTGTGCCGCTGGCCAACTTCATCACCCGCACCCCCGTGGCCGAACTTGCCCAGATCAACCGCGTGGATCAGAACCGCTATTTCGACGTCAAGGCGGATGTGACTGCGGGATTGCAGAAGCTGGTGGAGACGGCCGAGGTCGATGGCGAAGAGGTTCAGACCATCGTTGCCACGTTGCGCCCCTCCGCCCAAGGCGAAATCGTGGCCGAGGACGACGCGCGCTTTGCCGTGCTGTCATTGGAAGATGGCGTCTCGGGGCGTGATCTGGCGGCCGAACTGGCCGCAGGCGATCTGCGGATGTTGCCGGTGAACCCGAACGAGCGGATTGCAGTCTTGACCGAATGGCTTGAGACCGGGCCATTTGCCGCCGGTCTCGACCATGAGTGGACCGGGGATCAAGAGGATCAGGCCGAAAGCCAGGCGTTCCTGGGCCAGGCATTCCTCGGGGCCTTGGGCCTGATGTTCATCATCCTGCTGGCGCAGTTCAACTCGATCTACAATTCGGTTCTGGTGCTGCTGGCCGTGGTGCTTTCGACCGCAGGCGTGCTGATCGGGATGCTGGTGATGAACCAGCCGTTTTCGATCATCATGACCGGCACCGGCATCGTGGCCCTGGCGGGCATCGTGGTGAACAACAACATCGTGCTGATCGACACCTATCAGGAATACGAAAAGTACATGCCCCGGATCGAGGCGATCATCCGCACCGCACAGGACCGTATCCGCCCCGTGCTGCTGACGACGATCACCACGATGGCGGGTCTGGCCCCGATGATGTTCGGCCTCAGCCTCGATTTCGGCGGCGGCGGCTATACCGTCGACAGCCCGACAGCGCTGTGGTGGAAGCAGTTGGCAACTGCGGTGGTCTTTGGCCTGGGCATCGCGACGGTGCTGACACTGATGGTCACCCCGTCGCTGCTGGCGGTGCGCGTGTGGTTCATGACCTACGTGATCTGGGTCAGCCATCTGCTGGCGAAACTGTCGCTGGGCCGCGCATCCAAGGCCGCGCGCGACTGGGCGCTGGTCCGTCAGGCCGGCCGGATGCAAAGCCGCGAACTGGTCTGGGACATCGAAGAAGAGCCCCAACCGGTGCAAGAGATCGACGACCGGCAAAAGGAACTGCCGCTGTCACCGCTCAAGGCCGCAGAGTAATGCGGCGACCGCCCCGCTTCGGCGGGGGCGGCGTTTTCGGTGGCGGTACGGGGACAGAGCCGCCCCTATCCGCTGACGGACCGGGCATATTCGATCCAGCCCAGAAATCCCAGAAACCCGGCGCCGAACAGGATCCATTCGACCCGCACCGGCACCGCAAAATTGTAATTCATCAGGTGAAAGGGCGGCGCATAGCGTATGCGCTCTTGGGCGGAGAGCCGCCGCCAGACCCACAGTTCATACGTGCATTTCAGGGCGTACATGGCCACCACGAACCAGAAGAAGACCGGAACAAGCAGGTACATGATCGCCATTGCAACGCCCGCGACCAGCAACGCAAACGCCACGACACAGAAATTCAGCCAACGGATCGTTCTGGTTGGTTTCGGATCGGACATGACCGCACCCTAGCCATGAAATCGGGCAGGAGTTTGACAGCGGGCGCACGCCGCACCGTGCCCATCAGGACGACCGTGCCGCGTACAGACATCTGAGGTCGCATGTTTCCGATGCTGCGGGGCCCATGAATACGCGCGGTCCGCACCCCCCTGTTGGCCCGCCTGCGGCACGAGCGACATGGAAAACCCCGGATTGGTCCGCGCGGGCGGCGTGGGACGGATTGCGTTGCCCCCTTACCGACCATGTTTGCGGCGCGCGGCATCGCCTTTGGGATCGCATGAGTACCGTGGGCAGGCTCAGATGTCCTCGTCCGCCTGCTGGCGTTGCCAAAGCTGGGCATAGCGCCCCTCCTTTTCCAGCAGTTCCTCATGGGTTCCAGTCTCGACGATCTGACCCGCTTCCAGCACCACGATCCTGTCGGCTTCGGCAATGGTGGACAGGCGGTGCGCGATGGTCAGGACCGTGCGGCCGTGTCCCGCAGCGCGCAGCGCATCCTTGATCTCTTGCTCGGTCTCGGTGTCCAGCGCGCTGGTCGCCTCGTCCAGCAGCAGGATCGGCGGGTTTTTGAGCAGCGTCCGCGCAATCCCCACACGCTGCTTTTCCCCGCCTGACAACTTCAACCCCCGCTCGCCCACGGCGGTGTCATAGCCTTGAGGCAGGGTTTCGATGAAATCGTGGATCTGGGCGGCGCGGGCGGCGGCGACGATGTCATCCTCGGTCGCGTCGTCCCGGCCATAGGCGATGTTGTAGCGGATCGTGTCGTTGAACAGCACAGTGTCCTGCGGCACCACGCCGATACAGGCGTGCAGGCTGTCTTGAGTCACATCCCGCACGTCCTGCCCGTCGATGCGCAACGCGCCCTCGCCCACGTCATAGAACCGGAACAACAGCCGCCCGATGGTCGATTTGCCGGATCCGGTCGACCCGACGATGGCCACCGTCTGTCCCGGTTCGGCGGCGACCGTGATCCCCTTTAGGATGGGGCGCGCCGGATCATAGCCGAAATGGACGTTGTCCAACTCGATCCGGCCGCCTGCGACCTTAAGGGGCTTGGCATCGGGCGCATCCGTGACTTCGGCGGGCTGTTCCAGCAGGTCGAACATCTCGCCCATGTCCACCAGCGCCTGCCGGATCTCACGATAGACAGTGCCAAGGAAGTTCAGCGGCATGGTGATCTGGATCATGTAGGCGTTGACCATCACGAAATCGCCCACGGTCAGGGTGCCGTTCTGCACGCCCACGGCCGCCAGCACCATCACCCCCACCAGCCCCGAGGTGATCAGAAAGGACTGACCAAAGTTCAGAAAGGCCAGCGAATAGCTCGTCTTCAGGGCCGCGGTCTCGTACCGCTCCATCGCGCTGTCATACCGCGCGGCCTCGCGCCCTTCGGCCCCGAAATACTTGACCGTTTCGTAATTCAGCAGGCTGTCGATCGCCTTTTGGTTGGCGTCCGTGTCCTGATCGTTCATCACCTTGCGCAGCTTGACCCGCCATTCGGTGACGGCAAAAGTGAACCAGACATACAGCCCGATGGTCACGGCGACGATCAGCAGATACCACGCGTCAAACAGGATCGTCAGGATCACGCCGATCATCAGCAGTTCCAGAATCAGCGGGCCGATGCTGAACAGCAGGAACCGCAACAGGAATTCGACCCCCTTGACCCCGCGTTCGATGATGCGGCTCAGGCCACCGGTCTTGCGGGTGATGTGATAGCGCATGGACAGGCGGTGGATGTGCTGGAACGTCTCAAGCGCCAGCATCCGCAGCGCCCGCTGCGCCACGCGGGCAAAGATGGCGTCGCGCAACTGCTGGAAGCCCACATTCATCAGGCGCGCCACGCCATAGGCCACGGTCAGTCCAATGGCCCCAAGGGCCAGCGCGGGCACCCCTTCGTCCGACAGTGCGTTGACCGCATCGCGATACAGGATCGGGGTATAGACCGACACCACCTTGGACATCACAAGCGCCAGCATGGCCAGCACAACGCGCCGTTTGACCCACGGCTTGTCCGCAGGCCACAGGTACGGTGCCACCTTGCGGATCGTGCGCAGGCCCGACTGCCGTTCCTGCACCTCGACCTGCGGCGCGGGGTCCGGGTTGGGTGCGGCCTTGGGGGCCGAGGCCTGAGAGGCGGCGGTGTCAGAGGGCATGGGAAAGGGGTCCTTGGCGTTCAGGACCCACTACATAATCCGGTGGGCTCGGAGTTGCCAGTGCAAGCCCTTAGTCCGGCAGGTCGAACACCTGTCCCGGAAAGATCAGGTCCGGATTGCGGATGCGGTCGCGATTGGCCTCGAACACCTGCACATACAGCAGCCCCTCGCCATAGCGGTCACGGGCAATGGCCCACAGCGTGTTGCCGGTCTGGACCGTAATGCGCTTGGCCGGGGTCGCGGGCGCGTCGTCCTGTGCCAGAAGCTGCGGGTCCTCGCGCTTGAACGGTGTCTCGACCCGGCTGGTGACGTCGCCTGCCGCGTCCAGTTCGTCGACCCGCAGGGTATAGACGCCCGTGTCGATCTGCGGCAGGTCTCCGCGCCAGCGGCCCGCATCATCCACGTCGATCTCTGCAATGGGCCGATTGTCGACATAGACGCGGACCACGCTGGCTTCGGTCTGCGCGCGGCCTGCCAGTTGCACGTCACCGGACTGCGAATAGCTGATCGTGTCGATCTCGATGTTTTCAAGCGCGTCCGGCGGCACAGCATTCAGAACTTCGACCCCGTCGGCCGTGGATTTCAGCACCGTGACGGCGGGGGTCTGCGGTTCAGGGGCGGGTTCGACGGCCGCCACTTGGGTGGTGGGCTCTGTGGCCGGATCCTCCGGTTCTGCCGGTGCGACTTTGGGTACGGCTTCGGCCACGACGATTGCTGCGGGGTCTTCGGTTGCCTGCGGGAGCACGTCGACCGTTTCGGATGGCGCGGGCAACGGATCGGGCGTGGCCGCAGCCGCTGTCGTCGCGGTCGGATCATGCGCGGTGGCTGCGGCTGTGTTGTCGCTGGTCGCTGGTGCAGTTGTCGAAACCGTCGCGGTCTTGGCGGGCTGGTCGATCCGCACGTCTGCCGTTTCGGTAACCGGATCGGCCGTGATTGGCTCGGATTGGGTCTCGACAATTGCTGCCTCGACCGGGGTTGTCGTTCCGCTGTCCGCGATTTCTTCGTCGGCGACCACTTCGGCAGCTGCCGTGTCAGCGGCGCTCTGCACATCTGCCGGGGCAGGCCCCGCTTCGACCGTTGCCTCGGCCCTGGCCATAGGGGCCGGGGCCACGATGATCTCGTCTTCGGAGGCGATCTCCCGCTGGCCGTCGGTCTGCAGCAGTGTCAGGACCTGCGCCACCGCACCGGCGGAAATCCGGGTGACCGCAGCAAATGCACCGGTGCCGTCGACGGTCACTTCGGTGTTCGCCTGGCCATCGAGCAGCACGGTGATCTGGCTTCCGGGCTGGGCGCGGCCCGCGATGATGGCAAGGCCGTCGGGTTCGATCCGCACCTCGTCAATCGATGGCGCGGCGGGCGGTATATCTGCGACCTCGGCCTGGGTTTCGACCGGTTGCGGGGTCTCTTCGGGCTGTGCGGTTTCCACGGCGGGCGTCTGCGGCTCTGACGCAGCGACGGCGGGCTTTTCGGGTTCCGGAGCGACGACAGCCTCGATCAGCGGCGCGGGGGTGTCCGCAGGCTCCGCATCGTGGTCGGTGAAATAGACAAACGCCCCGACGACGGCCAACACAAAGGCCCCCGTCACCAAGGCACCGTTCGACCCGGCCATTGCAGCCCATTTCGACATGCATTTCCCTTTCCGTCTCCGGGTCTGCGCCCGGCTTGATTGCGCTTGCATAGCAGTCCGCATAACAAGGGTCAAAACACGTCACATCATGCGCCGTCACAATGCTGCGCTTGCGCCGAAAGGTCCGGTATGCCCAAATTTTCCGTCTGTGTCTTTTGCGGCTCGCGCATGGGCGCGCGGCCCAGCTTTGAAACCGAGGCCACGGCCCTGGGAACCGGCATCGCCGACCGGGGGTGGCGGCTGATCTACGGGGCGGGGGATATCGGGCTGATGGGGGCCGTGGCACGTGCCACACAGCGTGCCGGGGGCGAAACCTTCGGCGTGATCCCCATGCATCTCGAACAGCGGGAAGTGGGCAAGTCGGACCTGACCACATTTGTGGTGACCGAGACGATGCATGAACGCAAGAAGGTCATGTTCATGAACTGCGATGCGGTGGTCGTGCTGCCTGGCGGTGCGGGGTCGCTGGACGAGCTGTTCGAGGTGTTGACCTGGCGCCAGCTGGGCCTGCATGAAAAGCCGATTATCCTCGTGAACTCAGACGGATACTGGACGCCCCTGATGCGATTGTTGACCCACGTGGTGGATCAGGGATTTGCCGATGCGTCGCTGCTTGGGTTCATCACCGTGGTCGACGATGCACAGGGCGCGCTGGCGGCCCTGGGCTAGCCGGAAACCGACACGGTTTCCGGCTGTTTTCCGACGCGGAAAACCGCGCCCCGGGATTGCGCGTCGCAATCCGGCCGGATTCCGTGTCGGAATCCGGCCAGTCAGGCCCGGTCACATGCGGGACGCGACGTTTTCCCAATTGACGAGGTTGTCGAGGAAGTTTGTCAGGTACGCCGGCCGCTTGTTGCGGAAATCGATGTAGTACGAGTGCTCCCAGACATCACAGCCCAACAGTGCCGTCTGACCAAAGCACAGCGGGTTCACGCCGTTTTCGGTCTTGGTCACTTTCAGGCTGCCGTCCTTGTCCTTGACCAGCCACGCCCAGCCCGAACCGAACTGGCCCGCACCGGCGGCGGAAAACGCATCCTTGAACGCATCAACCGACCCAAAGCTTTCGGTCAGCGCCTTTTCCAGTTCGCCCGGCATCGCCGACGACCCCGGCCCCATCATTTCCCAGAACTGGTTGTGGTTCCACAACTGGCTGATGTTGTTGAATATTCCATTCTGCGCGACGGCGCCCGAATCATAGGTGCCGACGATAATCTCTTCCAGAGACTTGTCTGCCCATTCGGTGCCCTCGATGGCCTTGTTGCCGTTCACCACATAGGCGTTGTGGTGCAGGTCGTGGTGGTATTCCAGCGTTTCCTTGGACATGCCGTTCGACGCCAGCGCGTCGTGGGCATACGGAAGATCGGGAAGTTCAAAAGCCATGGTCAGGGCCCCCTTTTCTAGTATTGCAAGGTCGTGCCTGACAGATTGTGCGCAGGCCTGCAAGATCAAGGCCGGGCCTGCCCTTTTGAACAGTTCGTCTGCCGGTCAGCCGCCCGCCCACGGTCGCGTTGCGGGTTACCCCGGAAAAGCGTCGACGCGGCTGCCCGGTGCCGCCGCCGTTTTCAGCAGGTCGAACACATACTGCGCATGGCTGCGGAAACAGACGATGCGAAAGCTGTCGGGCGCGTGCAGCCAGAAGGCCGCAGGCACCTGTGCCATCCGGGTACGCCGGAACATGCCTGTCGTGAAAACGTCCGGGTGCAGGTCCACCGGCACCAGCTTGGCCAGCACCTCGCGGGCACATGGCCCCGACAGGTCAAAGACGGCCCGCGCGTCCGATACGTTGACGGCCAGCGCGTGTGTGTTGGCCAATGTCGCGTGCATCTTGTCCAGGTTGTCCGCCACCGTGTCATAGGGGCACAGCACCAACAACTCGTCCGGCGACATCCAGCAGATGCCGCGGTCTTCGACGCAATTGGCCTGCCCCTGCCCCGGCATGTCGACCGCCGCCACACCCGTGGCCGCATTCTTGACCTCCGGATCGGCCAGGGGTCCGCGCAGCGTGATCATGCCCTGCAACGGGGCTTCGGTGATGGTGGCGATCCCGTCGGACCATCGGGCCCCGTTCAAGGCGGTGACAGGCTCAGACATTCTGCTTCTCCCCCTCCGCGTCATAGAACACCGGGCTCACGATGCGCGCCTGATAGGTTTTGCCGTCCGTGCCGGGGAAATCGATGACCTCGCCAATCCGGTCGGGGCCGTGCAACACAAGACCCATGGCGATCCCCTTGTTCAGGTTCGGCGAATGGTAGGTGGACGTCACGCGCCCCTGCACGTTCCGCTGCCCGTTGGCATTGTCGCCCGCGGCCACCGCATAGGCCCCGTCAGGCAGGACGGACCCGTCCAGCGTTTCGAGCCCCACAAGCTGCCAGCGTTCGGGATCGGCCATGTGCGACCGTTCCTGCGCGCGCTTGCCCAGGTAGTCTTCCTTCTTCTTCGACAGTGCCCAGTGCAGGCCCAGATCCTGCGGGATCACGGTGCCGTCGGTCTCGTCCCCGATCATGATAAACCCTTTCTCGGCGCGCAGGATGTGCAGCGCCTCGGTGCCATACGGCATCACGCCCAGGTCCTGCCCCACGGTCATCAGCGCATCCCAGAACGCCTGGCCCTTGCTGGCCTTTACGGCGATTTCATAGCTGAGTTCGCCCGAGAAGGAGATGCGGTAGACCCGGACGTCAAAGCCACCCAGTGTTCCGTCGGCCCATTCCATGAAGCCAAGCGCGTCCCTGGACACGTCCATGCCGCCCAGACGTTCGAGTGCCGTGCGCGCGTTGGGGCCGACCACGGCCACCTGCGCATATTGTTCGGTCACGTTGGCGACATGGACCTTCCAGTCCCACCATTCGGTCTGCAGCCATTCCTCCATGTGCTGGTGGATGCTGTCGGCCCCGCCGGTGGTGGTGTGGCACAGCCAGGTGTCGTCATCGATCCGCGCCACGACACCATCGTCGATCAGGAACCCGTTTTCGCTGCACATCAGGCCATAGCGGCATTTGCCGACCTTCAGCGTGCTCATCATGTTGGTGTAGAGCATGTCGAGGAAGCGGCCGGCATCCGGCCCCTTGACGATGATCTTGCCCAGGGTCGAGGCATCGAGCAGGCCAAGGTTTTCGCGCACATTCCTGGTCTCACGCATCACTGCGTCATGCACCGTCTCGCTGTCACGGACAAAGGCATAGGGCCGCCGCCATGCACCCACCGGTTCCCATTCGGCACCGTTGGCGTCGTGCCAGTCATGCAGCGGCGTGCGGCGGATGGGTTGGAACACCTCGCCCCGCGCCTCGCCCGCGATGGCGCCCATCGAAATGGGCGTATAGGGCGGGCGGAACGTCGTGGTGCCGGTCTGCGGGATTGGCTGGTTCAGCGCGTCCGACAGGATGGCCAGACCGTTGATGTTGCTCAGCTTGCCCTGATCCGTGGCCATGCCCAACGTGGTATAGCGCTTGGCGTGCTCGACGGATTCAAAGCCCTCTTGCGCGGCCAGTTGCACGTCGCTCACCTTGACGTCGTTCTGGTAATCCAGCCACGATTTGGACCGCAGCCTGACGCCCGCGCCCTGTGGCATCAGCCAGACCGGAGCCATCGGGGCCTCTTCCACGCTGTCGCCTGCGGGCGTCTTCCCGGCCTTGGACGTGTGTCCCGTGGCCTTGGCCGCGGCGCGGCCCATGGCGTGCGCGTCGCCCACGATCTCGGCCAACCCGAAATGCCCGTTGGCCGACCCCGCCGGGCTGACAAAGCCCGTGCCGTCCGCACCAAGGGGCGGTTTATCCACATCGGGGCGGAACATGGCAAAATCGTTGTCCCAAAGCAGTTTGCCACCGCAATGCGACCACAGGTGGACGACCGGGGACCAGCCGCCCGACATGGCGACCGTGTCGCAGGCGATCTCCTCCAGCACCGCGCCTTCGCCCGCCTGCGCGCAAACGGCCACGCCAGTGACCCGTTTGCCGCCCAGAACCCTGGCGATGCCGTGGCTCATCATGACGCGGATGCCGGCGGACTTGGCCTGTGCCACCAACGGGCTGTCGGCGGGTAAGGCGCGGGCATCAAGGATGGCGGGAACGGTCAGCCCGGCCTCAACCAAAGCGATTGCGGTGCGGTAAGCATCGTCATTGTTGGTGACAATGACCGTGCGGTCGCCGGGGCTGGTGCCGTAGTTCACCACATAGTCCCGCACGGCCGAGGCCAGCATCACACCGGGCACGTCGTTGCCGGAAAAGCTCAACGGGCGTTCCAGCGCGCCGGTCGCCGTGATCACGTGACCCGCCCGGATGCGCCACAGCCGGTGGCGCGGGCCATCCGCGTCCGGTGTATGGTCGTTCAACCGTTCATAGCCCAACACGTATCCATGGTCATAGACCCCGGCGCCCATCGTACGGGCCCGAAGTGTCACGTTGGGCATGTCGGTCAGCGCTGACACCAGTTCGTCCACGACGTTATCCACAGGCTTGTCGTCAACCGTCCCGCCATCGACGGGCGCACGGCCACCCCAATGGGCCGTCTGTTCCAGCACCAGCACACGCGCGCCGGTCCGTGCCGCCGCATGCGCCGCCGTCAGCCCGGCAATCCCGCCCCCGATCACCAGGACATCGCAGAACGTATAGAAATGCTCGTACGTATCCGCATCACGCCCCTTGGGGGCAGCGCCAAGGCCCGCAGCCTGCCGGATGAAGGGTTCGTAGACGTGCTTCCACAGGGGGCGCGGATGGATGAATGTCTTGTAATAAAAGCCCGCCGGCATGAACCGCGACAGTTTCGCGTTGATCGCGCCCACGTCGAAGTCGAGGCTGGGCCAGTGGTTCTGGGATGTGGCCTGCAACCCGTCGAACAGCTCGGTCGTGGTGGCGCGCTGGTTCGGCTCGAACTTGCCCTCGACCCCCAGGTTGACCAGCGCATTCGGCTCTTCCACGCCGCTGGCGACGATCCCGCGCGGGCGGTGATACTTGAACGACCGTCCCACCAGCATCTGGTCATTGGCCAGCAGGGCCGAGGCGAGCGTGTCGCCCGCAAATCCGCGCATGTGCTTTCCGTTGAAGGTAAAGCGGACCTGTGTGCTGCGATCGATCAGGCGACCGGTGTTGGCAAGGCGCGTGCTCATGGGCGTTTCTCGGACTGGGGTTTGGTGGAAAGGGGGATATGGATCACTTGAACAGCCTCCAGGACCAGCCGGGGCGGGTGCCGCTGATCTTGTCACAGATCTCTTGCGGCGGCTCGGTGGTCTGGGCGGAATAGGTGCCGAACACTTCCAGCGTGGTGGTGCAGCGCGCGGCATGGAACCACTTGCCGCAGCCATAGACATGGCGCCAGCGTTCGAAATGCACGCCCTTGGGGTTTTCGCGCATGAACAGGTACTCTTCGAAAGCGTCATCCGATGCGCCGGGGCCATGGCGGGTCAGGTGCGCTTCGCCCCCCGCATGGAATTCGGTTTCCTCGGCCGTCACGCCGCAGTTCGGACAGGTCAGGGTCAACATGGGCAGGGTCCCGGGATGGTTGGCAAACGCAAAAGGGCGGATGCCTGGGGGCACCCGCCTGAAGTTCGCCTTGGGGGAAGAAAGGAGTTGTTTTTATTCGGTCGGCACGGCCGTGCTGGGCACTGCTGGCGTGATGGCGTCCTGTGTCGGCGCGCCTTCGCCGCCGTCGCCGGTGCCGCCACCGCCGATTGCGCCGGCAATTGCCAGCAGCGCAACGATGGCCACGATGATCGCAAGCGCGATAAGAAGCCCGCGCGCACTGACCCCGTCGCCGCGATGCAGGTTGGGGTTTGGATAGTCGGACATGATGAAGCCTCCTGCTTCTGTCTGAGTGGTCTCATCAGAACAGGTCGCGGGCGGCGATCAACCGAACCGCCTTCAGGGGCAGAAAACGGGCCAAGGCTGGCCGATTTCGGGTCGCCGCATTGGCCACGTCCCGCCGTTCGCGCGATTTTGCGTGACGGCGCGGGGGAGAATGTGGCAGTGTCAACCAAAGTTGACAGGAGGATCCCATGAGCAACGAAATGGGCGCGGTCTTGGTCTTTGGCGCGATTATCGCGGGGGCATTGATCATGTTTCTGCTGGAACGCCGTGGCATCGCCAAGCGCAAGGAGGCCCGCGGCGGGCGCGAGATCGACGTGGCCGACCTGATCGCCTTTGGCTCGGCCGCCGGCAAGGGCGAAAAAACGCACGACTGACGCCCAAGACTTTTTCAGAAAGTCTTGCCAAAAATCTGTGTCAGATTTTTGCACGGTGGCATGCATCAGTGCGCCACCCCCGCCGCCACCGACTCGTCGATGAACCGCCCTTCGCGGAACCGGTTCAGCCCGAACTCATCCGTCAGCGGCGATTGCCCCTTGGCCATCAGTTCGGCCATGGCAAACCCGGACCCCGGGATCGCCTTGAACCCGCCCGTGCCCCAGCCGCAATTGATGAACACACCGTCCACCGGTGTTTTCGACAGGATGGGCGAACGGTCGCCCGTCACATCCACGATCCCGCCCCATTGCCGCAACATCTTGAGGCGGCTGATCATGGGGAACGTCTCGACCAGCGCGCGCACCGTCTCCTCGATATGATGGAACGACCCGCGCTGGGTGTAGTTGTTGTACCCGTCGGTGCCGCCACCGATCACCATTTCGCCCTTGTCCGACTGGCTCATGTAGCCGTGAACCGTGTTGGCCATCACAACCACGTCCATGCAGGGTTTGATCGGTTCCGACACCAGCGCCTGAAGCGCCACGCTTTCGATCGGCAGGCGAAAGCCCGCCATCTCGGCCAGATGCCCGGAATGTCCCGCCACGACGATGCCCAGCTTGTCGCAGTCGATCTCGCCCTTGTTGGTGCTGACGCCGACCACCTTGTCGCCGTCGCGCCGGATGCCCGTGACCTCGCATTTCTGGATGACGTCCATGCCCATGTCGGAACACGCCCGCGCATAGCCCCAGGCCACCGCGTCATGCCGCGCCGTGCCACCGCGCGCCTGCCACAGCCCCCCAAGCACCGGATAGCGCGGCCCGTCGATGTTGATGATCGGCACCAGTTCCTTGACCCGCTCCGGCCCGATGAATTCGGTCGTGACCCCCTGCAATGCATTGGCATGGGCGGTGCGCTGATAGCCGCGCACCTCGTGATGGGTCTGGGCCAGCATGATGACGCCGCGCGGACTGAACATGACGTTGTAGTTCAGGTCCTGGCTCATCGTTTCATACAGGCTGCGGGACTTTTCGTAGATCGCGGCTGACGGGTCCTGCAGATAGTTCGACCGGATGATGGTGGTGTTGCGGCCGGTGTTGCCGCCGCCCAGCCAGCCCTTTTCCAGGATGGCCACATTGGTGATGCCGAAATTCCTGCCCAGGTAATAGGCCGTCGCCAATCCGTGGCCGCCCGCGCCCACGATGATGACATCGTATTTGCGCTTGGGCTCGGGCGCGCGCCATGCCCGTTCCCACCCGGTATGATATCGGGCGGCCTCACGGGCGATGGCAAAGGCGGAATAACGTTTCATGGGCGCGCATCCATGGCTGGAATCGATGACAGGGTCTTGTTTTGGTGTAATGGCTGCTTGCCACAAGAAAAAGGATTGTCCGGGCGGCGTTTCAGGACGGTTTTGCGACACGTCTGCGTGCCTGCGCGGCTTTGGCACTTTTGCTGCCCGGTTCAAGTCGCTACATCGGCTGGAAACGCATCAAAAGGACGCACATGCTGTTCTGGATTGTCACTGCTGTTCTGACGTTGGCCGTGCTGGCCACGCTTTTGCGCGCGCTCGTGCGCGGTGCGGCGGACGCACGTCCGCCAGCGGCCTATGACATCGACGTGTACCGCGACCAACTGCGCGAAGTGGACCGCGATGTGGCCCGAGGCGTGTTGTCGGATGCGGATGCCGAACGGGTGCGCACCGAGGTGTCGCGCCGCATCCTGGCTGCCGATGCCGCGCTGCGCGAGACGGCGCTTCAACCAACCAGTCGCAGCGGCCCGGTTCTGGCTGCGGCGTTGGCGGTGGCGGTTCTGGGCGGGACATATGTGGCCTACCTGAACCTGGGCGCGCCGGGATACGGTGACTTTGCGCTGGCCGATCGCATCGCGCAGTCCGAAATCCTGCGCGCCGAGCGCCCCAGCCAGGCCGATGCCGAGGCGAGCCTGCCCGACACGCCGCCCCTTATGGAGGCCGCCCCGGACCGGATCGCCCTGATCAACCAGCTGCGCGAGGTGGTGGCTGACCGCCCCGATGACCTGCAGGGTCACGTGCTGCTGGCCCGGTACGAGGCCAGCCTGGGCAACTTTGCCGCCGCGCATCAGGCACAGGCCCGGGTGCTTGAGCTGAAGGGCGCGGACGTGGCCGCAAGCGACTTTGCCGACTATGCCGATCTGTTGATCCTTGCGGCGGGCGGCTATGTCTCGCCCGAGGCGGAGGGCGCGCTGAACCGCGCCCTGACCCTCGATCCGACAAACGGCACCGCGCGCTACTATTTCGCCCTGATGATGGAACAGACCGGGCGGCCCGATACCGCCCTGCGCATCTGGGACCAGCTTTTGCGCGAAGGCCCGGCAGACGCGCCGTGGATACCCGCCATCGAGGCGCAGATCGACAACACCGCCATGCGCGCGGGCGTGAATTATGCCAGGCCCGCCATCGGCACGGGGCGCGGTCCGACGCAGGATCAGGTCGCGGCGGCCCAGGACATGACACCCGCCGAACGCATGGAAATGATCGAAGGCATGGTTGCAGGCCTGTCCGACCGGCTGGCAACCGATGGTGGCCCGGTCGAGGATTGGGTGCAGCTGATCTCGGCCCTCGGAGTGCTGGGCCGGATGAAGGATGCCGCCCTGATCCTTGCCAACGCGCGCGAGGTGTTTGGCGACGACCCCAGCGCTGTGGACATGCTGGCGCGGGTCGCGGATCGCGTGGGCCTAGAATGATCACCGATGACACTGCGGATTTCGTGGCTGCCCTGCCGCCCATGCAGGCGCTGATGGGTCTGGACCTTGGGGACAGGACCATCGGGGTTGCGGTGTCCGACACCTACCTGTCCGTGGCCACCCCGCTGGAAACCGTACGACGCAAGAAGTTCGGGCTGGATGCGGCGCGCTTGCAGGCTTTGATGGCAGAGCGGTCCGTGGGCGGCGTGGTGCTGGGCCTGCCGCGCAACATGGACGGGTCAGAAGGGCCGCGCTGCCAATCCACCCGCGCCTTTGCCCGCAACTTTGCCGCCCTGTGGGACGGGCCGATTACCTTTTGGGACGAACGGCTCAGCACGGTGGCCGCCGAAAAGGCGCTGCTGGAGGCGGATACGACCCGCAAACGTCGCGCAGAGGTGATCGACCATGTGGCGGCGGCCTATATCCTTCAAGGGCTGCTGGACCGCATGGCAGCGATGAAGAGGCAGGCATGACCGACAATCCCCCCGTCTGGCGGCGCAACGAAATCGAAAGCCCATGCGTGCAGGTCTGCGTGATCCATCCCGAGACGCGGCTCTGTGCGGGCTGTGCCCGCTCGATCGACGAGATCGGGGCGTGGAGCCGGATGTCGCCCGAAGAGCGACGGGCGGTGATGGACGAATTGCCAACGCGACAGGCTGCTCCGACGACCCGCCGCGGCGGGCGGGCGGCGCGACTGAAACGGTAGACGGACACCGACACGGTGTCCGGCGGGATTTCGACGCGAAATCCGGCGCAGTCGGCACCGGAAACCGCGTCGGTTTCCAGCCGGTCTTTGTGTCAAAGACCGTTCAGCCAGTCAGTCGGCCTGGGGAATTCCGGACGGAAGAATGCCACCATGCGCCCCGGACTATCCGGCCCCTCCCACGGAGCGGTGCCGTGCAGCGCGAAACGGTGGATCAGGCAGCTTTGCCCGGGCGCTGCGCACAGGCGCACCATCTCGCACGTGTCAAACACCTGTCGCCGCGCGGCGTGATAGGCATCGGTCACATCCACCTGCCCCACATCCCCCTGCCCGATCGCATCGGCCAGTGCGGCCTGCATGATCCGGTGGCTGCCCCGCCATACGACCGTCGGGGCGGTGTCACATGCGTTCAGCGGCAGACCGAGGATGTAGGCGTGATACTCCAGCGCAAACCGCCGCCGCTCCGGCCCCACGGGCAAAAGCCCGTCCACATGGGCCGCGCAGCGCAGGCGGCGATAGCGGTGGTTGGCATCGCTTTCACCCGGGTCCTGACGCGGATAACCCGGGTAGATGATCGACAGTTGTGCGGCGTGCTGCGGCAGGTCGGGTACATGTTCCTGCCAAGGGCCAAGCAGCGGCACACCGCCCACGCTGCCATCAGGAGCGTTCGGCAGCGCATCCACCCCCACGAACCAGGTCTTGCCATGGCGCAGGTTGCGGGCGCGGATATCGGGATCGACGCTCAACCGGTCGGCCTCGATCCGCGCCGCGGCGGCCCAGCGGGCCACCCGCGGGTCTTGATCGAACAGGACGAACCCATCACGCTCCATCATCCCCAAAACGCCTCGCGGATCATGTTGAGCGCCACAAGCACCAGAAACACCGCAAAGATCCGTTTCAGCGGTCGCGGATCCATCGCATGGGCCAGCCGCACGCCCCAGGGCGTCGTGACCAGTGTCATCGCGATGACCACGCCAAAAGCCACTAGGTTCACCGCGCCGATGGTCAACGGCGGCACAGGCCCCGCCATCGGGGTCAGCAGAAAGCCCAGAACCGCGGGGGCCGCGATCACCACGCCGAACCCGGCCGCCGTGGCTACCGCACGGTGAATGGGCGTCCCGTGCAGGGTCATCAGCGGCACGCCAAAGCTGCCGCCACCGATGCCCATCAGAACCGACAGAAACCCGACAACCGGCGAAAGCGCCAAACGCCCTGCCCCGCGCGGCATCTCGGCCCCCAGACGCCAGTCGTTTCGACCAAAGGCCATATACAGACCGACGCTCAGCGCCAGCCCGCCGAACAGCGCCTGCAACACCTCGGACCGCAACTGCGCGACCACCAGCATGCCCAGTGCGGCCCCCACCACGATGCCCGGGGCCCAGGCCCGCAGGATGTCCCAGTCCACCGCGCCCCTTTTGTGGTGGCTCAGAACCGACCGGACCGACGTGACGATGATCGTGGCCAGCGACGTGGCCAGGCACATTTGCATCAGGTCCGGACCACCGTAGCCAAGGGTCTGAAACGCATAGAAAAAGGCGGAAACCAGCACGATACCGCCGCCCACGCCCAGCAGTCCCGCAAGGACACCGGCAATCACGCCGATCACGGCCAACAGGGCCAGCATCTGGAACAGCAGCATCGTGTCGGGCATCGCGACGGTCCTTTGGGTCCGGTCGCGGGGCCTTACACCGCTTTCGCGGTCGGGGCCAGCGCGGTCACTTGCGCCAATGCGGCCTCGACCAGTTCGGGGCCGGCCCCGTCGCGCACAGCGCCTTCGCTCAGCATCCGCCGCCAGCCGCGCGCGCCCGGACGCCCCGCAAACAGCCCCAGCATGTGCCGCGTGACCTGATGCAGGCGGCCGCCCGCGCTCAGATGTGCATCGATATAGGGCAGCATGGCGACCACCGCATCCTCGGCCGTGCGATCCGGTCCTGAGCCAAAGATACGGCGGTCGGCCGTGCCCAGGATATCCGCAGGTTGGTGATAGGCGGCCCGTCCGATCATGACACCGTCCAGCCCGGCGTCCAGAAACGCCTCGGCCTGGTCCAGGCTGTCGATGCCGCCGTTGATCGAGATATGGAGGTTGGGAAACACCCCTTTCATCCGTTGGACCAGATCATAGTCGAGCGGCGGAATATCCCGGTTCTCCTTGGGACTGAGGCCCTGCAACCACGCCTTGCGCGCGTGGATGATCACCCGTTCGCACCCGGCGGCGACGATACGGGCCAGGAATTCGGGCAGCACCTCCTCGGGATCCTGTTCGTCCACGCCGATGCGGCATTTGACCGTGACGTCGACGTCAACGGCCGCGCGCATGGCCGCCACGCAGTCGGCCACCCGGCCCGGGTCGCGCATCAGGACTGCACCGAATGTACCCGATTGCACCCGGTCCGACGGGCAGCCGCAGTTCAGGTTGATTTCGTCATAGCCCGCACCCGCCCCCAGCCGCGCCGCCTGCGCCAGTTCGCCGGGGTCCGAGCCGCCCAGTTGCAGCGCGACGGGATGTTCATCGGGGTGATGATCAAGCAGGTGAAGCGCCCCGCCCCGTACCAGTGCCGGGGCCGTTACCATTTCGGTATACAGCAGCGCCGTGCCCGACAACTGTCGGTGCAAGTAACGACAATGCCGATCCGTCCAGTCCATCATGGGCGCAGTAGTAAGGCGCGCTGCCGCAGTGGCTGCGTTTTTGGGCATTCAGAGTTCTCCTCAGGTGCGCCCACTACCAGAACGGACCCGCTGTGCACACCATACGCACACGGCGCCTGTCCTGCCACCCCACCCCGTACAAAGACAGGATGACGGCGGCGTTTGGGTAGGGGTGCCTCGAAACAAGGGGCATCGTTGCAACCTTCAGCTTCAACAAATGTTGGAATGTGGGGCGCTTGCGACTATCATTACGGAACGCCCAGACTCTCGATCGACACCTCGCAGGAAGACCACCAGAAGCTGAAGGCCATCGCCGCTCTCAAGGGGCAGAGCCTCAAGGACTATGTCTTGGGTCGAGCGCTTGGCGACGCCCCTGCCCTTGACGACATGAGCGAGGATCAGGCTTTCATGGCTTTGGCCAACTTCCTGGAGCCGAGGGTCGAGCAGGCGCGGCGCGGCGAGCTTTCCGGCAAGTCCCTTGACGAAATTCGGCGCGAAGAACGCAAGCGCGCAGGGGTCTAGCCTAATCCATGCCGAGCGACGACCTTCCGCTTGCGGCGGAAGAAAACCTTCGAGGTATATGGAGGTACACGTTAGAGACCTGGTGACCCGAACAAGCGGACAAGTATCTGGAACAGCTCGGGGACTGCTTCGAAGCGATCGGGAGCAGACGAGCGAAGCCAAGATCATTGCCGCAATTGCCTGAGGAGGTCGGCGTCCATCGGTGCCAGCGTCACTACATCTTCTGCATAGTCATCGACCGCCCTATCATCGTCGCCGTCCTACACGAGAAAATGGATGTCTTGCAGAGGCTCAAGGACAGGCTTTAGAGACCTTTCCGCGTTCCGGTCGAGCGCCCGCCTTCATCACGTTGCCCAAGGTTGAAAGTGGGCGACAAAGATGAGCCAGATCCGTGCAGCCCATTCGCCACGCCATTGTTCATGCCAGAAAATTGCTCCGATCCTCCATACGCAGATTATCCTACCAAAATTTTTTTGCTCGTGGAGTATGTAGGCGGGATGAGACCGACATCATTACACCTTTTACCCTAAATGGTTCGTCTCGCTGGCCACGAAGGTAGCGAACTCGTCCTGTTAACCTACGTTCTCAATGCGAAATCCCTGCGGCGTCATCCCTGTCCATTTCCTGAATGCGCGCTGGAAGGCATTCGGATCGCGATACCCGACGAGATGCGCGATCTGCTGGTTGTTCATGTCGCTCTTGACCAGATAGCGGATCGCAAGCTCTTTTCGCGTTTCGTCCAGGAGCGACTGAAACGTTTCCCCCTCGTCGTCCAGTCGCCGCAGAAGGGTGCTTCGGCTGAGTTT
>JBCBFX010000048.1:0-30717 GCA_038527345.1 Pseudomonadota bacterium | reverse complement strand
GTCGCGCAGTCTTTTCATCCCTTCGCGGTGCAGCGGATCGCGATAGGCGAAGTGGTGCATCGCCTGCACGTCGCGCCACGCGGCCATGGTCAGGATGTGGAAGTTATCCTCGGTCCGCTCGCTCGTATGCGCCAGGATGTCATCCATCCCCAGATAGCGCCCATCGGGCGTCCGCGCCCCGTGGTTGTGCCACAGCAGGCCGTCATCCGCCCGCGCCGCAGCAAAGACACGCGGCAACTGGCCAAAGAAATACTTTGCGTTGGGATGTGCTGCGCTGTAGGCGCCCACGGGCCGCACCACGTTCAGATGTACCAGCACATACTTGCTCATTCCCGCTCCTTCGCCCTGCAAATCACCGTAGCGACATGCCGCAACGGGGCAAGCGTCCTTTCCAAGGCCCGCGCCGCAGGGTAGACAGCGCCCGACGACCCTTTGCAAAGGCACCAAGGCAGATGGCCCACCCCAAACCCGTTGTTTTGTGTATTCTCGATGGCTGGGGCCTGCGCGAAGACGAGACCGGCAATGCACCCCGGCTTGCCCGGACCCCGACCATGGATCACATCATGGAAACCTGCCCCAACGCCACGCTGATCACCCATGGGCCGGATGTGGGTCTGCCATCCGGCCAGATGGGCAATTCCGAGGTTGGCCATACCAATATCGGCGCTGGTCGTGTCGTGGCCATGGACCTTGGCCAGATCGACCTGGCCATCGAGGATGGCAGCTTTTTTCGCAATGGGCCGCTGAACGACTGGATGGATGCGATCAAGGACAAGGGCGGCCGCGCCCACCTGATGGGCGTGGTGTCGGACGGCGGTGTACATGGGCATATCGAACACCTGAAGGCCGCCGCCAGGGCCTGTACCGAACAGGGGTTGGACGTGCTGATCCATGCCATCACGGACGGGCGGGACGTGCCGCCGAAATCAGCCCGTACCTCTATCGAAGCCCTGCAGCATGACTTGCCACATGGTGCCCGCGTCGTGACCGTCACAGGCCGCTACTATGCCATGGACCGTGACAATCGGTGGGAGCGTGTCGAAACCGCCTTTGCCGCCATGGTGCGTGCGGACGGACCGATTGCCGGAACCGCAGCTGAGGCAGTGGACAAGGCCTATGCCAACGGCGTAACGGATGAATTCATTCCCGCCACCGTGATGGACGGCTACAAGGGGGCCAAGGACGGCGATGGGCTGTTCTGTCTGAATTTCCGCGCCGACCGCGCGCGAGAGATCATGGCGGCGCTGGGCGATCCCGGTTTTGATGCCTTTGACCCCGTGGGCCGCCCCGACTGGGCCGGGCTGCTGGGCATGGCCGACTATTCCGAGGATCACAAGGCATACATGACAACCGCCTATCCCAAGCCCGAGATCGTCAACACGCTGGGCGCATGGGTGGCCAAGGCCGGAAAGCGCCAGTTCCGTCTGGCCGAGACCGAGAAATACCCCCACGTGACCTTTTTCCTGAACGGCGGCGAGGAAGAGCCGGAACCCGGCGAAGACCGCGCCATGCCCAGGTCGCCAGATGTCGCGACCTATGATCTGCAACCGGAAATGTCGTCGGTCGAGGTGACGGACCGCTTCATTGCTGCCATCGAAGACTGCTATGACCTGATCGTGGTGAATTACGCCAACCCGGATATGGTGGGCCATACCGGTGATCTGGACGCTGCGATGGCTGCCTGTGAGGCGGTGGATACGGGCCTTGCCCGCGTGCTGCCGGTGCTGGAGGCGGCGGGGGGCGCAATGATCCTGACCGCGGATCACGGCAACTGCGAAACCATGATTGACCCCGATACCGGCAACCCGCACACCGCACACACCACCAATCTGGTGCCTGTTGCGCTGATCGGGTCAAAGGGGCCTTTGCGTGACGGACGCCTTGCCGATCTTGCGCCTACGCTGCTGCAACTCATGGGGCTGGACCAGCCCGAGGAAATGACAGGGGTGAGCCTGATCGCATGAGGACTGCACTTGCCCTGCTGCTCTGCGTTTGTCTCAGCCCGGCATTGGCTCAGAATGCGCCCGGTGCCTTGGCCCGCGAGGCAGGGCAAGCGCTGGCGGCAGCGTCGCAACAACTGGACGCGGCAGACAGCGCGCGGGATCGCGTCAGGGCCTTGACCCAGACGGTTCAGGCCTTTGAGGCGGGGCTTTCTGCCATGCGCAGCGGCTTGCGCCGGGCAACCATCCGGGAAGAGCAATTGCGCCGCAAACTGTCGTCGCGCGATGCAGAGATCGCGCAATTGCTGGCCGTTCTTCAGACCTTGACCCCACAGGACAAACCGACCGCATTTCTGCATCCACAAGGCCCCCAAGGTACGGCCCGTGCCGCGATGTTGCTGTCGGAAATGACGCCGGCGCTGAACCAGCGTGCGGCACAACTGCGTCAGGACCTGGCGGATGTCGAGGATCTGCGCCTGCTCCAGCAGGAGGCCGCGCGGCAGCTTCAGACCGGCCTGGCCGAGGTGCAGGCGGCGCGCACGGCGCTGAACCAGGCGATGGCCGAACGGACCGACCTGCCGAAACGGTTTACCGAAGACCCAGTGCGCACCGCCGTTCTGATCGGTTCTTCCGAGACGTTGGATGCGTTTTCCAGCGGGTTGGCTGAGATCGCGCTGGGTGACAGCGGCTGGACTCCGCCCAGCATCGACGACCGGATCGGGGCGCTGCCGTTGCCGGTGCGGGGCGTGCTGTTGCGCGCCGCGGGCGAGGCGGATGCCGCCGGGATCACCCGCCCCGGCGTGCTGTTGGCGACGCGGCCAGGTGCGCTGGTCACGTCCCCGACAGCGGCCACGATACGCTATGCCGGGCCTCTTCTGGACTTTGGAAATGTGCTGATCCTCGAACCGCGACCCAGCACTTTGTTTGTTTTGGCGGGTCTGGGGATTACCTATGGCGCAACGGGCGACATCATTGCGGCAGGCACGCCGCTGGGCCTGATGGGCGGTTTGCCGGGGGCGACGACCGAAAATGGCCTTTCACAGGGTGGTGAAGGGGCTGGCGCTGCCCGGTCGGAAACGCTCTATATAGAAGTGAGACAGGACACCGCGACCCAGGATCCTCTGAACTGGTTCGCGATCGACAAGGATGGATAGGCAAGAATGAAAAAGTTTGTCATGGCCGCGCTGGGCGGCACGGTGGCTGGTGTGGTTGCCACGACGCAGGTGGCCGGGCCATTGCTGGCGCAGGAAAATGACGCCAGCGCCAGCGTGTACGAGCAGTTGGACCTGTTTGGCGACATATTCGAACGCATCCGCAACCAGTATGTGGAAGAGGTTGAACCGGGTGAGCTGATCGAGGCGGCGATTGACGGGATGCTCACGTCGCTCGACCCGCATTCCAGCTACCTGTCTCCGGACGACGCGGCACAGATGCAGGTGCAGACCCGCGGCGAATTCGGTGGCCTTGGCATCGAGGTCACGCAGGAAGAAGGGTTCATCAAGGTCGTGTCGCCCATCGACAGCACCCCGGCGGCCGAAGCTGGGATCGAAGCGGGTGATTTCATCACCCACGTGGACGGCGACAGCGTGCTGGGCCTGACTTTGGACGAAGCGGTGGACCGGATGCGCGGCCCGGTGGGCTCTGAAATCGTGATCACCGTCGTGCGCGAGGGTGAAGCTGAACCGTTCGACGTGTCGATCATCCGCGACACCATCGAATTGCAGGCCGTACGCACCCGCACCCAAGGCGAAACCGTCGTTCTGCGTGTGACCACCTTCAACGACAAGACCACGCCAAACCTTGTGTCCAAGCTCGAGGAAGAGGTCGAGGCGCTGGGCGGTATGGACAAGGTCAACGGTTTTGTCCTTGACCTGCGCAACAATCCCGGCGGCCTGCTGACGCAGGCAATCCGTGTGTCGGATGCATTTCTCGAAGAGGGCGAGATCGTATCGACCCGTGGTCGCAACCCCGAGGACGGGGACCGCTTCAACGCCACGCCCGGGGATCTGGCGCAGGGCAAGCCCATCGTGGTGCTGATCAACGGCGGTTCTGCCTCTGCCTCTGAAATCGTGGCGGGCGCGTTGCAGGATCACCGCCGTGCCATCGTCGTGGGCACCAAGAGCTTTGGCAAAGGGTCCGTGCAGACGGTCATGCCGTTGCGCGGGTCGAGCGCGATGCGCCTGACCACTGCACGGTACTACACCCCGTCGGGCCGGTCGATCCAGGCGCTTGGCGTCAGCCCTGACATCGTGGTCGAGCAGCCCCGCAGCAGCCCGAATGCAGAAGAAGAGGAAGAAGCCCAGACCAACACCCGTCAGCGGTCCGAAGGTGACCTGCGCGGCAGCCTGAGCAACGACTCGCTGAGTGACGACCAGATCAAGCAGATCGAGGCCGACCGGGAAAAGGCCGAAGCCGCGGCGGCGCTGCGGGAAGAGGATTACCAACTGGCCTATGCCATCGACATCCTCAAGGGTCTGAATGCACTGGTGCCGTCCGAGTAATCGGGCGGTTTTCCGGGTACGCCATGGATTATGTCTTTCCCCCAGCCCCGCAAGCGTCGGTTGCCGTGGCCGGGACAGCCGCGCGGTTTCCCGTGCGGCGTATCTTTTGCGTGGGTCGAAACTACGCCGCCCATGCGCGCGAGTTCGGAAATGACCCCGACCGGGAGCCGCCGTTTTTCTTCACCAAGCCGGCGGATGCGGTTGTGGATGCGCCCGGCACGGTGGCCTATCCGCCGCTGACATCGGACCTGCATCACGAGATCGAACTGGTGGTGGCCATAGGGACGGGCGGGGCGGACATTGCGGCGGATGCCGCGCTGAACCATGTTTGGGGCGCGGCCGTTGGCATCGACTTCACCCGCCGTGATCTGCAGGCCGAGGCCAAGCAAATGCGAAGGCCCTGGGACTGGTCCAAGGCATTCGACCAGTCCGCGCCACTGTCACCGATCGTTCCGATGGACCAGGTAGGAAGCGTCGAAAGCGGGCGAATCTGGGGCGCGGTCAACGGCGCGTTGCGACAGGACGCTGATCTGGCCGATCAGATTTGGCCGGTGGCCGACATGCTTGCGTTTCTGTCACAGTCCGTTGCGCTGGCACCCGGTGATCTGGTGATGACAGGCACGCCCGCCGGGGTTGGTCCCGTGCAGGTCGGTGACGTTATCACCGCCGGTATCGACGGCATCGCAGAAATCGAAGTGACGGTTGGTCCGAAAACCCACGGTTGAGGGCCATTTTCTGATCCAGAAAATGGTTCAGAATTTTTCTTCAAAATTCTGGTTGCGCTCAGACTGTCTGGGCCGCGCTGATGGCCCGTTTCCAACGGTTGTACCCGGCGCTGCGTGTATCGGCATCCATTTGCGGATCGAACCGCGTGTCGCGCGCCCAAGTCGCGGCAAAACCGTCCATGTCCGGATAGACGCCTGCGCGCATACCGGCCAGCCACGCGGCCCCCAGCGCAGTTGTTTCCACCCCTGCCGGCCGGTCCACCGGCGCGCCCAGCATGTCGGCGAGGAACTGCATGGCCCAGTTGTTGGCGCTCAGTCCCCCGTCCACGCGCAGTACGGCGTCGCCGCCCTGCGCCCAGTCGGCGCGCATCGCTTCCCACAGGTCGCGGGTCTGAAAGCCGACGCTTTCCAGCGCGGCGCGCGCCAAATCCTCGGGGGACGTGTCGCGCGTCAGGCCAAAGACCGCGCCGCGACAATCGGGGTTCCAATAGGGTGCGCCAAGGCCGGTAAAGGCGGGCACCAGCGTCACGGTGCCCCGCCCCTTGGGTGCCATGGCTTCGGTATCCGCCGCCTTGGCCACGATGCCCAGACCGTCCCGCAGCCATTGCACGACCGCGCCGGCCACGAAAATCGACCCTTCGAGTGCGTAGGTTGGTTTGCCGTCCAACTGATAGGCGACGGTCGTCAGCAACCGGTTCTGCGACGTCACTGGCGCATTCCCGGTGTTGAGAAGCGCAAAGCAGCCCGTGCCATAGGTCGATTTCAGCATGCCCGGCTTGAAACAGGCCTGGCCGATGGTCGCGGCCTGCTGATCGCCCGCCACGCCCAGAATAGGCGTTTCACCGCCCAACAGGTCGGTGACGCCGAAGTCTGAGGCGCAATCGCGCACCTCGGGCAGCATGGCCATGGGGATGTCGAGCATCGCGCACATGTCGCTGCTCCATTCGCCCTTGTGGATGTCATAAAGCATGGTGCGCGCTGCGTTGGTGGCATCTGTGACATGCGCCTTGCGGCCGGTCAGGTGCCAGATCAGGTAGCTGTCGACGGTGCCGAACAACAGCTTGCCATCGGCGGCGCGGGCCCGTGACCCGGCACTCTGGTCGAGGATCCATTTCACCTTGGTCGCGGAAAAGTAGGGATCGAGCAGCAGGCCGGTGATCGCCGTGACCTGATCGCCGTGGCCTTCGGCGCGCAGGCCCTCGCACATCCTGGCGGTGCGGCGGTCCTGCCAGACGATGGCGTTATAGAGCGGCGCGCCCGTTTCGGCGTCCCACACGACGGTGGTTTCACGCTGGTTTGTGATGCCGATGGCGGCGATGTCCGCTGCCGCCAGTCCCGCCTTGTCCATCGCGGCCTTGCAGGTTCGTTCGACCGTGGCAAGCAGGTCGGCGGGGTCATGTTCCACCCATCCGCTTTCGGGGAAATGCTGGGTAAACTCCTCTTGCGCCGTTGCGATGGGTTGCATCTGTGCATCGAACACGATGGCCCGGGATGACGTCGTGCCCTGGTCGATGGCCAGAATGTGGGTGTTCATGCTGCCTTGTCCTTCATCCATGCGTCGACGGCGGCGCGTTGCGTCGCATCGAGGCGCAGCCCGAGTTTCGAGCGTCGCCACAACACGTCATCGCCTGTCGTCGCGTATTCCCGCGCCATCATCCAGTCGACTTCGGCCCCGGTCAACGTGGCACCGAAATCAGGGCCAAGGTCCTGTGCCGCCTTGGCGTCACCCAGGATGTCCCACGCTTCGGTGCCGTAGCCACGGATCAGGCGCGCGGCCCATTTGTCGTCAAGGAACGGGTAGTCAGCGCGCAGCTTGTCCCGCAGCTTGCTCACGTCGCGCACGGGAAAGTCTCCGCCCGGCAGGGGCACACCTGCGGTCCATGCGGTGCCCAGTCCCATCTTTGCCAGCGCCTGTTCGGCCAGTTTGCGATAGGTCGTGATCTTGCCTCCGAACACGCTCAGCACCGGCGCGCCGGCATCGTCGAGCGCAAGCACATAGTCCCGCGTGGCCGCCGTGGCGGATGACGCCCCATCGTCGTAAAGCGGGCGCACGCCGGAATAGGTCCAGACCACGTCATCCGCCGTGACGGGCTGCTTGAAATACTCGGTCGCAAAGGCGCACAGGTAATCGCGTTCCGTGTCACTGATCGCCGGTTCCACGTCCGCGCCGTCATGGTCCGCATCAGTGGTGCCGATCAGGGTAAAGTCCTGTTCATAGGGAATGGCAAAGATGATCCGGCCATCGGTGCCCTGAAAGAAATAGGCCTTGTCATGGTCGTACAGCCGTTTCGTGACGATGTGGCTGCCGCGCACCAGACGAATATTGTGTTGTGTGTTCTGCCGCATGACGCCGGTCAGGATGTCGGCGACCCACGGCCCGCCCGCGTTGACCAGCGCCCTGGCCCGGAACGTGCCGCGTTCGGTTTCGATCTTCCAGGTGTCGCCGTCGCGGGTGGCGGCGGTGACCTTGCATCGGGTCATGATCTGCGCGCCGCGCGCTTCGGCGTCGCGGGCATTCAGCATGACCAGCCGCGAATCCTCGACCCAGCAATCGCTGTATTCATATGCCTTGGCAAACCGATCCTTCAGCGGTGCGCCCTCGGGTGCTGTGGTCAGGTCCAGTGTCCTTGTGCCTGGCAGGATCTGCCGTCCGCCCAAATTGTCATACAGAAACAGGCCCAGCCGGATCAGCCAGGCGGGTCGGCGTCCTTTCATCCACGGCATGAACAGCGCAAGCAAACGCGAGGTCGGCGTTTCACTGTCGAACCGCATGTCGGGGGCGTAGGGCAGCACAAAGCGCATGGGCCAGCTGATATGCGGCATCGCCTTGAGCAGCACCTCGCGTTCCTTGAGCGCGGATTTCACCAGGCCGAATTCAAAGAACTCGAGATAGCGCAGACCGCCGTGAAACAGTTTGGTAGACGCGGAAGAAGTTGCGCCGCCAAGGTCCCCGGCTTCGGCCAGAGCAACAGAAAGGCCGCGGCCCGCCGCATCCCGGGCGATCCCCGCCCCGTTGATGCCGCCGCCGATGATGAACAGATCGAAAACAGTGTCGTCAGTCACGTGCTGCGCCCTTTGCCAGTGGCTTTGGGCTTGTCTTAGGGCGTATGGGGGCCTGCTTCAATCGTTAGCGTTAACGACGCGGCGTGATGCCCCGGCAGCGGTTCGTGATGTCGTGCCGGATCAGACCCGCGCCGCAACCGCGAGGTCAGCACCAAAGATCGTGTCGGCATGTTCCGAAAGGTAGATGCGCAGCCATGGGGTGTAGCGGTCAGGATGCCGCGACACCAGGGCCATCAGGTCGTGGTAGTCGACCCATTCCGTGGCCATCACCTCGTCCGGGTTCGGGGTGACCTGCAGGTTGGCGGTGGCCCGGCCCAGATAGACATCGACAACCTCGTGTTCGATCAGATCGTCGCCCACATCGGCGCGGTATTCCAGGTGGTGCCGATGTTCCAGCGGCACGCCGGTGATCCCCAATTCTTCGTTCAGGCGGCGGGCGGCGCAGACTGACGGGGCCTCGTTCCAGTCGGGGTGGGTGCAACAGGTGTTCGCCCACAGGCCGGGCGTGTGGTATTTGCCCATGGCGCGTTGTTGCAACAGCACCCTGGTGCCGCGAATGATGAACACCGACACGGCCTTGTGTTTCAGGCCGCGCTTGTGCGCGTCCAGCTTTTCGACCGGTTGCAGGGTGCCATCGACCCAAGCGGGGATCATGATGCTCATACGTGTTCTGCTTTCACCAACCCTGTCAGGTGGGCCAGGTTCTTGACGCCGATCTTGAGGTGGGCAAGGGGCCGCGCCTTGACCAGCTTCTTGTTCATATAAGCCTCGAACGTGAGTCGTTGCACGTCGACATCATGACACAGGGACACGAAACGCTCGCGGCGGTCGTCGCTGCGGTAGTACGCATTCTGCATCGAGGCCAGCACGCGAAAGACGGTTTTGTGTTCGCGCATGAAGAGTTTGCGGGCCAGTTTCAGGTCCCTCACACGGCCAGAGGCCAGCGTTGCGGCACAGGCTGTGGCGGCCACCCGGCCGCCGACCATCGCATAATAGATCCCTTCGCCCGAGGACGGGGCCACAACCCCCGCCGCGTCGCCCGCCAGCACAACATCGCGCCCGTTGTCCCACCGGTCCATTGGCTTCAGCGGGATCGGCGCGCCCTCTTTCCGCAATGTCTCGCACTGGTCGAGACCCGAGGCCACGCGCAGCGCCGCCGTCGCCGCCTTGAGATCGACCGAGCTTTGTTCCGACCCCATGCCGACGCTGGTGGTGCCACCGTGAGGAAAGACCCAGCCGTAGAAATCGGGGCTGATGCTGCCGTCATAGATCACGTCGCAGCGCATCGGGTCATAGGTTTCGGTGGCTGGCGGGGCCTTGATGATTTCGTGATAGGCGAAGACAAGCGGCACCTTGTCCGCGCCCTCGACCTCGGCCTGACCGACGCGGGACTTTGCCCCGTCGGCCCCGATCACCAGTTTGCAGGGCAGTTCGCGCGACTCTTGCGTGGCCTTGTCGCGGTAGATGACGACCGGATGACCGTTGGGGCGGTCGATGCGCACGAAGGTGCCGGTGAAATACTCCGCCCCTGCCTCGGCCGCGCGATTGCGCAGGAACGGATCGAAATCCTTGCGATCGACCATGCCGACAAAGCCGTTTTCGATCGGAATGTCGACACTGCGCCCGGTGGGCGAGATCATGCGGGCGGTCGTGACCTTGGTCAGCAACTGTTCCTCGCCGATGTGAAAATCCTGCATCAGGCGCGGAGGGATGGCGCCGCCACAGGGCTTGATCCGCCCCTCGCGGTCCAGCAGGGCAACGGAATGCCCCGAACGCACCAGATCTTCGGCGGCTGTGGCCCCTGCGGGGCCTCCGCCCACGACAACAACGTCAAACATGGTTCACTCTCCCGGGACTAGGGTTGCATTGGGTTCAGGCGCGGCGTCCTGCATGACCCGCGCGGCGGCAAGGCCGGCGATCAGGAACAGGGCGGCCTCGATGGCGAAAACGGTGCCGTAGGCGGCGGCGTCGGTCAGGACCAGTCGGGCAAGGTCCAGCAGACCCGTTGCCACCAGACCGGCAAGGCCTGCGGCGATGGCCTGTGCTGCGCCAAAGACGCCCATGCGGGTGCCGGTGGCGTGGGCGTGGGCGGCGGCCAGCTGCATCATCGATCCGATGGCCCCCACCACAAACAGCCCGTTGCCCAGTCCCAGCATCACCGTGGATGGCACCAGCGGCAGGCCAAGGCCAAGGCCCAGCAGCCCCAGCGCCGACAGCACACAGCCGGTCACCGCCCAGAACCGCAGTGATCCGCGCCCCAGCTGCGACAACAGCCCGGCCCCGATCATGCCCAGCAGGGCGGCACCGTCCTTGCCCCCCGACAGCTTGGTGCTTTCATCGGGGGCAAGGCCATGGACGTGGCCCGCGAAGGGTTCGAAAATCAGTTCCGACAGGTAAAAGGCGAGGATCGACAGGAACACAAACCCGGTAAACCGGCGGGCGATCGGGTCGTCCCATGTCTGGCGCAGGGCGCGGAACAGGGGGGTGGCGTTTTCTGGCTGCGGGGGCGCTTCGGCACGGCGTTCCACGCCCCATGTCGCCAGCAGGCACAACAGCATTGCGATGCCGACGACGACCGCGACCACGGTCACCAGCCGTTCAGGGGTGTATGGATCAAGGGCGATGCCCGTTCCGACGGACGCGGCGATGGCACCCGCGATCAGCAGCAGCCATGCCAGTGTCGCGGCGGCGGCCTTGCGTTGACCGGACACACTGGCCAGCAGCGCAAGGAAAGATGTGCCTGCGGCCCCGATGCCCAGACCGATAGCGGCATAGGCGACAATCCATATCACAAGCGCCCACGGCACGGATGTTTCGGCCACGCCAACGCTCCAGGCCGCACCGATCACCCCGGCACCGACACAGGCCATACCGCCAAGGATAAAGGGCGTGCGCCCGCCGCGCTGGTCGGACCGATGGCCCCAGACCGGGCGGGTCAGCTGCACGGCGTAGTGCAGAGCCACCAACAGGCCGGGCAGCAGCGCGGGCAGCGCCAGCTCGACCGTCATCAGCCGGTTGAACAGGTTGACGGGCAGGGCCGCGAGACCCCCGATGGCGGCATTGACCAGGCAGAGCCGCAAGAGCAATCCCCAACCCCTCATCCACCCAGACCCCGCAGGGCAAAGGCCGCGATCATCATGCCGGATACATACAGCAGCACGCCGGTGCCGTTGTACCACGGGGCCTTGGCCCGCGGGTCACGGAACATCACCGTCATGGCCCAGAATTGCAGGGCAAGGACCGCCGTGACGCCAAGGGCGTGCAGGGGTCTGTCCCAAAGAAAAAGCAGGGCAATCACGATGCCTTGGGGCAGGCTCATCACCCAACAGGCCACCTGCGCCGCGCGGCGCGGACCAAGCGTGACGGGCAGGGAGTTCACGCCCATCTGCCGGTCGCCTTCGAGTGCCTTGAAATCGTTCAGGGTCATGATGCCATGCGCGCCGATACCGTATAGCAGCGCGATCAGCAGGATTTCGGGGCGGGGCGCGCCCGCGCTGAGGACGGCGGCACCGGTGATCCACGGCAGGGTCTCGTAACTCAGGCCGACAAGACCGGGCCCCCACCAGCCAGACCGCTTTAAGCGGACAGGTTCGGCGGAATAGGCCCACGCGGCCAACACGGCCAGGCAGGTGGCGGCAAAGCCCCACGGCCCCAGCAACCAGCCCACGGCCAGCGACAGGGCCGACATGGCCAATGCTATCCACAGGCCCCAGCGGCCCGGGATGCGACCCGAAGGGATCGGGCGGTCCGGTTCGTTGATGGCATCCACGTGGCGGTCGCACCAGTCGTTCGCCGCCTGGCTCATGCCGCAGACGATGGGACCGGCCAGCAGCACGCCCAACAGCACCAGCCACCAGCGGTCGCCGATGGCGGCGCCGGACGACACGACGCCACACAAATACGCCCACATCGGCGGGAACCACGTGATCGGCTTGATCAGGCGCAGGGCGGCGGCGGGCTCGGGGAAACGGCGCGCGGACAAGGACGGGCTGACATCCATAGTGTCAACTATGATTGACAGATTGAGTCGGCGCAAGTGTCAGCTTGACGCGTCAGGTGTCCTTGCTGAGCAGTCCGTATTTCCGCAGCTTGACGTAAAGTGACTGGCGCGACAGGCCAAGCATCTCGGCTGCGGCCACACGGTTGTTGCGGGTCAGGTTGACGGCGGTCTCGATGCACATCTTTTCGACCACGTCCGTCGTCTCGGCCACGATATCCTTGAGCGAGGCGGACCCCACAAGATCCATCACGTTGCGACCGGGGTCGGGCAGGGTCTGCCCCCCTGCCTCGGGCTTGTTGCGCATCGACTCGATCCGGCTCACCTCGCGGATGATCAAAGCAACCGACGGGTTTTGTGCATCTTCCAGTTTGGCAGCGGAAATCTCGACCGGGACGCGTGCGCCAAGGTCGTTGACCAGCTTGCTGGCATAGAACCGCATATGGCCCGAGCGCTTCACGTTATCGAGCAGCACGCCAAGGTCGATCTGACCCCGGGCCAGGAAATCGGACAGCGACGCACCGATCACATCGTTCAGATGCGCCGCACCGATCAGGTCCTGCAATGCGTCGTTGACCGACAGGATCGTGCCGCGAAGATCCATGAACACGATGGCATCCGTGGTGGACCGGAACAGGGCCACAGCGTGGGCCGTTGCGGTGTCCTGTACGGCGGTATGCGCTTCGGGATTGACCAGACGGCACATCAGCACCCGCTGCCCCGAGGTTCGGAACACAACCGGGTGGATGGCAAGCGACGCCCGTGTGCGCGTTGCACGCACCATGACAGGGCCTGCATCGTCGGACAGGGTGGAATTCATCATGCTTTCGGTCAGTTCGCTGCCCGAACGGTCCGAAAACAAGGTGGCAAAGGTGGCGCCGACCAGCGCGTCCGGCTTCAGCCCCAGCATTTCGGCAGCGCGGTCGTTGGCATCTTCGATCCGGCCCGTCTGGACCGACAGGAACACGATGGCCTCGTCGCTGTTGGCCATGATCACGCGGTAGCGCGCATCGAATTCGCGCCGCGCCTCGTATCCCTGTTCCAGCGCGATCTGCGCCTGCACAAGCTGTTGCTGCGTTTCGGCAATGGGGCGCAGGTCGCGGCCCAGCAGCAAAACGGCGTCTTCCTGCCCGAACCGGTGAAAGGTGTAGCGCACCGGGTACTGCCAGACCGCATTGTCGGAATGGTTCAGTTCCAGCGATTTGCGCTGTGTTCCACCACTGAGATAAGCGGCATGTGCCTGCTCGAACTTTTCGATGCTTTCGTCGGTCAGGAATTCGACCACAGGTCGCCCTTCCCAATGCCGCAGATTGCCAAAACTGTCATCGTTGGCGTTGATCACGACCGACAGGATCATGCCGTCGGAGGAAACGACCAATGCAATATCTGATGCCGCACCGATGATGCTGCTCAGGAATTCCGGCTCGATCAGGGGAACGGCACCGCTGGTCCAGAAGTTGCTGCCGCCTGTGGTCATCCCCGGCTCAGCGCCTTGCGACGCTTCATGCAGAAGCTCACCACGTCCTTCGCTGTATTGGTCACAAGATCTACGCCTGTTTTTTCCTTGATGCCGTCTGCATCACCCCGCAGCGCGCCCCCAAGGGCGACAACCGGGCGGCGGGCCGCATTCGATCTGATCTTATTAACCGTTGGGGCCACCGATTCAAGGGCGGCTGCTCGTGCGCAGGAAATCAGGACCATGTCGGGTTCGTCATAGGACGCGCGCATTGCGATCTGCTTTGCGCTTTCCGAGATCGAGATGCTGACATCACATCCCAGGCGACGCAGTTGGGCGGCAACGACGCTGGCCCCCAGAAAGTGTTGTTCCCCTTCGGGCACAACCACCAGAGCGTGCAGCGCATCATGGCTGGCGTGGGCGATATGGGCCAGTTCGGCGGATGCTTCGCCAAGCAGGGCCTGAAGGCGCAGCGCGCCAACGGTGACGGATGCAAAGTCGATGTCGGAAGTCACCCACATCTCGCCCAGATGCTCGGCCGCCTGCGGGATATACAGATCGATGATGGTATCCACGGTCAGGCGATAGGCGCGCATTTCCTCCATCACCAGCGGGGCATCGAACCCGGCAGGGGTGGTGACGGCGCGCACAAGATAATCCACGATGATCTGCCGGGCACCCGAGGGCCCGGTTGTCTGTCTCTCACGCAGCATGGAAATCACCTGCGAGGCGAGCGGTTCAAGGGGCATGCCCGTCCCCGGTTTGGAGCGGTCTGTGCCATTGGGGTCGTCTTGCGTCATGGGTCACCTCGACCGTCGGGTACGCAAAGGACGACTCTGGCGTTTCAGAGTCGCGGCTCTTGCCGCAAAGTGTCCGTTTTACAGGTGTAGATGTCAATCAGATTTGACATTTTGTAGCCCTGCCGCGATCCAAAATGGGATGGAAGCTGCGAAAACAGCCAATTTTCATGGTGATACATATGCTCTGATGCTGGTCTGGCAACCCTCGCGCCCAGTTTATTTGACAGACAAAGTGTAACTTATAATTGACACTTTTCCGGTTGGACCGATACTTTCAACGCAACCAGCAGAGAAAAGGCAACACCGATGCCCCAGCGTGGGACGGCCGGCAGATCAGCACCCGGTCTCTATACCGCAGCAGAACGCGCCCGCCGCGACAGCACGATCTGGACACCGGTTCAGGGCGTGCTTGCGCCGTTTCAATTTGTGGTCTTCCTGGTTTCCCTGATCCTGGTGTTGCGCTACCTGTCGACCGGCGACGGGTACGCAATTGCCACCTGGTCCATCGTGATCAAGACCGGCGTGTTGTACGTGATCATGATCACCGGCGCGATCTGGGAAAAGGTCGTTTTTGGCCAATACCTTATGGCCCCTGTATTTTTCTGGGAGGACGTGTTTTCCTTCCTCGTGATCGGGTTGCACACGGCCTATCTGGTGGCGCTGTTCACCGGGGCATTGACCCCGATATCGCTCATGTGGTTGGCGCTGGCGGCCTACGGGACCTACGTCGTCAACGCGGCGCAATTCGTGCTGAAACTGCGGGCGGCACGCTTGCAGATGGCCGCGTCCGAGGTGGCGGCATGACCGAGCTTCCACGCCTTCCCGCCAGCGGCGGATGCCGCGAGACACCGATTCTCAAACAGCGCGGCCAGCGCGAGGTGTTCTGCGGCCTGACGGGAATCATCTGGCTGCACCGCAAGATGCAGGATGCGTTTTTCCTGGTGATCGGCAGCCGAACCTGCGCGCACCTGCTGCAATCCGCCGCCGGTGTGATGATTTTCGCCGAGCCGCGGTTCGGCACGGCCATCCTTGAGGAAACGGACCTTGCCGGTCTTGCCGATGCGCAGGCCGAACTGGACAAGGTGGTCGACGAATTGCTGGCCCGCCGTCCCGATATCAAGCAGCTGTTCCTTGTCGGCTCTTGCCCGTCCGAAGTGATCAAGCTGGATCTGGCCAAGGCGGCCGAACGGATGACGCAACGCCATGCGCCCAGTGTGAGGGTGCTGAATTTTTCCGGTTCCGGGATCGAAACGACGTTCACCCAGGGCGAAGACGCTTGCCTTGCTTCGATGGTGCCGGTCCTGCCCAAGACGGACGACCGGCAATTGCTGCTGGTCGGTGCGTTGCCCGACGTGGTCGAAGAGCAGGCAATTGGCTTGCTCGAAGCGATGGGCATCGGTCCAATACGGGTGTTGCCTGCCGCCCGGACCGACGAAGATCTGGGGGCAGGGCCAAACACGGTCTATGCACTGACGCAGCCGTTTCTGGGCGATACGCATGACGCGCTGACCCGGCGCGGGGCGCGGCACATCCCGGCGCCCTTCCCCTTCGGCGAGGAAGGCACGACACAATGGCTGGCCGCCATCGCCGCCGAATTCGGGGTGGACGCCGACACCTTCGCCCGCGTCACCGAAGCCCCCCGTGCCCGCGCCCGCAAGGCCATCGCCCAGGCGGCCGAGGCGCTGCGCGGCAAGTCGATCTTCTTCTTTCCCGACAGCCAGTTGGAAATCCCGCTGGCCCGGTTCCTGACACGCGAATGCGGGATGGAGGCGATCGAGGTCGGGGCGCCGTTCATTCACAAGGCGCTGGTCGGCCCGGACCTGGACCTGTTGGCCGAGGGGCCGACGATTTCCGAGGGGCAGGACGTTGACCTGCAGCTTGACCGGGTCCGCACGGCGCGGCCAGACCTGACGGTCTGTGGCCTTGGCCTGGCCAACCCGCTCGAAGCCGAAGGGCTGGCGACCAAGTGGGCCATCGAACTCGTGTTCACCCCTGTCCATTTCTACGAACAGGCGGGCGATCTTGCCGGGCTGTTCAGCCGCCCGGTACGTCGGGCCGATACGCTGCAACTGGATGGTGTTTCTTCTGACCGGAAATACCACGGGGGTGTGGGGGCTGGCCCCCACGCAGGTCGGCCATGAAGCTGACCGTCTGGACATATGAAGGACCGCCGCATGTCGGCGCGATGCGCGTCGCGACCGGCATGACGGGGCTGCACTATGTGCTGCACGCGCCGCAGGGCGATACCTATGCCGACCTGCTGTTCACCATGATCGAACGGCGCGACCACCGCCCGCCAGTGACCTATACCACCTTCCAGGCCCGCGATCTGGGGGCTGACACGGCAAACCTGTTCAAGACGGCGGCACAGGATGCATACGACCGGTTCCAGCCCCAGGCCATCATCGTGGGGGCAAGCTGCACCGCAGAACTGATCCAGGACGATCCGGGCGGCATGGCCGAAACCATGGGCCTGCCGGTGCCGACCATTCCGCTGGAACTGCCCAGCTATCAGCGCAAGGAAAACTTCGGCGCGGACGAGACGTTTTATCAGATCGTCAAGACGCTGGCACAGCCGATGCAGCGGACCGCGCAGGTGACGGCCAATCTGATCGGCCCGACAGCACTCGGGTTCCGTCATCGCGACGATATCCAGGAAGTGACCGCGCTGCTGTCCGACATGGGCATCAGCGTCAATGTCGTGGCCCCGATGACGTCCTCGCCCGCTGACATCGCCCGCATGGGTGCCGCACATTTCAACGTGCTGATGTATCCCGAAACCGCCGAGACCGCCGCCCGCTGGATGGAACGGGAACTGGGCCAACCCTTTACCAAAGTCGTGCCGATCGGTGTCGGTGCCACCCGCGATTTCGTGGCCGAGGTGGCCGCAATCAGTGGCAAGGAGGCGTACCTGGATGAAAGCCGTCTGCGGCTGCCGTGGTATTCGAAATCGGTCGACAGCACGTATCTGACCGGAAAGCGCGTATTCCTGTTCGGCGACGGCACCCACGTGCTGGCCGCCGCCCGCATCGCCAGGGACGAGATGGGTTTCGAAGTGGTGGGCATGGGTTGCTACAACCGCGAAATGGCCCGCCCGGTCCGCGCCAGAGCCCGCGAGATGGGGATCGAGGCCCTGATCACCGACGATTATCTCGAGGTCGAGCGCGTGATCGAAGCGCTGCAGCCCGAGATGATCCTTGGCACCCAGATGGAACGCCATATCGGCAAGCGTCTGGGTATCCCTTGCGCCGTGATTTCTGCCCCCGTGCATGTGCAGGACTTTCCCGCCCGCTACTCGCCCCAGATGGGGATCGAGGGCGCGAACGTGATCTTTGACACGTGGGTGCATCCGCTGGTCATGGGCCTCGAGGAGCATCTGTTGCACATGTTCCGCGACGATTTCGAATTTCATGATGCGGCGGGGCCGTCGCATCATGGGGGTCATGCGCCTGCGGCGAGCGGGGATGGGGGGCCAGCCCCCCAGACCCCCCGGGATATTTCCAGCCAGAAGAAGACGGGAGACGTCATCTGGCTCGATTGTGCGGAGCGGGAGTTGAAGAAGATCCCGTTCTTTGTGCGTGGCAAGGCGCGCCGCAACACGGAAACCTTTGCCGCCACCCGGGGTGTACACGAGATATCAGTCGATACTCTTTATGAGGCCAAGGCCCATTATGCGCGATGAGACCGGCATAACGGGGCGTCTGCCCGGCTACCGCGTGGTCATCATCACGCTGGACAGTCATGCCGCGGGTCCCGCCCGCCGCGCGATGGAGGCGTTGGCGGCGGATTATCCAGGACTGGATCTGCAAATCCATGCTGCGGCCGAATGGGGAGAGACCCCGGGTGCCTTTGAAGCGGCCGAAGAGGCCGTGGCCCATGGCGATATCATCATCGCCAACCTGTTGTTCCTGGAAGAGCACGTGGCCCGCATCCTGCCTGCCCTGCGCGCCCGTCGTGATCAATGTGACGCGATGATTGGTGTCGTGGCCGATGCAGAGGTGGTCAAGCTGACCCGCATGGGCACGCTGGACATGACGGCCCCGCCCTCGACCCTTGGCAAGTTGATGAAGCGCTTGCGCGGCTCGTCCAAGCCGTCGTCCCAGGACGGGGCCAAGAAAATGGCGATGCTGCGCCGTCTGCCGAAGATCCTGAAGTTCATTCCCGGCAAGGCGCAGGATCTGCGCGCCTGGTTCCTGGTAATGCAGTATTGGCTGGGCGGGTCCGACGACAACGTACGCGCCATGGTGCAGTTCCTGCTGAACCGCTATGCGACTTCGTCCTGCTGGCAGGACACGCCAGAGGCGGCGTTGCCCATCGATTACCCGGATGTGGGTCTGTACCACCCCGATCTGCCGCACCGCATCACCACCGACCCCGCCGACATTCCCGGCCCTGCCGGGACCGGGTTGACCGTCGGCATCGTGATGCTGAGGTCTTATGTCCTGAGCGGGGATACGGCGCATTATGATGGCGTGATCCGCACCTTTGAAGAGGCCGGGATGCGCGTGCTTCCCGCGTTTTCCGGCGGTTTGGATGCGCAGCCAGCCATCGACACCTATTTCCGCGGCAAGATCGATGCGCTGGTGTCGCTGACCGGTTTCAGCCTTGTTGGCGGGCCCGCCTACAATGACAACGACGCGGCAGTGAAGGTGCTGAGCGAACTGGACGTGCCGTATCTGGCCGCCCACGCCCTGGAATTCCAGACGCTGGGCCAGTGGGCCGACAGCACCGGCGGGTTGGGGCCCATCGAGACAACGATGCTTGTGGCCTTGCCCGAACTGGACGGTGCCACGTGCCCGACCGTCTTTGGCGGGCGTCTTGGCCCCGAAGGCTGCGCAGGGTGCAACCACGCCTGCCGTGCGGGCGAGCCCAAGGCGATGGTGCCCTGCATCGAGCGCATTGACAGCCTTGCGGAAAAGACCCTGCGCCTGGGCCGGTTGCGCCGCAAGCAGAACGCGGACAAGAAGGTGGGGATTGTGCTGTTTGGCTTCCCGCCCAACGCAGGGGCCGTGGGCACCGCCGCGTACCTGTCGGTGTTCGAGAGCCTGTTCAACACGCTGACCGAGATGAAGGCACGCGGTTATACCGTGGACCTGCCGCCAAGCGTGGACGCCCTGCGCGCGCAGGTGCTGGAGGGGAATGCCACGCAGTACGGCCAACAGGCCAATGTCGCAGCCCACGTGGATGCCGACACCATCGTGCGCACGACGCCTCCGCTGGCGGCGGTCGAGGCTGTGTGGGGGCCGGCCCCCGGGCGCGTGCAGTCCGATGGGCGTGGCGTGTTCGTGATGGGCAAGGATCTGGGCAACGTCTTTGTCGGGGTGCAGCCCGCATTTGGCTACGAAGGTGACCCGATGCGGTTGCTGTTCGAACATGGTTTTGCGCCCACACATGCCTTTGTTACCTTTTACCTGTGGCTGCGGAACACCTATCGCGCCGATGCGCTGCTGCATTTCGGGATGCACGGCGCGCTGGAGTTCATGCCGGGCAAACAGGCGGGCCTGGGCGCACATGACTGGCCCGACCGGCTGATCGGCGAGATGCCGAATGTGTATCTGTACGCCGCCAACAACCCGTCCGAGGCATCGCTGGCCAAGCGTCGCTCGAACGCGGTAACCGTCACGCATCTGACCCCGCCGCTGGCGCAGTCCGGGCTCTACAAGGGGCTGTTGGAGCTCAAGGATTCGCTGACCCGCTGGCGCGAGATGGCGTGTGACGATCCGGCGCGAACCGATCTGGAAACGCTGATCGCCGAACAGGCGGAGGCCGTGGACATGGGCGGCACTGCCCCCGACGCGCTGTGGCTGAAGCTGCTGGAGACCGAGGACGCGCTGATCCCCGAGGGGCTGCATGTGGTCGGGCAACCGCTAAGCGATGCAGCGCGGGCAGAATACCTGGATCTGATGTCTCATGCGGACGACGACGCGCGCGATCGCGCGGATGCCTTGTTGCGCCGGGACAGCGAACTGGATGCTTTGATGCGTGCGCTGGATGCCAGGTACATCCCGCCTGTGCCTGGGGGCGATCTGATCCGGTCGGCCGAGATCTTGCCGACGGGCCGCAATATCCATGCGTTTGATCCGTTCCGCATGCCAACGGCATTTGCGTGCCGCGACGGGGCGAAGCAGGCGGAATTGCTGCTGGACACTCACCCCAGCTTGCCGCGGTCCGTCGCCTTGGTGCTGTGGGGATCGGACAACATCAAGTCCGATGGGGTGCCCATTGCGCAAGCGTTGGCGTTGATGGGCTGCGCCCCACGCTTTGACAGTTTTGGCCGGTTGGCGGGCGCCGACCTGATCCCACTCACGGAACTGAAGCGACCGCGGATCGACGTGGTGATGACCCTGTCGGGCATTTTCCGCGACCTGCTGCCCCTGCAGACCCGGATGCTGGCCGAGGCGGCGCTGAAATGCGCCGAAGCCGACGAACCGGTGGACCGGAATTTCATCCGCGCCCACGCGCTGGCCTATGCAGAGGCGCAGGACGTCGACCTGGCCACGGCGGCGCTGCGCGTGTTCTCGAACGCCGAGGGGGCCTATGGGTCCAACGTGAACCAACTGGTCGACAGCTCTGCCTTTGGGGACGAGGACGAGTTGGCCGACGCCTATGAGAACCGCAAGAGCTTTGCCTATGGGGTCGATGGCAAGTCGGCTGCAAACCCGTCACTGCTGAAAAAGACACTGGCAGATGTCGAGATCGCCTATCAGAACCTTGAATCGGTCGAGTTGGGGGTCACGACAGTCGACCACTATTTCGACACGCTGGGCGGCATTGCCCGCGCGGTGAAACGGGCAAGGGGCAGTGACGCGGCGGTCTATATCGGTGATCAGACACGCGGCAATGCCAAGGTGCGCACCCTCAAGGACCAGGTAGCGCTGGAAACCCGTAGCCGCGCGCTGAACCCGAAGTTCTTTGAAGGGCTGCTGAAACACGGGGCCGAAGGCGTGCGCCAGATCGAGGCCCACGTGACCAACACCGTGGGCTGGTCCGCCACCACCGGGCAGGTGGACGCGTGGGTGTACCAGCGCATTTCCGAAACCTTTGTTCTGGACGAAGAGATGCGCCGCCGCATCGCCGACCTGAACCCGACCGCATCGAGCCGCATGGCAAACCGCCTGCTCGAAGCGTCGGACCGCAACTACTGGGCACCGGACGCCGACACGCTGGCCGCATTGCAAGATGCCGCCGACGCGCTTGAAGACAAGCTCGAGGGGATCGCCGCCGAATGAGACGTGTCTGCACATATCGACGTGCCGGGGGGCCAGCCCCCCGGACCCCCCGGGATATTTCAAGCCAGAAGAAACCCGGGTTTCGCGTGAACATGGAAAGGAGGCTCGCATGAGCCCACTCGACAGAAATCCACCCGTGCTGCGGGGGCAAGACGGCGAAGGTTCGGTGCAGGTGCATCAGGACGCGAGTGCCAAGATCGAGGGGGCAAAGGTCTTTTCCGTCTATGGCAAGGGCGGGATCGGCAAATCGACCACCTCGTCCAACCTTTCGGCCGCCTTTGCCAAGATGGGCAAGCGTGTGCTGCAGATCGGCTGTGACCCCAAACATGACAGCACATTCACGCTGACCGGTCGATTGCAGCCCACCGTGATCGACATCCTGAAAGAGGTTGATTTCCACCCCGAGGAATTGCGCCCCGAAGACTTCGTGGCCGATGGCTGGGGTGGCGTGAAATGCGTCGAGGCGGGTGGTCCGCCTGCCGGGACCGGCTGCGGCGGCTACGTCGTGGGTCAGACCGTCAAGCTGCTGAAGCAGCACCACATGCTGGAAGACACCGACGTGGTGATCTTTGACGTGCTGGGCGACGTGGTCTGCGGTGGCTTTGCCGCCCCGCTGCAACATGCCGATCGGGCGCTGATCGTCACCGCCAACGACTTTGACAGCATTTATGCGATGAACCGGATCATCGCCGCCGTGCAGGCCAAGTCGCAGAACTACAAGGTGCGGCTGGCGGGCTGCGTCGCCAACCGCAGCCGCGAGACGAACGAGGTGGACCGGTATTGTGACAAGGTCGGCTTCAACCGCATTGCCCATATGCCCGACGTGGATGCGATCCGGCGCAGCCGTCTGAAGAAAAAAACCCTGTTCGAGATGGACGACGAAGAGGACATCGTGCGTTGCCGCGCCGAATATGTCCGGTTGGCCGAGACCCTGTGGAACGGGACCGAGGGACTGGCCCCGGCACCAATGGAAGACCGCGATATCTTTGAACTGCTGGGGTTCGATTGATGGATTACGGTTCCACCCGCGCCCGGGTCGAGGATTATTTCGACCGCACGGCGACCAAGACATGGGAGCGTCTGACCTCGGACGCGCCGGTGTCGCGGGTGCGCGAAACCGTGCGTGCAGGGCGGGACCGGATGCGGGACCTGATCCTGAGCCGCCTGCCCGCAGACCTGGCGGGGATGCGGGTTCTGGATGCCGGCTGTGGCCCCGGCATGGCAACCATCGAACTGGCCCGTCGCGGGGCCGAGGTGGTGGCTGCCGATATTTCGCCCCAACTCATCGACATCGCTGAACTGCGCCTGCCGCCGGAATTCCGTCGCCAGGTGACGTTTCATGCAGGCGATATGCTGGCCCCCGCCTTGGGGCGCTTTGACGCCATGATCGGGATGGACAGCCTGATCTATTACACCGCCGACGATATCGGTACGGCCCTTGCCGGCCTGGAAAAACGGGTCAACGGCCCGATTGTGTTCACTGTCGCCCCACGCACGCCTGCACTGATGGTGATGTGGTATGCGGGCAAGGCCTTTCCCCGGGCGGACCGGTCGCCGGTGATGATCCCCCATGCCCATCCGAAGCTGGCCCAAGCGGCCAAGGTCGCAGGCGTCCGCCGCGTGTTGCGCCCCGTCGACCGCGTGACCAGCGGTTTCTACATCTCCGAAGCGATGGAGTTGCGGCCATGAGCGCGCTCAAGCAACTTTCGCTGCGGGCCATGCCCTTTGCCGATGCCGCATCGGACGATTTGCCGATGGGGCAATTGTTGCGCCTGTCGCTGTTCCAGGTGTCCGTCGGCATGGCGTCGGTCATGCTGCTGGGCACGCTGAACCGCGTGATGATCGTGGAGTTGAGCGTGCCGGCCATGATCGTGGCCTGTATGATTGCGCTGCCGGTGCTGATCGCGCCGTTCCGCGCGCTGCTGGGCTTTCGGTCCGACACGCACAAATCCGCCATCGGATGGAAGCGGGTCCCGTACATCTGGTTCGGGTCGCTGTGGCAGTTCGGCGGGCTGGCCATCATGCCGTTTGCGCTGCTCGTTCTGGGTGGCGACGTGGTGCACAAGATCCCCTTTGCCGGGCAGGTGCTGGCGGGTCTGGCATTCCTGATGACGGGCCTTGGCCTGCACATGACGCAGACCGCCGGGCTGGCGCTGGCGTCGGACCGGGCGAGTGACGAGACGCGACCGCGCGTCGTTGCACTGCTTTATGTGATGTTCCTGGTCGGCATGGGAATTTCCGCCCTGATCATCGGCGGGCTTCTGGCCGACTACAGCGACCTGCGCCTGATCCGGGTGGTGCAGGGGGCGGCCGTTGTCGGTGTTGCCCTGAACCTTGTGGCCTTGTGGAAGCAGGAAAGCGTTCGGCCCATGAGCCGCGAAGAACGCGCGGCCCCGCGCCCGCTGTTCCGCGATGCGTGGGCCGACTATGCCAAGGGGGGGCAGGCCGGGCGGCTGCTGGCCTGTGTCTTTGTCGGGACCATGGCCTTCAACATGCAGGATGTGCTGCTGGAACCTTATGGTGGTGAAATCCTGGGGCTGTCGGTGTCTGCGACAACACTGCTTACGGCCTTGTGGGCCGCTGGCGCGCTGCTGGGCTTTGCCTGGGCGGGCAGGCGGCTGGCGGCTGGTTCCAATTCCTATCGGTTGGCGGGCGGCGGTATCCTTGCCGGGGTCTGGGCCTTCAGCTTTGTGATATTTGCCGCACCGATGCAGGCGAATGTCCTGTTCTATATCGGGGCAGCGCTGATCGGGTTCGGCAGCGGGCTTTTTGCCGTGTCCACCCTGACTGCGGCGATGACCATGCCCGCCCGCGGCACCGCGGGCCGGGGCCTGGCGCTGGGCGCGTGGGGCGCCGCACAGGCCACCGCTGCGGGCATCGCCATCGCGCTGGGTGGCACGCTGCGCGACTGGATCGGCGGGATTGCCACATCGGGGGCGTGGGGCGAGGCCCTGAACACGCCCGCCACCGGATATTCGTTTGTTTACCATGCTGAGATTGGCCTGCTCTTTGTCACTCTCGTCATCCTGGGACCGCTCGTGCGCCAATCGGGTCCCCTCACCCAAGCGGAGGATCCGCAGCCCCTGGGGCTTGCGGACTTCCCCACATGACCTTGTCCAGGAAAGGAAAACCGACATGACTGGGACATTCTTTGGCGAATTCGACCTGGCGGCGTCGACGCTATGGCTCTTTTGGGCCTTCTTCGGCCTGCTGCTGTACTGGATCCAACGCGAGAACATGCGCGAGGGCTACCCCCTCGAAGACGACGAGGGCAACAAGTCGTCGAACCCCAGCATGTTCCCGATGCCAGACGACAAGACATTCGACCTGCCCCACGGGCGCGGATCGGTGACGGTGCCGTCAGGCCAGCCGCCCGAGCGCGAGAACCTGCCGTTGAAACGGGTGGGACCGGGCAATGGCTATCCGCTGGAACCCACAGGCGATCCGATGCTGGACGGTGTCGGCCCGGCAAGCTGGGCGGCGCGCCGCGATGCGCCGGAACTGGACGGGCACGGCCACCCCAAGATCGTGCCGATGTCGGCGAACGAGGCGTTCAGCTTTGCCTCTGGCCGGGATCCGCGCGGTCTGCCGGTGGTGTCGGGTGATGACGAGGTTGTGGGCAAGGTCGTGGACATGTGGATCGACGAACCCGAACAGTTGGTCCGCTATCTGGAATACACGCTGGATGCCAAGTGGGGCACGGGCAACCGTCTGGTGCCGCTGACGCTGGCGCGGATCAAGTCCGACCGGGTGGTGATCCGCACACTGTACGGCAAGCACTTTTCCACGGTGCCCAGCATCGCCAGCCCCACGCAGGTGACCATGCTCGAAGAAGACAAGATCTCCGGCTACTACGGCGGCGGCGTACTGTATGCAGACGCCGCACGTCAGGATCCGCAGCTCTGATGCAACCCGCAGGGCGGTCCGCGTGGGTCGCCCTGCCTGAACCCAACCATCAAAAGGATGTGCGCCATGCCTCATGATGATTTCGAAATCGAACCGATCGAGGGCCTGCCCGAAGCGCCCCCGGACGGCGAAGACATCCTGTGGCAGGGACGCCCTGATGCCTGGGCTCTCGCGCGGGAATCGCTGAACCTGTACTGGGTGGCTGGCTATTTCGTGTTGCTGGCGGGCTGGCGGTTCCTGTCGGTGATGGACCTGATGCCGCTGGGTCAGGCGCTGGGGGCCATGCTGCCGCTTCTGATCGTCGGCACGGTCTGCTGCGCACTGCTGTGGGCTGTGGCCTGGGTGCAAGCGCGGGCCACGGTCTATACCATCACCAGCGCGCGTGTCGTGATGCGGATCGGGGCCGCGCTGACCCTGACCCTGAACCTGCCCTACCGCGAGATTGGCACGGCAGCGCTGGATCTGCGCAAGTCCGGGACCGGGACCATCGCGCTGGATACGATCGGGGAAACCCGGCTGAGCTATTTGGTGATCTGGCCACATGCGCGCCCTTGGATGTTTGGCAACACGCAGCCTGCGCTGCGCTGCATCCCGGATGCGGCCCGTGTCGCGGGGATCCTGGCCGATGCGGCCGAAACGCATGTCAGCACACCCACCGTGACCCGCATCATGCCGGGCGACGCGATGGCGGCGGAGTAGACCGATGGCAGATGTTCAGACCCAAGCCCGCATTCATGCCAAGCCCGAAGAGCTGGTGCCCCGCGTCCTGGTCCGTGCCGTACTGGCGCTGGTGCTGACGATCCTGTCGCTGGTGACCATCGCGACCCTGACCGACCGCCCGCTGGAAAGCACGCCGACCGATGCGCCCATCGTTGCCGAACGCGCGATCCACATTTCCGGCGATGCGTCGGGTGCGGCCCGTGTTCTGGATGCCAGCGGTTCGGTGCTGGCCGATTTTCCCGCCGACAAGGGCGGCTTCGTGTCCGGCATCGACCGGGTGCTGCTGCGCGAACGCGCCAAGATCGGGGCCGACCCGTCCGCCCCGGTGCTGCTGCGCCTGCGCGCGGGCAACCGCCTGTCGCTCTATGACCCCGAAACCAACTGGAGCGCCGAGCTGATGGGCTTTGGCGCCGACAACCTCCGCACCTTCGCCAGGTTGCTGGAGACACACTGAACCCAAGGAGGAAGCCACCATGGGACTACTGACGAAAGAGGTTGAACGTGCCCCCTGCACGGTCGAGATCAGCCACAAGTTCGAAAGCCTGCACGCGCATGTGCGGTTCAACAACGGCGCCGTGATCTATCCCGGCGACGAGGTGCAGGTGAAGGGCCCCGAGATCATGGCCCCCTTTGGCGAGATCGTGTCCGAGGACCGCGAGGCGGTGATCATCCGCGCCAGCAAGCTTGAACAGCTCTGGACCCGCCTGACCGGCGATTTCGAGGTGATGGAGCTGTGCGAGTTCTCGTTTTCCGAGGAGGTGACGCTATGAACGCCCCGCTGAAACACACCGCTGACGCCACCACCGTCGAAGAGGGGCTGGCCATCGCCGAGGCGCAGGACCAGCAATACAACGACGAGATGGCCACCGAAACGGCCATGGCCAACACCCTGCTGACCCCGCGCTTTTACACCACCGATTTCGATGAGCTGGACGCCATCGACGTCTCATCCGTGCGCGCGGACTGGGATCAGCTGATCGGCCAGATGGAAGCGGACCCGAACAAGGGTCATTTCAAGAAGAACGAGGACTGGGATCACGTCGATTGGGACGGGATGGAGCCAGCGCTGAAAAAGGAATTCATCGATTTCCTGATTTCCAGCTGCACGGCCGAGTTTTCGGGCTGTGTGCTGTACAAGGAAATGAAGCGCCGCGGCAACAACAAGGACATCACGCAGCTGTTTCAGCTGATGGCCCGGGACGAGGCGCGGCATGCGGGGTTCATCAACGACGCCCTGCGCGAGGCGGGTCTGCGGGTGAACCTTGGCTTTCTGACGCAGAAAAAGAAGTACACGTATTTTCGGCCCAAGTTCATCTATTACGCCACCTATCTGTCGGAAAAGATCGGCTACGCCCGCTACATCACGATCTTCCGTCACCTCGAGGCGCACCCCGAGCACCGGTTCCACCCGATCTTCAAGTGGTTCCGCGAGTGGTGCAATGACGAGTTCAGCCATGGTGAGGCATTCGCCCTGCTGATGAAGACGGACCCGAAACTGACCCAAGGCATCAACGTCTACTGGATCAAGTTCTTCCTGACGGCGGTCTACGCCACGATGTATGTGCGTGACCACCAGCGGCCCGCATTCCACGCGGCTTTGGGCGTGGATCCCGATTGGTACGCGCACGAGGTGTTCACGAAAACCTCGACCCTGACCAAGCAGATATTTCCCATCACGCTGGATATCGAGCATCCGCGCTGGCAGCCGGGGTTGGAGCGTTTGCAGCGGGCGAATGTCGATCTGGCCAATGCCACGGGTCTGAAAAAGGTCGCGGCACAGGCGCGGGCGGCATCGGCATTCCTGTCGCTGCTGACGATCCCGGCCAAGAAACACGCCGTGCCCGCTTCCGTGCGGTTGGAGCCGGTGTACTGATGGGTGCGTTTTCCCATACGGAAAACGGCTGGAAAGCGACACGCTTTCCAGTTTCGCCGGCGCTTGCCGCCGGCCTGTTTTCCGCGTGGGAAAACAGCCGGAAACCGTGTGGGTTTCCGGCTGACGGGGGGCATGCATGACCCCTTGGATCGCCGCCCTTATCGCTTTGTTCATCTGGTGGTTCTCCACCGGGACGATCCTGATGGCGGTGAAATATGCCGACCGCGCCGGGCCCGATGCGCGGCGCAACACGACGCTGGCGGCGGTGCCGCTGCTGGCCGGTGGGGCCTATGGGGTCTGGCTGTCGGCCACGCAAACCGATATCTTCGACATCTACCTCGCCTTTCTGTCGGCCCTGGCCGTCTGGGGTTGGATCGAACTGGCGTTCCTGACCGGTATCGTCACCGGCCCAAACCGCCAACCGCTGCCACCTCACAAGCCCGAATGGGAACGGTTCATCCGCGCCTGGGGCACTGTCGCCTATCACGAGATGCTGTTGACCGCCGCCCTGATCACCCTTGGCCTTGTGCTGTGGCAGGCCCCGAATGCGTTCGCTTTCTACACCTTTGCCGTCCTTTTCTTTGCTCGCATCTCGGCCAAGCTGAACCTGTTCTTTGGCGTCCCGCGCATCCACGTGGATTTCCTGCCCGACGCGCTGGCGCACCTGCCCAGCCATTTTCGCGTGGCGCGAATGAACTGGCTGTTCCCGGTCTCGGTCTCTGCCCTCACCTTTGCCGCTGCCTGCTGGCTCGAACGGCTCTATTCCGCGCAAACCGCGGGCGAGATCACGGGCTTTGCCCTGCTGACCGCCCTGACCGCGCTGGCGACCCTTGAACACTGGGTGATGGTCCTTCCCATTCCCGACGAACGGCTCTGGCGGTGGATGCTGCCCGCGCCCAAACCCACCAAGAACACGACACCACAAGGGGGACATCATGGACTTTGATGTACTGTTCCAATCCCAGATCGACGCGCTGAAAGAGGAGGGCAACTATCGCATATTCGCGGAGCTGGAACGTCAGTCCGGTGCGTTTCCCAAAGCCAAGTGCCACGACGACGACGCCCCGGACGAAGTGACGGTCTGGTGTTCGAACGACTACCTGGGCATGGGGCAACACGAAAGCGTCACCAGGGCCATGAAAGACGCCGTCGACCTGTATGGCGCAGGCGCAGGTGGCACCCGCAACATCAGCGGCACGAACCACGCCCACAAGTTGCTCGAAGCCGAACTGGCCGACCTGCACGGCAAGGAAAGCGCGCTGCTGTTCACCTCTGGATATGTCTCCAACTGGGCGGCACTGAGCACTTTGGGCAGCCGCCTGCCCGATGCGGTGATCCTGTCGGACGAACTGAACCATGCCAGCATGATCGAGGGCATCCGCCACAGTCGTGCGAACAAGGTCATCTGGAAACACAACGACCCAGAAGATCTGGACCGCAAGCTGGCGTCGCTGCCTGCCAACGCGCCCAAGATCGTTGCCTTTGAATCCGTCTATTCCATGGATGGCGACATCTGCCCGATGCAGGAAATCGTCGAGGTGGCCGAAAAGCACGGCGCGATGACGTACCTCGACGAGGTGCACGCCGTGGGGCTCTATGGCCCGCGCGGGGGCGGCATTTCCGAGCAAGAGGGTCTGGCCGATCGCATCACCCTGATCGAAGGGACACTGGGCAAAGCCTATGGTGTCGTCGGTGGCTATGTCACCGGCTCCGAAGCGCTGTGCGATTTCATTCGCAGCTTTTCATCCGGTTTCATCTTTACCACCGCCCTGCCGCCTGCCGTCGCATCGGCTGCGCGTACGTCCATCCGGCACCTGAAACAGTCGGACCAAGAGCGTCTGCTACAGCGCGAGCGCGTGGCCTATCTGCGCAAGCGGCTGGATCAGGAGGGTATCCCGCACATGGACAATCCCAGCCACATCATCCCCGTGATGATCAAGGACCCGGTCAAATGCCGGATGCTGTCGGATTACCTGATGCAGCGCTACGGCATCTACGTGCAGCCGATCAACTATCCCACCGTGCCAAAGGGGACCGAACGGTTGCGGTTCACCCCGGGGCCGCTGCACACGGTCGACGATATCGAACATCTCGTGCTTGCGCTCAAGGATTTGTGGAAGCAGTGCGCGATTGCCCACGCTGTCGCCTGACCTCAATTCAAAGTTACTGTTGACTTGGTGGTGAAGTCGCTACGTTCTCTGTCAACGAACTCGACGAAGGAGAATCTCATGTTCCGACCCCTCGCGCTAGTCGCCGCCACAACCCTCGCGGCCCCTGCATTTGCTGATGGGCACGCGTCCGGCGATGCCGCTGCTGGCGAAAAGGCATTCCGACAGTGCATTTCCTGCCACGTCGTTGTGAACGACGAAGGCGAAACGCTTGCTGGCCGCAAGGCCAAGACCGGGCCGAACCTGTACGGCGTTGCGGGTCGTGCTTTGGGCGCCGTCGAAGACTTCAAATACTCCGACATCATCATGCTGGCGGGCGAACAGGGCGTCGTCTACGAC
>JBCBFX010000047.1:0-31129 GCA_038527345.1 Pseudomonadota bacterium | reverse complement strand
ACTGATCGTGGCCGCAGTTTTCACGCTGACGGCGCTTGTTGGAAACTGCCCGCTTTACAGCATTGTGGGCATAAAAACTTGTAAGGACTGCCAATGATCGAAACAGCTTTCACACCGTGGGCGTCGCTGGGTGGCGGTGTTCTGATCGGGGTCGCCGCGACCCTTCTGATGCTGCTGCTGGGGCGCGTTATGGGTGCCACGGGCGTGCTGGCCGGGCTTCTGCAACCTGCGTCCGGCAAAGAGTTCACGTGGCGCGCAACACTGCTGGCCGGCATGGTAACGGGACCTGCTGTCGTCTGGCTGGCCTCGGGCAGCTTGCCCGCGGTTCAGGTGCCGGTGTCAACGCTTGCGCTGTTGGTCGGTGGCCTGATCGTGGGTGTCGGCGTGACCTTCGGGTCGGGCTGCACCTCGGGGCACGGCGTTTGCGGCATGGCGCGGCTCAGCCCGCGATCCATCGTGGCGACGCTGGTCTTCATGGTCGTCACCTTTGTCACCGTTTTCGTCATTCGTCACGTGTTGGGAGGGTAAGCCATGAAACTGATCGCAACCTATCTGATCGGCCTGATCTTTGGCGTGGGCATTTCCATCTCTGGCATGGCAAACCCGGCCAAGGTGCTGAACTTCTTTGACATAGCTGGCACGTGGGACCCTTCGCTGATCTTTGTGATGGGCGGTGCCCTGATCACCACATTCATCGGTTACAAGCTGGTCTTTGGCCGCGCGGCCCCTGTTTTCGCAGGCAAGTTCAGCCTGCCGACGTCGCAGGCCATCGACGCCAAGCTGGTGGGCGGCTCGGCTGTCTTCGGCATCGGCTGGGGCATCGCCGGGTTCTGTCCGGGTGGCGCCTTGCCCGCGCTTGGCACCGGACGGTGGGAGGTGTTTGCCTTTGTCGGCGCCGTCATCGTCGGCATCCTGCTGGCCAAATTCCTGCAAACCCTGGGCGGACGCCCCGCCACAGCCACCAGTTGACACATTTTCAAAGGAGACATGACACATGACTTCGTATCCCGTGAACATGGACGTCAAACCGGACGTCCAGGCGTTTTTCGATGCGGCCACGAACACGATCAGCTATATCGTGAAGGACCCGGACTCGAACGCCTGCGCCATTGTCGACAGCGTCATGGACATCGACTATGCCGCAGGGCGCATCACCTTTGATCATGCGGATGAACTGATCCGCCAGGTCGAAAGCCGTGGTCTGACGCTGGAATGGATCATCGAAACCCATGTCCATGCCGACCACCTGAGTGCCGCCCCCTATATCCAGGAACGGCTGGGCGGCAAGATCGGTGTCGGGTCCAGGATCACCGTGGTGCAGGATGTCTTTGGCAAGGTGTTCAACGAAGGCACAGAGTTCCAGCGCGACGGCAGCCAGTTCGATGCGCTGTTCGAGGATGGCGACACCTACATGGTCGGCGGCATGCAATGCTTTGCCATTTACACCCCCGGCCATACGCCCGCTTGCATGGTGCATGTGATGGGCGATGCGGCCTTTGTGGGCGATACGCTGTTCATGCCCGATGGCGGGTCCGCCCGATGCGATTTCCCCGGCGGCTCCGCCGAGACTCTGTACGATTCGATCATGAAAGTGCTCAGCCTGCCGGACGAGATGCGCCTGCTCATGTGCCACGACTATGGCCCCAATGGCCGCGACATCCAGTGGGAAACCACAGTGGCCGAGGAAAAGGCGCACAACATCCACGTGGGCGGTGGCCGGACCAAGGAAGAGTTCGTGAAGTTCCGGACGGAACGGGACGCGCAGCTGGACATGCCGAAACTGATCATCCCGTCGCTTCAGGTGAACATGCGCGCAGGCGAAGTGCCCACCGACAAGGACGGCAACCCGATGCTCAAGGTGCCGGTCAACACGCTTTGAACCGCAGAGGATACCAACATGGACCTCAAGAAAATCTCTTCCGGATTCACGGTCAGCCCGCAGATCACGACCCACGACATGCCCGCAATCAAGGCCGAAGGGTTCCGTGCGATCATCTGCAACCGTCCCGACGGCGAAGGCGCTGACCAGCCGTCCTTTGACGAGATTGAAACCGCCGCCAAGGCCCACGGGATCGAGACGCGCTATGTGCCGATCACGGCAGGTTTGGTGCGGGACGAAGACGTCGCCGCCTTTGGTGACGCGCTGGCAGATGTGCAGCGCCCTGTGCTGGCCTATTGCCGGACTGGAACGCGGTCGGCCACTTTGTGGTCGTTCCACGAAGCCAAACAGCGCCCGATGCCCGAAATCCTTGCTGCGACCAAGGCGGCCGGATACGATATGAACGGCGTGGCGCGCCGCATCGCCAACGGGGGCAAGACCCCCACAGACACGGGCGATGCCCATTTTCAGGTGGTCATCGTGGGGGCCGGGGCAGGGGGCATTTCGGTGGCCGCCAGCCTGAAATCCCGCAAGCCGGGACTGAACATCGCGGTGATCGACCCCGCCGACATCCATTACTATCAGCCCGGCTGGACCATGGTGGGCGGCGGCATTTTCGATGCGAAGTCAACGGCCAAGACCATGGGCAGCCTGATCCCGCAGGGCGTTCACTGGATCAAATCCGCTGTTGCCGCGTTCGAACCCGAAAACAATGCCGTGATCCTGGATGGGTGCAGGGTGGTGAAATACGACCGTCTGGTCGTGTGCCCTGGGCTGAAGCTGGATTGGGACGCGGTCGAGGGGCTTGAGGAAACGCTGGGCCGCAACGGCGTCACCTCGAACTACCGTTACGATCTGGCCCCCTACACCTGGCAATTGGTGCAACATATGAAAGAGGGCCGCGCCCTATTCACCCAGCCACCAATGCCGATCAAATGCGCAGGCGCGCCGCAAAAGGCGATGTACCTGTCGGGTGACGCGTGGTTCCGGCGCGGCGTGCTCAAGGACATCGATATCCAGTTCATGAATGCGGGCGGCGTGCTGTTCGGGATCAAGGACTACGTGCCCGCGCTCGAGGCGTATGTCGAAAAATACGGCGCGACGCTCAACTTCTTCCACAACCTGATTTCGGTTGATGGCCCTGCGAAAAAAGCGGTGTTCGAGGTCAAGAAACCCGACATGGATCCGACCACGGTGGAGGTGGAATATGACATGATGCATGTGTGCCCGCCGCAGACCGCCCCGGATTTCATTCGGGTATCGCCCCTTGCCGATGCCGCGGGTTGGGTGGACGTGGATCAGGCCACGTTGCGCCACAAGACCCATGACAACGTCTGGTCGCTGGGTGACGTGATGAACGCGCCAAACGCCAAAACCGCGGCGGCCGCGCGCAAGCAGGCCCCCACGGTCGCCGATAATATCGTGGCCGATATCACGGGCCGGTCGGCGGTGGCGCAGTATGACGGCTACGGATCCTGCCCGCTGACGGTAGAGCGGGGCAAGATCGTGCTGGCGGAATTCGGGTACGGCGGCACGCTCAAACCCAGCTTTCCGTCCTTTCTGATCGACGGAACCAAACCCAGCCGCGTGGCGTGGTTTCTCAAGGAATCCGTGCTGCCGCCGATCTATTGGAAGGCGATGTTGCGGGGCAGGGAATGGATGGCGAAGCCGGAAAAGCTGAAGGTCGCCGCCGAGTAACGTGTGAAATCATCTGCGCAGTCACTCCCTGGGTGCGCGGTGGTTGGTGGACGCAGGCCCCCGGGCCGCGTCCGCCGCTTTTCGGGATGTCAGAATGAACGCTTATCTTCGCCGATATCTTCCCGTCCTTGACTGGGGCCGCAGCTACGACCGCAAGGCGTTGTCGAACGACCTGATCGCGGCTGTGATCGTGACGATCATGCTGATCCCGCAATCGCTGGCCTATGCGCTGCTGGCCGGGTTGCCGCCCGAGGCGGGCATCTATGCGTCAATCGCGCCGATCATCCTATATGCCATATTCGGCACCAGCCGTGCGTTGGCCGTGGGACCCGTGGCCGTGGTGTCCTTGCTGACCGCATCGGCCATCGGGCAAGTGGCCGAGCAGGGAACCGCTGGCTATGCTGTTGCGGCCCTGACACTGGCGTTCCTGTCTGGTGGATTTCTGGTGCTGATGGGCATGTTTCGGCTGGGGTTTCTGGCCAATTTCCTCAGCCATCCGGTGATCGCCGGGTTCATCACCGCCTCGGGCATCCTGATCGCGACCAGCCAGTTCAAGCATATTCTGGGCGTCAGCGCGCATGGGCACACGTTGCCGGAAATGCTGGGGTCGATTTTTGCGCATCTCGATCAGGTCAATTGGATCACCATTGTGATCGGCGTCTTTGCCACCGGTTTCCTGTTCTGGGCGCGCAGCCGCCTGAAACCGTTTCTGACCCGGATCGGGGCATCGGACACGGTGGCCGATGTCCTGACCAAGGCCGGGCCTGTGGCCGCTGTCGTGGCCACCACCGTGTCGGTCTGGGCCCTGGGTCTGGCGGACCGGGGGGTGAAGATCGTGGGCGAGGTGCCGCAAAGCCTGCCGCCCCTGACCCTGCCCGGGCTGTCGCCGGATCTGTTGGGTGCGCTGCTGGTGCCGGCGATCCTGATATCTGTCATAGGTTTCGTGGAATCCGTGTCCGTCGCGCAGACGCTTGCGGCCAAGAAACGCCAGCGCATCGACCCGGATCAGGAACTGATCGGGCTGGGTGCGGCCAATCTGGGCGCGGCATTCACGGGCGGCTATCCGGTGACGGGCGGCTTTGCGCGGTCTGTGGTGAATTTCGATGCGGGTGCAGAAACGCCTGCCGCAGGGGCCTTTACCGCCGTCGGGTTGGCTATTGCCGCCGTCGCCCTGACGCCGCTGGTCTACTATCTTCCCAACGCGACGCTTGCGGCGACGATCATCGTCGCGGTGCTCAGCCTTGTCGATCTGTCGATTCTTCGGAAAACATGGGGTTATTCGCGCGCCGACTTCATAGCGGTCGCCGCCACCATCCTGCTGACGCTTGGGCTGGGGGTCGAGATCGGCGTCGCGTCAGGCGTGGCCATCTCGGTCCTGCTGCACCTATACAAGACATCGCGCCCGCACGTGGCCGAAGTCGGCCTTGTCCCCGGCACCCAGCATTTTCGCAACATCAACCGGCATTCGGTCGAAACCGACCCCAGCCTTGTGACACTGCGCGTGGACGAGAGCCTGTATTTCGTGAATGCCCGTTTCCTCGAGGATCTGGTCCAGAAACGCGTCACCGACGGGTGCGCCATCCGCAACCTGGTCCTGATGTTTTCGGCCGTGAACGAAGTGGACTATTCCGCGTTGGAAAGTCTTGAGGCGATCAATCATCGGCTGAAGGACATGGGGGTGGCGCTGCACCTGTCCGAGGTCAAGGGGCCGGTGATGGATCGATTGCAGCGCTCGCATTTCATCGACGATCTGGGCGGGCGTGTGTTCCTGTCCCAATACGATGCGTGGTGCAGTCTGGCTCAAAGCCCGGTGCCGAATGCGGCAGAATAGTCACGACCGCAGAAAGTCCAGAACCGCGTCGGCAAACGCCTCTGGCAACTCTTCCTGGACACAATGGCCGCAGTCCAGCGCGTGGCCGCGCACGTCCACTGCCTTGTCCCGCCATGTCTGCAACACGTCATAGGTCTGGCCCACCACCCCGCGCGCGCCCCACAAGGCCAGCAGCGGTGCGGTGATCCTGCGGTGGCTGTCTGCGGCGTCGTGCTCCAGATCGATGCTGGCGGCGGCGCGGTAGTCTTCGCAGATGGCGTGGATCGTTTCGGGACGGGCGTAGTTGCGCAGGTATTCGGCCATCACCTTTTCCTCCACGGCACCTGGGGTCTGGACCTGCCCCGTGATGTGTCGGCGCAGAAAGAATTCCGGGTCCGCCCCGATCATGCGCTCGGGCAAATCAAAAGGCTGGATCAGGAAGAACCACCAGAAGTAGCGCGTGGCGAAATCCCGATCGGTCTGGGCGTACATGGTGGCGGTGGGTGCGATGTCGATCACGGCAAGGCGGTCCACCCCGTCAGGGTGGTCCAGTGCCATCCGGTGCGCCACGCGCCCGCCACGGTCATGCCCCACAACGGCAAATCGGTCGTGGCCCAGATGTGCCAGCAGCGCCGCGATATCCTGCGCCATCACACGTTTGGAATAGGGCAGGTGCCTGTCATCCGACGGGGGCTTGCCGCTGTCACCATAGCCACGCAGATCGGGCGCGATGACGCGGTAGCCCGCATCGACAAAGGCCGAGGCCACTTTGCGCCAGACGACATGGGTCTGCGGGTGGCCGTGCAGCAAGACAAGCGGTTTGCCGTCGCCTGCACCGGCATAGTGGATGTCGACACCGTTGACCGCTGCGGTTTGCACCGCGAAACCAGGCAGAAAGGGCGAGGGCTGGCTCATGCACCGTCGGCGATGGCATCCGCAACCGCCTGCGCACATGTGCGCGTGTCGGCGGGCCCGCCCAGATCGGGGGTGCGCAACGCATCCTCGGCCAGCACCTTTTCGATGGCCGCAAGGGTGGCGGCGGCGGCCTGCGGGTGGCCCAGGTGTTCCAGCATCATCGCACCCGCCCAGATCTGTCCGATGGGGTTGGCGATGCCCTGACCCGCGATATCGGGCGCCGAGCCGTGGACCGGCTCGAACAGCGATGGAAACCGCCTCTCGGGGTTGATGTTGCCCGACGGCGCAATGCCGATCGTGCCGGTGCAGGCGGGGCCAAGATCCGACAGGATGTCACCGAACAGGTTCGAGGCCACGACAACGTCGAACCAGTCCGGGTGCAATACGAATTGCGCGGTCAGGATATCGATGTGGTATTTGTCGATTTTGACGTCCGGATGCGCCTTGGCCATTTCGGCCACCCGTTCGTCCCAATAGGGCATTGTGATGGAAATGCCGTTGGATTTCGTGGCCGAGGTCAGATGCCCCTTGCGCTTGGCCGCCAGATCAAAGGCATAGCGCAGGATGCGGTCCACGCCCTGACGGGTCATGACGGTTTCCTGGATCACCACCTCGCGGTCGGTGCCGTCGAACATGCGACCGCCGATGGATGAATACTCCCCTTCGGTGTTTTCGCGCACGATCATCATGTCGATGTCGCCGGGACCGCGCCCAGCCAGCGGCAGCGGCACACCCGGCATGGCGCGTGCGGGCCGGAGCGAGACATATTGATCAAACGCTCGCCGGAACTGGATCAACGACCCCCAGAGCGAGACGTGATCCGGCACCACCGCAGGCCAGCCGACGGCACCAAAGAATATGGCGTCGCTGGTTTCCAGCCGCGCCTTCCAGTCGGGGGGCATCATCTCGCCATGCTTTTGGTAGTAATCGACATTTGCAAAGTCGTGTTCGGTGAACTCGAGCCCGATGTCGAAACGCCGCGCGGCCGCTTGCAGCGTCTTCAGGCCCGCAGGCGTGGTTTCCTGCCCGATGCCATCGCCGGCTATGACGGCAATGTCGAAACTGTTCTTGGTCATATCTGCTCAAACCTCGTTTGCGGTGACGCGGAAGAATACCGCGTAAAGCACGGGAACCACAAACAGGGTCAGCAGCGCGGCAAAGCTGAGGCCGCAGATGATCACCACGGCGAGCGAGGCAAAGAACGGGTCCCACAACAGCGGGATCACCCCCAGAACGGTGGTCAGCACGCCCAGTACCACAGGCCGCGCGCGGCTGACGGCGGCGTCCACAACGGCCGCCATGCGTGGCTTGCCGCCTGCAATCTGCTGGTCGGTTTCGTCCAGCAGCACGATGGCCGCCTTGATCAGCAGACCGGTCAGGGACAGCACCCCAAGGATCGCCATGAATTCCAGCGGTGTGTTCGTCAGCACCAGCCCCCAGATCACACCGATCATCGCCAGGGGCACCGTCAGCCAGATGATCAGTGGCTGGCGGATCGCGTTGAACAGAAAGATCACGACCAGGATCATCGCGCCAAAGCCCAGCGGCATGGTGGCGGCCAGGCCCGCGTTCGCCTCGGCGCTGTTGCCGAACTCGCCCTTCCATTCCAATGCATAGCCGGTGGGCAGGGGGATATCCTCGATCGGGCCGCGCACCTGGTCGAACAGATCGCCGGACAGGACGCCCGCGGCATTGTCGCCCTGGGCCGTGATCGTCAACTCCCGATCCACGCGGCGCAGGTTGCCCGCCTCGAACACGATGTCGAACCGGTCCACCACCTGGCTGATCGGGATGTAACCGCCGGAGACCTGGCTAAAGACCTGGATGTTGCGCAGTTCCGACACGTCGTTCCGGTTGGCAACAAAGGGGCGCATGATGATGTCGCGCAACTCGTCCCGTTCGCGGTAAACGCCCAGCCGTGCACCGCTGAGATGGGTGTTGAGCGCATTGGCGATCTCGCCCTGCGTCAGACCCAGACGGCGCGCGTTGTCGGTGTTGATGACGGGGCGAATGACGGCCTCTTGCTCGCGCCAGTCGTCCTTGACCGCGACAGCCCCTGCTTGCGCCAGAACCTTTTTGGCTTCTGTCGCCAGCCCGCGCAGGACGGTCGGGTCGGCGCCGGTGAACCGCGCCTCGATCTTGGATCCGCCACCGGGGCCCAACACGAATTTCCAGACCTTGGCGTTGGCGTCTGGGAATTGACCGTCGATCCAGTCCTGCAATTCGGTCCGCAGTCCTTCGATCTGGGTATAGTTTTCGACGTCCACCAGGATCTGGCCGTAGGCCGAGTTGTTGTTCTCGGATTCGTAGATCAGCATGAACCGCAGGTGCCCGTCGCCCACAACCGTGTTGGTGCCTGTCACGCCGGGCCGGGTGCGCACGTATTCGTCGATCCGCAGGATATCGGCGCGGGTCTGTTCGATGTCCGTGCCTTGCGGCAGGTAATAGTCGATCACGAATTGCGCCCGGGTCGAGGGCGGAAAAAAGCCCGGTGGCATCCGGTTGGCGATGCCGATTGCGGACGCAAACAGGGCCACCGCCACAAGGATGGTGACAAAGCGCAGACGGATCGCAAGGCGCAGCAGCGCGCGATAGCCGCGCAGCATGACGTTTTCGCGGGTCGCTTCGGTATCGTCGCCCGGCTTCAGGATCAGCGTGCAGAAATAGGGCGTCAGCCAGATCGCCACCAGCCACGAGAACAGCAGGGATATCGCAATGGTCCAGAACAGGCTGCCGGCATATTCACCGGTGTTGTCCGGTGAAAAGCCGATGGGGGAAAAGGCGAGGAACCCGACGATTGTGCCGCCCAGCAGGGGCCACCTTGTCTGCTTCACGACGGCGATGGAGGCGTCGGCCGGGTGTTCGCCGCGCTGCACGCGTACCAACGTGCCCTCGACCACCACGATGGCGTTGTCGACCAGCATTCCCAGCGCGATGATCAATGCGCCCAGCGATATGCGCTGCATGTCAAGACCGTAAAGATACATGCCGAACAGCGTGCCTGCGACCGTGACCAACAGGATGCCGCCCATCAGAACACCCGACCGCAGCCCCATGAAGATCAGCAATGTGCCCACGACAATGGCCAGCGCCACGACCACGTTCATCACGAAACCGTCGATGGAGGTTTTCACGGTGGTGGACTGGTCCGAGATCGGCAGGATCTCGATCCCGATGGGCCGCTGCGCTTCGAGGGCGTCCATGCGCGCTTTGACCGCCTCGCCCATCTCGACGACATTGCCGCCGCGCTGGTTCGAGATACCGATGGCTATGGCTTGTTGTCCGTCGCGGTACAGAAGGCTTTCGGGCGGATCGATCAGACCGCGGCGCACTTCGGCAATGTCGCCAAGGCGAAAGGACGCGCCATTCTGCGGGTTGGTGATGATCAGGTCGGCGATGGCATCGGTTGACGACACGCCTGATTGCGGGCGCACCTGAAGCCGGGCTTGCCCCGCCACGATGGACCCCGCGGGGGTCACCAGGTTCTGCCCCTCAAGGATCTGACCGATCTGGTCCGGGGCCAGCCCCAGTTCGATCAGCCGGGCAGGCGCGTATTCGACATAGATCACCTGCGCCTGCACGCCGTTCAGGATGACCTTGGACACACCGTCGACCGTGACCAGTTCGCGTTGCAGGTCCTTTGCATATTCATGCAGTTCGGTGACGGTGTACCCCTCGCCCACGATGGCGAAATAGAGCGCGTACACGTCGCCGAAATCGTCAAAGACCTGACTGCGCAATGCGTTGGGCGGCAGTTCGGCCTGTGCATCGTCGATCTTGGCCCGCATCTGGGTGAAACTCTGGTTCAGCGCGGGATAATCCGGCGTGGCGGCGATGGCGAATTCAATTGTGACGTTGCTGAGGCCCTGGGACGACACCGACCGCACTTCGTCCACGCCACGCAATTCCTGCAGGGCGTTTTCGATCACCTCGGTGACCTCTTCGGCCACCGCTTGAGCCGACGCGCCCGGATAGGGGGTGATGATCTGGGCCTGACGGATGATGAATTCAGGGTCCTCGAACCGGGGCAGGGCGGTGTAGGCAAAATAACCTGCCACCAGGATCAGCAGTGTCGAGATGGCCGAAATCAGCCGCTTTTCGATGGCAAACCGCGCAAGGTCCATGATCAGTTTCCGACGCGGGTGATGGGCCGGATGACCATGCCGTCAAAAAGCTGGCTGACACCTGCCGACACGATGGTGTCGCCCGGTTGCAGACCGCTGGACACGGCCACCATGTCGCCACGCGCCGCACCAAGGGTGACGGGCACCTGCGTGACGATGTTCCCGTCCTCGACCCGCCAGACAAAAGGCGATCCACCCGCATCCGACGCAATCGCCGTCAGCGGTGCCTCGATCTCCGGCGCGTCCCCGGGCGCGGTTGAAATGACGCGGCCCACCATGCCCGGCAGGATCAGCGACCGGCTGTCTGGCTGGGGCAAGCTGACCCGCCCGCGATAGGTCTGAGTGGCGCGGTCGGCCTGAACCGAGAATTCCACCACCTCGGCGTCGAACAGCATGTCGGGCAGGGCGTCGAATGCCACCTGATTGCGGATGTTTTCCACGCCGCCCGCCGTCAGGGCGGTCACATCCGGGCCGGGGATGTCGAATTCCAGGTCGAGCACGCCCAGCGACTGCAACAGCGCCACGCTTTGACCGGCCTGGATGTTGACGAAGTTTTCGATGTTACGGCTGGCGATGATGCCGTCGAACGGAGCGGTCAGCGTGGCGTCGGCCAGGTTGTCGCGTGCGACCTGCAATTGCGCCTCGAGCCCGCGCAGGGCGGCTTCGGCAGCTTCGATATCTTCGGCGCGCCCCCCGGATTGACCGATGGCCAGTTGTTCGACCTGCGCCTGCAGGTTGGCTTCGGCCACACGCAGCGTCGCCTCGTCCTGTTCCAGCCTTGCGGTCGCCACGACACCGCGTTCGGCCAGTTCGCGGGTGCGCGCGGCCTGATCGCGGGCCTGGTCCACCTGCGCCTCGGCCGAGGCGACGGCGGCCTCAAGCGCCACGATCTCTTCGGCGCGGGCACCGCTGCGCAGGGCGCGCAGCTGTGCGGCGGACTGGTCGCGCTGGCTTTCCAGCTGGGCAATCTGGCGCTCGAAATTGCGGGGGTCGAGCCGCGCAATCACGTCGCCCGCCTGCACTTGCTGTGCCCCGCGCACGGGCAGTTCGATCACCCGGCCGCTGACCCGAAAGCTCAGGTCCGCCTCGCGGTTGGGCAGTACGATGGCAGGATAGGTGCGCCGCACCGTGCTGTCGGTTTCGGCAACGGTAAAGACCTTGGCCGGGCGCACGACCTCCTGCGCCTGTGCCACGGGGGCGGTAATGCTCAGTCCCAAGGTGAGCGCTGCGGCCAAAATGGTTTTCATGGTGCGCGTCCTTCACTTGGCTGTGGCAGAATGGTTAAGGTGCGGCGGAACCCTGTCAACCGTGAAGGCGACGGATGAGCCTGGTCACACAAATCATCTTTGGCAGTTGCATGCTTACTGCCTGTGCGCTGATCCATGTGGCATTGGTTGCTGTCGCCGTGCCGTATTTTTCATCGCTGGGCCACGCGATCAAACGGCGGCGCGCGCTGTTGCGCAACACCGTGTTGTTGAGTTTCGGGGTCATGGTCACGGTCTTTGCCCATACCGTGCAGATCTGGGGCTGGGCCTTTGCGCTTTATTGGCTGCGCGCCTTTGGCGACTTCGGCACCGCCTTTTACTTCACCATCGCCACCTATACCACGCTGGGTTACGGGGATCTGCTGCTTGGCCCCGAATTGCGGATCTTTGCAAGCTTTGCGTCGATCACCGGCCTGCTGACGTTCGGGATCAGCACGGCCATGTTGATCGGGCTGGTGACCCGGCTGCTGGACATCGACAACAACCGCGTCACACGTAACGATTGACGATGTTTTCCAGCCGCTCCTGCCGTCCCGATTGCGGGGTCGGGTTGATGTCGTCGGCCAGCACCCGGTCAAAACAATCCTGTAGCCCGCCCTGCAACATCGTTTGCGCTGACGGTCTGTCCCACCCTGCGTAACGGTCTGCGCGGGCATCTTCCAACGGACCTTCGTCCAGCATCTTCGCTGCGGCCTTCAGGCCCCGGGCGCAGACATCCATCGCCCCCACATGCGCCGCCACAAGGTCCACCGGATCGAGCGACTGTCGCCGCAGCTTGGCGTCGAAATTGGTGCCGCCCGTGGTGAAGCCGCCCGCCCTGAGCACCTCGTAATAGGCCAGTGCCACCTCTGGTACATTGTTGGGGAACTGGTCCGTATCCCAGCCCGACTGGTAGTCGTTCCGGTTCATGTCGATGGACCCCAGGATGCCCAGTGACGCGGCCATCGCCAGCTCATGTTCGAAGGAATGGCCCGCAAGGATCGCGTGTCCCTGTTCGATGTTCATCTTCACCTCACCCTCAAGGCCATAGTCCTTGAGGAACCCGTACACCGTGGCGACGTCGTAGTCGTACTGGTGCTTGGACGGTTCCTGCGGCTTTGGTTCGACCAGGATGGTGCCCTGGAACCCGATCTTGTGCTTGTATTCGACCACCATCTGTAGAAACCGGCCCGCATTGTCACGCTCGCGTTTCAAGTCGGTGTTCAGCAGTGTTTCGTACCCCTCGCGCCCGCCCCACAGCACGTAGTTCTGCCCGCCCAGCTTGTGGGTGGCGTCGATGCAGGATTTCACTGTGGCCGCCGCATAGGCAAACACGTCGGGGTCGGGGTTCGTCGCCGCCCCCGACATGAACCGGCGGTGGGTGAACAGGTTGGCGGTGCCCCACAGCAGCTTGGGCCCGCCCGCGTCGATCCTGGTGCCGATATAATCGACGATTTCCTCGAAATTCCGTGTGCTCTGCGCGAACGTATCGCCCTCGGGCCGGATATCGGCGTCGTGAAAGCAGAAGAATGGCTGACCAAGGATCGCGAACAATTCGAATGCCGCGTCCGCCTTCATGCGCGCCAGATCCATCGTGTCGCCGAACCATGGCCGATCGAACGTCTGCCCGCCAAAGGGGTCGCCCCCGGGCCAGGCAAAGCTGTGCCACCAGGCGACGGCAAAGCGCAGATGATCCTCGAGCCGTTTGCCCATGACCATTTCGTCCGGGTCGTAGTGGCGATAGGCAAGGTCGGTGGTCGCGTTGGACCCTTGGAACGTGACGGGGTCGATACCTGCGAAAAAGTCGGTCATGAGAGGTCCTTGAGGGCTGTGTAGGTGGCGCGGTAGCGCTGGTAGGCGTCGTTGAACGCTGATGTGAGTTTCGTGTCGGGGTCATGGGTGCAGGCGATGTTGGGCGGGGTTGCGATCTCGGGTCCGCCGTCGCCGGCGGCCATCATGCCCAGCCGGGCCGCCCCGAAGGCTGCGCCGAAATCCCCCTGTGCGGGGACATCAACCGGCAGGTCCAACGCAGTGGCGATGGTCTGCAACCAATAGTCCGAAGCCGCGCCGCCGCCCACTGCGATCACCCGTTCCGGAGCAGTCCCGGTGGCCTGCATCGCCGCCAGACTGTCGCGAAAGGCAAAGGCCACGGATTCCAGCACCGCACGGGTGCCTGCCGCGCGGTCAGTGCCGTGTTCGAGCCCGATGAAAGCACCACGCACCTGCGCATCGTTGTGCGGTGTGCGTTCGCCGCCCAGATAGGGCAGGAACAGCGCACGCCCCGGCGCTTGCACGTCTTGCAGTTCTCCGGTCAGTGCAGCGGGTTCCGCGCCCACCAACCGCCCATACCACGCCAAAGCGTCGGTCGCGGCCAGGATCACGCCCATCTGGTGCCACAGGCCCGGCAGCGCATGACAGAAGGTGTGCAAGGCGGTGTCAGGGTCCGGCGCATAGCCGTCAGCGGCGGCAAACAGCACGCCGGATGTGCCCAGGGACACGAATGCGTCCCCCGGGCCGGTGACGCCGACACCGACGGCGGAGGCCGCATTGTCACCAGCCCCACCCGCAACCGGGATCCCGGGCGGCAGGCCAAAGGTCGTTGCGATGTCAGCCCGCAAGGCACCTGAGGTATGGCTGCCCTCGACCAGATCGGGCATATGTGCGCGCCGGAGATCCGTCGCTGCCAGCAAGTCGTCATCCCACGCCCGCTTGCCCACATCCAGCCAGCTTGTGCCCGCGGCATCCGACATCTCGGACACGTGCGCACCGGTCAGCCATAGCCGCAGGTAGTCCTTGGGCAGCAACACCTTGGCTAGCTTGCCGAACACCTCGGGCTCGTGCGCCTTGACCCATGCCAGCTTGGGCGCGGTAAAACCGGGGAACACGATGTTGCCCGTGCGTGCGCGAAAGATCGGATCGGCGTCCAGCGCAGCCGCCTCTGCGTGGGCCCGCGTGTCGTTCCAAAGGATGCAGGGGCGCAGCACCTCGTCTGCTGCGTCCAGCAGGGTCGCCCCGTGCATCTGCCCGGACAGGCCGATGCCCGCGACGTTGTTCAGGCCATGGGTGCCCGCCAGCTGCCGCAACGCCGCTTCGGTCGCGGCAATCCAGTCGGCGGGGTCCTGTTCGGACCAGCCGGGATGTGGGCGCGACACCTCGAGCGGGGCTGACGCGCTGGCCACAATGGATTGCGCATCGCTCATCAGCAGCGCCTTGACACCCGAGGTGCCCAGATCGATCCCGAGATACATCAATGGTCCAGCTTCACCCATGCCGCGTTGCGTTTCGACGATTTCACACAGGCCGACACGAACTGCACCCCCTTCAACCCGTCATGCACGGTTGGAAAGACCACGCCATCCGGCACCGGGTCGCCGACGCGCGCGGCGCGGATGGCAGTGGCAGCCTCTGTGTAGATGTTGGCGAACCCTTCAAGGTAGCCTTCGGGGTGGCCCGGCGGCACGCGGCTGACCCGTGCGGCCGCGTCCCCGGCCCCCGCGCCGTTCCGGGTGATCAGGCGCTTGGGTTCGCCAAAGGGCGTGAACCACAGGTAATTCGGATCCTCCTGCGCCCATTCGAGCCCGCCCTTGTCGCCATAGACGCGGCACCGCAGCGCGTTTTCGTTGCCGGGGGCCACCTGTGACGACCACAGCATCCCCCGCGCCCCACCATCGAAACGCAACATCACGTGGGCGTTGTCATCAACCTGCCGTCCGGGGACGAACGCCTGCAGATCGGCGGCAAGGCTCTCGACCTCCAGCCCGGTCACGAAACAGGCAAGGTTGAAGGCATGGGTGCCAATATCCCCCGTCGACCCACCCGCGCCCGAACGCGCGGGATCGGTGCGCCATGCGGCCTGTTTGAAGTCCTGCTCGACCGTCAGCCAGTCCTGCGGATATTCGACCTGCACGACACGGATGGTGCCGATGTCGCCCTGCGCCACCATTTCGCGCGCGTGCCGCACCATCGGATAGCCGGTGTAGTTGTGGGTCAGTACGAACAGCGCATCCGACGCTTCGGCCGCGCGCACCAGCCGTTTCGCATCCATCAGGGTCGAGGTCAGCGGCTTGTCGCAGATCACGTGAATGCCCCGGCGCAGGAATTCCCGGGCGGCGGCATAGTGGACGTGATTGGGGGTGACGATGGCCACCGCCTCGATCCCGTCCTTGCGCCGGGCCTCGCGGATCGCCATCTGGCGAAAGTCGTCATAGACGCGGGGCAGCCCCAATGCCGCTCCGCTAGCTTGCGCCTTTTCCGGGGTGGAGCTCAGCGCACCCGCCACCAATTCATAGTGATCGTCGATACGCGACGCGATGCGGTGCACCGCCCCGATAAAGGCGTCATTGCCGCCGCCCACCATGCCCAGTCTGATCCGGCTCATCGTCTCATCCTCCTCGTCAGGGCATAGCCTGATCCATCTTCATCTCGCAAAGTAAACTCCCCCCGGAGGGTCGGCCTGCCTCGGGCCTAACTGTCGATCCCCAGCATCTTGCGGTTTGCCGCCTCGTCCGTGCCACCATCGGCAAAGTCGTCAAAGGCGCGTTCGGTCACCCGGATGATGTGGTCGGACACGAATTGCGCCCCCTCGCGCGCGCCATCCTCTGGGTGCTTGAGGCAACATTCCCATTCCACGACTGCCCATCCGTCGAAATCATTGGCAGCCATCTTGGAGAACACGGCCCCGAAATCGACCTGCCCGTCGCCAAGCGAACGGAACCGTCCGGCACGGTCAACCCAGCTTTGATAGCCGCTGTACACGCCTTGCCGTCCGGTCGGATTGAACTCGGCATCCTTGACGTGGAACATGCCGATCCGGTCGCGGTATATGTCGATATTGTCGAGGTAATCGAGGCATTGCAGCACATAGTGGCTGGGATCATAGAGCATCTTGCAGCGGGCGTGGTTGTCCACGCGCTCAAGGAACATTTCGAACGTTACCCCATCGTGAAGATCCTCGCCGGGGTGGATTTCGTAACAAATGTCGACGCCATGGTCCTCGGCATGATCCAGGATCGGCCGCCAGCGCGCGGCCAGCTCGTCAAACGCGCTCTCAACCAGGCCCGCGGGGCGCTGTGGCCACGGATAGACATAGGGCCAGGCCAGCCCGCCCGAAAACGTCGCGTGTGCCCCGATGCCCATATTGGCCGAGGCGCTGATGGCCTTTTTCACCTGGTCCACCGCCCATTGCTGGCGGGCCTTGGGGTTGCCGCGTACGGCTTCCGCCGCGAACCCGTCAAATGCGTCGTCATAGGCCGGGTGGACGGCAACCAACTGCCCTTGCAGGTGCGTGGACAATTCCGTCACCTCGACCCCGTTGGCGGCGGCTTGTCCCTTGAAATCGTCGCAGTACCCTTTGCTGGCCGCGGCCTGATCCAGATCGAACAGGCGACCGTCCCAGCTGGGCACCTGCACGCCCTTGTAGCCGCAATCGGCAGCCCATCTGGTGATTGCGTCCCACGTGTTGAACGGCGCGTCATCGCCTGCGAATTGCGCCAGAAACAGCGCCGGTCCCTTGATGGTTTTCATGTTTCGATCCTCCCTTGGGCGCGGTCATGCATGGGGCATGTTTTCCCGCAGATAAATGTCGATGCGAATGCGTTCCTGGGTGTGGTCGATGGGCGAGCCGTCGGCGGTGGCCTTGAGCAGCCGCGTGGCCGAGCGCACGAGGTGCCCGGTGTCCTGGCTGATGATGGCGTCAAACGTGCCGCTGCGCAGCGCCGCACGCGAGGCCGGTGTGAGTTCATGCGCGATGACCACCATATCGCGCTGCTGTGCATGTCGTTCCAGATAACGGATCAGCCCGGGGTTGCCCGCAGCCGAGGAATAGATCCCGCACAGGTCCGGGTAGGCGGCAAAGACATCCGGCAGCAGCGACCGGATCAGGTCCGGATCATCGCGCCCCTCGATCGACGCAACCACGTCGAGATGCGGGAAATCCGCGCCCATCACGGCGTCGAACCCCGTGCGGCGTTCCAGGTGGTCGCGCGCCAGCCGCGATCCCGTAATCACGAGGATCCGGCCCGTCCCCCGGACAAACCGCCCCATCAGCTGCGCCGCCGTGCGCCCCGCGGCGATATTGTCGATCCCCACGAAATGGTCCCGGTCCGAACTGGGCAGGTCCGAGATAAAAGCGACCACCGCAATGCCCCGCGCCCGCGCCCGTTTCACCGCATCGCGCACCGAAGGTGTTTCGGGCCCGAACACGGCCACCCCGTCGGTATCGTTCGGGTCCAGCCCGTCCAGCACATCCACGATAGCCTGCGGGTCGAAGGGCGGCACCGACACCATGTCGAGCGTGGTGCGCTGGTGCGCCAGCTTGGCGGCCTGTGTGGCAATGTCCGCCTCGAGCGCCTGGACGAATTCGTTGGACGTGACGGGCAGGATGAACAGCAGCCTGTAGACCCGCCGCCGCGCCAGGTTGGCCGCCGCCGTGTCGCGGACATAGCCGATCTGGGCAATGGCCGCGTTCACCTTGTCGATGGTCACCCGCCGCACGCCGGGCCGCGCGTTCAGCACCCTGTCCACCGTCGCCAGCGACACGCCCGCCACGCGGGCAATGTCATTGACCGTGGGCTTTTGCGCAGGCTTGCGGACGTCGTCGGGCACGGTGTGGTCCTTACATGTGGCGGGCGAGGCCCTCGAACAGCAGCGCGACCGCTTCTGCACCGGGATCGTTGTGACCGGCAAGGTTTTCGGACGGGACGTATGCCGCGCGCCCGGCCTTGGCCCGCGTGATAGCTGCGGTGGTGTCGGCCCCTGCGCGCGCAGCTTTGGCCGCCGCATCGATGCCCTCGGGCAGCGCGTCGAGCGCGGGGGAAAGCGCGTCGATCATGGTGCGGTCGCCCACGTGCGCGCCGCCCACTTCGCTGACGCGGTTCAACCCTTCGCGCAGCGCCTTGTCCACCGTCGCACCGCCCGCACAGGCGTCACCGGCGGCGTTGAAGTAGATGGCAAGGATGACGCCGGACGACCCGCCCATGGTCTGGCTCAGCTCGTTGCCCAACGCCGGGAACAACTGCGTCAGGTCCGCAAGCGGCATCCGGTCCAGCGACCCCTTGAGGGCGCGGGCCGCAGTGGCCAGCGTGCTGCCGGTATCCCCGTCGCCCGATTTGGCATCCAGCGCGTTCAGCGCACTTTCGGCCCCGATCAGCAGGTCAGCGACATGTTCGATCGTGGCGCGGGTGCGATCGTTTTGCGACGGGATCGGCGCGATCGGCGTCAGCCCGTCGGGAAGGGGGGTGATCTTGACGTCTGTCAGTGCCTGCATGCCCGGCCACGCGGCCATGGGCACTGGCGTGGCAAGCGCCCGCAGGTCGCTGTCGTCCACCGGCAGCACCGACACGGAAAACCCGTGCATGTCCAGCGATGTCATCATCGGTGCGGGCCCGATCACATGACTGACCTTGCCCGCCCGCGCCAGCGCATGGGCCAGCACCGACATTTCCAGCGGAGTGGTAGAGCCCAGATTGTTCAGCAGCGCCACGCAATACCGGTTGCCGATATGCGGCTCGAGCTTGTCCAGCACCATCTGCATGGCGTCTGCGGCCCCGTCGAAATCCACCTGTTCCACGCCCGGTTCGCCGTGAATACCCAGACCCAGTTCGGCCTTGCCCGACGGGATCCGATCCTCTTTCGGAGAGCCGGGTATCGTGCAGGTATCAAGGCTTTTGCCGATCGACGCGACGCTGTCGATGATCCGGCGCGCGGCATCCGTCACGTCATCCAGCGATGCGCCATCCTCGGCCATGGCACCCACAATCTTGTGCACGAACAGCGTGCCGGCCACGCCGCGCGGTTGCGGCAGGTCGGGCAGGGCAATGTCGTCGTCGACCACCACCATCTCGACCTGGCGTCCCAGCGCCCGCGCACGTTCCGCGGCAAGGCCAAAGTTCAACCGGTCACCGGTGTAGTTCTTGACGATCAGCAGACACCCGGCCTCGCCCGTTACGGCCAGAATGCCCGCCAGCACCGCCTCGACCGAGGGGGAGGCAAAGACCTCGCCGCAGACCGCAGCCGTCAGCATGCCCGGCCCGACAAAGCCCGCGTGGGCTGGTTCATGACCTGATCCGCCGCCCGAGATCAGGGCCACGCGATCGCGGGTCCAGTCGCTGCGGTAGACCACCTTGATATGCGGATAGCCATCCAGCCGGGACAACATACCGCCCGACGTGGCCAGAAGTCCGTCGATGGCCTCTTTCACCAGATCGTCCTTGGCGTTCACGAATTGAGCCATGATGCGGTCCTTTCTATCTTTAGGCGATGCGCGCGCCGGTGGCGTCGAAAAACAGCGGGTTGCGCGGGGCGATGCGGATGGTTTCGCCCGCCGTCATCGTGGTGTGCGGATCGGCCAGCGTGATCAGGTCGTGTGCGCCCAGCTTCATGTGCAACCGGGTCTGGTCGCCCAGGTGTTCGACCCGCGTCACCTGGGCCTCGGCCCCCTCGCCGTGGGCGATGTGTTCCGGGCGCAGGCCCATCCGATGCGCGCCGGGCGGGGCGTCGACATCGAACAGGCCGACAGGCAGCAGGTTGATGCGGGGCTGGCCCAGCCGCGCCGCCACATAGGTCGACGCAGGGTTTTCATAGATCTCGCGCGGGGTGCCGAACTGCACCAGCCGCCCTTCGTCCAGCACGCCCACATGGGTGGCCATGGTCATGGCCTCGATCTGGTCGTGGGTGACGTAGAGCAGCGTGGCCGCGAGTTCGGCATGGATGCGCTTGAGTTCGATCCGCAGGTCCGCGCGCAGCTTGGCGTCCAGCGAACTGAGCGGTTCATCCATCAGGTAGATCGCCGGATCACGGACCAGCGCGCGCCCGATCGACACGCGCTGCATCTCGCCGCCCGACAGTTCGGTCGCCTTGTTGTCCAGCTTGCCGGGGATATGCAGCACTTCGGCCACTTCGGCCACCTTGCGTGTGATCTCGTCCTCGGGCGTATTCAGGATGGGCGAGCGCAAGGGAAAGGCGAGGTTTTCGCGCACGGTGAGGTGCGGATAAAGCGAGTATTGCTGGAACACCATCGCCACGTCGCGCTGGGCCGGGGTTTCGCCATCCACCCGGCGGCCGCCGATGTGGATGCTGCCCGCATCCGGCTTTTCCAGCCCGGCAATCAGGCGCAGCGTGGTGGTCTTGCCCGCGCCGGTCGGCCCCAGAAGCACGACAAAGGCCCCGTCCGGCACGGTCAGGTCCATGTCGATCACGGCCCGCGTCGCCTTGAACGATTTGGAGACGTTTTGCAGCTGTACCTCAGCCATGACCCAGCACCCTTTCATTGCCCTGGGACAGCAGCGCTTGCCCCGTCGCGCGGTCAAACAGCGTGATGGTTTGGGCGTTGAAGCCCAGCCCCACCGTCTCGCCCACCCGCGCGGGCTGGTCCGAGGCGATGCGCGCCTTGATCTCGCCGTTGGGTGTGTCCAGCGTCAGGATCTGTGTTGTGCCCAGATATTCCGTCGCCCGCACTGCGCCGCGATAGGCGCTGTCGTCGTCCAGCCGGATGTGTTCGGGTCGCACCCCGAAGACGAGGTCGCCGGATGCGCCGCCGCGCAAGGCGGGCACACCCATCTGCGTTCCGTTCAGGTCCACATGGTCGGCGCCTGCGCCTACCTGCCCGGAAAAGCTCAGGAAATTCATCGACGGCGAGCCGATGAAATCGGCCACGAACATGGTGGCGGGCCAGTCGTAGATGTCCTGTGGCGTGCCGAACTGTTCAACCACGGCGTTGTTCATCACGACGATCTTGTCGCCCATCTGCATCGCCTCGAGTTGGTCGTGGGTCACATAGACGGTCGTCGCCCCCATCCGGTCGTGCAGGGCGCGCAGCTCTTCGGCCATGTGTTCGCGAAACTCCGCATCCAGCGCGCCCAGCGGTTCGTCCATCATGAAGGCCTTGGGTTCACGCACGATGGCGCGGCCCAGTGCCACGCGCTGCCGGTCGCCGCCCGACAGGCCGCCCACCGGTTTCTTCAGGATGTCCTTGATGCCGAGGATCGTCGCGACCTCGTCCACCTTGGCTCTGACCTGTGCCCGTGGCATGCCCTGGCTTACCAGTGGGTAGGACAGGTTTTTGTAAACGTTCATATGAGGATAGAGCGCGAACATCTGGAAAACAAAGGCGATGTCGCGTTCGGATGGGGGGCGCTGCCCGATCTCTTCGCCGTCCAGATAAATCTCGCCTGATGTGGGCAGTTCCAGCCCGGCGATCATGCGCAGCGTCGTGGTCTTGCCGCAGCCGGACGGCCCAAGCAGCATGAAGAATTCGCCGTCTTCGATGGTAAAGCTGGATTCCCTGACCGCGACGAAATCGCCGAATTCCTTGCGGACGTTTTTCACGATGATCTCAGCCATCAATCGTCCTCCGGAAAATGGCTGACGACGATGAACATCACGGTGCCCACCAGCGTGGTGATGAAGGAATAGGTGTAGGCCCACATCACGAATGGCTGCATCAGCATGAACACCCCGACGGCTATGATGATGGTGGCCAGCGCCTCCCACGGGCCGCGGCGCAGCCGCATCAGACCGTTCAGAAAGGACATCATCGTGCGCCTCCTTGAGCCGAACCGGGGGGGTATGACCTGCATGCACCGCGCGTGCACAACCTGTGCACCGGCGCGGTGCACCAAGATGTTGTAGTGGGACATAGCCGGATCATTTGCGCACCGCCCCGAACGTGATCCCGCGCAGCAGGTGTTTGCGCAGCAGGATGGTGAAGATCATCACCGGCAGCAGGAAGATCGTGGCCCCTGCCGCAACCGCGGGCCAGTCCAGGCCGCCGATGCCGATGATCGTGGGAATGAAGGGCGGGGCCGTTTGCGCCGTGGCCGAGGTCAGCAGCACGGCAAAGGCGTATTCGTTCCACGCAAAGATCAGGCAGAAGATGGCGGTCGACGCGATGCCCGTCGCGGCCTGCGGCAGCACCACCTTGTAGAATGCCTGGAAGCGGGTGTAGCCGTCGATGAGCGCGGCCTCTTCATACTCTCTCGGGATTTCGTCGATAAATCCCTTGAGCAGCCAGACGGCGAGCGAGATGTTCACGGCCGTGTAAAGCAGGATCATGCCCAGATGCGTGTCCGACAGCCCCAGGTTGCGGTACATCAGGAAGATCGGGATGGCGACGGCGATGGGCGGCATCATCCGCGTCGACAGGATAAAGAACAGCAGGTCGTCGGCCAGCGGGATCTTGAACCGGGAAAATGCGTAGGCGGCGAGGGTGCCGAGAAAGACCGACAGGAAGGTCGAGCCAAAGCCGATGATCACCGAATTCAGGAACCGTTCCCCGAATTTCGACGGGCCGACGATGACCATGTCGTATTGGCGCACGATTTCGTCCGCCCAGTTTTGCGGCGGGTTTTCGGCCAAAAAGTCCTGTGTCTGCCGGGTGCGGGTGGTGAAGAGGTTCACGTAGCCTTCGAGCGTGGGTTCGAACACGACCTTGGGCGGGTAGCTGATGGCGTCGGCGGGGGATTTGAACCCGGTCAGCATGATCCATGCCAGCGGGATCATCGTGACCAGCGCGTAGATGATGACCATGGTCCCCGCGAACCATTTGGCGCGCGACGAGGGTTCGGTGATGGAATGCGCGCTCATGATCTGCGGTCCGTCCGGGCTGTCGGGGTCGGGAGGGGGGCTGTCTGCCCCCCGGCGCATCCGCGCCTCCCCCCGAGAGTTTTTGAGGCGAGATGAAGAAGGGATCGGGTCATCGCTCTTTCACCTTGTTCAGCGCCTTGACGTAGATGCTGGCGAGACCGAACACCGTGACAAAGAGGATGATGGCGTAGGCCGAGGCATAGCCCGTCCGCCATTTTTCGAACGCCTCGCGTTTGAGGTTGATCGACGTCAGTTCCGTGGTCGACCCCGGGCCACCGCCGGTCAGTTGGACGACCAGATCGAACATCTTGAAGTTTTCGATTCCGCGAAACAGCACCGCCAGCATCAGGAACGGCAGCACCATCGGTACGGTGATGGTGAAGAACTGGCGCAGGGGCGAAGCACGGTCGATCGCGGCGGCTTCGTAGATGTAGTCGGGGATCGATCTGAGACCGGCAAGGCATATGAGCATCACGAAGGGCGTCCACATCCACGTGTCCACGATCACGATGGACCAAGGCGCCAATTGCACCGATCCCAGCATCTGGAAACTCGATGCTTCTTGCCCGGTGAAGAAGCCGACGATGTAATTGAACAGCCCGATCTGCGGCTGATACAGGAACTTCCAGAAGTTTCCGACCACGGCAGGCGACAGCATCATCGGCAGCACGATCACGGTGGTCCAGAACGCGTTGCCCTTGAAGTTGCGGTGGATCAGCCAAGCCAGTGCGAACCCGATCAGCACCTGGAGCGTGATCGTCCAGAACAGGAAATGGGCCGTTGCCTGCATGTTCAGCCAGATGTCGCTGTCTGTCAGGATGCGTTCATAGTTGCGCAGGCCGATATTCTTGACCTCGCGCCCGATACGGTTGGCCTTGTAGTTGGTAAAGCTGAGCTGGATCGTCCAGATCAGCGGAAAGATGTTGATCGCCAACAGCAGAAAGATGGTGGGCGCCACGAAGATCCACGCGATGGCACGGTCGCTCAGGCCGCGGATACGGCGGGCGACGCGGGGCGGCGTGGCGGTGGCGGCCTTGGTGGCGAGGGTGTCGGTCATGGGGTACCAGCAGGCAAAGGGGGAAGTGCGGTGCGCGGAAAACGCGCACCCTACGGTGTTGATGTAGGGTGCGCACTTGATGCGCACCGCTGATGGATCAAAGCTTGCCTTCGTCCTCGAAGACCTCGGTCCAGTCCTCGATCAGCTTGTCGAGCGCTTCCTTGGCTGTGCCCTGGTCGGCGACCACGTAGTCGTGGACGCGTTTCTGCATGGCCAGCAGCAATTCGGCATAGGCCGGTTCCTGCCAGAAGTCCTGTACCGCGCCCATCGCTTCGAGGAAGTCACCGGCAAAGGGCTGGCTTTTGACGAAACCGGGATCATTCAGCACGGCGTTGTGTGCCGAATAGCCGCCCAGTTCCCACCACTTGGCCTGCACCGCCGGATCGGCGAACCACTTGATGTATTCAAGCGCCGCGTCCTGCTTGTCGGAATAGGCGACCACGCTGATGCCTTGCCCGCCCAGCGTCGAGCCGGCCTGGTTTTGCGGCGGGTTCACGAAGAAGTCGATCTTGTCCCCGCCGGTATTAGGATCGGCATAGAGCCCCGGGAAGAAGGCGAACCAGTTCATCGCCATCGCCACCTGGCCGGATTTGAACGCATCGAGCGATTCACCCATGTAGCTGTTGGTGTAGCCCGGGGGCGTCGCGGTTTCGTAGAAGGTCTTGTAGAATTCCAGCGCCTCGACCGCTTGGGCCGAGTTGACCGCGCCTTCCATGTCATAGGAGCCGGGCGTGTTTTCGTATTTGAACCCCCACGGATACAGCGCCGAGGTCACGCCCATGGTGATCCCTTCGGACCCGCGTTCGGTAAAGATGGCGGCCCCATAGACCGTCTTGCCGTCAATTTCGCGGCCCTGGAAGAACTGGGCGATTTCCAGCATCTCCTTTTGCGTCTTGGGTTCGCCGAGTTCGCGGCCCGTGGCCTCCTTGAAGGCGGCGCGTATGTCTTCGCGTTCGAACCAGTCCTTGCGATAGAACCAGCCGTTTGCGTCGCCCATGGCGGGCAGTGCGTAGTAGTTGGGCGTGCCCTTGGGCCATGTGGAATAGGCATAGACCGTCGCAGGCGCGAAGTCGTCCATGCTGATGCCTTCGGCGTCGAAGAAATCGTTCAGCTTGACGTAGTGCCCGTTTTCGGCGCCACCGCCGATCCACTGGCTGTCGCCGATCAGCAGGTCGCAGAGTTTGCCGCCCGAGTTCAGTTCGTTCAGCATCCGGTCGGCGAAATTGGGCCACGGGATGAACTCGAAGTTCATGTTGTGGCCGGACTGGGCCTCGAATTCCTTGCTGAGTTCGACCAGCGCGTTGGCGGGGTCCCATGCGGCCCAGCACAGCGTCAGGTCCTCGGCAGCGGCCAGCGTCGGCAGGCTGACGGAACAGGTGAGAGCCGCGCCAATTGCGGCGACGTTAAATCGTTTCATGAATTCCTCCCTAGTGGGGTGCAAAGCAGCGCGCACCCATGGAAGGCAGTAAAAATGAGGGGCGTACCTCACGTCAAGTGATTCCTGATGGGCGTGCCTCATTTTGCGGATATTGGGTTTGGTTGGTGGGGGCAAGCAACGGAAAATATGAAGAAATTTCAAGCGGCTCGATTTTCTCAACCATGCGCTCGGCTCAGGTCCCAAAGGCCTTTGATACCCGCAGGCGCGCCGGGTTGGGATGCAAATTCCGGTCTGGTCTTGGCTTTGTTTTCGGCGCAGTGTTCGCGAAAAGAGCGGCGGGGAGTCGGCCATGGCGTATCAGCCACCAGCACGCAGCAGCTACGATGTCGTCATCATCGGCGGCGCGATCATGGGGTCGTCTACGGCCTGGTTTTTGACCGACAATGCGGATTTCGACGGGTCTGTCCTCGTGGTGGAACGGGACATGCGCTATGAGGCCTGTTCGACGGCCCATACAAACAGCTGCATGCGGCAGCAGTTTTCGACCGACCTGAACGTGCGGATCAGCCAGTTCGCTGCGGATTTCGTCAAGAACATCCGAACACGTATGGGTGGAGATGAGCGCATCCCCGAACTGGGCATCCGCAACTTCGGCTACATGTACCTGGCCGACACCGAAGCGTTCGCCGACACGCTGCGCGCCAACATCGCGGTACAGCACACCGCCGGGGCCGAAACCCGGTTGATGACGCCGGAAGATATCCGGGCAGAATACCCGTTCTACAATGTCGATGACATCGTATTGGGGTCCATCAACACCCGCGACGAAGGTTATTGGGATGGGGCTGCCGTGTTCGACTGGTGGCGACGGCAGGCACGCGAGCGGGGGGTGGAGTATATCGAGAACGAGGTCGTTTCGATCCAGCGCACCGGCGACCGCATCGACAGCGTGACCCTGGCCAGCGGCGAGGTGATCGCCTGCGGTCAGGTGGTCAATGCCAGCGGTCCGCGGGCCGCCCGCACCGCCGCCATGGCCGGGATCGACGTGCCGGTGGAGCCGCGCAAACGCTACAGCTGGGTGTTCAAGGCCGAACAGCCGCTGGACCGTGATCTGCCCCTGACCATCGATCCATCAGGCGTGCATGTGCGCGAAAACGGCGGCGGCACTTATCAGGCGGGGGGCCATGCGGAGGTGGACCCGGCGGTGGATCCAGATGATTTCGCCATGGATCACGGCATCTGGGAAACCCACATCTGGCCCACACTGGCCACCCGCATTCCGCAGTTCGAGGCGATCAAGGTGACGGCTGAATGGGCCGGTCACTATGCCATGAACACACTGGACCACAACGCCATCACCGGGCCGCACCCGGAGGTGCGCAATTTCATCTTTCTGAACGGGTTTTCGGGCCACGGATTGCAACAATCGCCGGCCATGGGCCGTGGAACAGCCGAGTGGCTGACCCATGGCGCCTACCGCACGCTGGACCTGACCCCGTTTCACTATGACCGGATCGCCGAAGCGCGGCCGATCATCGAAAAAGCTGTCATTTGAAGGATTGACCATGAAGAAACTGGTGCTGACCGGGGCTGCCGGCAAATTGGGATCGTATCTGCGGGGGCCTTTGTCGGGGCTGTGCGATGAGCTCGTCTCGACCGACATCGCCGAGGGCGTCGATAACCTGCGCGAAAACGAAACCTATGTGCAGGCCGATCTGGCCGACATGGCGCAGATCAAGCCGCTGCTCGAAGGGGCGGATATGGTCGTGCATTTCGGCGCCATCGTGGACGAGGTCCCGTTCGAGGAGATGCTGGGCCCGAATTTCGTCGGGGCCTACAACATCTGGGAGGCGGCGCACCATCACGGGCTGCGCCGCGTCGTCTATGCCTCGTCCATCCATGCGGTGGGCATGTACCCCAAGAATGAATGCATCGGCATCGACGTACCCCACCGCCCCGACACGTTCTATGGCCTTGCCAAGTGCTTTGCCGAGGATCTGGGCCGGATGTATTGGGAAAAGCGGGGGCTGGAGTCGGTGTGTCTGCGTATCCTGTCCTGCGCGCAGGTCACCAACCCGCGCGCCGTGGGCAGTTGGCTGAGCTATGACGATATGGTTCTGCTGGTCAGACGCGCCATCGACACCCCGATCACCGGGTTTTCCATCGTCTACGGTGTCAGCGACAATGACCGCGCGCCGGTGGACAATTCGCAGGCGCGGCATCTGGGCTACCGCCCGCGCGACAACGCCGAACAGTTCGCCGAAGAGATCTATGCCGCGTCCGAACCGCTTGATCCGCAGGACCCATCGCATTTCTGTCATGGCGGCCCGTTTGCGGGAATCCCGCTGGGCCAAAGCGCCATGGGGCTGCTGAACCTCAACAAAGACGACATGGGAAAATCGTGATGCGCATCGACGGGCTGCAATACTGCAATTGGTCGGAAAAGATATTTCGCCAGTTGCGGGCGGGGCAGGTGGATGCCGTACACGTCACCATCGCCTATCACGAGACGTTTCGCGAAACGGTGCTGAATTTCGAGCGCTGGAACCGGTGGTTCGAGCAGTTTCCCGACCTGATCCTAAAGGGCCGTACGGCAACGGATGTTGATCTTGCGCGTCAGTCGGGGCGCACCGCCGTGTTCTTTGGGTTTCAGAATCCCAGCCCGATCGAGGATGATATCGGTCTGGTCGAAATCCTGCACGATCTGGGCGCACGTTTCATGCAATTGACCTATAACAACCAGTCGCTGCTGGCGACGGGCTGTTACGAAGATGAGGACCCCGGATTGACCCGCATGGGTCGCGAGGTGATCGCGGAAATGAACCGCTTGGGGCTGGTGGTGGACATGAGCCATTCGGCGGATCGGTCCACCATCGAGGCGGCCGAGTGGTCGTCGCGCCCCATTGCCATCACACATGCGAACCCGTATGTCTGGCACCCCGCGCGCCGCAACAAGTCCGATGGCGTGATCCGCGCGGTGGTGGACGGGGGCGGGATGCTGGGCTTTTCGCTGTATCCGCACCACCTGGCCGGTGGGACCGACTGCACGCTGCAAAGTTTCTGCGAGATGATCGCGCGCACCGCCGACCGCTTTGGCACGCAGCACCTCGGGATTGGGTCGGACCTGTGTCAGGACCAGCCCGACAGCGTGGTCGAATGGATGCGTGTGGGGCGCTGGACCAAGCAGATCGATTATGGCGAAGGGTCCGCCGATGCGCCCGGCTTTCCGCCCATGCCGGACTGGTTCCGGGACAACCGCGACTTTGGCAACATCGAGGACGGGTTGCGCGCCGCAGGCTTTGATGCGGACGAGGTGGCGGGGATCATGGGTGGCAACTGGTATCGGTTCTTTGCCGAAAACTTCGGGCCACAGGGCTGAGGGCCGCGCCGCCGCGCGCAAACGCCTGATTGAACCGATGCGCGCAAGGCATGTCGCAAACGGGACGGACTTTGGCCCCGGCTCGCGTTTGCCTCGGCCAGAACAACACGGAGTAGTCCATGAAAATCGGATTTATCGGTCTCGGCAATGTCGGGGGCAAACTGTCGGGCAGTCTGATCCGGAATGGGCACGATGTGGCGGTGCATGATCTGAACGTGGGGTTCGTGGCCGACAAGGTCGCGGCGGGTGCGCGTGACGGTCGAGGCCCTGCGCAATTGATGCAGGACTGCGATGCCGTGATCACCTGTTTGCCCAGCCCGGCGGCATCGGCCGCCGTGATGGACACGATGCTGCCCCACGTCGGCCCCGGCAAGATCTGGATGGAGATGTCGACCACGGACGAGTCAGAGGTCAAACGGATCGGCGCGCATGTGATCGCGCGGGGCGGGGCGGCGGTGGATTGCCCGGTTTCGGGCGGCTGCCACAGGGCGGACACGGGCAACATCAGCATCTTTGCCGGCTGCGACCGCGCCACGTTCGACCGTATCCTGCCGCTGCTGACCACGATGGGCCGGCGGGTGCTGCATACCGGGGACCTGGGGTCCGCATCGGTGCTGAAGGTGCTGACCAACTACCTGGCCACCGCGAACCTTGTCAGTTGCGCCGAGGCACTGACCGTGGCCAAGGGCGCGGGCATGGACCTGGGCACCGCGTACCAGGCGATGGCGATCAGTTCCGGCACCTCATTCGTGCATGAAACCGAAAGCCAGGTGATCCTGAACGGCAGCCGCGACATCAGTTTTACCATGGACCTTGTGGCCAAGGACATTGGCCTGTTTCAGGACGTGGCTGACCGCGCGGGCGTGCCGCTGGACCTGAACCCGCTGCTGATCCGCCTGTTTGACGATGCCATTGCGCGCTTTGGACCGCGCGAACTGAGCCCCAACATCATCAAGCGGCTGGAAGAGGCGACCGGGCTGGACGTCACCGCCCCCGGCTTTCCGGCCGAGATGGTCGATGACGAACCCGAAGAACAGGGCGCGGAAGTGATGGTGCGCCGCCAGGGCTTGTGAGAGGCCCGCGCCCGGGATAACGAGCGAAGCATGATGGTTACCGAAGACAGTTCAGGCGTGATTGCCACGGTCCGTGCCTCGGCCGGGCGGCGCGTGCTTGGCATTGGTTCGCTCTGGGCGTTGGCGGTGCTGGTGTTTTACCTTGCCCTGACGCAGTCGCCTGCCATCGGCTGGCAGCTGTTTCTGTTCGTGCTGGGTGGGTGTTCCGTCTGGCTGGCCGAACTGATGCGCCGGGCGACGGCGCACAAGCTGGAACTGACCCGCACCGAATTGCGCAGCACCGACGGCACCACCCTTGCGCTGGTCGACGAGATGACGGGGCTGGACCGGGGCATGTTTGCCTTCAAACCGTCCAACGGCTTTCTGCTGTCTGTCAGCAAGAAAGAACCCGTTACGTGGCGGCCCGGCATGTGGTGGCGGTTGGGCAAACGTGTCGGGGTGGGCGGCATGACGCCCGGACCCCAGACCAAGTTCATGGCCGAGATGATCTCGGCCATGATGGCGGAACGCGACGGCGTCTGATCAGTCGCTCGACCACAGCACGCGCGGTGCATAGCGCGGGCGGGTGAAGACGAAGTTGTGGATCTCGTGATCGCTGAGCCCGGTGTTGAAGGGCGGGTCGTATTTCACGAAGGTTTCCACCACAACCACGCGTTCGTTGTGCGGCATGACCGGCAGGTAATCCTTGAGCGCCTTGACCTGGTTGTTGGAAAGGGCCGGTTCCCAGCCCTTTTTCTGCGACCAGTCGCGTTTGTACAGATCCTTGTTGCCGTCGTATTTCACGCTGGTGACGCGGATCGCGACGTCGTTGATATTGTTGGACGTCAAATAGGCCAGCATCTGGCGGGCACCGGAAATGTAGGCGGCGTCGATCGGCGTCGTCTCGCGCGAGATGATGTCGCCGATGGTATAAGCCACCTTTTGGTTGACCGAGTGCGTGCGATAGGCGTGAAAGAACGAGTACATCGACAGGTACGCCCACATCAGCATCG
>JBCBFX010000046.1:0-31671 GCA_038527345.1 Pseudomonadota bacterium | reverse complement strand
GGGCCGGCGCCGTGGGCCGGTCCTGTCGCCTGTCGCAGCCCGCAGCATGGCGGCGGATCAAGCGGTTGCGCGCAGCCGGTGTGATCGCGGGGCAGCGGCTGGTGCTGGACCGCGAGGCGCTGGGTTTCGGCGTGACGGTATTCCTGGGGGTGAAGTTGGCGACCAAGGGGCGCGTCAGTCTTGAGGATTTCGAACGCGCCGTCAGCGCCATTCCCGAGGTGCAGACAGTGGAACATGTGTTGGGTCTGTACGATTACCGGTTGCGGGTCGTGGCCCGGGACCTGCCGGATTTTGAACGCGTCCTGCGGCGCCGCATCATGACCTTGCCTGGTGCGGGTGAGGTCGAGGCGAACGTGCTGCTGTCCGAGGAACGCCGCACGGGTCCCATCGGCTAAGCGGTTTTCCCATCGGCGACATATCTGCTGCGTGTTGTGGCACGGTATACCGAAGTAGGCTTTGCGCCGGGCCGCTGCCGCCGCTATGTCCCGTGCAGACAGAGGAGGAGACAGCATGGCTGCCTTGCTAGACACCGTGGACCCGGAGGGTCTCGAAGAGTTTTCGGTCGTGTTCACCGACCGTTCGCTGAACCACATGAGCGCCGCCTTTCAGCAGGTGATGAATGACATTTCGGCCATGCTGAAGCAGGTCTATGCCGCCGATGCGGTGGTGGTGGTGCCCGGTGGCGGCACCTTCGGGATGGAGGCGGTGGCCCGCCAGTTCGGCCGCAATGCTGACGTTCTGGTGGTGCGCAACGGCTGGTTTTCCTATCGCTGGAGCCAGATTTTCGAGACCGGGGACCTGACCGCCAGCACGACGGTGCTGAAGGCCCGCCAGATCGGCAATGCGACCCCGTCGCCCTTTGCGCCCGCCCCGATCGAGGACGTGGTCGAGACGATCCGGGAACAAAAGCCCGACGTGGTCTTTGCCCCGCATGTGGAAACAAGCGCGGGCGTGATCCTGCCCGATGACTACATCGCGCAGATGGCGGCCGCCGCGCATGAGGTGGGCGGGATCATGGTGCTGGACTGCATCGCGTCGGGCTGCGCCTGGATCGATATGCGGGGTCTGGGCCTGGATGTGCTGATCTCGGCCCCGCAAAAAGGGTGGAGCGCGTCGCCCTGTGCCGGGCTGGTGATGCTTTCGGAGCGTGCCGTGGCGCGGCTCGACGACACGCAGTCCGACAGTTTCGCGATCGACCTGAAGAAGTGGCATCAGATCATGGCGGCTTACGAAGGGGGCGGTCACGCCTATCACGCCACCATGCCCACCGACGCACTGCGTGATTTCCGCGATACCATGCTGGAAACGCGGGACTACGGCTTTGACAGGTTGAAGAGCGCGCAATGGGCCTTGGGCAACGCGGTGCGCGCGATGCTGGCATCCAAGGGCGTGACGTCTGTGGCCGCAGATGGATACGGCGCGCCGGGGGTGGTTGTCAGTTATACCGCCGATCCGGATGTGCAGACCGGCAAGCGGTTTGCGGCGGAAGGCATGCAGATCGCGGCCGGTGTGCCGTTGCAATGCGATGAGCCTGCCGATTTCCGGACCTTCCGCATCGGCCTGTTCGGGTTGGACAAGCTCTACGACGTGGACGGAACCGTGGCGCGGCTGAAACGCGTCGTTGATCAGGTGCTGTAAGGCGGACCTTTGGTCCGCCGGGCGCACGTGCAAGTGCGCCTTACGGGTGAGGTGCGCGGGCGTTTGTGCGGGCTCATACGGTAGAGGGGGCTCTGCCCCCGCGCCTGCGGCGCCCCCCGGGATTTTTTTGGAACAGAGACTGGGACAGGGTGGCGCGTAAGGCGTACCTGTGGTGCGCCCTAGCCCGCCTTGCGGGTGCCGAGCCCCAGTTGCATCAGCGTCCGTCGCAACGGGGCCACCTCGTAAAGCGCATTCAGCCCCCATGCCCTTGCGTCCCGCATCAGCGGCGCGCGCGCCTGGCTGGTGCGGTTCAGCATGTCGATTCCGGCCACACGCATCCGGATATCGCCCATCCGGGCGCGGTGATAGGCGTCCAGCATCTGGTCGTCCCCCAGTCCCTCGGGCCGGGCGCGGGCAAGATCCAGCAGGGCGGCGGTGTCGGCCAGGCTCATGTTCAGCCCTTGTGCGCCGATGGGCGGCACCACATGGGCCGCTTCGGCCAGCAGTGCCAGCCGTGTCCCGCTCATCCGTTCGGCCCGCTGGCTGATGATGGGCCAGATGCTGCGAGGCGAGACCAGCGTGAGCGGCCCCAGCACGTGACAGCTGCGCGCGCTCATTTCCGCTTCGAACGCCTTGATCGGGGCGGTGTAGCGCGCCAGTGTCCCTGGCCCGTCATCCATCCACACCACGGCGGAACAGGGCATGTCCACATGATCGGGCAGAGGGACCAATGTGAAAGGCCCGCCGCTTTGATGCACCTCGGTCGAGACGTTTTCGTGCGGGATCGGGTGCGTGACGGCAAAGGCCAGCGCCTTTTGACCGTAGCGTTTCGTGGTCACATCGATGCCAGCGGCCTGTCGCATGGGCGAGTGCCGCCCGTCCGCCGCGATCACCAGCTGCGCCTGCACGCGGGTGCCGTCGCTGAGGCCCACGCGGGCGTGGGCGGTGCGCGTCAACAGCCGCTCTGCCGCGACGCCGGGGCGGAAATCCACCGTCTTCAGCGCCTCGACCCGCGCCACCATTTCGCGCCGCAACCGCCAGTTGGGGAAATTCCAGCCAAAGGGCAGGTCCGACACGTCTCCGGCGCGAAAAGCCTTGGTCTGGCGCGCCGTGCCGTCGGTGCCCCCCGCATCCACGATCTGCATTACGTCGAGCGCCGCCCCGTGAGGTTCCAGTGCGTCCCAGATCCCCGCCTCTTCCAGTACTTTGCGCGCCGGTTGCAGCATGGCCGTGGTGCGCATGTCGGCGCCGTCGGCCGCGGCGTCCGTCACCGGCGCGGCCGGATCGACGCAGATCACATGAAACCCGGCGGTGCCAAAGGCGGCGGCCGCCGTCAGGCCCGCGATTCCGCCGCCCGCAATCAGGATGTCACAGCTTTGCATATCGGTCATCGCACGCTTCCCTTTTGACAAAGATAACCGCCCGGGAGATGCTGCCAAAGCGGCATCCTGTCCTACCCCAACGCGCGGGTCAGAAACGCGGTCAGGTTGTCGGTATGGTGTTGGATGTGATCGTGGGGCACCGGGTCATCAGCCACGTGGACCGTGCGCATGCCCATGGCGTGCGGCGCGGCCAGGTTGCGCGGCTCGTCCTCGAACATCGCGGCTTCGGTCGGCGTCAGCCCGTCGCGGGCAAAGACCGTATCGAACGCCTCGGCCTCGGGCTTTGGCCGGTAGTCCGCATGTTCAACGCCGTAGACCGCGTCGAAAAGCCCATCCAGCCCGCGGGCGGCGATCACCTGCCGGGCATAGGGTGCCGTGCCATTGGTGTAAACGATGCGCCGCCCCGGAAGGGCACAGATGCGGGCGGCGAGTTCGGGATCGGGTTGCAGCGCGTCAAATGAAATGTCGTGCACGTCATGCAGGTAGGGGCCCGGGTCCACGTCATGTTCCCGCATCAGTCCGGCCAGCGTGGTGCCATGGGTGCGCCAGTAGTGCACGCGCAGCCTGTCGGCCTCGGACCGGTCGACGCCCAATGCGTCCATGACCCAGGCCGTCATGCGCACCTCGATCTGGTCAAACAGGCGTACGGCGGGCGGGTACAGCGTGTTGTCCAGATCAAAGACCCACGCCCGCACATGGGCAAAATCAGTGGCGACGGGACAGCGGTTCATGGGCCACGCATAGGCGACCTTGGTCGCGGTCGCAAGGTTGCGGGCTTGCACGGCGGGGCCTCGCCTGCCTAAGATGATGCGATTGAACGACTTTCGAGGTGGCCATGGCGTCGCAACGTCCCCCCAACACGGATGCGTATTCGATGATCCTCGAGGCCATCGACATCGGCACCTATCGTCCTGGCGACCGGCTGGTCGAAAGTGAGCTGGCCGAACGGTTCGGCGTGTCACGCACACCGGTGCGCGAGGCGTTGCAACGCCTCGAAACGCAATCGCTGCTGGCCCGTGACGGGCGCAGCCTTATCGTCGCGTCGCTGGACCACAACCAGATGTCGGAATTATATGTCGTCCGGCGCGAGCTGGAAGGGCTGGCCGCAGCCCTTGCCGCCCGCCACGCCACGCCCGAAGAGGTGCGGATCCTGCGCGACATGGTCGAGGCCGACAATGCGCTGGTGGGCAACCCGCCTGCACTGTCCCGTGCAAACCGCCGGTTTCACAAGCAAATCCATCTGGCCTCGCACAACCGGTACCTGGTGCAGCAACTTGACCTCGTCTATCGCACCATGGCGCTGATGGCGACCACGTCACTGGCAGCCACGGGCCGGGGCGAGATTGCGCAAGCCGAACATGATGCCATCGTATCGGCGATCGAGGCCAAGGACGAGGCTGCGGCGGGCCAGGCGCTGCGCGACCACATCTCGGTCGCCTTCATGACGCGGTTGCAGCAGGACGCCGAGGCGCGCAAGGACGAAACCTAATCCAGGCTGCTGCCGTGATGGGTCTTGTCCCAGTAGAACGGGGCAGCGACCAGTTCGTAAAGCGCCTTGTACGCGGCCAGCGCCCCCAGCGGGAAATACAGCGGCATCGCCAGGATCCATGGCAGCAAATGGCGGTGCGCCTTGCCAGACACGGCCAACGCCGCGATCACGGCATTCAGCAATTCGGTGGCGATGAACAGCATCGCGATGGGCAGCACGACAGATGTGCCCAGCGTGGCAGTGACCGGATGCGGCAGGCCGATGGCGGGGATCCAGAAGGTCCACAGCAGCGGCAGCGTTGCGAATTGCAGCACGGTGCCCAGGAACATCGCCTGCACCCCCAGAAAGCCCAGTGTCCCCAGATCACGCCACAGGCGCAGGGGCGACCGCATGTGGACGCAGTAGGTGATAAAGAACCCCTTGAGCCAGCGGGATCTCTGTTTGACCCAGGGCCAGGGGCGGCAGTTCGCCTCTTCCATGGTGACGGTGGACACCAGTTCGGTGCTGTAGCCCGCGCGGGCCAGCCGGATGCCCAGATCGGCATCCTCGGTCACGTTGTGGGCGTCCCAGCCGCCCAATTCCTCAAGCACGTCGCGGCGAAAAAACAGGGTTGTCCCGCCCAGGGGCAGCACAAGGCCAAGACGCGCGGCACCGGGCAGGATCAGCCGCCACCACGAGGCGTATTCGATGGTGAAACAGCGCGACAGCAGGTTCTGGCGGGCGTTGTAATAGTCCAGAATGCCCTGCACACAGGCGACCCGCGGATCGGCCTGGGCGAAATGGGCCACGATCTTTTCCAACTGGTCGGGTTCGGGGGCGTCCTCGGCATCCCAAACGCCGATGATGCTGCCATGACAGAAATCCAGCGCATAGTTGAGGGCGCGCGGTTTGGTGGTGATGGTGCCGTCATCGGGCACTTCGACCACGCGCATCCATTGCGGCAGCTGGGTGCGATCAAGGGCGGCGCGGGTCACGTGATCCTTGGCTTCGAGGACCAGCACCACCTCGAGCAGGGCCTTGGGATAGGTCAGGCGGGACAACCGCCGGATCAAGGCGCCTGCGATATCCTCTTCCCGGAACAGCGGGACCATGACGGAGATGCGCGGCAGACGCGACAGCGGTACGCGGGCCAGCGGGGTCGAACGGGCCGGGATACCGCCCAGCAATTGCGACAGCAGCGCGCCGAACTTGAGCAGCCCGATCAGGGTCAGCGACAGCAGGCTGACGATGATCAGCGCCGTGGTGGCCACCGTCGGCATCAGGACAAGGGCCAGCACCAAGGCCACTGCAATCAGAGCGGCGACAGCAGGGCGCAGCGCGCTTTCGGTGTTCCAGGTCCGGCAACTGAGCGCGGCGGGCACGCGGGTGACGGCCCTATGGGTCAGGTCGGCGCAATAGAGCGCGCTGATCTGCGTGTTGATCGCGTCGCGGTCGGCAATCACCGGCAACATCAGCGGCGCATCGGCAGGCAGGGCGGCGCGCAGGTCCTGCAACTGGTCAGGCCGGTTTGTCGCCACCAGCAGCGTGTTGCCGATCCAGCGCCACGGCACCGCGCTGAACGTCTGGCACAGGGCTGCGGGCAGGGCGTCTGCCATGCTGGCCGCAGGCGAATCGCGGGCCAGGTCGACGCGTTCTGCCGCGTGTTGTACGGCCAGCGCATCCAGCACGTCGGACCGGTTTGCCTGTCCGTCGGCCACCAGGATCTCGCCCAGAGGCGCGTCGATGTAATGTTGCAGGTGCAGCGCATTCAGCAGTGTCGTCTGGTCGATGACGCCCGATTGCACCAGCTGACGGCCCACGGGAACGGTGGGCCGGTCGGGCCGTTCCACGGGCCGCGGTGCGGACAAACGTAACTGCGGATCGCTCATGTTCTGGTCCACGCATGACGTGGCTCAGGTGTGGCGATTTGTAGTTAAAGAACGGTTAAGATCGTTTCAGGCTGAAACCGGCGTATCCGCGGCCTGTGCCATTGCGGCGACAAACCGCTCGAACAGGTAGTAGCTGTCTTGCGGTCCGGGGCTGGCTTCGGGGTGATACTGCACCGAAAACACGGGCTTGTCCGCCATGCGGATGCCGCAGTTCGATCCGTCGAACAACGAGGTATGCGTTTCCACCACGCCTTCGGGCAGGCTTTGGGCATCAACGGCAAAGCCGTGGTTCATCGAGGTGATCTCGACCTTGCCGGTTTCCAGATCCTTGACCGGGTGGTTGGCACCGTGATGGCCGTGGTTCATCTTGACCGTCTTGGCCCCGAGGGCCAGGGCCAGCATCTGGTGGCCGAGGCAGATGCCGAACACCGGCAGATCGCGGGCCAGCACGTCGCGGATCATGGGCACGGCATATGCGCCAGTGGCCGCCGGGTCGCCGGGGCCGTTGGACAGGAACACGCCGTCGGGGTCGTGGGCCATCACCTCGTCGGCGGAGGCTGTGGCGGGCAGCACGGTCACATCGCAGCCCGCGCTGGCAAGGCAGCGCAGGATGTTGCGTTTGGCCCCGTAGTCCACAGCCACGACCTTGAACCTGGGATCGGTCTGGGGCTTGTAGCCGTCGGGCCACGCCCACCGCATCTGGTTCCAGCGATAGGACTGGGCGCAGGTGACATCCTTGGCCAGGTCAACACCCTCGAGACCCTGAAACGCGCGGGCCTTGGCCACCAGCGCGTCTGTGTCGAAATTGCCATCGGGATCATGGGCCAGCGCCACGTGGGGCGCGCCCGCCTGTCGGATGGCGCGGGTCAGCCGCCGGGTATCGACGCCGCCGATGGCGATGCGCCCGCGTGCCGCCAGCCAGTCTGACAGGCCCTGAACGCTGCGCCAGTTCGACGGGTCGGTGGGCATCCATTTGACCACCATGCCCGCCGCGACCGGATCGCCGGTCTCGTCATCCTCGGGGTTCACGCCGACATTGCCCACATGCGGAAAGGTAAAGGTCACAACCTGGCCTGCATAGGACGGGTCGGTCATGATTTCCTGATAGCCGGTCATGGCGGTGTTGAAACACAGTTCGGCCTGCGCCTCGCCGGTGGCACCGAACCCCTGGCCAAAGAACAGGGTGCCGTCGGCCAGAGCCAGGCAGGCGGTGGGTGTGTCGGCGGGGGCAGCGGCGGTCATGGCAAACCTTTCGGGCAGAGGGGGGCGGGGCGCAAATTGCGCGGAAACTAATGGGATGGCCGGTTCGGGTCAAGTTGAGAAGCAAATTACGTAACCAAGCAAATTCAATGAGTTACGGTGCATCACCTGACTTGCTTCGGGCTTTGGCTTGCCCTATCTTCCCAAGTTCAACTTATGCCCATGGGGATGGACATCAGATATGGATTTGCGCTCCAGGATTTCGGCCGCGCTCAAGCAGGCCATGAAAGACAAGGATGCGGCGCGGCTGTCGACGCTGCGGCTGATCAATGCCGCCATAAAGGACAAGGATATCGACGCCCGTGCCGCGGGCCGGGACGAGGGTGTCGATGACAGCGAAGTCCTTGGGATCCTTGGAAAAATGGTCAAGCAGCGCGCCGAAAGCGCCCGCACCTACGAAGAGGGGGGGCGGCTGGATCTGGCCGAACGCGAACAGGACGAGGTCAAGGTGATCGAGGAATTCCTGCCGCAGAAGCTGGATGACGACGCTGCGGCCAAGGCGGTGGACGACGCAATCACCGAAGTCGGGGCAGACAGCATCCGCGACATGGGCAAGGTGATGGGCGTGCTGAAGTCCAGATACACCGGCCAGATGGATTTCGGTGCGGTGGGACCGATGGTCAAGGATCGTCTCTGCGGCTAGGGGGCGGGCGCACCGGCAGGTGCGCCTTACGCGCGGCGCAGCGCCCGGATCAGGTCGTCATATAGCGCGATCCGTTCCTCTTCGCTCAAAAATGCGCCGATTTCGACCTCGCGCCCCTTGCCCTTGAGCGTGACGTAGTGGGGCACGGGCCCTTCGTTTTCGTACTTGGTGACTTGCGTCCAATACCGGTTGCAGTCCCATTCCTGAACCTGGCCGTTGGCGTCGGTGCGGACCAGGTGGGTTTCGTCCGCGTCCAGGCGCAACACCTCGATGATCTGGCGCGCACGTCGATTGCGCCGCAGCGCAAAATACAGCGCCCAGACCGCCCCCAGCACGAACGGCAACAGCCCCCACAACACGATGCTGCCCAAAAGCGGCAGCGTCGGGATCAGGATCATCGTGAACGTGAACAAGACGGTTGCCGCCATGCCCTGCTGAGGCAGGGAATTGTGCGGCCAAAGCTGCAATTCCTGCACGGCGGCATCGGTGTCTGTGGTCCAGCGGTACGGCATGGGCGAATGATAGCACGCTGGCGGAAGCCGTCGATAGGTGGCGGGCGCGTGGGGCGCGCCTTTCGGCGCGGCAGATTGTCTGACATCATGGCGACGACGACGGGTTTGGGACAGGCAAATGGCGGATTGGTCCGATCTGGCGACCGAGCTGGCGGTGTGGGATGCAGCGCGCCGCCCGGTGACGATGTGGTGGCGCGATGACGATGCGCGTCGTCCCGGACCGTGCCTGGACCGCTTGCTGTCCATATCCGAGGATGCGGGCGTGCCTGTGCATCTGGCGGTGATCCCGGATGGTCTGGATCCGGCGCTGGTGGCCAGCTTGCACGGCGCACCCTTGGCGTGGGTCCTGCAACACGGGCGCTCCCACCGCAATTACGAGCCGTCCGGCTGCCATGCGTCGGAAATCGGAACCCATCGCGAACTGTCCCGGCAGGTGCAGGATCTGCGCGCAGGATGGTGCGCGTTGCAGGCGGCCCGCGTGCCGCGTCTGTTGCCCGGGCTGGTGCCGCCCTGGAACCGGATCGCGCCCGAAACGGTGGCGCAGTTGCCGCGGCTGGGGTTCCGGTTGCTGTCCACCTGTTTCCCCCGCGCGGTGGCGTATCCGGTCACAGGGCTGTTGCAGGTCAACATCCATGTTGACCCGATCCACTGGAAGGCCGGGGGCGGGTTTCGCGGACAGGCCTGGGTGCTGGGGGCCGTGATCGAACACTTGCAGGCCCGACGTTTGGGCCATGTGGACGCGGCCGAGCCCACGGGGCTGTTGACCCATCACGCGCAGACCGATGCCGCCACCTGGGCCTTTGTGGTGCAGTTGCTGGCGTTTGTTCAGGGGCGCGTGCGTTGGATCGCGCTGCGGGAGGTGTTGCGCCATGGTTGATCTGGCATTTGCCCCGGCGCAGGCGCGGGCCGAGGTGGTGGCGTTCATGCAGGAGGCCTTTCCCCGGGCGAAATGGGGCACTGCGGGGTGGCAGACCCTGCTGGCCGGGCGCTGGGCGCAGCCAGCGGACCCCTGCGCCGTCGTGGCCCGTGACGGGGACCGAATCGTGGGCGTGCTGGGGCTGGTCTTTGCGACGCGCCCTACGGCGCACGGGCCGCGGCGCTGGGTGAACCTGACGTCATGGTACGTGCTGCCGGACTATCGCGGGGAGGGTCTGGGTCAGCGGATGATGGAGATGGCGGTGGCCCTGCCCGGGGCCACGGTCACCAACTTTTCCAGTGCGGTGAGGGCGGTGCCCGTGGTGCGGCGGGCCGGGTTGCAGGTGCTGGACGACACGCGGTGCCTGTGGTCGGCGCGCATTTCGGGCGCGGTGCGTTTGGCGGTGAAGGAGGATCCGCAGGTGGATGGACATGTCGGGCAGGTGTTGCGCGATCATACGGGCCTGCCGCTGCGCCGCATTGCTGTACAAACGGACGAAGGGCCGCTGATCATGGTGCTGATGGAGGCGAGAAAGCACGACGCCTATGTCACGCACGAGGTGCTGTTTCTCAGCGATCCGGACCGCTTTGCCGGTCATACCCGGGCGGTGGCCGATGCAGTGCTGCCCACGGACCGCGCGATGCTGTCTGTCGACAGCCGCTTTGTTCGGGACCTGTCCGTGGCCGAAGTCGTGGAGCCAATCCCGGTGCCCCGGTTCTACTCCTCGCCTGATATGACACCGACCGGGATCGACCCGATGTACACCGAGATTGTGTTGCTGGGCATGAAAATGCATTAGGGCCGCGCCCTTGCAGAGGGCCTTGTCGCCCTCCCGCTGAAACGCGAGAGGGCGGGGCGCGCCGGTCAGATATCGGTCACGACGCTGCTGCTCGGCTCGGGTGACAGGCTTTGGCGTTGCCGGGTGCCGGTGGCCAGGTCCTCGCGATAGAGCTTGAGCAAGCCGCGGGTGCCGTCGGGCAGGCCCGCGATGTCCTGCAACGTGCGGTCCCCCCCGGCTTCGGCCCGGAAATGGGATGTGGTCAGCAGGTGTTTCTGGAACGTCGTCAGGGTGCCCGTCGCCTCGTACCCCATGTAGCGCTGGTAGTCCGAGATGGCGCGGCGCGTGGTCGGCCCGACCCGCCCGTCAACGGTGCCCGCGTCAAAGCCGAAGTAGTTGAGAGAGGACTGGATTTCGCGCCCCGCTTCGGTGGCGGGGATCGAGGGGCGATAGGTCTTTTTCCTCGGGGCGGAGTAGCTGCGCGCGGCGCGCGGCTGCGCGGCGTAGGTCTGCGGCGTCACGGTGCGGTTGCGCAGGCGCTGTTGTTCGCGGCTCTTGCGCACCTCTTTCTGGATGATGGCCCCGGCGACCCCGCCCAGCAACGCGCCTGCGATGAAATCCTTGCTGTCGGCGTGCGCGCGGGGCGCAGGCATCATGGCAAGCGTCGCCGCAAGGGCGGCGGAAACGAGTTTCGTGGGCAGCATGTCATGCTCCTTTCGTCCATTGGCCCGGGGCGCGCGTGCGCCGTGCGGGCGGTATGGAACAGGAATAGGGGCTGTGCGGCGCGCGGCGAAAGGCTGTTGGTGGCCGTCGCGCGTGCGTGGGCGGGCCATCGCCGGTTACCCTGGGCGGATGCGCGCCGATCTGCTGAAAAGGCGGCCCTGTTATTGCATATCAAACCGGGATTGGGGTGCGATTTGGCTGGCCTGCGCACGGGGCGGATATGTCTTGGGGCTCTGCCCCAAACCCCGGAGTTTTTCTGGCGAGATGAAGGGGATCAGCGCCTGCGCCGGAAGAGCAGGGCGTAGAGTGGCAGGGCGATCAGGGTCAGTCCGGACAGGAGCGACAGCAGCATTCCGACCTGGTCGACTGCATTGATGGTGTGTAACCATTGCGCATAATCCACGTAGCGGCGCGGTGGCGTAAAAACCGTCCATCGCAGCAATGAGGGGCAGACCATCCCGACTGCGAGGCCCCAGAAGGCGACCCGCAGGACCCGCGGCGCGACCGGTCGGGCAAAGCGGTGGGCGGCCCACGACAGCAGGATCAGAACGGCAAACGCCATGGCCAGGCTGAGGAACCAATGGAAGTGGGCCACCACATAGTAGGTGTCGTGATAGGCCGTATCTTCCGCATTGGACAAAACGACGGTGCGGGTCAGGAACAAAGCGTGCACGCCCGCCGACAGGACCAGAACGGCGGTCATCAGGGTCAACAGGTGGTGCGCGGGCCAACCCCGCCATGTCGCCATTGCCAAGGGTGCAAACACGATGAACGCCGTCAAAAAGTACGCGTATTGCACAGGGTGATCCCTTTACGAAAAAAGGCCCCGGTCGCCACCGGAGCCTTTGGTCTTTGGTCAGCGCGCGTTTAGTGCGACGGCTGCTTGTCCCATTCTTCCTGCTTGGGCAGGATTTCGAACGTGTGCTCGGGCGGCGGGCTGGGCAGGGTCCACTCCAGCGTATCCGCATACTCGTTCCAGGGGTTGTTTTCGGTCACCTTGGCACCTGCGCGCAGCGCGTAGATCACCACACCGAAGAAGAACAGGAACGACGCAAAGCTCAGGAACGCGCCCCAGCTGGACCAGTAGTTCCAGTAGGCGTATGCCTCGGGGTAGTCGATATAGCGGCGCGGCATGCCCTGACGGCCCAGGAAGTGCTGGGGGAAGAACGTCAGGTTGGCCCCGATGAACATGGTCCAGAAGTGGACCTTGCCCATCCATTCGGGGATCATGCGGCCCGTCATCTTGGGGAAGTAGAAGTAGATCCCCGCAAAGATGCAGAACACAGCGCCCAGCGACATCACGTAGTGGAAGTGTGCCACCACGTAGTAGGTGTCGTGGTAGTAGCGGTCCACGGCGGCCTGGGACAGGACGATGCCCGTCACCCCACCCACGGTAAACAGGAACAGGAAGCCAAAGGCCCAAAGCATGGGCGTCTTGAACTCAAGCGAACCACCCCACATGGTCGCGATCCAGCTGAAGATCTTGACCCCCGTCGGCACCGCGATGACCATGGTCGCCAGCATGAAGTAGGCCTGCTGGTTCAGCGACATGCCGACCGTGTACATGTGGTGCGCCCACACGACAAAGCCCAGTGCACCAATCGCGATGATCGCCCAGACCATCGGCAGGTAGCCGAACACGGGCTTGCGGCTGAACGTGGCGATCACGTGGCTGATGATGCCGAAACCGGGCAGGATGATGATGTACACCTCGGGGTGGCCAAAGAACCACAGGATGTGCTGGTACAGCACCGGGTCACCGCCACCTGCGGGGTCAAAGAAGGTGAAACCGAAGTTGCGGTCCATCAGCAGCATGGTGATGGCACCGGCCAGAACCGGCAGCGACAGCAGGATCAGCCACGAAGTGACAAAGATCGACCACGAGAACAGCGGCACCTTGAACAGCGTCATGCCCGGCGCGCGCATGTTCAGGAACGTGGTGATCATGTTGATCGCACCCAGGATCGATGACGCGCCTGAAACGTGCACGGCAAAGATCGCCAGATCCATCGACATGCCCTGTTCGTTGGTCGACAGCGGCGGGTAAAGCACCCACCCCACGCCCGACCCAAGCTGGCCGTTGCCGCCCGGTGCCAGCACCGAACAGACCGCCAGCGTGGTGCCCGCGATGTACAGCCAGAACGACAGGTTGTTCATCCGCGGAAACGCCATGTCCGGCGCACCGATCTGCAACGGCATGAAATAGTTGCCAAATCCGCCGAACAGGGCGGGGATCACCACAAAGAACATCATCAGGATGCCGTGGCCGGTGATCAGCACGTTCCACAGGTGCCCGTTTGGCGTGCAATACTCGGCGGACGGGATCAACCGCGCACCTTCCATGCACATGTACTGAACACCCGGATCCATCAGTTCCATCCGCATGTAGACCGTGAAGGCCACCGAGATGAAGCCGACGATGGCGGATGCGATCAGGTACAAAATCCCGATGTCTTTGTGGTTGGTCGACATGAACCAGCGGGTGAAAAAGCCACGCTCGTCTTCATGCTCGTGCCCGTGAATGGCTGCGTCTGCCATGCGGTGCCTCCTCGTAGGTTACGTGCGCACGCGGGTTCCCGCTCGCGTGCAGATTCTTTGGACGTTCTAGAGATTTGGCGTAAACGCTTCAATGACGGATCGAAGCTCACAGCGGGGTGAATTGTCGCGCTTGAGCCGGGTTGCGCACTTTGCTGCATAATCTCGGCGCCTGGACCGGGGTCAGGTGCAGGATGCGGCACGTTTGCGGGGCGGCGCGACCGGGGCGGGTGTGTTTTGTGCCACGCGCTTTGCCACAGGGTCACAGGCCAGCAGAACGCGGGCCTCGAATCCGCGCAAAACGCGCCGGGCGGCCTGCCGGTGCCGGGTCGCCGCGCGTGACACACCGGGGCACAGGTTCCATCGGGCCTGATCGACCACGTCACGGTCGTCCCTGGCCCCTGTGTTCAGATAGCTTTCGGCCCATATGCCGTTCGCCAGCACCAGCACATGTTCGTCGAACAGCAGGTGATGATAGGTGACGCCGCTGCGCGGGATGTCCGCGCGGGCCATGCCGGCCGCCTCAAGGTGGCGTGCCCTCAGCAGGATTTGCGGGCTGGCAAACAGCGCCTCGGCCCAGGGCGCGCCATAGAGCAGGCAATGCGCAGGTGACAGGCGAATGCCGTGATCGCCACCGAACATTGCACCGTCGACGGTCAGCGGACGCAAGGCGGGATGCGCCAGCAGATCCCGTGCCGGCAGGTGTACGGCGCAGACACCCAGAAGGGTTCGCAACCCGCCGTCATATGTGGGCAAACGGTCGCCCGGGCGCAAATCCTCGACCGGTTGTTCGCCGCGCCTGGTCAGAATCAGCGTGCCTTGGGCAAAGCAGGCCACATCTGGCGTGCCCGGCGTGGGCGCGGTTTCGACCAGCGTGCCTGACCCGTCGCGGGCAAAGGCGGTGCCGTTGGGGGCGTTGCTGTCGATGCTTTCGCCCGAACCCACCTGCGTGGTGCCGGGAAATCCGCCGGGCAGGGTCGGCGCGCGGGGCGGGTTGCCATAGGACAGCGCGATGTAGTCGCCCGTGGCGGTGTTCACCAGAAAGATGGTGTCGAACTTCTGCCCTTCGCCGTCGGGGATGAAGTTTCCGTTTTCTGCGATGCCCGCGTTGTAAAAACCTGCGGGCGGGGTGCCGCCGTAGTTTCCCACCACCGTGGCGCTGTCGCCATCATCCAGCGTATCGCCCGGCCCGAACTGGTAAAGCAGCCCGTTCTTTTCGGACCACACCTCGTACCCGTCCAGCGAAATGGACGCGCCGGACACGTTACCGAATTCGATGAATTCATCGGCCTTGTTGGTGTTTCCGTCGCCATCGGTGTCTACGGCAGCCCCACCTGCGTTGTCTGCAAGGATCTCGCTGATGAAGATCCCGTTAAGGAAGTCTGCCATGGCCTGCCCGTTTTTTGGTTAAGGGCGATTAACCACGGCGGCAGGGCGAAACTGCGGAGATGATGTGGAGCCTTTGCGGCAAGGCACCCCGGACCGGTTCAGGCGCGCAGTGCGGGATCACCGCTGCATCCGGTGCGGATGTTCAGGGGTATCTTGTGCGGGACGCGGTCTGTGGCAAATGCCGTACATGCCTGAAAGTCGCAGTAAAAACCAAGCAAAGGCATTCCGTGATCTGGCGGTGGCGCTACCCGGGTCCCATCGCAGCGTCAAAGGTGGACCGCAGCGCCACATCCACATCCTGCATCGTCACAGGCAGGCCCAGATCCACGAGGCTGGTTACCCCGTGGTCGTTGATGCCGCACGGAACGATCCCGTCAAAATGGCCCAGATCCGGTTCGACATTGATGCTTAGCCCGTGAAAGCTGACCCATTTGCGCAGGCGGATGCCGATGGCGGCGATCTTGTCCTCGGCCGGGGTGCCATCGGGCTGCGGGGGCTTTTCGGGGCGTTGCACCCAGACGCCCACGCGGCCCTCACGGATTTCGCCGCGCACGTTGAATTCTGCCAGCGCGGCGATCACCCACGCCTCGAGGCTTTGGACAAAGGCCCGCACGTCGCGCCCGCGCCTGCCCACGTTCAGCAGGGTATAGGCCACGCGCTGTCCCGGCCCGTGATAGGTGTATTGCCCGCCGCGCCGGGTCTGATGCACCGGAAAGCGGTGCGGGTCGGTCAGGTCCGCGGGCCTGGCCGAGGTGCCGGCGGTATAAAGTGGCGGATGTTCCAGCAGCCAGATGCATTCCTGCGCCTCTTCGGCCGCGATGGCGGTGGCGCGTGCTTCCATCCACGCCTCTGCTGCGCGGTAATCGGTCAGACCGGGTGTGATGATCCATTCGACCATGGCGCGTTCAGGGCAGAAGCCCGGCCTTCCGTACCGTATCCAGACGGCTGCGGCTAACCGGGATCTCGGCCCCGGTGGTCATGGTCAGCGTGGCGCGTCCGTCCGACTTGCGTGCCGACTGCACCTGACCCCAGGCGGCCCAGTGCGAACGGTGCACCTGCGCGCCGGGGGTGTCGCCCACCTCGTTCATTGCGTCCGACAGGCGCATCAGCAGCAACTCCTCGGCCTTGGTTGTCTGGACACGGACATAATGATCCTCGACCGACAGCGCCACCAGCGGGGCGCGTTTGTCCAGTGGCAGGCGGTTCAGGATGCGGGGCGGTTGCGGCGTGCCGGGCAGGGTGGGGGCCATTTGGCGGCTGACCACTGAGATGGTGCCGGCGATCACCGCGCCGACGGAAAAGGTTGTCACGACAAATGACGCCGCTGCCACGCCATCGGGCCGCCATCCCAGCAAGGCATAGGTGACACCGCTCACGACAAGAACCACGCACAATCCGGTGGCCGCAGCGGCCACCAGCGTGCGTGGCCAGAAGCCGAAGCGCCGCATTCTCAGCCGCACAAACTGGTCAAGAAGCGCTCCGAGCGCATAGGTCAGCAGAACCAGCACAGCCCAGTAGCCGAGCCGGGGCAGCACCGTCAGGCGTTCGGATGTGCCGAACGGTCCGGCCACGCCGGTGACCAGCGCAACGGACCCCAGCGCCGTCAGCGTCGCCGGATGCGTCAGGTGCCTGCGCCATTCACGAAGCGCGGATTGCAGGGGGCTGTCATTCACGAAGCAATTCCCGATTTACACGCAAGTCCAATGGCATGGCGGGTGCGATCTTGTCTAGCTGGGGCGCAGATGTTCCCGACATGTGAAAGGCCCCGATGATGACACTTGTTCCGCTTTATACCGCCGACCCAATTGTTCAGTTCCATGTCGTCTGCGCCCTGTTTGCGCTGGTACTGGGACCAGTGGCGCTGTATCGCCGCCGCCGCGACCGGGTGCACAAGCTGCTTGGCTACAGTTGGGTCTGCGCCATCGCAGGCGTTGCCCTGTCCTCCTTTGGTATCCACAGCTTTGCCGTGATTGGCCCGTTCAGCCCGATCCACGCCCTGTCGCTGTTCACGCTGTGGTCACTTTACGAAGGCCTGCGCCTGATCCTTTCCGGGCGGGTCATTGGGCACCGCATCGTGATGCGCAACCTGTATTGGTACGGGCTGTGCGTGGCGGGGCTGTTCAACTTCCTGCCCGGACGGACCATGAACAAGGTGCTGTTGGGCGGACAGGACGGATTGGGATACGTGGTGACCGGCATCGGCCTTGTGCTGATCCTGCTGGCGGTGCTGCGGGGTCGGCGGGCGGCCCTGGCCTGACGCTCAGGCGGCTTCGGTCGCCACCTTGCGCAGCAACTGCGCATAGGTCTCTGCCCCTTGCGCCCCAGTGGTCAGATACGTGTTGCCGAACACCATGGACGGCACACCGCTGATGCCGTGCCCGGTCCAGAACGCCTGTTTCTCGCGGACGCTGTGGGCCATGGCACCAGTGTCCAGCACCTGCGTCGCCTGCGCCCGGTCCAGTCCGACGCTTTCGGCCACATCCAGCAGGACGGCCGTGTCCGACACATCGCGCTGCTCGGTGAAATGTGCCGCGAACAGCGCCAGCTTCAGCGGGTGCTGCGCGCCATGGGCCAGCGCGAATTCCAGAAGCTGATGCGCGGCAAAGCTGTTCACGATTCGGCTGGTGCCGTCGAAGTTGAAGTTGATTCCGAGCGTTTCGCCCAGCCTTAAAAGGTGTTTGCGGTTCTGCGCCGACTGTTCGGGCGTTGTGCCGTACTTTTCAGCGATATGTTCGGCAAGGTTCTGACCGTCCGGCCCCATGGCCGGGTTCAGTTCGAACGGATGCCAGCGGATGCGTGCGCCCATGCCGGTCAGGCCAAGCGCCTGTTCCAACTGGCGAAACCCGACGATGCACCACGGGCACATCACGTCAGAAACGATGTCGACCTGGATCACGGGCGGGGTATCTGGGGCGTCGGTCATCGGGGCACATCGCGCAGTTTGAGGGCCGCGATTGTCGCGGCAGAGCGGGCCATAGGCAAGCCATGCCCGTCATGCGTGTGGGTATGGAAATTGTGACTTCGCAAATCTCCATACGGTGGTAGTCTGGTGACATACAGTCGGAGGTTTATTGTCATGTTGACCAAATATTTTGCCGCGTCCGCCATTGCCGTGTCCCTTGCCATCGTGCCCGCGCCCAAGGCGGCGGCGGATGCCGGGGACTTTGTGGCGGGTGCCATCATCGGCGGCATCGTCGGCCACGCGGCGACCAAGCAGAACCAGCGCCGCAAGGCGACCACACGCACCTACACCAGAAAGACCTACAAGCCACGCCTGCCCTCGACGCAGGAAGGGCGCCAGATCCAGTCTTCGCTGAACTATTTCGGGTTCAACGCGGGCACGGTGGATGGGCAGCTGGGCCGTCGGTCGCGCAACGCGATTGCGCAGTACCAGGCCTATCTCGGCTATCCGGCCACGGGCCAACTGACCCCGTTCGAACAGAACCTCCTGGTCAGCTCCTATAACCGGGCGCAGGCTGGCGGGTATGCCGTGAACCAGCAGATTGCGCAAAACCCCGAAGGCACGCGTGGCCTGCTCAAGACTTATCGCGCCGAAATGGCCGGTCAGCCCACGCAGGGCCTGCCGCCCGCCGGCACCACCATCGTGGTGGCCCCGCAACCCACGGTTCCGGCTGTCGGCACGACGACAACCACGACCGTGGTCGCCTCAGCCCCTACGGCGGCCGAACCTGCACCTGCGGCACCCGCCACGACTGAAACGTCGGCTTTGCCGAATTTCCTTGGTTCGGGCGGTGGCCAGTCGCTGGCATCGCACTGCAACACCGTGTCGCTGCTGACCAACACCAACGGTGGCTTTACCACCACGGCCAGCATGACGGACCCGAACGTGGCCCTGAACGAACAGTTCTGCCTGGCGCGGACCTATGCCATTGCCAAGTCCGAGGACATGATCGCCAAGGTGCAGGGGTTCACCCCCGACCAGATCACGGCCCAGTGCCAGCAATTCGGCCCGGCGATGCAGCAGCACGTGGCCGCCCTTGCACTGAAAACGCAGCCCGAAGTTGTCAGCGACGTGGCGGGTTTCATCCTGACCACCGGCATGTCACCGGCACAACTGAAAGGCACCGCGCAGATCTGCATGGGCGTGGGATACCGCACCGATGACATGGATGTGGCGCTGGGGTCTGCCCTGATGCTCTATGCCATGGGCGATCACGTATATGGCGAGTTGATGGGTCACCATCTGGCCCAAGGTTTTGGCACCTCGCGCCGCGTCGATGCAGCACGGGTCTGGTATGCCGAAGGCCTCAAGGCCGTCGACGCCGGCGCGCCTGCCGTCTTTGCCCCCGGCCAGCCCGAGCGGGTGGAACTGCTGCGCAAGGCGTCGCTGACCCTTGGCACCAATTCCAGCGCCGTGGCTCCGCAACCGCAGGTACAGCCGGCATCGGCCCTGCCAAGCTTTGGCCTGACGATCAGCGACTGATCCTGCTGAAAATGCGAATGAAACCGGGGCCCGCCGCGGCCCCGGTTTTTCTTTGTCCTGTGGTCTTGGCAAGGGGCGCGAAGGCGGCTAAAGACCTTTCAGCCCAGCCGTGCGGCCGTGGCGGAATTGGTAGACGCGCAGCGTTGAGGTCGCTGTGAGGTAACACTCGTGCGAGTTCGAGTCTCGCCGGCCGCACCATGGCTTTCCCGAACACCGGCGCAGTATGTTCAGTCGCGTGGGCCTGACACCGCGGGTCGCGATGCGTTTGCCGCTGTTTCTACTGCTTGCGCTGCGACCACGCCCATGCCCTATTGCGCCCGAAGCAGCCGGAGGAGGGGGGCAATGCCCGGCCCGTTGGACAGTGTGAAGGTGGTGGAATTCGCCGGTCTTGGCCCTGCGCCGCTGGCGGGGCAGTTGCTGGCCGATTTCGGGGCCGAGGTCATCGTGATCGACCGCAAGCCCGCCCCCGCCGACCCCGGGGACGTGAACCGCCGCGGCAAGCGGTCTGTGGCGGTGAACCTGAAGTCCGAGGCCGGGCGCGCCGTGGCGCTAAAGCTGATCGCGCAGTCGGATATCCTGATCGAAGGGTTTCGCCCCGGCGTGATGGAGCGGTTGGGGCTGGGGCCGCAGGACTGTCCCGGCACGCTGATCTATGGCCGCATGACCGGCTGGGGGCAGGACGGGCCGCTGGCCCGGACGGCGGGTCACGACATCACCTATCTGGCCATGACCGGGGTGCTGAACATGTTCGGCAGGCCCGACGCGCCGCCCACGCCGCCCCTGAACCTGGTGGCGGATTATGGTGGCGGGACGATGTTCCTGATCCTTGGCCTTCTGTCGGCGCTGATCGGGCGGGGGCAGACGGGGCGGGGGCAGGTGGTCGATGCCGCCATGATCGACGGGGTGCCCGCGATGATGGGCCTGCTGCACGGGATGATGGCGCAGGGGCGCTGGTCGGACCGGCGCAGCGACAACTGGCTGGACGGTGGCGCGCCCTATTACCGCTGCTACCGCTGCGCCGATGGGCGCGACGTGGCCGTGGGCGCGTTGGAGCCGCAGTTTTACGCCGAACTGCTGCACGGCGTCGGGCTGGCCGATGCGGACCTGCCCGGGCAGGAGGATCGCGCGGGCTGGCCCGCGCTGCACGCCCGCTTTGCCGACGTCTTCGCGTCCCGCACGCGGGACGACTGGGCGCAGGTCTTTGACGGGACCGATGCCTGTGTGGCCCCCGTTCTGACACTGGACGAAGCCGCCGCGCATCCGCATCTGGCGGCGCGCGGGACCTATGTGGAACCGGGAGGCGTGCGGCAGGCGGCGCCTGCGCCGCGCCTGTCCGCGACGCCGGGCAATCCGCCTGCTGGCCCGCGTGCGCCGGGGGCCGATACGGATGATGTGCTGCGCGCGCTGGGTCTTGATCCCGATGCACTGCGCCGCGCGGGGGCCGTGCTGTGAAAGCGGCGATTGCCGGGGGTGGTGTCGGCGGATTGTCGGCCGCCATCGCGCTGGCCTTGCGCGGCTGGAACGTGACGGTGCTGGAACAGGCCCCGGCCCTGACCGAAGTGGGCGCGGGCCTGCAAATCGCACCCAACGGCTGGCGCGTGCTCGACGCGATGGGGGTCACCCCCCTTATCGCGGACACCCTGTTCGAACCCGAGATGATCGAGATGCGCGACGGCGTGTCGGGGCGACGCATCTTTACCCTGCCCATGCGGGACCATGCGCAGGCCCGCTGGGGCGGGCCGTATATCCAGATCCACCGCGCCGATCTGGTCGACGCGCTTGCGGCGCGGTTGCGAGTGCTGGCCCCCGATGCGGTGCAGACCGGCAAGGTCGTGGTCCGTTACGATCAGACCCCGGACACGGTGACGCTGACCCTGGATGATGGCAGTAAACTCGACACGGATCTTGCCGTGGCTGCGGACGGGCTGCATTCGGTGCTGCGCACCCAGATGCTGGGGCCGGACCGGCCCCGCTATACCGGCAACGTGGCCTGGCGGGCGGTGGTGCCTGTGGACACGCTTGAGACCCATGCGCCACCGAACGGCGGCTGCATCTGGGTCGGAGACAAACGCCATGCCGTCACGACACGTTTGCGGGCCGGGACCATGGCCAATTTCGTGGGAATGGTGGAACAGCCCGAACCCGCGCCCGAAGGGTGGCGGATCACCGGGGACCGGGATCAGGCGTTGGCGGATTTCGCGGGGTGGCATCCGATGGTCACGACGGTGATCGAACGGGCCGACGCGCTGCACTGCTGGGCGCTGTTCGACCGCGCGCCCTTGCCCCGCTGGCATGACGGGCGGGTGGCCTTGCTGGGCGATGCCGCGCACCCGATGCTGCCGTCCATGGCACAGGGTGCGGTGCAGGCAATCGAAGACGCGTGGGTGTTGGCGGGCTGTCTGGAGGGGACCGAGCCGGAGGCAGCCTTGCAGCGCTATTTCGATCTGCGCCAGCCGCGCACGGCCCGGGTGCAGGCCGGATCGGCGGCCAATGCACGTCTTTTTCACCACGCCTCGGGGCTGGGCCGGGTCGCGGTCTACGGCCCGATGGCGGTGGGGGCAACGCTGTTTCCGGGACTGGTGCACCGGCGGCAGGACTGGGTGTATGGGTTCGATGCAACGGCGCAGGTGCCGCGGGTCACGTAGCCCGCGCGCAGTGTGCCCGGTGTCTCGCCCGTCCGGACCCGGAAAGCGCGGTATAGTGAATTCAGATCGCGGTAGGCCACAGGATCGCTGATCACTTCGATATCAACGTGGTCGACGCCAACTATTGACGCGCCAGCGCCCGCTGCTGAAAACGGCATGTTGGCTACGCCTGTGGGCAGCATTTCGTATACAGCGGCGCGCAGGGGGGTTGCCCGTCCTTTGCAGAATGTCGGCGGAACGGCGCATCACGAGGCCCGGGTCGATCTGCAAACGCCCGCAAGACTGTCCGGTTGCGCGGGCACTGTATTACCGGCCCTGTTTGTCGGCGCGCGAAGGCCATGGATGCGCCCGGCGGGCGGGTTGGCCGGTGCCGTGGCGCGCATTGCTTGCAGGTTGGCGCGATTGGCGGGCCTGTGGCGGCCCGCCGGGGATCAGGCGGGCACAGCCGCGTAAGATACGATGCGGCCCAGTGTCGTGGCGATTTCGTCGATCGGACCCATCGCGTTGACACGGTGCAGCACGTTCTGAGCGACGTAGTAGTCGATCAGCGGGGCGGTCTGTGTGTGGTAGGCTTCGAGCCGTGTGCGCACGGCGTCTGCGGTGTCATCGGCGCGGCGCTCCATGTCGGTGCTGCCGCAACGGTCGCAGATGCCATCGGCAGCCGGGCGCTTGAAGCTGTCGTGGTAGCCTTCGCCGCAGCCCTTGCAGGTAAAGCGGCCCGAAATGCGGTCGATGATGGCGTCGTCGTCCACTTCGAGGCTGATCGCAGCATTGATCCTCTGCCCGCTTTCGGCCAGCAGCTTGTCCAGCGCCTGCGCCTGCACCGTCGTGCGGGGAAAACCATCGAGGATCACGCCACCGGCACAATCGGGTGCCGCCAGCCGGTCGCGCAGGATCGCGATGACAATGTCGTCGCTGACCAGCCCACCGGCTTTCATCACGGCCTCGGCGGCCTTGCCGGCCTCTGTGCCTGCGGCGACGGCGGCGCGCAGCAGATCACCGGTGGACAGTTGCACAAGGCCGAAACGGTCCTGCAACATGCGGGCCTGCGTGCCCTTGCCGGCACCCGGCGGGCCCAGCAGGATCAGGACAGGGCAGGTGGCGGGGGTTTGGGTTCCGTCCATGGTCTCAACTCCGGTTCATGCGATTGTCGATCAGGTCCTCGACCACCGACGGATCGGCCAGGGTCGAGGTGTCGCCCAAGGCACCGAAGTCGTCCTCGGCGATCTTGCGCAGGATGCGGCGCATGATTTTGCCCGAGCGGGTCTTGGGCAGGCCCGGCGCCCACTGGATCAGGTCGGGCGAGGCGATGGGACCAATCTCGGTCCGGACCCAGGTGCGCAATTCCTTGCGCAGATCCTCGGACGGTTCTTCGCCATTCATCAGGGTGACGTAGCAATAGATGCCCTGGCCCTTGATGTCGTGCGGGTAGCCGACCACGGCGGCTTCGGCCACCTTGCCGTGGGCGACCAGCGCGCTTTCGACCTCGGCCGTGCCCATGCGGTGGCCGGACACGTTGATGACGTCGTCCACGCGGCCGGTGATCCAGTAATCGCCATCCTCGTCCCGGCGGCAGCCGTCGCCGGTAAAGTAGTAGCCCGCGTAGTCGGAGAAGTAGGTTTTCTCGAACCGTTCATGATCGCCCCAGACGGTGCGCATCTGACCGGGCCAGCTGTCGGCGATGCAGAGCACGCCCTCGACGCCGTTGCCCTCGATGATCTCGCCGCTCGCGGGTTCCAGCACCACGGGCTTGATGCCAAAGAACGGCTTCATCGCGGATCCGGGTTTCGTTGCGTGCGCGCCGGGCAGGGGGGTCATCAGGTGGCCGCCGGTTTCGGTCTGCCACCAGGTGTCCACGATGGGACAACGCCCGCCGCCGACCACGTCATTGTACCAGTTCCAAGCCTCGGGGTTGATGGGTTCACCCACGGTGCCCAGCACCTTCAGGTCGCTCAGGTCACATTTGGTGACCGGGTCGTTCCCGTGCGCCATCAGCGCGCGGATGGCGGTGGGGGCGGTATAGAACTGGTTCACCTTGTGCTTTTCGCAGACCTGCCAGAAGCGCGAGGCATCGGGGAAGGTCGGCACACCTTCGAACATCACGGATGTCGCGCCGTTGGCCAGCGGGCCATAGACGATGTAGCTGTGGCCCGTGACCCAGCCCACATCGGCGGTGCACCAGTACACATCGCCCTCGTGATAATCAAAGACCATCTTGTGGGTATAGGCCGCATAGGTCAGGTAGCCTCCGGTGGTGTGCACGACGCCCTTGGGCTGACCGGTCGAACCCGAGGTATACAGGATAAAAAGCGGGTCTTCGGCCCCCATTTCCTCGGGGGGGCAATCATCTGACGCGTTTGCGGCCTCTTCGTGCAGCCAGTAATCCAGACCGTCGCGCCAGGCGATCTGCTGGCCGGTGCGTTTCACCACCAGACACTTCGTCGGGTCGATCACGTTGATCAGCGCCTGGTTCACGTTGTCCTTGAGGTTGGTCACACGGCCGCCGCGCGGGGCGCCGTCTGCGGTGATCACCACCTTTGCGTCGCAACCCGATACACGGGCCGCGAGCGCATCGGGGGAGAAACCGGCGAACACGATGGAATGGATGGCCCCGATCCGGGCACAGGCCAGCATGGCATAGGCGGCCTCGGGGATCATGGGCAGGTAGATGACGACCCGGTCGCCCTTGCCGACGCCAAGCGATTTCAGCACGTTTGCCATCTTGCAGGTCTGCGCGTGCAGTTCGGCATAGGTGATGTGCTGGGCATCGTCGCTGGGATCATCCGGTTCCCAGATGATGGCCGTCTGGTCGCCGCGGGTGGCCAGATGCCGGTCGGTGCAGTTGGCGGCGACATTCAGTGTGCCGTCGGCGAACCAGTTGATCGAGACATTACCAAGTTCAAAAGAGACATCCTTGACCTGGCTGAACGGCTTCATCCAGTCGATCGAGTTCGAGGCGATGGCCCCCCAGAACCCGTCCGGGTCGTTCATCGAGTCGGCATAGGTCTTGTCGTAGCCGGCCGCGTCGATGTGGGCGTGCGCCACAAGCTCCGGATTCGGGGCATAGGTCTTGGTCTCAGGCATGGGATCCTCCGGTCGTCCAGGTCTTGATGTCAGAGGGGCATTATGCGGGGTCGCACTGTGCGCGACCACCGTCTGATGCGGGTCCTCCTCCCGTCGTTGTGATAATACGCATTGCAGAAAAGAATGGAATAAAACGCTGGATTATAAGGGTTTTGGTGTAAACGTGTTTCTTGGTTTTCAGGTGATTTGTAAATTTTCAGCGAAAATCAGTAAATAATCCCGTCTTTTCGCGGTTTTGTCTGTCAAAGCACGTGGCGAGGGGGCAGGATACGTTGCCGCAGGGCACGCGCGATCAATCCTGTCTCATTCGCCGAACGCTGCGACATTATGTTTCGTCACGGGGTGTTCAGACCCGCGCGGACCAGAATCACAGCAGCCCGCGGTCCGACAGCACCTTGCGCGCCGAGCGGAAACATTCGAGGCCCTGCGGCACGCCGCAATAAATGGCGACCATATGCACCGCGGCGCGGATTTCCTCGACCGAGCAGCCGTTGTTGATGGCTCCGTTCAGGTGCAGTTCCCATTCCTGCATCTTGCCCAATGCGCCGATCATCGACAGGTTCATCAGGCTGCGGGTCTTTGCATCCAGCGCTTCGTCCGCCCATCCAAAGCCCCAGCACCATGCGGTCATGGCCTCCTGAAAGGGGCGGGTAAAGCCGTCGGCGGCATCAAGGTTACCCTGCACATACTCTGCCCCCAGTGTGGCCTTGCGCCGGGCCAGACCCGCCGCAAACAGGTCTTCGTCAAAAACGCTCATATGGTCGTCTCCTGCTGTTCTCGTGGATTGTGCGCCACGCTGGCAGACGTTGCAAACCGGTGGTGGTCTTGCCGTCGTGGCAGGCAAGTTGCTGTGTGCGGGCCCGAGGGTCCGCGCATTTGGCATCGAACACCTGCGGGCATGAGCCGTCGCGCATCGAACGATTTGCCGCGGTTCGGTCTTGCGGATCCACGGCATACAGCCCCAATCGTTGGCGGCGGCCGCGACAGGTTTCGGCCCCGCCCAAGATGTCGGGGCTGGCCACGGCGATCACATCGCTGGGCGGCGTTTTCCGCGGCGCGGTGGCATCGACGAAACCGGGCAATCGTGTCGGTGGATCAGGGCAAGCGGTATCCAAGGCCTGCCCCCGGGCTGTCTGTCGGTTCGTCTGCCACAGCGCACCCGCGCCGGCACGATCCCGGAGCAGGCGGGCGCGGACAAGTGGCAATTGCGCATGATCGCCGCACCGGCGCTGGCGGCAGATGCTGCCCATTGTGCCAAGGGTAAGCCACCGGGCACCGTCGAGCGCAGCAATGCATGATGTAAGCGATGGGGCGGAAAAAGGCGTGCAAAGGTGCAATTGAGCGTTTGAAGCAGGCCATATCGATTGAGGCAGACGTGCGATGCTTAGTATTTGAAAACAGTTAGGTAACGGGTAAAGCTGAGATCTTGAATGAAGTCTACCTGCCGTGGAACCGGGCCTGTTCGCGGTTCGGACCGAAGCACGCGTTTCACAGGCCCGGCGAAGCGGTGACGCGGCGTCACGGGCACCATGTCCTGCATCGCATGCGGACGGAGTGCCGCAGCGATATCGGCCTTTGCCGACCGCGACGGGACCTGTGCGGCGTGTGGCGCCAGATAAATCGCCAGCCCATCCACGCAACCAATGGGCTGGACACGGACGCGTGCGGCCCCGACACTGTGCTGCCGCGCATGCACGCCTGAAAGGAACTTGCAGAATGACCATCCCCGACACGATGCACGCATTCGTCCTGCACGAACACGGCGGAGCCGACGCCCTGCGTTTTCACACCGACTGGCCAGTGCCGGACCCCGGCCCCGACGACGTGCTGGTCAAGGTGGGGGCCTGCGGCTGCAACAACACGGATATCAACACGCGGGTGGGCTGGTATTCCAAGGGCGTCACGGATGCGACCAGTGGCGACGGCTTTGACACCGTGGACACCGAGGATCCGTCCTGGGGTGGTGCACCTATTCGGTTCCCGCGCGTTCAGGGTGCGGATGCGGTGGGCCGGGTGGTTGCGGTGGGAGCCAATGCCGATGCCGGGCTGATCGGCAGGCGCGTGATGATGGACTGCTGGCAACGGGACTGGTCCGACCCCGACAACCGCGACAAGACGGGGTATTTCGGCAGCGAACGCGATGGCGGTTTTGCGCAATACACCACCGCCGACCGGCGCAACGTCCGTGCGTTGGAAAGCGATCTGACTGATGCGGAACTTGCAACATTTTCATGCTCTTACACCACGGCCGAGGGGATGCTTGGCCGTGCGCGCGTCACGGCGCAGGACGTGGTGCTGGTCACGGGCGCGTCGGGCGGTGTGGGTTCGGCCCTGATCCAGCTGGCCAAACGGCGCGGGGCCAGGGTGGTGGGCCTTGCCTCGGTTGCAAAACACGACCTGATGGCATCCTTGGGGGCCGATGCACTTCTGGACCGCGCGCCGGATGATCTGGCAGGCGCGTTGCAGTCCGCCATCGGGCGCAGCACCGTCACCGTGGTCGCCGACATCGTCGGAGGGCCGTATTTCGAGACTGTCATCGACGTGTTGGCGCGCGGCGGGCGCTATACCTGTTCAGGTGCGATTGCGGGTCCCATCGTGCCGCTTGACCTGCGCACCTTTTACCTGCGCGATCTGACCTTTACCGGATCGACCGTGGTCCCGCCGCAAATCTTTCATGATCTGGTCGACTACGTCGAGGCAGGTGAGGTCAGGCCGCTGGTCGCCGCCACCTATCCGCTCAGGGACCTGCACGCCGCGCAGCAGGCCTTTGTCGACAAGGCCCATGTCGGCAACATCGTCGTCATCCCCTGAAGATGATCCGCAAGTGCATCGTTCAGGTCGATCCGGCGCTGAACAGCTCTTCGGCCTCGCGAACAGATGGCTGAACGCCGAAGCCACGGCTTGGATCGGGGTCGGCGCGCCCACCGGAAGCGACCTGGTATGCGGTAGGTGCATCCACGGGCTGCACCACACTCCCCGTCATCGGCCTTGCTTGATGCTGGGCCCGAACGCCCTTGCACGCGCCGCTGACGCGCACCCAACCGCCCACAGGCGCATGGCCAGGCACGGCTCGAACGGCCCGCGACGTCTCTGTCCCGGAAAAATCCCGGGGGGCGCCCGACGGGCGCGGGGGCAGCGCCCCCTCTGCTGGCGACGTCCGCACCCGGCGCAGGAAATTCAGCGCCCGTAAGGCGCAGGTGTCCTGCGCCCCTTGGCACGGACAAAACGCCGCGCTAGGTTCCCGCTCAAGCGGGCGGTTAACCCCCGCATCAAGGGAGAGACATCATGAACAAGATTGCTGTCGGCGGCATCGTCGCCGCCATATCCTGCAGTTTCGCGATCGAGGCTGCAGCGACAGAATGGAACGTGTCCGTCTGGGGCAAGCGCCGCGCCTTCACCGAACATGTCGAAAAACTGGCCGAACTGGTCAGCGAAAAGACCAACGGTGAATTCACCATGAACATCAGCTACGGCGGGCTGTCCAAGAACCGCGAAAACCTCGATGGCATCTCCATCGGTGCGTTCGAGATGGCACAGTTCTGTGCCGGCTACCATCGCGACAAGAACCGCGTGATCACGGTGCTGGAATTGCCCTTCCTCGGGGTCGAGAACCTGGAACAAGAGGTCGCCGTGTCCTCGGCCGTCTACGCGCACCCTGCGGCCGCCGAAGAGATGGCGCAGTGGAACGCCAAGCTGCTGATGACCTCGCCCATGCCGCAATACAACCTCGTGGGCACCGGCGATCCCAAGACGACTCTGGCCGACTTCGAAGGCATGCGCGTGCGCGCAACCGGCGGTCTGGGCAAGGCGTTCGAGGCCGTGGGCGGTGTGCCCACCTCAGTCACTGCGACCGAAGCCTACCAGGCGATGGAATCGGGCGTCGTGGACACGGTGGCCTTTGCGCAGCACGCGCACCTGTCCTTCGGCACCATCAACCAGGCCGACTGGTGGACCGCGAACCTGAACCCCGGCACGGTGAACTGCCCTGTGGTGGTGAACATCGACGCCTACGAAAGCCTCAGCGATGACCACAAGGCCGCCCTCGACAGTTCCGTTCCCGAGGCGCTGGACCATTACCTTTCCAACTACGCCGACCTGTTGGAACGTTGGGACAGCGTGCTTGCGGAAAAGGGCGTCCAGAAGGTCGAGATCGACCCGTCCGTGATCGAAGAGTTCCGCGCCGCCGCGGCCGAGCCTGCGCGCGACGCGTGGATCGCCGACATGGAAGCGCAAGGGCTTCCGGGACAGGAACTGTACGACCTGGTCGTCAGCACATTGGCCGACGCCAAGGGCGGCAGCTGATCCAAACACCGTAAGGCGGGGCATACCCCGCCTTACCGCGCCGGTTTCGGGGCGCACACCGGGGGGCAGGAATGGCAGGTTCGGCGACCGTACTCGAAGACAGCAGCCTGCTGAGCCGTCTGGACCGCGCACTGGTGCCGGTCGAGCGGGCGATGGCGCTGCTCAGCGGCCTTGCCGCCTTTTCCCTGATGTTCCTCGCCGCCTATTCCGTCACGGGTCGCGAATTCTTCGAACGTCCGCTGATGGGCTATGTCGACCTGATCGAGGCGTTGATGCCGTTGATTGCGATCATGGGCGTGTCCTATGTCCAGCGCGATGGCGGCCATATCCGCATGGACATCATCATCGGCGCGATGCGGGGCCGACTGCTGTGGCTGATCGAACTGATCATGGTGCTGCTGATCCTTGTGCTGATGATTGCGCTGGTGTGGGGGGCGTGGTCCCATTTCGACCGCTCCTTCGACTGCGCGCGGCCCTTTTGCAGCCGGGACAGTTCCATCGACATCTCCCTGCCCATCTGGCCCTCGAAACTGATCGTGCCGGTGGCCTTTGCCGTGCTGTGCGCGCGTCTGGTGCTGCAGGCGGTGGGTTATGCGCGCGCCTTCTGGCTGAACCTCGACCGCCCCGTGGCCGTGCCCCTGATCCAGAGCGTCGCCGCCCAGGCCCGGGCCGAGGCCGAAGCGCTGGCAGGCCGAAAATGAAAGTCATGTCCTGATGGATCCCATTACAATCGGTCTGTGGACCACGGGCGGGATGCTGTGCCTTGTCTTTCTGGGCATGCGCGTGGCCTTTGCCGCCGGTCTGGCGGGTTTTGTCGGCCTGGTCTGGCTGCGTTGGAACGGCTTTGACTACGCGCCTGAACGCTTTGGGAAAGCGTTGGAAATCAGCGTCAAGGTCGCGGGGCAGGTGCCCCATTCCAAGGTGTCGGCGCACGCGCTGTCGCTGATCCCCACCTTTATCCTGATCGGGTATCTCGCGTATTACGCCAAGCTGACCACAGCCCTGTTCGAGGCCGCAAAGCGCTGGATCGCATGGGTGCCGGGGGGGCTGGCGGTGTCCACCGTCTTTTCGACCGCCGGCTTTGCCGCTGTGTCAGGTGCATCCGTGGCCACCGCAGCGGTGTTCGCCCGCATCGCGATCCCCGAGATGCTCAAGATCGGCTACAACAAGCAATTTGCCGCCGGGGTCGTGGCTGCGGGCGGCACGCTCGCCTCGCTGATCCCGCCCTCGGCCATCCTCGTGATCTATGCCATCATCGTGGAACAGGACGTGGGCAAGCTGCTTCTGGCAGGGTTCATCCCCGGCGCGTTCTCGGCCGTAGTCTATGCCGTTCTGATCATCGGCATCGCGGTCATCTTCAAATCCGTTGGCCCACCGGTCACCGGGTTCACGTGGAAGGAACGGTTCGTCAGCCTGCCGCCCGCACTGCCCATCGTGGCGGTGGTGGTGATCATCATCTTCTTTGTCTACAACCCGTTCGGCGACGCCTGGGGCACCCCGACCGAGGGCGGGGCCGTGGGGGCCTTTATCGTGTTCCTGATGGCGCTTTACCGTGGGATGCGCCTGGCCGAACTCAAGGATGCACTGATAGAGACCGCCAAGCTGACGGTCATGATCTTTACCATCATCTGGGGCGTGCTGATCTATGTGCGGTTTCTTGGCTTTGCCGACCTGCCGGGCGCATTTTCGGACTGGATCACGTCGCTGACCGTGTCGCCCATGCTGATCCTGGTGTGTATTCTTCTGGCCTATGCCGTGCTGGGCATGTTCATGGACGCCATCGGGATGCTGCTGCTGACCCTGCCTGTGGTCTATCCGGCGGTCATGGCCCTGAACGGGGGCGAATTTGTCAGCGCCGAAGACAGCACATTCGGCATGTCAGGCCCGATGTGCGCCATCTGGTTCGGCATCCTGGTGGTCAAGATGGCGGAATTCTGCCTGATCACGCCGCCCATTGGCCTGAACTGTTTCGTGGTGGCGGGCGTGCGCGATGATCTGAGCGTTCAGGACGTGTTTCGCGGCGTGACTCCGTTCTTTATCGCCGATGCGGTCACCATCGCGTT
>JBCBFX010000045.1:0-32116 GCA_038527345.1 Pseudomonadota bacterium | reverse complement strand
GCGACCCAGGACCTGCGGCTGCTTGGCATGAACTTCGACACTTGCCGTCGTCTGCTGTCGCACGATTTGGCGTTCCGGGCGCTGTTCTTTCACGCGATGACGGCGCGCATGCGTGTGCTGTCAGATGCGCTTTCCCGGGAACCCGAGCAACTCATGTGAAAGGAGGGTGGCCATGACGACGAACCTTGGACGATTGGACCGGTTGATCCGCGCCATTGGGGGGCTGGCGCTGGTGTTCGCACCACTCAGCAACATTCCCCCGATCTGGAGCAATGCGGCACCCGCCTATGTCGCGATGGCGGTTGGCGTCATCCTGGTGGCGACGGCGCTGTTCAGCTTTTGTCCGATCTACCGACTGATTGGCGTGTCGACCTGCAAGGTTTAGCTGCGATGCGCTATTCCTGGATGCTTTCCAGATAGGCAGCCAGCGCGATCAGGTCCGTCGGGGTGGGCGTGGACGCGCCGCCATCCTCGACTTGTATCACCGGACCCAGGTCCTGATTGCCGAACTCTGGCATTGCGGAATCCGGGTGGTTGCGCCGGTTGAACCCGTCAATGACGCTCATGACGAAATTCCGTGGAAAGATGCCGCGGTTCTGCGCGCTCAGCGTTGTCAGGTCCGGCGGGGGATCCCCCAACCCAAGTGATGCCGGTCCCGCCCCCCGGCCATCATCGCCATGGCAAGCGGAACACTTTTCGGCGTACAGTTGCATGCCACGTTCGGCACTGACATCCGCAGTTTCGCCGGTGGGCGCACAACCGGCAAGGCCCGCGATCATCAGAGCAACGGAAAGCGCAGTGCGAAGATGGGACATGGTGTGCTCGTTTATTATCTGTTGGGTTGGATCGACGCTAACTGGCACAGCGCTCGCGTCCTTGATTTATCTCAAAGCGGGGGCGTCAGATGATAAAGCCGCTGAACAGCAGCGCCGTGCTGGTCAACACACCCAGGACCGGCACGAACAGCGGCGTGTGAAAATGGTCGCCCGACGCCGTGCCGCGCGCCTTCAGGCAGATCAGCGACAGGTTCACCATCGCGAAGATCCCCAGGATGATCTGCGAGGTCCATCCGGCCAGATCCTCGATGGGCAGGAGCAGGCTGAAGGCCAGGATGATCACCGCAACGCTTGTCGTTGCGATGGTGGGCGTGCGGGTCGTGGGCGACACCTGTGCAAAGATCGCAGGCAGCTGCCCGCGATCGGCCAATCCATACAGCACGCGCGAGGCCATGATCATCTGGATCAGCACGCCGTTCACCGTGGCGACGATGGCAATTGACGAAAACCCCGCCCGCACCCATTCGGGCGCATTGGAAAACACCAGCATCAGCGGAGCAGCCGACGCCGCTAGCGCGTCGATGGGCACGCTGATCAGGACCGCAATGCAGGTCACGACATAAAGCAGGGTTGCCAGCACCAGCGTCAGGAAGATTGCGCGCGGCATGGCGTGTACGGGGTCCTTGACCTCTTCGGCGACGTTCACCATGTCCTCGAACCCGATAAAGGCAAAAAAGGCCAGCAGACTGGCCGCCGCCACGCCAATCCATTGTTCGGGGTCCCGACCCGGCAACAGGCTGGCGGGCGCAACGCCGCCGCGTTCGGCAACGCCAAACCCCCACAGGATCACGAACAGCAAGCCCAGGATTTCGAGCACCGTGACGACCCCGGCCACGGTGACGGATTGCGTGATGCCCCACCACGCGATCAGACCCATTGTAACCACAACGGCGGCGATCAGCCCGGTCTGCGGCAGCCCGGTCAAGCCCGCAAGGTAGCCCGCTGCACCAATGGCAACGGCAGAGGCTGAAACGACCCCGGCCAGTGCCACCAGCAGGCCGGCCCCGGTGGCGATCCACCGTCTTTGCAATCCCGCCTCTACATAGGCGGCCTCGCCCGCGCTGACGGGATAGCGGGTGGAAAGTTCAGCATAGGAAAACGCGGTAAAGGCGACAACCGCCGCCGCCACGAGAAACGCAAGCCAGGCCTGCGCGCCCGCCTCGGCCGCGGTGGCCCCGATCAGCACATAAATGCCTGCACCCACCGTGACGCCCAGCCCGTACAGCGCGAGCAGCGGCAGTGTCAGCGTGCGCCGCAGTGGCACATGGGCGACAGCGTGGGGGATCGGTTGATTTGTCATGGTGCCCTTGGGTTGCCAGCTTTCCCTTGTAAATCGCAAGTCTGGCGGCAGTGCATCCGCCGCTTTGGTCGGCCCCAGCAGTCTCACATCAAACGCATGGCATGATTGACAATCGTCAATCGAAATACGGCCTGCACGGCTATTCAGAATGCGAAAGGAGCCGCCGCCATGTCGACCCCACGATCGCCTGCCGTGATCTATTATTCCAGGTCCGGCCATACGCGTCGCGCTGCCGCCGCACTGGCCGCCAAGACGGGTGCCGATCTGATCCCGATCACGGTGGACCGGTATCGCGTGCCGGTAATCTGGATGTTCCGCGCCATCTGGGACGTGATGCGCCGCCAGATGCCGCACGTTCGGTTGGAACAGGGCGCGTTGACGCAGCGGCGGTGGATCGTGATTGCGACCCCGGTGTGGGCGGATCAGCCTGCGCCGCCCGTGAAACGGGTGCTGTCCGAACTGGAACGCGGCGATATGCCGGTGGGTTTGCTTACCACGGCGGGCAGACCGAATGATCCGATCAAGTGCGTTGGCACGTGCGTTGACCTGCTGGGCCGCCGTGTCGTGGAACGCGCCCACATCCACAACAGGATCGACCGAACACCCGAAGCGGACACGCGCCTGCGCACATTCGCCGAAGCCATGGAGACCCACGCGATTGCCGGTGCGGCATGACCAACCCACCCGGTGCCGGGGTCCATGGCGTTGGCGAGGTCTGGGGTTACACCCTCGCCTGCTGACGTCCGATGCTGCCGGTTCATCACGCATCGCGCCCGCGACGACTTATCGGCGGCGCATGGGTCAAGGAATGGATCACTTGTCGAAAGGATGGCCTGATGCCGAACGATGATACTTCGGGAAACAGCCTGGATCAGGTGTTTCACAGCATGGTCGGGCGCGCGACGGGCGGTCTGTCTCCGTCTGCACTGGGCACCGCCTGGCTGGATTGGGCGATCCACCTGATCGGATCCCCCGAGCGGCAGATGCAGTTGTATTACAGCGGCTGGAGCAAAGCGTTCGAGGCGTTGACTGCCGCCTATGCCGCCGGGCTGGGTGGAGCGACCGCTACGCACTCCGACGCGACCGACGGCCGGTTCGCGGGCGCGGAATGGAACACGCCCCCCTACAACCTGCTGCGCACGTGGTTCCAATTGCAGGAAGCCTGGTGGCAGGAGGCGACCGCGCCCATCGCAGGTGTCGATCCGGCACATCAGCGCATCGTGGCCTTTGCCGCGCGCCAGATGCTGGACATGGTTTCGCCGTCGAACGCCGCCTGGACCAACCCCGTGGTGCAGCAAACCGCGCTGAAGCAGAACGGTCAGAACTTTGTCCGGGGCTGGCAGCACTGGCTCGAGGATCTGAACCAGATCGTCAGCCAGACGCCCAAGCCCCATCCCGACTACCGGGTAGGTGAGACAATTGCCGTGACCGACGGGGACGTGGTGTTTCAGAACCGGTTGATCGAATTGATCCGGTATCGCCCCACCACCGCACAGGTGCGCGCTGAACCGATCCTGATCCTGCCCGCGTGGATCATGAAATACTACATTCTCGATTTGTCCCCGCACAATTCGCTGGTCGCCTACCTGCGGGACCAGGGGTTCGAGGTGTTCATCATCTCGTGGAAGAACCCGACCAGGGATGACGCGGACCTTGGACTTGATGATTACCTTGAGCTTGGACTGGGTGCCGCTGTCGATCACGTCGCGCCGGGTCGGGATGATGCGCTGCATGCCGTCGGCTACTGCCTGGGCGGTACATTGTTGGCGGCGGGTGCAGCGGCCATGGCGCGCGATAATGATCTGCGGCTCAGGACCGTGTCCGTTCTTGCCGCACAGGTCGATTTCACCGAACCGGGCGAACTGTCGTTGTTCATCAACGAAAACCAGGTGGCCTTTCTCGAGGATCTGATGGCGACCCAAGGGTATTTGCGCGCCGACCAGATGGCGGGTGCATTCCGCATGTTGCGCTCGACCGACCTGATCTGGAGCCGGATCGTGCGCCACTACCTGCTGGGTGAACGGACCCCGATGAACGATCTGATGGCCTGGAACGCAGATGCAACGCGGATGCCCGCGCGGATGCATGCGGAATATCTGCGGCACATGTTTCTCAGGAATTGTCTCGCCCGCGGGCAATTCAAGGTGCGTGGTTCGCCCGTGGCGCTGACCGACCTGCGGTTGCCGATCTTCTGTCTTGCAACGGAAACCGACCACGTGTCGCCATGGCGGTCGGTCTACAAGCTGCAACTGCTGACCGACACCGACGTCACCTTTTGCCTGACAAAGGGGGGGCACAACAGCGGCGTGCTGTCCGAACCGGGCCACGTCAACCGGCACTACCGCCTGCTGAAAAAGACCGAAGGCGAACACCACATGTCGCCGGACCGATGGTTGGAACAGGCATCCTTGTTCGACGGGTCATGGTGGCCCGCTTGGGTCGATTGGCTGAACGAGCATAGCGGGTCGAAGCGTGGACTCCAGGCGCGACCGGAACAGTCGCTGGGCCCGGCACCGGGCACTTATGTTTTCGGGTGATCGGGCGTTCGGCGCGTTGTTCCGGCAAAACACGGCGCAGGGCCGGTGCAGGGTTTGATCTATCTCATTTCGCTGATCACACCGCACTGATAGCGAAGGGGCGTTTGTTCAGGGTGACACAGATGCGCGACACCGACCCCGCCGCCACGCCCCCGGTTGGATTGACATCCAGACAGGTGGAAGAAGCGCGCGCCCGCTTCGGATGGAACGAATTGCCGCGCGCCAAACCGCCCGGGCGGGTGACCGTGTTGTTGCGGCAGTTCAAGGGGATGCTGGTCCTGATCCTCGTGGTGGCTGCAATCATCGCCTTTGCGCTGGGCGAGGAGATTGACGCGCTTGCCATCGCACTGGTGCTGTTGCTGAACGCCGTGTTGGGTTTCGTACAGGAGTGGCGGGCCGAGACAGCGCTGGATGCGCTGCGGTCCATGCTGTCACCCCGCGCCATCGTGTTCCGCGACGGACACGAAACCGAAATCACAGCCCGCGAACTGGTGCCGGGCGACATCGCCATTGTCGCTGCCGGAAGTGCGGTGCCTGCCGACATGCGGATCACCTCCGGCACGGACATCCGGGTGGATGAAAGCGTTCTGACGGGCGAATCCGTGCCCGTGAACAAATCCGAAAAGGCCGAAGGCGAAGACCGCGACCTGTTTGCGGGCACGGCGCTGGTCGAAGGCCGCGCGCAAGGTCAGGTCACCAGCATCGGTCAGGACACCCGTTTCGGCCATATTGCGGTGCTGACGGGTCGTGTGGGCCAGAAACGGACCAACCTGCAAATCCGGTTGGGGCAATTGGCCCGGCAGATCGGGATGGCGGCCCTTGCCGTGGCGGTGCTGATCGTTGCGATCGGCCTTGCCAGCGGCCGCCCGCTGTTCGAGATGTTCATGACCGGCCTGTCCCTTGCCGTGGCGATGGTCCCCGAGGGGCTGCCGGCGGTCGTGACCATCACGCTGGCGCTGGGTGCGTCGGCCATGGCCCGGAAACAAGCGCTGGCACGCCGCCTGCAAGCGGTCGAAACGCTGGGGGCCGCGTCCGTCATCTGCACCGACAAGACCGGCACGCTGACCGAAAACCAGATGACGGCCACGCGGGTCTGGACCGCTGACCGCACATATGACGTGACTGGCGAAGGGTACGATCCGACCGGGCATATCGAAACGGAAAGCCGCCCGCTGGGGGCCAGGGATGACGTGGTCCTTGGGCTACTGCTCAGGACCGCGCTGACCTGCACCCATGCATCGTTGCATCAAACGGGTGGGCAATGGCACATGATCGGTGCCCCGACCGAAGGGGCGCTGGTCACGCTGGCCTACAAGGGGTGGGCGCCTTCGGTGTCACCCAGCGACATGATCTCGGAACGGCCCTTTACCAGCGAACGCAAACGCATGAGCGTGCTGGCCCGCGATGGCGACGGCATCCGCCTGTTTGCAAAGGGCGCGCCCGAGGTGATTGCCGAACGCTGTGACCGGGTGATGGGGCAGGGCGGCGTGCAGGCCATGGATGCCGACATGCGCGGCGACATCGCGGCCGCCTATACCGCGATGGCACAGCAGGGGCTGCGTGTGCTGGCGCTGGCCACCCGTGACGCCGCAGCTGACGACACGGATGAAACCGGTCTGATCTTTCTGGGTCTTGTGGGCATGATCGATCCGCCCCGGTCCGAGGTGCGTCTGGCGCTGCAACAGGCCAATGCCGCCGGGATCCGCGTGATCATGATCACGGGCGACGGGGCGGTTACAGCATCCGCGATTGCTGGACAGATCGGCCTTGGCACCCCGCAGGTGATCGAGGGACACGAGGTCGACGAGATGGACGATGCGACGCTCGCGGAGCGACTGACAGGCGACGTGCTCTTTGCCCGCACGCGCCCCGAACACAAACTGCGTATCGTCGAGGCGCTGCAAGCCAACGGGCAGATCGTGGCGATGACCGGCGACGGTGTGAACGACGCGCCTGCGCTCAAACAGGCCAATATCGGCGTCGCCATGGGCGTGCGCGGCACCGAAGTGTCCAAAAGCGCTGCCGACCTGATCCTGCTGGACGACAACTTTTCCACCATCGTGAACGCCATCGCCGAAGGTCGCCGGCAGTTCGACAATGTGCGCAAGTTCGTGCGCTACCTTCTGGCGTCCAATGCGGGCGAGGTATTCGCCATCATGGTGAACCTCATCATCGGGGGGCCGCTGATCTTTCTGGCGACACAGATCCTGTGGATGAACCTGATCACCGACAGCGTGACGGCGGTCGCACTTGGGCTGGAAAAGGAAGAACCCGACCAGATGAAGCGCGCGCCTCGCAGCCCGCGCGAGCCGATACTGGGCCGCGCAGGGCTGGCCCTGATCGCGACCTTCGGGGCCTATACCGCGTCGGCCAGCCTGTGGGTGTTCTATGCCTTTCTGCCCATGGGCGTGGACATCGCGCGCACCGCGGCCTTTACCGCAATGCTGGTGTTCGAAAAGGTCAGCGTATTTGCGTTTCGGTCGCTGCAACGACCGGTCAGCCGGATCGGCTGGTTTTCGAACCGGACCCTGATCATCGCCTTTTCGGTGAGTGTCGGCCTACAGGTCGCGGCGGTCTATTGGCCGCCGCTGCAAGCGCTGTTGCGGACCGTTCCGCTGGCGTTCGAGCACTGGGTGACCATTGGCCTGCTGTCGGCACCACTGATCCTTGTTCCGGAACTTGGCAAATACCTGCTGAACCGCCGACACAAGGCCGCTCAATAGGGTAACCCGACATAGTTCTGTGCCATGGCCGCCTGTGCTGCGGGGCTGTCGCGCAGGAATGCCAGTTCGGCCAGCTGCATCCGTTTGTCGAAATCGGTCTGGCCGGGATAGTGGTGCATCAGCGATGAAAACCACCAACTGAAGCGTTCCGTCTTCCACACCCGGGCAAGGGCGCGTTCGGAATAGCTGTCGATCCCTTCGGGATCGTTGTCGGCATAAAACTGGCGCAGCCCTTCATAGAGGTAATGCACGTCCGATGCCGCAGTGTTCAGGCCCTTGGCCCCGGTGGGCGGCACGATATGGGCCGCATCCCCACACAGGAACAACCGCCCCCACCGCATCGGTTCGCACACGAAACTGCGCAGGGGTGCGATGGATTTTTCTATGGACGGACCGGTCACCAACACCTCGGCCGATTGCGGCGGGATGCGGCGGCGCAACTCGTCCCAAAAGGCGTCGTCGCTCCAACCCGCAGGATCATCGTTCGTATCGCACTGGATGTAGTATCGGCTCAGGTTGTCGTTGCGCATCGAACACAAGGCAAAGCCGCGGTCCGAATTGGCATAGATCAGTTCGTCATTGACGGGGGGTGTTTCCGACAGGATGCCCAGCCAGCCATAGGGATAGACCTTTTCATACTCGGTGCGCACCGTGTCGGGGATGGTCTGGCGGCTGACACCGTGGAACCCGTCACAACCCGCTACAAAATCGCAGTTGATGCGGTGGGTCTGGCCATTCTGTTCAAAGGTGACATGGGGCGTATCGGTCCCTGCGTCATGGATGACGACATTCTCCACCTCGAACCGCGTTTCGCCGCCAATGCCCGCGCGCGCGTCATACAGATCGCGCGTGACCTCGGTCTGGCCATAGACCAGCACCGTTTCGCCCGTATGTTCGCGAAAATCGACGCGGAACATGTCATTGTCATAGGCGATCAGCGTTCCGTCATGGACAAAGCCTTCGGCCCGCATCCGGGCGTCCACGCCGGCCTTTGCCATCAGGCCGACGAGACCGCGTTCCAGGACCCCGGCGCGGATGCGGCCCAGCACGTAGGCGCGCGTCTTGCGTTCCAGTATGACCGTTTCGATGCCGGATTTGGCCAGCAGTTGCCCCAGCAGCAGACCGGATGGCCCGCCGCCTATGATCACGACCTGTGTGCGCATGTCATGCCTCCCCGACCGCCAGTTTAACCCGGTGGGGCCGCGAGTAAATCGCGCGCGGTCTCACAGGGCGCGTGCATAGGTGCTGAAGGCTTCGATTTCGTGGGGTTCCGGGGTCTGACCGGTAAAGGCGATCAGGTAGTCCGGCACCATGGCAAGCCGCTCTTCCAGCGTCTCGCCGATGTCCGAGTCGTCATAGCCCAACTGCATGTAATACAGCACCCGTGCCCTGGCGACGGCGTTGCGGTCGGGATAGCCGTGGCGTGCAAACATGTCGGTCAGGGCGGTCAGGCGCGCCGCGTCCCCGTCCTGCAAGGTCGCGCGCACCGCCGGTGACCGGCGCGCCCAGTCGCGGATCGCAAAATCGAGTCGGCTGTCGAACAGGGTGGGGTCGATGTTGCAGCGAAAGATGTTGCAGCACGCCTCGGTGATGGTGCGCGACGGTGCGTTGGCCTGGGCCACCAGCGCGGCGGTGTTCGTGTCTTGCCAGAATTGCAGCAACGCGTTCAGCAGATCGGTACGGTTGCTGAAATACCAATAGAAACTTGAGCGCGAGACCTGCATGCGGGCGGCCAGATCTGCCACCTTGATCGCCTCGACCCCGCCGTCCTTGAGCACGGCAAGCGCCGCGTTCATCCAGTCCTGCCGCGTGACCTTGATATTGCCGACCAGCGGGGCCTTGTCCGGGTCGTCGCGGTGCAGCAGTGGCGATGCCATCACGACACCGGGGCGCAGCCGCCTGCGGCGGTGCGGTTGGCGATATGGCGGCTGAGCGCCTCCAATTGATCGCCGTTGCCCTGCGGTGCGGTGAAATCGCGCAGGATGCCTTTCCAGATGTCCGTTGCGCGCGTTGTCGCGTCGACACTGCCCCGTTCCGACCACGTGCCGAAGTTGGCGAAATCCGCGACAAGCGGTTCGTAGAATGCCGTCTGATAGCGTTCCATCGTGTGGCCCGCGCCAAAGAAGTGCCCGCCCGGCTGCACCTCTTCGAGCGCGCCAAGCGCGATGTCGTCGTCCTCGGCCTCTGTCCGGGCACACAGTTCGGCCACCATCTGCAACACTTCGACGTCCGTAATCAGCTTTTCATAGGAGATGGTCAGCCCCCCTTCGAGCCAGCCTGCCGCATGCAGGATGACCGTGGCCCCGGCCAGCAGGCAGCCCCAAGTGCCGAACTGCGTTTCGTTTGCCGCCTGTACGTCACCAAGGTTGGCGGCGGCCCCGCTGGCGCAGCGCCAGGGCAGACCGATATGACGCGCCAGTTGCCCCGCGGCCAGCGATGCCTTGAAGTGTTCCGGCGTACCAAAGACCGGCGCGCCCGACTTCATGTCCACGTTTGACGTGAACGTGCCGTAGCAGACCGGCGCACCCGGATTGACCAATTGGCTGAGGGTGATGGCGGCCAGCGCCTCGGCATGGCTGAGGGTCAGCGCACCCGCCACGGTGATCGGCGCCATCGCCCCCATCAGGGTAAAGGGCGTGATGATCGACACCTGCCCATGGCAGGCAAAGTCCATCACCCCCTGCGCCATGGGGATGTCCAGCTGCCGGGGCGAATTGGTGTTGATGATCGTGTAGCAATGCGAATTGGCGGTGAATTCCGCATCGCTCAGCCCGCGAAAGTCGCGCAGCATCTCAAGGCTTTCCTCGACCTGCCCGGTGCCGCGGGCAAAGACAAAGGGCAGCTTGTCCGTCAATTCCATCTGCCCTTGCAGCATCGCGTAATGGCGCAGGTGGATCGGCACATCCTGCGGTTCGACCAGCGGCGGGATCATGTGGAGCACGTCGAAATGCTGAGTCAGGGTGATGAGTTCACGAAAGTCCTGTTCCGTGCCGGGCCTGCGGCCGCGTTCAAGGTCGGTGGCGTGCGGACAGCCCGCACCTGGCTGAAAGATCATGGAACCGAGTTCCATCACCAGATCGCGGTCGCGATGGCCCGCGATCAGGGGGATGGATTTGGGCGCAGTGGCCAGCGCCGCGGCAACCATGTCGCGCCCGACGTACACCATGTCATTGTCCATGCGCGCGCCGCCCCGCCGAAACACGTCGCGGGCTGCGGGCAGCAGAACCCTGATCCCCAGCCGCTCAAGCACGTCGAGCGCTGCATTGTGGATCGCGTCGATCCGGTCATCGCTGAACACCGACATGGGCGGAAACGGGTTGCGCAGGTTTCTGTAATTCACCTTCCGTGTCCTCGCGGGTGGTGCGCCGCGCCCTCTCCGTTTTGGTCGGGTGCTCATCCCCGCATCGCCTTGCCCGTCGGATCATAGGGCGATGGCGGGATGACCCTGGCCGCCCGTTCGACCCCGACGACATGCACCGCCAGATCCGTGCCCACGTCGGCGCAGTCGGCATCCACCAGCGCCATGGCCAGCGACTTCTGCACCGTGTGCCCGTAGCCGCCCGACGTGACGAAACCCACGCGCCTGTCGCCGTGCCAGACAGGTTCATATCCGCTGGCGTCCGCATCATCGGCGTGGATTTCCAGTGTCACCAGCCGCTGTGCTGGGCCGTTGCCATCGCGTTCGGCCTGCGCCGCGTCCTTGCCCACGAATTCCTTGTCCCAGTCGATCCAGCGGTCCATGCCGGTCATGCCCGGCGTGTAGGCCTGGGTGAATTCGGCGGACCAGATGCCAAAGCTCTTTTCCAGCCGCAGCGACAGCATGGCGTTGAAGCCGTATTCCTTCAGGCCGAATTCTGTGCCTGCCGCCATCAACTCACGCCGCAGCTTGATGTGGTCGCCGTAGCGGCAGTTGATCTCGTACCCCAACTCGCCCGCCACGGACATGCGGGCAACGCGGGCGCGGATCATGCCCACGTCGAAGTCGCCACAGCCCATGAACCCGAGCGTGCCGATATCCTGATGGCAAAGCTTTTCCATGACCTTGCGCGCGTTGGGGCCGGTCAGGCCAAAGCCGCACATCTCCTCGCCCAGGTCGCGCAGCTCGACCCCGTCGATCATGTGGTCGTCGAACCAGCGCATGTGCCACGCCCGCAGGTAGTAGGACCCCATGATCCACCACGTGCCGTCGCCCCAGTTCAGCACCGTCAGGTCGCCCTTGAGCCGCCCGTCTTCACCCAGCATCGGCGCCAACCTGGCGCGGCCGGGTGCGGGCAGTTTCGATGCCATGACCTTGTCCAGCCAGACTTCGGCGTTGGGGCCCGACACCTCGTAGCGGGCAAAGCCCGTGATATCGACCATGCCGACGTTTTCGCGTGCATTGCGGCACTCTGCCCCGACGATGTCGAACGTATTGGACCGCTTCAGGGTCAGGTTTTCCTCGAACTCGGGACCGGGCGCAAAGTACAGCGGCGTTTCCAGATCCCAGCTTGATCCCCAGCGACACCCGGCCGCCGTCATGGCGTCGTGCGCCGGGGCCATCTTCAGCGGCCGGCCCGCGGGCAACTGCTCGTTCGGATAGGACATCACGAAACGGCGGGAATAGAACTGGCCCGTCGTTTCCTTGATGTACTGCTTGTTCTCGGCAAACTTGCCATAACGGGCGACATCCATGCAAAACACGTCTGCCTCCGGCTCGCCCTCGATCATCCATTCGGCGAGGGATTTGCCGACGCCGCCCCCCTGAAGGAAACCCGCCATCACGGCGCAGGCGGACCAATAGCCCTTCTTGCCCGGCACCGGTCCCACCAAAGGGTTGCCATCGGGCGAGAAGGTGAACGCCCCGTTCACCCATGTCTTGATGCCGACGTTTTCAGCCGACGGATAGCGGGCAAAGCCCAGCATCAGCTCGTTCTCGATCCGGTCGATGTCTTCCTGAAACAGCTCCATCCCGTAGTTCCACGGCGCGCCGTCCATGGCCCAGTGCTGGTGCTGCAACTCGTAGATGCCGATCAGGATGCCCTTTTGGTCCTGCCGCATATAGGTGAACCCTTCGAGGTCGACAGTCATGGGCATCTCGAAATCATGCGCGGCAACCTCGGGGATCTGATCGGTGATCAGGTAATGGTGTTTCAGGGGCGAGACCGGCAGTTCGATGCCCGCCATGCGCCCGACCTGCTTGGCCCAGAGGCCCGCGGCATTGACCACATGTTCGCAGCGGATGTCGCCCTTGTCGGTCTTGACGATCCAGCCGTCATGGACCTGTTCCAGCGCTTCGACCTTGGTATGCTCAAACACTTTTGCGCCACGCTTCTTCGCGGCCGTGGCATAGGCGTGGACCGTGCCGGTGGTGTCCACGTACCCCTCGCGATCCGCCCACATGGCACCCAGAACGCCGTCTGTTGACATGATGGGACAGCGTTCCTGTGCTTGTTGCGGCGTCAGCAGCTCGCAATCCTCGATGCCGATGGATTGAAAGATGCGATAGGCCGATTGCAGCCATTCCCAACGCTCCGGCGTGCCAGCGAGGGTAAGACCGCCGGTCATGTGCAAGCCGATGTTCTGGCCGGATTCCTCTTCGATCTCGGCCAGCAGGTCGATGGTATAGGCCTGTAGCGCAGCCATGTTGGGGTCCGCGTTCAGCGCGTGGATGCCGCCCGCAGCGTGCCAACTGGACCCGGCGGTCAGGACCGACCGTTCGATCAGCGCGACATCGGTCCACCCCATCTTGGCCAGGTGATACAGGACCGAAGCCCCCACCACGCCGCCACCAATCACGACAACCCTGTATTGCGATTCCATCCCGGTCCCCTGTCGATTCACGCGTTGTTTGGCATGAGGGTCGGGTAACTGGACAGTGCTGTCCAGTGCCTTCGCGACATCAACAGGATCGTTTGCGCCGTTGGATCAGGCGGATTAAGGCGTCAGATTGCGAATAATTCGCAGTTTCATTGACTTTCTGAGAATGATTCTCATATTCATTGACAGAACAGTTCTGCAATACCTGTAGGAGTGCCATGAAACCCGTTTCCAGTTCCCTAACCCGGCGCGCTGTGCTGGCCGGTCTGGCTGCGCTGGGCGCAACGCCAGCGCTGGCGCGGTCGCGTCTGTCGCTGGTTGCGACCACCGGCATGATTGCGGACCTTGTCCGCCAGATCGGGGGCGATGCCGTTTCGGTGCAGGGTCTGATGGCTGCAGGCGTGGACCCGCACGGATACCGCCAGACCCGCAGCGACATCGTGGCCATGACCCGCGCCGACGCGGTGTTCTGGCACGGTCTGTACCTCGAGGCGCAGATGGAGGAGTTCTTTGCCGATCTGGGCCGCAAACGTCCCGTTCATGCGGTGGCCGAAACGGTGGATCCAGACCGGTTGATCAGCCATCCCGACTACGCCGGGCGCTTTGATCCGCATATCTGGATGGATCCTGATATCTGGGTCGAGTGTGTGCCGGCGGTCGTGAATGCGCTTGCCGACCTGCGCCCCGACATGCGGGCCGTGTTCGCGGCGAACGCAGAGGTTTTCGTGGCCGAGGCTGCGGCGCTGAGCGAATATGCCCGCGACGTTCTGACCCGCGTTCCGGCCGCGCAGCGTGTGCTGCTGACGGCGCACGACGCCTTTGGGTATTTCGGCACGGCCTATGATTTCGAGGTTCTGGGCATCCAGGGCATCTCGACCGAAAGCGAGGCGGGGCTGAACCGAATATCCAGCCTTGTCGACCTGCTGGTCGAACGTCAGTTGCCTGCCGTGTTCGTGGAAACCTCCGTGTCCGACCGCAACATCCGCGCGCTGGTCGAAGGGGCTGCAGCACGTGGCCATGACGTCGCCATTGGCGGATCGCTTTACAGCGATGCCATGGGACCGGACGACACCTACGAAGGGACATGGTTCGGGATGATCGACCACAACGTCACCACCATCGCCCGCGCGCTGGGGGCCGATGCGCCCGCCGCGGGACGGCTGGGCAAACTGAGAGGTGCGGCATGACTCTTGCTCTGGTCACTGATCACGCGGCACAGGATGATCGCGCCACGCGGGATGCAAGCCCGCTGGCTGTGCGGGGTCTGACCGTGTCTTACGGTGAAACGCCCGCCATCTTTTCCGTCGACATGACTGTGCGCGCCGGCGCCATGACGGCGATTGTCGGCCCCAACGGGGCGGGCAAGTCGACCCTGCTCAAGGCTGCCCTGGGCGTGATCAAGCCGCTGGCGGGCACCGCCACCGTGTACGGCGCACCGCTGGAACAGATGCGCGACCGCATCGCCTATGTTCCGCAGCGGGCCAGCGTGGATTGGGATTTTCCGGTCCGCGTCGTCGATGTGGTCATGATGGGCATGTATCGGCAATTGGGTCTGTTGGGCCGGGTGCGGGGCACGCACCGGATGCTGGCGATGGACTGCCTGTCGCGCGTCGGCATGACCGACTTTGCCCACCGTCAGATCGGCCAATTGTCCGGCGGGCAGCAGCAGCGCGTGTTCCTGGCGCGCGCGCTGGCGCAGCAGGCCGAAATCTATGTGCTGGACGAACCTTTTGCCGGGGTCGATGCAGCCACGGAAAAGGCCATAATCGGCGTCCTCAAGGACCTGCGCGACGCAGGCCGCACCGTTCTGGCCGTGCACCACGATCTGGCCACGGTGCCGGATTATTTTGACGATGTTGTTTTGCTGAACACCCAGGTGGTCGCAGCCGGGCCCGTCGGCACGACATTTACCGAAGACAATCTGCAATCGACCTATGGTGGCCGTTTGACCACGGCGCGGGTCGACCCGGACAGCGTGGCGGGCTGAGCCCATGCTGGCCGACGCGCTGCTCTTGCAGCTGGGCTATAACGCGACGCTGGTGACCCTTGGCGCCGCGATTCTGGGTGTTGCCGCAGGTGTCGCCGGTACCTTCCTTTTTCTGCGCAAGCGCGCCCTGGTCAGCGATGCGATTTCCCATGCGACCCTGCCTGGCGTCGGCCTTGCCTTCATGGCGATGGTGGCCCTGGGTGGCGATGGCCGGGCTTTGGTCGGGTTGCTGGCGGGGGCTGCGATTTCCGCAGGCATCGGGCTGTTGTGCGTGCAATGGCTGTCGTCCCGCACACGGCTGGGCGAGGATGCGGCCATTGGGGCGATCCTGTCGGTTTTCTTCGGCTTTGGTGTGGTGATCCTGACCCTGATCCAGACCATGACGGCGGGACAGCAGGCGGGGCTTGAAGGGTTTCTGCTGGGGTCCACGGCGGGGATGTTGCGCAGCGATGCGCTGCTCTTGGCGGCCTCGGCGCTGGGGGTTCTGGCGCTGGTGCTGCTGCTGCGCAGGCCGTTGACGCTGGCGGCGTTCGATCCCGGCTATACCCAGGCCGCGGGCTGGCAGCTGAACCGGGTGGATCTGGCGATGATGGGCATCGTGCTGCTGGTGACGGTAGTTGGGCTCAAGGTTGTTGGGCTGATCCTGATCGTTGCCCTGCTGATCGTGCCGGCTGTCACGGCGCGCTTCTGGTCGGACCGGGCGGACCACGTGGTGTGGATCGCGGGGGCCGTGGGCGGGGCGGCAGGTTACGTGGGCGCTGCCGCGTCCGCCATCGCGCCGAACCTGCCGACAGGCCCCATCGTTGTGCTGGTGGGCTTTGTCATGTTTATGATTTCACTGCTGATTGCGCCGGGACGCGGGGTGCTGGCCTCGGTCCTGTTCCACCATCGCTACCAGCGCCGGGTGCATATGCGGCAGGGACTGCTCGCCTTGGCGCAAGGGCAACCGATTTATGAACGGCTGACGCACCGCCTGTTGCGAAAGGCGGGTCTGGTGCGGGCCGATGGCGTCGCCACGAGCGACGGGCAGGCCGCCGCGGCCAAGGCGCTGCTGGACGAGGTCCGCTGGGGTATCGTACGCGGCGACCATAGCTTTGCCAGCGCCGCCACGCGCTATGACGGGCTGACCCCGATCGAAGACGTGCTGACCCCCGACCAGGTGACCGAAATCGACCGCCGTATCGAAACGCCGCAAGCGGTAAGCCCATGATGGGACAGGAATTTGTCGCCCTGTCCCTGCCGCCGATCCTGATCGGGATCTGTGTGGCGGTGGCCTGCGCCCTTCCGGGGAACTTCCTGCTGCTTCGCGGGCAGGCCCTGATCGGGGATGCCATCAGCCACGTGGTGCTGCCGGGCATTGTCGTGGCCTTTTTGCTGACGGGTGTGGTGGCGGCGGGTCCGATGTTGGCGGGGGCGGCAGCGGCGGCAATCCTGGCCGTGGTCGCGATCGAGGTGATCCGCCGTCTGGGCCGGATCGAACCCGGAGCGGCGATGGGCGTGGTCTTTACCGCGATGTTCGCGGGCGGCGTTCTGTTGCTGGAGCAGTCCGACACATCCAGCGTGCATCTGGACGTGGAACATGCGCTTTATGGCAACCTGGAAAGTCTGATCTGGCTGGATGCGGTGGGCTGGTCGTCGCTGTTGGACCCGACGGCGCTGGCGACCGTGCCGGTAGAGTTGCCGCGCATGGCGGTTGCGCTGGCGGCCATCTGCCTGTTTCTGTTCATTTTTTGGCGCCCCCTGTCGCTGGTCGCCTTTGACGAAGGGTTTGGCCAGAGCCTGGGTCTGCCGACACGCTGGATCAGTCTGGCGCTGGTCATCATGTCGGCTGTGGCCGCTGTTGCTGCCTTTGATGCGGTGGGGTCGATCATCGTGATTGCGATGTTCATCTGCCCCCCCGCGGCGGCCCGGATGATGACCAACAGGCTGGGCCATCAGGTGGCGTGGTCCACGGGGTTTGCAGCCCTGGCGGCGGTTTTGGGATACGTGTTGGCGGGCTATGGCCCGCTGTGGATCGGGGCGCAGGCGTCGGTCAGTGCGGCGGGCATGATCGCGACGGTGTCCGGTGTGATCCTGGCCGTGGCCGCCATCGCCGGACCCCACCGCGCGCGCAACGGTTGACACGGCGCGGCACGGTGCCGCGCCCGGACCGCGTGTTTACCCTTTCAATCATTGGGATTTTGCCGGGTCACAGGCCGTGCACCACGCGTGCACGCCACGTGCACCGTTTGTGTGACCCGGCGGCCCCGGGCCTTGGGTTAACGCAGCGTGCGGTCGGGTTTGTGAACAAGGGGTTAACAATGGCCGCGCGACCCGCTTGTGATGCAGATCAGCTGCCCCGATAGGTCGAGTAGCCGTAGGGCGACAGCAGCAGTGGCACATGGTAATGCGCGTCCCCGTCGGTGATGCCGAACCGGATCGGCACCTGATCGAGGAACTTGACCGTGTCCCGTGTCATGTCGTGCTGATCAAGGTAGGGGCCGCAGAAAAAGATCAGTTCGTACTGGCCGACCTTCATCTTGCCCTTTGGCAGGATCGGCGCATCTGTGCGCCCGTCGGCGTTTGTGACGGCCGTCGCGATCTTGCGATGCGAATTGCCCGACACGGCGTAGAGCGCAATTTCGATGCCGGCCGCCGGCACGCCGCGTGCCGTATCCAGAACATGGGTCGTCAGATATCCGTCTGCCATTGCATCCTGCCTGCCAATCTCTCAGATTGCCCGCATCTCATGCCATTCGCGAAAGGATGTCCATGGCCGAGTTGCCGCCGCGCTACCCCCGGGATTTTCAGGGCCATGGTCCCGACCGGCCCGATGCCAAGTGGCCGAACGGCGCGCGCATCGCGGTGTCCTTTGTCCTGAACTACGAGGAGGGGGGCGAGAATTGCCTGTTGCACGGCGATGCCGCGTCCGAGGCGTTCCTGTCCGAAATCGTCGGTGCAGCGCCCTGGCCGGGGCAGCGGCACTGGAACATGGAAAGCATCTATGACTACGGGGCGCGGGCCGGGTTCTGGCGCTTGCACCGCTTGTTCACCGAAACCCGGGTGCCGGTTACCGTCTATGGCGTGGCCACCGCGCTGGCCCGCAGCCCCGCACAGGTCGAGGCGATGCAGGCCGCCGACTGGGAAATTGCGTCGCACGGGCTGAAGTGGATCGACTACAAGGATCATTCGGCCGAAGCCGAGGGTGCCGACATGGACGCCGCCATTGCCCTGCACGAACATGTCACCGGCGCGCGCCCCATGGGCTGGTACACGGGCCGCTGTTCGGAACACACCGTGGGGCTGGCCGCGCAGCGCGGGTTCGACTGGATCAGCGACACCTATGACGACGATCTGCCCTATTGGGCCGAGGCGGGGGAGCGGGATCAGCTGATCCTTCCCTATACTCTGGATTGCAACGACATGCGCTTTGCCACGCCGCAGGGGTTCAACGCGGGCGATCAGTTCCTTGCCTATCTCCGCGACAGTTTTGACGCGCTTTATGCCGAAGGCGCCGCAGGCCGCCCCGCAATGATGAGCATCGGTTTGCATTGCCGCCTGATCGGGCGGCCGGGGCGGGTGCAGGCGCTGCGCCGTTTCATCGAATACGTGCAGGGGCACGAGGGCGTGTGGTGCGCGCGGCGGATCGACATCGCCCGGCACTGGGCCGCCCATCATCCGCATGTCCGCCGCGACCGTCCGTCCGAGATGGACCTGGGCCGTTTTGTCGATGTCTTTGGCGGGGTGTTCGAACATTCGCCCTGGGTGGCGGAGCGGGCCTGGCACCTGGAACTGGGCCGCGCCCATGACACGGCGGCGGGTCTGCATTCGGCCCTGTGCCGCGTGTTCCGGGCCGCCGCGCCGATGGAGCGGTTCCACGTACTGACGGCCCACCCGGATCTTGCGGGAAAGCTGGCTGCGGCCAAGCGGTTGACGGCCGACAGTACGTCGGAACAGGCGAGCGCGGGGCTTGATGCGCTGACCGATGCAGAGCGTGCGCGGTTCACGGACCTGAACGCGGCCTATGTGGACAAGCACAAGTTCCCCTTCATCATTGCCGTGCGCGACCACGACAAGGCAGGAATCCTGCGCGCGTTCGAACGCCGTCTGGACGAGGAAACCGAGCCGGAATTCGCCGAGGCCTGCCGCCAGGTCGAGCGCATCGCGCGCCTGCGGCTCGAGACCATGCTGTGAGCCGGGAGGTCCGCTGCCAGCCGCTGACGGACGCGGCCTTTGCCCCTTTTGGCGACGTGCTGGAGTGTTCCGGTCCGCCGGACAGGATCATCAATGCCGGAAAATGCGGGCGCTATCACGACCGGGCGCTGCTGGATTTCGGCGATGCGCGCGGCGGCATCAGCCTGTTCAAGGCCGAGCCGCGCAGCCTGCCCTATGCGCTGGACCTGCTGGAACGGCATCCCGAGGGGTCACAGGCCTTTGTTCCGATGTCGGAACACCCGTTTCTGGTGACCGTGGCGCCCGATGAAGGGGGCCGCCCGGGCGCGCCGCTGGCGTTTCTGACGGCACCGGGGCAGGGCGTGAATTTTCATCGTGGCACGTGGCATGGGGTGCTGACCCCGCTGCACCTGCCCGGTTTGTTTGCAGTGGTCGACCGAATTGGGCTGACACAAAATCTCGAAGAGTTTTTGCTTGATCCGCCATATATGGTGGTCCCATAGTGCCGGGCAGCCGCGTCAAGACGGCTGCCAACAGGGACAGAAGACATGACTGATACATCCTACGGGGCCTATGTGGATCCCAACGAGACCCCGCCGCTGCACGAGGCTGTGCCGTTGGGGTTGCAGCACGTGCTGGCGATGTTCGCCTCGAACGTGACCCCTTCGATCATTGTGGCGGGTGCGGCCGGACTGGCCTTTGGCGGGGCAGAGCAGGTATACCTGATCCAGATGGCGATGCTGTTTGCGGGCATCGCGACCCTGTTCCAGACGGTGGGCGTTGGCCCCGTGGGCGCGCGCCTGCCGATCATGCAGGGCACCAGCTTTGCCTTTGTCGGCGTGCTGGCGGGCGTGGCGGCAACGCAAGGGTTGGGCGTGGCGCTGACCGCGTGCCTGATCGGCGGCACGATCCACTTTCTGCTGGGGTCGGTCATCCAGCACCTGCGCTGGCTGTTTCCGCCGCTGGTCACCGGACTGGTGATCCTGGCCATTGGTCTGTATCTGATCCCCGTGGCCATCAAATACGCGGCAGGCGGTGCGGCGACGTTCCAGATGGAGGCCGAGAGTTTCGGGTCGCTCATGCACTGGACCGTGGCGCTGAGCGTGGTGGTCGTGGCCCTCGCGCTGAAGTTCTTTACCAAGGGTATCATCAGCAATGCCGCGATCCTGATCGGGCTGGTTGTGGGATATATCGTGGCCTATGCCTTTGGCATGGTGAACTTCGGGGCCGTGGGCAACGCCGCGTGGGTGATGACGCCGACGCCGTTGCCGTATGGGTTCGAGTTCAGCCTGGGTGCGGTGATTGCCGTTACCCTGGTCAGCATCGTGTCAGCCATCGAGACGGTGGGCGATGCATCCGCCACGACTAAAGCCGGCGCGGGCCGCGAGGCGACCGACAAAGAGATTGCCGGTGCAACCTATGCCGACGGTCTGGGAACGGCCGTGGCTGCGGTGTTCGGCGGGCTGCCCAACACCAGCTTCAGCCAGAATGTCGGCATCGTCGGCATGACCGGCATCATGAGCCGCCATGTCGTGACGATTGGCGCGCTGTTCCTCATTCTGTGCGGCCTGATCCCCAAGATCGGCGCCATCATCGCGTCGATGCCCCTGCCGGTGCTGGGGGGCGGTGTGATCGTGATGTTCGGCATGGTGGCGGCGGCTGGCCTGAACGTGCTGACGGAGGTGCGGATGAACCGCCGCAACATGGTGATCATCGCCGTGTCGCTGGCGGCGGGTCTGGGTCTGAACCTGGTGCCCACGGCGGTTCAGTACCTGCCGGGCGTGGTAAAGACGCTGATGACCAGCGCCGTGGCACCGACCGCTTTGATTGCCATCGTCCTGAACCTGGTCCTGCCGGACGAGGTTTGAGCCGGGGCAAATTTTTGAGAAAAATTTGACGGGGGGCGTTGCCCCCCGGCCTGCGGCCTCCCCCCAGGATATTTTCAGCCAGAAGAAGAAGGGGCGCTTGCCCTGCTTTCTTTTTCGTGTCCCACTGACAGGAACCAAGGGAGGCATCCATGAAAGACGACAATTTCCTGCGCGCCAACAACGCCCGCCACATGTGGCACCCCATGGGCCATCCGGGCGACTCCATGGCCCACGCCCCCACCATCATCGCCAAGGCCCACGGATCAACCATTGAAGATATCGATGGCCATGCCACCGTAGACGCCGTGGGCGGGCTGTGGTGCGTGAACCTTGGGTATTCCAACGACGTGGTCAAGGATGCCATCGCCAGGCAGCTATATGACCTGCCCTATTACTCGGCCTTTGCCGGCACCTCGAACCCCACCGCGATCGAGGCCAGCTATGCCGTGCGCGAATTTTTCGCCGCGGATGGCATGGCGCGTGTCTTTTTTACCTCGGGCGGGTCGGATTCGGTTGAGACCTGCCTGCGCCTGGCCCGACAGTACCACCGTCTGCGGGGCGAGCCGGGCCGGACCAAGTTCCTGAGCCTGAAGAAGGGTTATCACGGCACCCATTTCGGCGGCGCATCCGTCAACGGCAACAATCGGTTCCGCATCGCCTATGAGCCGTTGATGCCGGGCTGTTTCCACCTGCCGTCACCCTATCCCTATCGTAACCCGTTCCATGAAACCGACCCCGCCGTGCTGGCCCGGAACGTCGCCGCCGCGATGGAGGACGAGATTGCGTTTCAGGGGCCCGGCAGCATCGCCGCATTCATCATGGAACCTGTTCAGGGCGCGGGCGGCGTCATCGTTCCGCACGAGACCTTCATGCCGCTGATGCGCGAGATTTGTGACCGTCACGGCATCCTGATGATTGCGGACGAGGTCATCACCGGCTTTGGCCGTACCGGCGATTGGTCCGGGTCGCGCCACTGGGGTGTGCAGCCCGACATGATGAGTTGCGCCAAGGGCATCACCTCGGGCTATTTCCCGGTGGGGGCCGCCCTGTTGTCCGAAGCCGTGGCAGACGTGTTCGAAAAGGCGGATGCCGAAGGCGCGATATTCCACGGCTACACCTATTCGGCGCATCCTGTGGGGGCGGCTGCCGTGACTGCCTGTCTGGAGGAAACGCTGCGCCTGGACACCAAGGCCAACGCCGGCCCGCGCGGCACGCAACTGTATGCGGGCTGTTTGAAGCTGCAGGAGAAGTTCGACGTGGTGGGTGACGTGCGCGGCGGGCATGGGTTGATGACCGGGGTCGAGTTGGTCAGCGACCGGGCGGCCAAGACGCCGCTGGACATGGACGTGATGAAACGGATGCACAAGGCCACGTACGAGGCGGGCGCCATGGTGCGCATCGGCGGCAACAACATCATGATGTCGCCGCCCTTGGTGATCACCGAGGATGAGGTGGACCGCATATTGGCGGCTTTGGAGGCCGGGCTGGCAGCGATCTGAGTGGTTGCACTTCTTGAGGGCGGGTCGAATGTTGCGCGGTCCATGGCGGGGCTGAGCCCACGTTTGCCGAAGCTGCACCGCGGACGTGCGTCCACGGTCACGCGTTCAGTGCAGGGTGCCTGGCGTCTTTTTCGCTACGGCTGTCGATGATGGCGAACGGCGTGGAATGACCAAGGACGTATCGCCCCTGATATCGACGGTTTCCAGCGGGTTTGTTGCCGACTGGCTGGATGCGCTGCAAAGCCTGTGCTCGCAGCAGCACTTTGTATCGCTCTTGAAGCGTGCGGATTTGCACTCGGACCAGACCCATCCTCATGGCAGGGTGACGCTGGACCAGATCGTCTGTCTTTATCAACTGGCCGCGGTTGAAACAGGTGATGAAATGATGGGGCTTTGGTCGCGCCCCATCCGCCCGCGCGCCCTGCAACACCTTCTGACGTCGGTCCGCGAAGCGACGTCTCTGGCCTCGGCGCTTTATCGGTTTTCGACGTTCTGGAATTTGTTGCTTGATGACTATCAGTTCGCATTGCTGGAAGCGGAGACGGCATTGACACTGACACTCGCACCACAGACGGATCAGACGGCGCAGCGGTTCGGACATATGCTGATCCTGAAACTGGCGCATGGTCTGCTGTCATGGCTTGCGCGACATGAAGTGCCTGTCGAAGGGGTCGGTTTTGCCTTTGAGCGGCCCGTGTTCGAAGAAGACTATGCGGTGATCTTTCCCTCGCCTGTTCGGTTTGGCCAGCCGGCAACTTCAATTTCCTTTGCGGTGGCCGCGCTGGGGCCGGTTCAGGTCCGAAGCTCGGGTGAATTGGACCGTTTCCTGGAAAATGCTCCGCGCGACTGGATTTTCACAAGTTCCCATGAGCACACCCAGGCCTTGCGCGTGCGCAACTATCTGGGCCAGGCAGGTTGGGACAGCGCGCACCTGACCGGGGCCGCTGCCGCCATGCACATGACCCCGCGCACGCTGATCCGCAAGCTGGAGGCCGACAGCACATCGTTTCAGGCCATCAAGGACGCCTTGCGCCGCGATATCGCGATCCGTCATCTGCAAACAGGTCATCACAGTATCGAGTCCATCGCACTTGAGGTGGGGTTTTCGTCGGCCGCCAGTTTCCACAAGGCTTTTCACAGGTGGACGGGCAACACGCCAAGTGCGTATCGGCGCAGGCGCACATCCGGTGGATGATTTTGTCACTTTTCGACAATGCGCTGTCATCTCGTGAGATAGAGCAAGCACAGCCGAAGTGCTAAATCCCAAGCATAAACGCCAAAACCACATCATTGCATTGCATCTTCGCGATTTGCTTCCGTTTGCCTGCAAACGGCGGAATGCGACAGTGCGCGCCCATCGGAAGGATCAGTCTCATGGCAGACAAACTGGATACGATACTTGCTGCTGCCAAGGATCACACCACTGCCGTCGTCGCGCCCAACGTGGACGCATGGAACGCCGCAGGGTCGTGGCCGCGCGATGCATCGGACAAGGCGGGTGCCGCTGGCCTGACCGGGCTTTATGCACCCGAAGAGTGGGGTGGGCAGGGTTTGCCATTGTCCGAAGGCATTCAGGTCTATGAACAGTTGGGGCTTGGCGACGGGGCCTATGCGTTTGCGCTATCGATGCACAACATCTGCACCTTTGCGGGCTGCGGATACGGCACCGAGGCGTTCAAGAACAAATGGGCGCGTGATCTGACATCGGGCCGCAAGCTGGCGAACTTTGCGCTCACAGAGCCTCAGTCCGGTTCGGACCCGATGAAGATGTACACCCGCGCGCGCATCAATGATGACGGTACATGGACGATCAGCGGATCGAAGGCGTGGGTCAGCCTGGCGGGTGAGGCCGACATCTACTTTACCGTCGTCAAGACCAGCGACGCGCCCGGCCACAAGGACATGGCGATGATCGCCATTCCCGCAGATGCGCCGGGGATCAGCTTTGGCCCGCTGTATGAAACCCCGTCCTACACGTTTTTGCCCATGTCCGAGATGTATCTCGATAACGTGGTCGTCAGCGAGGACAACATCATCCTGCCGATCGGCCAAGGTCTGCAAGGTTCGCTCATGGCAATCGACATTGCGCGGGTGTCCATTGCATCCGGGTGTTGCGGTCTGATGCAAGCCGCCCTTGATACCGCGCTGTCATATTCCAAGAACCGCAAGATGTTCGGGGGCAAGAACCTGGATCTGGACGGAATTCAATGGATGCTGGGCGAAGTGGCGACGGATCTCGAGGCATCCAAGCTGCTGTACCGCAAAGCCGCCGAGGCGCTTGGTACGCCGGACGGCCCCTTGATGGCCGCACATGCCAAACGGTTTGTTCCGGACGCCGCGGTGAAGGCCGCCAACACATGCACACAGGTCTTGGGAGGGATGGGGCTGCTGCAGCCCTATGGATTGGACCGTCTGTCCCGCCTTGCACAAATGCTTCGGATCGTCGACGGCACTACCGAGATCAGCCGCGTCGTCATCGGACGTGCCCTTCAGAAGCGCGCAGCAACGCTGCCGGACCTGAAAGTACCCCGAGGGTTTGGCGAGACGGAAGAAACCTCTGCTGCCGTCGCGGCCGAGTAACCGGCTTTTGCCGATAAACGCGGTGCACCGGTCGTTCATGATCCGCGGATGAACGACCGTAGTGCCCGCCGGCGGACTGGATTGCGGACTTGTTCCCGGCACGCTTGCGCATGTGAACGGCGCGGATGCAGCAGTGTTTGCATGCGTTCAAACCGCTGCAACCTTCTGTGACAAAACGCGCATGTGCACCCTGTCGCACCCCTGCTGACCTTGTGAAATCACGCTCTATCTATGGCTCGAAATTGGAAACATGGCGTTCCTGGTGGAGAGTTTTATGGATACCCTCATGCTGTCCCGGATCCAGTTCGGGGCCAACATTTCGTTTCACATCCTGTTCCCCACGATCACTATCGCCCTGGGGTGGGTGCTGCTGTTTTTCAAGCTGCGGTTCAACGCCACCGGTGATGTGAAGTGGATGGATGCCTATCGGTTCTGGGTCAAGGTGTTTGCCTTGTCCTTTGCCATGGGCGTCGTGTCAGGCATCACCATGTCGTTCCAGTTCGGCACCAACTGGCCCGGCTTCATGGAGACCGTGGGCAACATTGCCGGACCTTTGCTGGCCTATGAGATCATGACCGCCTTTTTCCTTGAGGCCGTGTTTCTGGGCATCATGCTGTTCGGCTTCAGCCGGGTGCCGGGGTGGCTGCACACCCTGTCCACGTTCCTTGTGGCCTTCGGCACGTCGATGTCGGCGTTCTGGATCATCGTTCTGAACAGCTGGATGCATACGCCCGCAGGCTACGAGATGCGCGATGGCGTGGCCTTTGCCACGGACTGGATGGCAATCATTTTCAACCCGTCGATGCCGTACCGCTTTACCCACATGATGCTGGCAAGCGGGCTGACGGTGGCGTTCCTGATTGCGGGTCTCAGCGCGTTCCGCTGGCTGCTGGGGGATCGGTCGAACGGGGTGCGCGCCACGCTGAAGACCGGTGTTTACATGGCCGCATTGTTGATCCCCGTGCAGATCTTCATGGGTGACATGCACGGCCTGAACACGCTGGAATACCAGCCGCAGAAGGTCGCGGCGATGGAGGGCAACTGGGAAACGCAATCCAATGTGCCGCTGTTGCTGTTTGCCATTCCCGACGAAGAGGCGCGCGAAAATCGGTTCGAGGTTGGTATTCCCAACATGGCGTCCATCATCCTCAAGCACAAAGCGGATGGCGTTGTGCCGGGCCTGAACGACTTTGTCTCGGCAGAGGGTGAGGTGATGCACCCGCCTGTCGCCCCCGTCTTCTGGTCCTTCCGGGTCATGGTGGGCACCGGTTTTGCCATGCTGCTGCTCAGTTGGGCGGCCTCAGTGTGCATGCTGCGCAAGGGGCGCGGTCCCGATGGCCTGCCGACCGTGTTGACCTGGGCGCTGGTGCCGATGGCCTTTTCCGGCTGGGTGGCGACGCTGGCCGGGTGGTATACGACCGAGATCGGGCGCCAGCCGTGGTTGGTGCAGGGCGTGCTGACAACCGAGATGGCTGTGGCTGACGTTCCCGCACCTTTTGTCGGCATCACGCTGGCCTCTTACCTGGCGATCTATGCGCTGTTGCTGGGGGCCTATGTGGGTGTGCTGTTCTATCTGGCGCGCAAGGCCGTGGACGGCGACGTGCCACGCCCGCGCACGCCGCTGTCTGGTCAGGCCTTGGCCCGTGAGGTGCCTGCCGAATGACGCTGGCCGAGTACTTTGTCGACCCTGAAAAGTGGTTGCCGCTGACCTTTGCGGCGCTGATGGGGGTGTCGATCCTCGTCTACGTGATTCTGGACGGGTTCGACCTGGGCGTGGGGGTGCTGTTTCCCTTTGCATCGGACGCGGAAAAGGACACGATGGTTGCGTCGATCGGGCCGTTCTGGGACGCGAACGAAACCTGGCTGGTGCTGGCCATTGGCCTGTTGCTGGTGGCGTTTCCATCGGCCCATGGCACGATCCTGACGGCACTTTACCTGCCGGTGGCCGTCATGCTGGTGGGGTTGATCCTGCGCGGCGTGGCGTTCGAGTTTCGGGTCAAGGCACCCACGCCGCACAAGGCCACGTGGAACTGGGCCTTTTTCGGCGGGTCGCTGATGACGTCGCTGGCGCAGGGATACATGCTGGGCAAATATGTGATGGGGTTGGAAAGCACCTGGGGCACCTGGGTCTTTGCCGTCATTACGGCGGTGTTCCTGACGGTGGCCTATTCGTTCATCGGGGCGTGCTGGCTGATCCTGAAGACCGAAGCCAAGCTGCAGGCCAAGGCGGTCAAATGGGCCAAGGGCGGCATCTGGGGCGTGGGCCTTGGATTTGGCGCGATCTCGCTGGTCACGCCGTTGGTCAGCCCGCGGATTTTTGACAAGTGGTTCGCGTTCCCAGAGATTGTATGGCTGGCACCCTTGCCGCTGATTTCGGGGGCCGTGTTCCTGCTGCTGTGGCGGTCGCTGCGGCGATTGCCGAATGCACAGGATGTGGGGGCACGGATGCCGTTTGCCTATGCCATTGCGCTGTTTGTGTTTGCCTTTGGTGGTCTGGCCTATTCCTTCTACCCCTATGTGGTGCCGGAAAAGCTGACGATTTACGAGGCGGCGAGTGCGCCCGAAAGCCTGATGATCATACTGGTTGGCGCGGTGGTCGTGATCCCGATGATCGGGGGGTACACCGCACTGGCCTACACGGTGTTCCGTGGCAAGGCGGCGGAATTGCGCTATGACTGACGGCGGGGCGCACCGGCAGGTGCGCCTTACGTAAGGCGGACGTGTCGTCCGCCCTTTGCGGTGGTCGAATCGCAGCGCCCCGTGCTACATTTCGTGGGATGAACAGCCACACCCCCAAGATACGTCCCGTCATACGACAACTCGACGACGCTGCGATCAACCGCATCGCTGCGGGCGAGGTGGTTGAACGCCCCGCCTCGGCCGTCAAGGAACTGGTGGAAAACGCCATTGACGCGGGCGCCCGCCGGATCGGGATCGATATCGCCGACGGGGGCAAGACCCTGATCCGGGTAACGGATGACGGCTGTGGTATCGCGCCGGGTGATCTGCCCCTGGCCCTCAGCCGACATGCGACATCCAAGATTGACGGCTCTGACCTGCTGAACATTCACACCTTCGGGTTCCGGGGTGAGGCGCTGCCCAGCCTTGGCGCGGTGGGGCGGCTTAGCATCACCAGCCGTGTGGACGGCGACGCAGGCGCAGAACTGACCTGTGCCGGAGGAGCCTTGTCCGCGGTCAAACCCGCGGCGCTGAACGGCGGCACCGTCATCACCCTGCGGGACCTGTTCTATGCCACGCCCGCGCGCCTGAAATTCCTGCGCACCGACCGCGCAGAGGCGCAGGCGATCACCGAAGTGATCAAGCGGCTGAGCATGGCGGAACCCTTCATCCGGTTCGAACTGCGTGACGTGTCCCGCGACCCGCGCACGGTTTTCGTGGCCGAAGCGCAGGCGGGCGACCCGATTGCGGCCCTCAAGGGCCGGCTGCGCGATGTACTGGGGCAGGATTTCACCAACAACGCGATTGCCATCGACACGCAACGCGAAGGCCTGCACCTGACCGGATTTGCCGCGTTGCCGACGTATTCCCGAAGGGCGGCGGTGGCGCAGTTCCTGTTCGTCAATGGCCGTCCGGTCAAGGACAAGTTGCTGACCGGTGCGTTGCGCGCGGCCTATTTCGATTTCCTCAGTCGCGACCGTCACCCGGCGGCGGCGTTGTTCGTGGACTGCGACCCCCAGTTGGTGGACGTGAACGTGCACCCCGCAAAATCCGAGGTGCGATTCCGCGATCCGGGCCTCGCCCGCGGGCTTATCGTGTCCGGCCTGCGCCACGCGCTGGCCGGGTCCGGGCACCGTGCCTCGACCACCGTTGCGGGTGCGACGCTGGGTGCGATGCGGCCCGAGCCGGTTGCGCCGCGGGTCTACCAGATGGACCGGCCCAGCCTGGGCCCTGTGCCCGCTCCGACGCCTGTCGGGTTCGCTGACATGGCGCAGGATTACAGCGCGCAGGTGGTCGAACCCGCCATCGAAGAGATGCCCGAGAATCTGCCGCTGGGTGTGGCCCGGGGGCAGGTGCACGAAAACTACATCGTTGCGCAGACCGCCACCGGCATGGTCATCGTCGACCAGCATGCGGCGCATGAGCGGCTGGTCTATGAACGCCTCAAGGCGCAGATGGCCGAGAATGGCGTTGCCGCGCAGGCGCTGTTGATCCCCGAGATCATCACGCTGTCAGATGGCGACCGCGCGCGCCTGCTTGAAATGTCCGACGATCTGGCGCGTCTGGGTCTGGGCATCGAAGCCTTTGGCGGCGATGCCATCGCGGTGCGGGAAACCCCCGCGATCCTTGGCGAGGTCGATGCCCGCGCGATGATCGACGACATCCTCGACGAACTGGCCGACCTCGGGTCCAGCCAGTCGGTGCAGGCGCGGATCGAAGCGATCCTGTCCCGGGTGGCTTGCCACGGGTCTGTCCGGTCAGGCCGCCGCATGCGGGCCGAAGAGATGAACGCGCTGCTGCGCGAGATGGAGGCGACGCCCCATTCCGGCCAGTGCAACCACGGGCGCCCCACCTATGTCGAGTTGAAGCTGGCCGATATCGAACGGCTGTTTGGGCGCACATGATCCAGATCGGGAATATCGCGCTGGACACCAGCGATCCGCTGGTGCTGGCGGGGCTGGCCGGGGCAGGGGCGCTTATACTGATCGTGCTGCTGTTGATCTTTGCCCTGCGCGCTGCGGGGCGGTCAGCACGCGCCACTGAGCCGCTGGCACAGCAGCTGAGCTATCTGGGTCAGCATGTGCAGGGGCTTGCGCAGGGGCAGGAGGGGTTGCGCGCCTCGATCCAGACCGTATCGGACACCGCGACCACCGGGCAGGCGCAATTGGCGCAGACGCTGGAACAGCGGCTGGGCGCTGTGCAGCAGCAGATGCAGGACCGGTTGGCCGACAATGCCATGCGCCAGAACCGTGCGCTGACGGACATGCAGGAGCGGATGAAGGAAACCCTGCACGGCTCGTCCAAGCAGACCAGCACCAGCCTGACCCAGTTGCAGGAACGGCTGGCGGCCATCGACAAGGCGCAGGACAATATTACCAAGCTGTCGGGCGATGTCCTGAGCCTGCAGGATATCCTGTCGAACAAGCAGACGCGCGGCGCGTTTGGTGAAATCCAGTTGCGCGATATCGTGTCCAAGGCACTGCCCAGCGACAGCTATGCCTGGCAGCCCACGCTGCCCAATGGCAAGCGCGCCGACTGCATGATCCACCTGCCCAATCCGCCGGGTCCCATCGTCATAGACAGCAAGTTTCCGCTTGAGGCCTATGAGGCGCTGCGGGTCGCTGACACCGATCACGCGCTGAAACAGGCCGTGGCGGCGATGAAGGTGGCGGTGCGCAAACACATCACGGACATCGCGGACAAATACATCATCGACGGGGAAACCGCCGACGGCGCGCTGATGTTCCTGCCGTCCGAGGCGGTGTATGCCGAACTGCACGCCAATTTCCCGGACCTGGTGCGCGAAGGCTTTGACAAGCGGGTCTGGATCGTGTCGCCCACCACCTGCATGGCGACGCTGAACACGATGCGCGCCATTCTGAAGGACGCGCGAATGCGGGAACAAGCGGGTGAGATCCGCAAAATGCTGCGCAACCTGCACCGCGATGTGGAACTGGTGGTCGAACGGGCGGGCAAGCTGGAAACCCATTTCGATCAGGCCCGCCGCGACGTGGAGGGGATTACCACCGCCGCCGAACGCGCGGGCAAACGGGCGGCGAAACTGGACAATTTCGATTTCGAGGAATTGGCCGAAGGCAAGGACAAACCTCTGCCTCTCGGCACTCCGCCGCAGGCCGCGGAATAGGGCGCACCAAGGTGCGCCTTATGTAAGGCGGACGTGTCGTCCGCCCCGACTTCGGTCAGATCCGGGCGAAGCGTTGCGCGATTTTCGGCAGAATGCCTTCGAAGCGCAGCGGTGCATCGGTCACGGCCAGGCAGATGCAGTCCTCGTGGATGTCTGCAATCGGCGTGTGGTGCATCTCGGGGTCGGCCAGTTCCACGTCGCCGCGGGCGAAATAGTCGTCTTCGTCCTGAAACGCACCCTGCAACACCATGGTCATCTCGGTGCCATGGTGCCCGTGGTCCGGCATCGCCGCGCCTGCGGGGATGAACAGCAGCCGGGCCGATGCATCCTTGGATGTGGGCAGGATCGCCTGTTTCACACCCATCCCGATGCTGCGCCATTTCACCGTGCTCAGGTCGCCACCGACATAGTCCTGCAAAGGACCGGGCAGGATGGATCCCGCTACAGGCCTCATGCGGATTTCATCGGGTGCGCCGCCCGCGATCAAAGAGAGTGTGGCCGCCAGGCTGTCTGCATCCATCGACGCTGCATTGTCCAGGGTCTGGTCCAGCACCTCGCCCCCGACGGCTTCGAAGCTGGCGACCTGTGCGCGACAGCTGTCACACAACGATACATGTGTTGCGACCATCAGATTGAAGGCCTCGGGCAACGTACCCGCAGCATAGGCCATCAGGATATCATCCGTCAGGTGGTGTTTGATGTTCTGTTCCATCGTCATATCACTTCATTGCGTGGCGCAACCGTTCAAGCGCCAACCTAATCCTCGATTTGATCGTGCCAAGTGGCAGACCGGTCTGATCGGCGATTTCGCTGTGGGACAGGTCCCCGAAATACGCCTTTTGTATCAATTCCCGCTGGGCGGGGGGCAGGGCCGCGATAGCCTTGCCCAATTGTTCGCTCTCCTGTTGCAGGGCCATCACATCGGCCTGCTCTGGTTCGTGCTCGGGTCCCCACCCGAGGTCTTCTGGTTCCGGGCGACGCTGCTTGCGCAGCACGTCGATCTTGCGGTTTCGG
>JBCBFX010000044.1:0-32986 GCA_038527345.1 Pseudomonadota bacterium | reverse complement strand
GATGCGGCAAACGATGTGGCCCACATGAACATGTGTTCGGTATGCGGCGTGTGATAGGCCTGCCGGATCGTCGCCATCCCGCCAAGCAACGAGATCGAGATGCTGATGGCCAGCGCATAAGCGGGCGTCTTGGTCTGGAACCACAGCACAATTCCAAGGGCGGCTGCCACAAGTATCCATGCTTCGCTTTTCTTGACGAAAGCGCCGCGCCCGCCGATCACGGCCAAGGCAAAGATGACAAGCGTACCGCCCACTTTGATAGCCGCGAACCAGAGCGAGTCGGTGGCGCCTTCGGCGATCTGGGAGGCCAGCGCGATCGAGCCCAGAACCGACCAGATCAGCCACGAAGCACGCTGCGGGTGCGTGCGCCCCCGCAGCGTGTTCAGTGCATATGGCACAAAGGCGATCAGGCCGAGCAGCGCCGACAGGATGCCGGCAAGGCGCAACAGGTCGCCGCCTTGAAAAAGCGCTTCAATCAAAGGTCTTCTCCGAAAATTCCCCGCATCGCGGGGGCCTTGGAATGCGTGTGCCGTCAATACGATCGACACGAAATTGCTAACATGAAGAACGCTACAACGGACGCGAAATTACTGTGAGTCTGGTATTCCTTACTGTGAAGCGCGGGCCGGTGTGCGGCAGGTCCGGTCCCTTGCCTCTTGATCAGTGCCGCGGCCCCGTCTATACGCCCCCGGTGGCGTGTCAGCGCCGCAAGAATCAATCAAGAAACGCCGTGGTTGGCCCGTCATCGCTTCGTGGGTCACATCCGGCAAAGGAGAAGCGATATGAAACTGCACGAACTTCGTGACAACGAGGGTGCCACCAAGAAACGCAAGCGCGTTGGTCGTGGCCCCGGTTCCGGCACCGGCAAGATGGGTGGCCGTGGTATCAAGGGTCAGAAATCCCGTTCGGGTGTGGCCATCAACGGCTACGAAGGCGGCCAGATGCCGCTGTACCAACGTCTGCCCAAGCGCGGCTTCAACAAGCCGAACCGCAAGGCGTTTGCCGTTGTGAACCTGGGCCTGATCCAGAAATTCATCGACGCCGGCAAGCTGGACGCCAAGACTGCCATCACCGAGGACGCGTTGATCGAAAGCGGTCTGGTCCGTCGCAAGCTGGATGGCGTGCGTGTTCTGGCCAAGGGCGAGATCACAAGCAAAGTTGATCTGCAGGTGACCGGCGCGTCGAAATCGGCCGTGGACGCGGTTGAAAAGGCAGGCGGAACGCTTGCCACATCGGCGGCGGCCGCAGAGTAAGCCACTTTGATGCCTTGTGAGCCGCGGGACTGCGGCTTACATAGGCCCTAGTTTTCCATTACGCCGCCCGCCGGAAAACGGCCCGGGCGGCGTTTTGCCATAAAGGACAACGCCCGCATGGTATCTGCCGTCGAGAACATGGCCGCCAACACGAGCTGGAGCGCTCTGGGCAAGGCCACCGACCTGCGCAACCGCATCCTGTTCACGCTGGGGCTGCTGATCGTCTATCGCCTTGGCACCTTTATCCCGGTGCCCGGCATCGACGGGGCCGCCCTGCGCGAGTTCATGGAACAGGCGGGCCAGGGCATCGGTGGCATGGTGTCCATGTTCACCGGTGGTGCGCTGGGCCGTATGGGCATCTTTGCCCTCGGGATCATGCCTTATATCTCGGCCTCGATCATCGTTCAGCTGATGACGTCGATGGTGCCCAAGCTGGAACAGCTCAAGAAAGAGGGCGAACAGGGGCGCAAGAAGATCAACCAATACACCCGATACGGCACCGTGGCGCTGGCCACGTTGCAGGCTTACGGCCTTGCCGTGTCGCTGGAAGCGGGCGATATCGTGACCGATCCGGGCATGTTCTTTCGCATTTCGTGCCTGATCACCCTTGTGGGCGGCACCATGTTCCTGATGTGGCTGGGTGAGCAGATTACCGCGCGCGGCATCGGCAACGGCATTTCGCTGATCATCTTTGTCGGCATCATCGCCGAGGTGCCTGCCGCACTGGCGCAGTTCTTTGCCAGTGGCCGGTCCGGGGCCATCAGCCCCGCGATCATCGTGGGTGTGATCGTCATGGTCATCGCCACCATCACGTTCGTGGTGTTCATGGAACGCGCCCTGCGCAAGATCCACATCCAGTATCCGCGCCGGCAGGTGGGGATGAAGATGTATGACGGCGGCTCCAGCCACCTGCCGGTCAAGGTGAACCCGGCGGGCGTGATCCCGGCGATCTTTGCCTCGTCCCTGCTGCTTTTGCCGATCACCATCAGCACCTTTTCGGGCAACTCGACCAACCCGGTGATGAGCTGGCTTTTGGCGAACTTCGGCCCCGGGCAGCCGCTGTACCTGGCATTCTTTGCCCTGATGATCGTGTTCTTTGCCTATTTCTACACCTTCAACGTGTCCTTCAAACCCGAAGACGTGGCCGAGAACCTGAAGAACCAGAACGGGTTCGTGCCCGGCATCCGTCCTGGAAAGAAGACCGAGGAATATCTGGAATACGTGGTCAATCGCATCCTGGTGCTGGGCTCTGCCTATCTGGCGGCGGTGTGTCTGCTGCCGGAAATCCTGCGCGGTGAGTTTGCCATTCCCTTCTACTTTGGCGGCACCTCCGTGCTGATTGTCGTGTCCGTGACCATGGACACGATCCAGCAGGTGCAAAGCCATCTTCTGGCCCACCAGTACGAAGGTCTGATTGAAAAATCGCAACTGCGCGGCAAAGGCTCCAAAGGGCGCCGCAAACGCAGCCCTGTCCGGAGATAAGACCAAATGAATATCATCCTGCTTGGCCCGCCCGGTGCGGGCAAGGGAACGCAAGCGCGTTTCCTGGTGGAAGAACGCGGCATGGTGCAACTGTCCACAGGTGACATGCTGCGCGCGGCCAAGGACAGCGGGACCGAGATGGGCAACAAGGTGGCCGAGGTGATGGCCGCGGGCAAACTGGTCACGGACGAGATCGTCATCGGCCTGATCCGCGAACAGCTCGAAGCCAACCCCGATCACAGCTATATCTTTGACGGCTTCCCCCGGACGTTGGCACAGGCCGTCGCGCTGGATGACCTGCTGAAGGAGGTTGGTCAAAGCCTGGACGCCGTGGTGGAAATTCGTGTGCAGGACGAAGCGCTGGTCGAGCGGATATCGGGGCGGGCGACATGCGGCATGTGCGGCGAGGTCTATAACGACGCGACCAAGCCGATCCCGGCGGATGGCAAATGCACCAATTGCGGAGCCGAGAACAACTTTAAGCGCCGCGCAGACGACAATGCCGACAGCCTGCGCACCCGCCTGCTGGAGTACTACAAGCAGACCTCGCCGCTGATGGGTTTCTACTTTGCCCATGGCCTGCTGAGGCGCGTCGACGGCATGGCCGAGATGGACGCCGTCAAGGCCGACATCGCCAGCGCACTGAATGCCTGACGCGCTGGGGTTGACGACGCGGGCATCTGGGCATAGATCACGCCATCTCTAACGAGAATCAGCGGCTGGAACGCGTCTGGCCGGATCACCTGATCGACTTGGCCCGCAGGCAAAAACTGCGGGCTTATGTTGTGAAAAAAGGACCCGGAACTACGGGTCCGCAACGAAAGGAAAGCCCAAGTGGCACGTATTGCAGGGGTCAACATCCCCACCGCCAAACGTGTTCCGATCGCCCTGACCTATATCACGGGTATCGGCAACACTTCCGCCCAGAAAATCTGTGAAGCCGTCGGCATCGAAGCGCATCGTCGCGTGAACGAACTGAGCGACGCCGAGGTTCTGAAGATCCGCGAGCACATCGACGAGAACTTCACCGTCGAAGGTGACCTGCGCCGTGAGACGCAGATGAACATCAAGCGCCTGATGGACCTGGGCTGCTACCGTGGCCTGCGTCACCGTCGCAACCTGCCGGTGCGCGGTCAGCGCACCCACACCAACGCTCGCACCCGCAAAGGCCCCGCAAAGGCCATTGCCGGCAAGAAGAAATAAGGAGGCGCACCGATGGCACGTGATACACGGCGCGGCAAGCGCAAGGTCTCCAAGAATATCGCGGCGGGCGTGGCCCACGTGAATTCGTCGTTCAACAACACCAAGATCCTGATCTCGGACGTGCAGGGCAACGCCATTGCATGGTCGTCGGCTGGCACCATGGGCTTCAAGGGTTCGCGGAAATCCACGCCTTACGCTGCCCAGATGGCTGCCGAGGATGCAGGCCGCAAAGCGCAGGAACACGGTGTGAAGACGCTGGAAGTCGAAGTGCAGGGCCCCGGTTCGGGCCGTGAAAGCGCACTGCGCGCCCTGGCCGCCGTTGGCTTCAACATCACGTCGATCCGCGACGTGACGCCGATTGCACACAACGGCTGCCGTCCGCCCAAGCGCCGCCGCGTCTAAGCGACAACTGAAGTTTTTTGGGGCCGCGTGTGTTTTTGCACGGCCCCAATCCGCATTTGAAACCTCGGGCGCTGGTGTGTTGGGACATGGCACGCTGGCAGGAATGGAGGGACGCATGATCCACAAGAACTGGGCCGAACTGATCAAGCCGCAACAATTGGACGTGAAACCGGGCAATGAACCCGCGCGCCAGGCCACCGTCGTGGCCGAACCGCTGGAGCGTGGCTTTGGTCTGACCATGGGCAACGCGCTGCGCCGCGTGCTGATGTCGTCGTTGCAGGGCGCTGCGATAACAAGCGTGCAGATCGACAACGTGCTGCACGAGTTTTCGTCCGTGGCCGGTGTCCGCGAGGACGTCACCGACATCATCCTGAACCTCAAGGGCGTGAGCCTGCGCATGGAAGTCGAGGGGCCCAAGCGCCTGTCGATTTCGGCCAAGGGTCCGGGCGTTGTCACCGCCGGTGACATCACCGAATCCGCCGGTATCGAGATCCTGAACCGTGACCACGTGATCTGTCACCTTGATGACGGTGCGGATCTGTACATGGAACTGACCGTCAATACCGGCAAGGGTTACGTGTCGGCCGACAAGAACAAGCCCGAGGACGCACCCATCGGCCTGATCCCGATCGACGCGATCTATTCGCCTGTCAAAAAGGTCAGCTACGACGTGCAGCCCACCCGCGAGGGCCAGGTGCTGGACTATGACAAGCTGACCATGAAGGTGGAAACCGATGGATCGCTGACCCCGGACGACGCCGTGGCATTCGCCGCGCGTATCCTGCAGGACCAGCTGGGCATCTTCGTCAACTTCGACGAGCCGGAATCGGCAAGCCGTCAGGACGACGACGACGGGCTGGAATTCAACCCGCTGCTGCTGAAGAAAGTGGACGAACTGGAACTGTCTGTCCGTTCCGCCAACTGCCTGAAGAACGACAACATCGTCTATATCGGCGATCTGATCCAGAAGACCGAAGCAGAGATGCTGCGCACGCCGAACTTCGGCCGCAAGTCGCTGAACGAGATCAAGGAAGTGCTGTCGGGCATGGGCCTGCACCTTGGCATGGATGTCGAGGACTGGCCGCCGGACAATATCGAGGACCTGGCCAAGAAGTTCGAGGATAATTTTTAAGGTTTGGTGCGCCCTTAGGGCACACCCTACGTAGGGTGCGCATTTACTGCGCACCTTACACCCCGGAGCGTCGCTCCCAAGGAGAGCCGCGGGCACGCACCCAAGGCCGGACAAAGCAAAACCGCCCGTAGAGGGCACATGAACGGAGAAAGAAAATGCGTCACGCACGAGGCTACCGCCGCCTGAACCGGACCCACGAACACCGCAAGGCGCTGTTCGCGAACATGGCCGGGTCGCTGATAGAACACGAACAGATCAAGACCACCCTGCCCAAGGCCAAGGAACTGCGTCCCATCGTGGAGAAGCTGGTCACGCTGGCCAAGCGCGGTGATCTGCACGCCCGCCGTCAGGCCGCCGCCCGCCTGAAAGAGGACCAGTACGTCGCCAAGCTCTTTGACGTGCTCGGCCCCCGCTATGCCGACCGTCAGGGCGGTTATGTCCGCGTGCTCAAGGCAGGGTTCCGTTATGGTGACATGGCGCCCATGGCCATCATCGAATTCGTCGACCGCGACCGCGACGCCAAGGGTGCCGCCGACAAGGCCCGCGTCGCCGCAGAGGAAGCCGCCGAAGGATAATCGGCGCTGACCTACCGATGAAACGCCGCCCCCTGCGCGAGGGCGGCGTTTTGCGTTTCAGGACGCGTCCAGTTCCGCTTTCACGATCTTTTCGATCTCGTCCATGGGATGGTTGGTCAGGGTCTTGGGAATGTCGGCGACGATCTTGTCCGTCACTTCCTTGTGCATGTCGCTGCGCAGCGTGCCCAGCACCTGCGGCGACGCCACCAGCACCAGCTTGTCGAATGCGCCCTTGTGCGCTTCGGCGTACAGAATGTCCGACAGTTCCTTTGCAAACCGCTCCTTGGCCAGTTGGTGCCAGTCGGTGTCGTCAAAGGCCGACTTGTGCCCGGGACCGCCATCTTGCATGCGCCCGGGCCGGTTGGCCGATTGCGCGCCGTCGGACGGGTTTTCCTGTGTTTCCACGTCGGTCACTTCGAAATTCGGATCCTGTTGATCGGTAAGGTTGCGCAGGAACAGCGCCTTTTCGCTGTCAGCCACCACAACCCATGTGCCTTCGTCCAGTTTTGCCATCTCGTCAGGTCTCCTTTCCTTGCTGTCGGTTGACGGCGGTCCTGCGTCGTCAGTGTACGTCAATGCACAGGGCCGGAATTGCGTTCCATCACTTCTGTTGCATTCGGCCGGAGCAGGGCGCATATCCAAGCGCACATGGCGACGACCACGAAACATCTGCTGCTGATCCTGTTGCTGGGCATGTCCGCACTGAGCGCACAGGCCGAGACCCGCGTGCCGCAATCGCAATCCGAAATCACGCTGACTTTTGCCCCGTTGGTACGCGAGACCGCGCCTGCGGTCGTCAACATCTATGTCCGCTTCATCCGTGAAACCCGCCGCACACCGTTCATGGATGATCCGTTCTTTGAACGGTTCTTCGAAGGGTTCGGTCAGCCCACCCCGCGGGTTCAGAACTCGCTGGGATCGGGCGTGATACTTGGCCCGGACGGGATCGTTGTGTCGAACTATCACGTAGTGGGACAAGCCACTGACATCAGCGTGGTGCTGAATGACGGGCGTGAATATGCCGCCCGTGTGCTGCTGGGCGATCAGGCCAGCGATCTGGCCATTCTCAAGATCGACGGTGCCGAAGACCTGCCGTTTCTGCCGCTGCGCGACAGCGAAACGGTCGAGGTGGGCGAATTGGTGCTTGCCATCGGAAACCCGTTTGGCGTGGGCCAGACGGTGACGTCGGGCATCGTGTCGGCGCTGGCCCGGTCGGGGGGCAGCAACGGGACCGGGGCGGGGTATTTCATTCAGACCGATGCGCCCATCAATCCCGGCAATTCCGGCGGGGCGCTGGTGGATGTGCAGGGCCGTCTGCTGGGCATCAACACCCGCATTCTGACCCGGTCGGGCGGATCGAATGGCATCGGCTTTGCCATTCCGGCCGACCTGGTGGCCGCGGTCCTGCGCCAGGCGCGCGACGGCAACGACCGGTTTCAGCGGCCCTGGGCCGGGGCCACCGGCCAGGCGGTCGACGCCGATTTCGCCGAGATGCTGGACCAGACACGGCCGCAGGGCATCCTTTTGTCGGGCCTGCACCCGCTAAGCCCGCTGGCGCAGGCGGGGTTCGCGGTGGGCGATGTGGTGCTGGCCGTGAACGGCGCGCCCGTCAACAGCCCCGGCGAGATGCTGTACCGTATGAGCGTGGCGAGTGTCAGCGACACCGCACAGATGACCCGACTGCGGGATGGCGCAGTGACGGATCTGACCGTTGCCCTGATCCCCCCGCCCGACGTACCACCGCGGGACGAGATCACCTTGCCCGAAGGCACCAGCCTGCCGGGTCTGACGGTCGCGCGGGTCAATCCGGCGGTGTTGGCGGAACTGAACCTGCCCATCGCAGCCCAGGGGGTCGTGGTGCTGGAGCCCGGTCAGGTCGGGCGGCGCGTGGGTCTGCGCCGTGGCGATGTGCTGGACCGCATCAACCGCCAGCGCATCGCTGACCCTGTAGATGCTGCCAACGCCCTCGCGGCTGCTCGCCGCGGCACCACCGTGCGCCTGACCCGTGGCAATGGCCGCGTGATGTTGCGGTTCTGAGGTGGCGGACCTTTTCGCCACTGACCCCGTGCCGGACACCGGCCCGCGCCCCCTGGCCGACCGCTTGCGCCCGCAGCGCCTGGATCAGGTGATCGGGCAAGCGCAGGTGCTGGGACCCGATGCGCCGCTGACGGTGATGTTGCGGTCGGGGGCCTTGAGTTCGCTGATCTTCTGGGGACCGCCCGGCGTGGGCAAGACGACCATCGCCCGCCTGCTGGCCCATGAAACCGACCTGCATTTCGTGCAGATCAGCGCGATCTTCACCGGCGTGCCGGAGCTGCGCAAGGTGTTCGAGGCCGCCAAGATACGCCGCCAGAACGGACAGGGCACGCTGCTGTTCGTTGACGAAATCCACCGTTTCAACAAGGCGCAGCAGGACGGGTTCCTGCCACATATGGAGGATGGCACCATCCTGCTGGTGGGGGCCACGACGGAAAACCCCAGTTTCGAACTGAACGCCGCGGTGCTGAGCCGCGCGCAGGTGCTGGTGCTGGAACGGCTGGACCTGAAAGACCTCGAACGGCTGGCGCAGCGGGCCGAACAGGAACTGGACAAGGCGCTTCCGCTGAACGGACCTGCGCGCGAGGCGCTGCTGGAGATGGCCGATGGCGATGGCCGCGCGCTGCTGAACCTGGTGGAACAGGTGATGGCGTGGGATGTGGACGACCCGCTGACACCAGAGCAGTTGGCGCAGCGCCTGATGCGCCGTGCGGCGCAATACGACAAGTCCGGGGACGCGCATTATAACCTGATCAGCGCCTTGCACAAATCGGTGCGCGGGTCCGATCCGGACGCCGCACTCTACTGGTTCGCCCGGATGCTTGAGGGCGGCGAAGACCCGCGTTTCCTCGCCCGACGCATGACGCGCATGGCGGTCGAGGATATTGGCCTGGCGGACCCGCAGGCCCAGGCGGTCTGCCTGCAATCGTGGGAAACCTACGAACGGCTTGGCAGCCCCGAGGGCGAACTGGCGTTGGCGCAGGCGTTGATCTACCTGGCGCTCGCGCCGAAATCCAACGCCGCCTACGTGGCCTACAAGGGCGCGCGCCGTGCGGCCAAGGATACCGGGTCGCACCCGCCGCCCAAGCACATCCTGAACGCGCCCACTGCGTTGATGAAGGATCAGGGCTATGGCGCCGGCTATGCCTATGATCATGATGCCGAAGACGGGTTTTCCGGTGCCAATTACTTTCCCGACGGCATGGACCGTCCGGACCTGTATCAGCCCGTGGAACGCGGGTTCGAACGGGATTTGCTGAAGCGGGTGGAGTATTTCGCCAAGCTGCGGGCCAAACGGCAAGACTGAGCCGCGTGTTGACTCTTGCCGCCGTTCACGTGAGAGACCGCGCATGTTTTCAACCTTGTCTCTCGTGGCCCTTGGCGGGGCGATTGGTGCATCCTTGCGCTGGCTGTGGGGCGTGGGCCTGTTGCGCCTGACCGGACCGGCCGATTTTCCCGTGGCCATCATAGGGGCCAATGTCATCGGGTCATTCCTGATGGGTGTGTTCGTGGTGGCGGCCGCTCATCGTGGCCTGACCCATCTGAGCCCCTTCGTGATGACGGGTCTGCTGGGCGGGTTCACCACGTTCTCGGCCTTCAGCCTCGAAACCATGACCCTGATCGAACGCGGGGCGACCGGGCAGGCGGCGCTGTATATCGCGCTGTCGGTGGGCCTGTCGGTTGGTGGTCTTGGGCTGGGCCTGATGCTGGCCCGGGGGCTTTTTGCATGAGTGGTGTACAGACCATTACCGTGGGTGCGGACGAGGGCGACCAGCGGCTGGACCGTTTCCTGAAACGCCGCTTTCCGCAGCTGAGCCAGGGCATGATCGAAAAGATGTGCCGCAAGGGCGAATGCCGTGTCGATGGCGGACGGGTAAAATCCGCCACCCGGGTCGAGGAAGGGCAGGCCGTGCGGGTGCCGCCCTTGCCCGACCGTCCCGCACCTGTGCGCGAACACAGCGCGGTGTCCGACAAGGATGCCCGGATGATCCGCGAATGCGTGATCTATCAGGATGACCACGTCATCGCGCTGAACAAGCCCGCGGGCCTGCCGACCCAGGGCGGGTCGGGCCAGACCCGCCATGTGGATGGCCTGGCCGAGGCGCTGCAATACGATTACGACGACAAGCCGCGCCTTGTGCACCGGTTGGACAAGGACACATCCGGCGTCCTGCTGCTGGCCCGCACCCGTATGGCGGCCAAGGCGCTGACGGCGGCGATGCGGCACCGCGAAACGCGCAAGATATACTGGGCACTCGTCGCAGGCGTCCCGACCCCCTATCTGGGCGAGATCAAGTACGGGCTGGTCAAGGCACCGGGCCGGGGGCGCGGGGGAGAAGGCGAAAAGATGCTGGCCGTGCATCCCCGCGACATGGATGCCACGCCGGGGGCCAAGCGCGCGCATACGCTCTATGCCACACTGTTTCGCGTGGCCTCTCGTGCCGCGTGGGTGGCGATGGAACCGATCACGGGGCGCACGCACCAGCTGCGCGCCCACATGGCCGAAATCGGCCATCCGATCATCGGTGATGGCAAATACGGTGGGTCGGGCCAGGAAAACCTGGGCGACGGGTGGGGGGCCCAACTGGGCGGCATCATCTCGAAAAAGCTGCACCTGCACGCGCGGATGATGCGGTTTGAACACCCCGAAACGCGCAAGCCCATTACCGTGACTGCCCCCCTGCCGCCACATATGGCGGAAAGCTGGGACACGCTGGGCTGGACCGAGGATCTGGCCGCCGACGACCCGTTCGAGGCGCTGTGACCCTGAAACTGGTGATTTTCGACTTCGACGGCACGCTGGTCGATAGCCAGGGCACCATCGTGGCCTGCATGGCGCAGGCGTTCGATGCCCATGGGCTGGAGCCGCCCGCGCGCAGCGATATTTTGTCCATCGTGGGCCTGTCCCTGCCGCAGGCAATGGCGGTGCTGGCCCCGGATGCGGACCGGGATGGGTTGGTGCAGGCCTACAAGAATGCCTTTGCATCCAAGCGGTTGTCGCTGGGGGCGGCGGATCAATCGCCTCTGTATCCCGGGGCGCGGGCGGCGATCGAGCGGTTGCACGATCAGCCCGACACATTGTTGGGCATTGCCACCGGAAAATCCAAACGGGGCCTCGATGCGCTGCTCGAGGCGCATGGTCTGGCCCGCTATTTCGTGACCTGCCAGGTGGCGGATCATCACCCATCCAAGCCGCACCCGTCCATGGTGATGACCGCGCTGGTCGAGGCCGGGGTGGCGGCGCGGGATGCGGTGATGCTGGGCGACACGACTTTTGACATGCAGATGGCGCAGGGGGCGGGCGTGCCTTTTGTCGGTGTGGGTTGGGGATACCATTCGCCCGACCAGATGCACGGAGCGCACGCAGTGATCCGCGATTTCGATGCGCTGGACGCAGCGCTGCATGCGATATGGGAGCCTGAGCCATGAGCGAGTGGAAACAGAAACGGTTCTGGACCGAAGCCACGGTCGACAAGGGCGCGGCAGGCTGGACCGTGCTGCTGGACGGGCGCGGGATCAAGACGCCGGCCAAGGCTCCGCTGGTTCTGCCGACCGCGGCGATGGCCCGGGCTGTCGCCGCCGAATGGGCGGCACAAGAGGGCGAGGTCGATCCGCTGTCGATGCCGTTCACGCGCACCGCGAATGCCGCAATCGACAAGGTTGCCGTGCAACGCACCGAAGTGGCGGACATGCTGGCGGCCTATGGGGATGCGGATTTGCTGTGTTATCGGGCGGATGCGCCCGAGGAACTGGTAACGCGCCAGGCCGACGTCTGGGATCCGTATCTGGACTGGGCGGCAGACGTTCTGGGGGCGCGCCTGTCACCGCGTACCGGGCTGATGCACGAATCACAGGATGCTGCGGCGTTGCAGACCCTGTCGGACCGAACCCACGCACTGACCGATTTCGAGTTGGCGGGTTTTCACGATCTGGTCAGCCTGACCGGATCGCTGATCCTGGGTTTTGCCGCTGCCAAGGACATGACCAGTCTGCCCGAGATTTGGGCGGCCTCGCGGCTGGATGAAATCTGGCAGGCGGAACAATGGGGCGTCGACGAAGAAGCTGAAGCCACGCAAAAGGTTAAGCAAAAGGCCTTTTTCCATGCAAAGGCCGTATTTGACGTTGCCGTCGCGTAACGTCAGCCCGTTCTGAAAACGTGTTCGCATACGCATGATTACGCATCGAAATTGATCAAGCTGCCCTTGACGTTTTGCAATGAATTCAGACAGACTATCGCCCACTGGACGGCGTGAACCGTCCGAAATCACCTCCGACCGCGCCGGATGGCACTGTCGGAACAGCCGTCGTTCCTCGGCGGAAAATCAGGAAGAGGTAAAAATGAAAAAATCCGTATTCTTTGGCGCGCTGACCGTCGCCGGCCTGGCGGCCGGTGTTGCGGCTGCTGGTACGCTTGATGACGTGAAAGCACGCGGCAAACTGAACTGCGGCGTGACCACAGGTCTGGTCGGCTTTGCCGCACCGGACGCAAATGGCGAATGGAATGGCTTTGACGTATCGGTCTGCCGTGCGGTCGCTGCGGCCGTGTTGGGCGATGCTGCTGCCGTGGAATTCGTTCCGACGACCGGCAAGACCCGCTTTACCGCGCTGGCGTCGGGCGAAATCGACATGCTGGCCCGGAATACCACCTGGACGTTCAGCCGTGACGTTGACCTGAAGTTCACCTTTGTTGGCGTGAACTACTATGATGGTCAGGGCTTCATGGTGCCCAAGGATCTGGGCGTGTCTTCGGCCAAGGACCTGGACGGCGCGACCGTCTGCATCCAGACCGGCACCACCACCGAGCTGAACCTGGCGGACTTCTTCCGCTCGAACAACATCAGCTACGAGCCGGTTCCGATCGAAACCAACGCCGAAGCGCAACAGCAGTACCTGGCTGGCGCATGTGACGTATACACCACCGACGCATCGGGCCTGGCCGCAACCCGCGCCACGTTCGAAGCCCCCGGTGATCACGTTCTGCTGCCCGAAATCATCTCCAAGGAACCGCTGGGCCCGCTGGTCCGTCACGGTGACAACGAGTGGGGCGACGTGGTCCGCTGGACCCTGAACGCGCTGATCTCGGCCGAAGAGCTGGGCATCACCTCGGCCAACATCGCCGAAATGGGCGCTGGCACCAACAACCCGGAAATCAACCGTATCCTGGGCACCGAAGGCACCCTGGGCGAGATGCTGGGTCTGGAAGCTGACTGGGCGATGAAAGCCATCAGCGCAGGCGGCAACTACGGTGAGATCTTCGAAAAGAACATCGGTGAATCCACGCCGATCGGTCTGGCCCGTGGCCTGAACGCTCAGTGGACCGATGGCGGCCTGATCTACAGCCCGCCCTTCCGCTAAGATACCAAGCCAGGGGGCGCAGGTTGATCCCTGCGCCCCTTGCGCATCAGGGGCCGTGTTCGGCCTTGGGGGTGCAACCAACAGCTAGAAACCCGGCCACGCGCTTTCAGACGCAAAAAACCAAGGCCAGGAACCACGGGGACCTTCTCCATGACCACGATGACCGACCCTCCACAGGAGTCGTTCCGCCTGTCGATGTTGATCAACGACACGCGGTATCGTTCATACACATTCCAATTCATTGCGCTGGTCGCACTGATTGCTGCGTTTGCCTGGCTGTTGAGCAATCTGTTTGCCAACCTCGCCGCGGCGGGCCTGAACATTTCGTACCAGTTTCTGGGCGAACCGGCGGGCTATGACATCAACCAGCGCCTGATCGAATACACCAGCCAGTCGACGCACTGGCGGGCCACCATCGTGGGCGTGCTGAACACGCTGCTGGTGGCCTTTCTGGCCTGCCTCACCGCGACGGTGCTGGGCGTGGTTGCAGGTGTATTGCGCCTGTCGAACAACTGGCTGATCTCAAAGCTGATGGCGGTCTATGTCGAGGCGTTCCGGAATGTGCCGGTCCTGATCTGGATCCTGATGATCAACGCTGTCTTCCTGATCGTGCTGCCGCAGCCCAAGGCGTTCCGCGGCGAAAATGCCACCGCGTCGATGCTGTTTGACAGCTTTGCATTTACCGGCCGGGGCGTGTTCTTTCCCAAACCTGTCTTTGCTAATTCGCTGACCGGCAGCCCGGGATATGACTGGCTGATCATCCTGGTCATTCTTGTTGCGTCCTTCTTTGGCGTTCGGCAGGTCGGTAAATGGGCCAGCGCCAGGCAGGAAGCGACGGGGGTTCGGCCCAACACCATCTGGATCAATACTGCCATCTGGATCCTGCCTGTGGGTCTGATGTTCATCATCATGGGTCTCGGGTTCGAGAACCCGGAACTCAAGGGTTTCAACTTCCGTGGTGGCGGCTGGGCGCGCGGGTCACTGATCGCGCTGTGGCTGGCGCTGTCGATCTACACGGGGGCCTTTATCGCCGAAAATGTGCGGGCCGGTATCCAGGCCATCAGCAAGGGCCAGACCGAGGCGGCGGCGTCGCTGGGCCTGCGTCCGGGGCGGATCATGAACCTGGTGATCCTGCCGCAAGCGCTGCGGGTCATCATCCCGCCGCTCATCTCGCAGTACCTGAACATCACCAAGAACTCGTCGCTGGCCATCGCCGTAGGCTACATGGACATCACGGCCACACTGGGCGGCATCACGCTGAACCAGACTGGTCGCGCGATCGAGGCGGTGCTGCTGTTGATGCTGTTCTACCTCGTGATCTCGCTTTCGATCTCGGCGGTGATGAACGTTTACAACAACTCCGTGAAGCTGAAGGAGCGGTGAGATGACGGATACTTCTCAGAACATCGCCTTTGTGCGCACGGAAACCCTGCCCCAGCAGGCGCCGCCCGCGTCTGAGGTGGGCGTGATCGGCTGGATGCGTCACAACCTTTTCAACGGGCTGTGGGGCACGGCGCTGACGCTGGTGTCGCTGTACTTCGTGTACTACCTGCTGTCGGGGTTCCTGCCATGGCTGTTCAACGGGGTCTGGAACACCTCCAACATCCGCGAATGCCGCGAGGTGCTGGATGGTGCCACCGGCGGTTGCTTTTCGGTACTGACAGAACGCTGGAACCAGTTGCTGTTCGGGTTCACATATCCCGAAGCGCTGTACTGGCGCCCGACGCTGGCCTTTGTGCTGCTGTTCGTCGCGGCGGCACCGGTGCTCTTTGTCAAATACGTGCCGCGCCAGTTGCTGATCGTGACCGGGTTGTATCCGTTCATCGCATTCTACCTGATCTGGGGGGGCACGATCTATACGCCGATCCTGGCGCTGGTCGGGATTGTGGTGGGTTACCTGGTCTACAGTCGGCTAGTGACGCAAAGCTTTGCCATGGGCTTTTTCGGCGGCGTCCTTGCTGCGGCCCTGACATGGTGGATTGGCGGGTTCGTGGTGGATGCGATTGCACCGGCCGAACCGGCCTTGCAGGCCATCGCGTCCCGCGACATGGGGGGCTTCATGCTCAACATGATCCTGGGCACGGTCTGTGTGTCGCTGTCACTGCCCATCGGCATCGTGCTGGCGCTGGGCCGTCAGTCGGACATGCCGATCATCAAGTGGATCTGCGTGGTCTTCATCGAATTCATCCGGGGTGTGCCGCTGATCACGCTGCTGTTCGTGGCGAACGTCGTGCTGGCCTATTTCCTGCCGCCGGGCACGAACTTTGACCTGATCCTGCGGGTGATCATCATGATCACCATGTTCTCGGCAGCCTATATCGCCGAGGTGATCCGGGGCGGTCTCGCCGCCTTGCCGCGGGGGCAATATGAAGCCGCAGACAGTCTGGGCCTCGACTATCCGCAGGCGATGCGGCTGATCATCCTGCCGCAGGCGCTCAAGATTTCGATCCCGGGGATCGTGAACGTGGCGGTGGGTCTGTTCAAGGACACGGTTCTTGTGTCGATCATCTCGATGTTCGACCTGCTTGGCATGATCCGTGGTCCGATCCTGGCGTCGACCGACTGGAACGGGGTCTATTGGGAGCTGTTCGGATTTGCAGCGCTCATATTCTTCGTCATCTGCTTCGGCATTTCTCAATACTCGCAGTGGTTGGAACGCCAGCTTGCGACCGATCATCGCTAAGGAGTGGATGGTATGAACGATACAGCAACACAGATGCAGGTCTCGGACGAGGTCGCGATCCGCATCGAAAACATGAACAAGTGGTACGGTACGTTCCACGTGCTGCGTGACATCGACCTGACCGTGAACAGGGGCGAGCGGATCGTGATTGCGGGCCCGTCGGGGTCCGGCAAGTCCACGTTGATCCGCTGCATCAATGCGCTGGAGGAACACCAGCAGGGGCGGGTCGAGGTCGATGGCACCGTGCTGTCATCCGACATCAAGAACATCGACAAGATCCGGTCCGAGGTCGGCATGGTGTTCCAGCACTTCAACCTGTTCCCGCACCTGACGATTCTGGAAAACTGCACGCTGGCCCCGATCTGGGTGCGCAAGACACCCAAGCGCGAGGCCGAGGAAACGGCGATGCACTTCCTTGAAAAGGTGAAGATCCCGGAACAGGCCGACAAGTATCCCGGCCAGTTGTCGGGCGGTCAGCAGCAGCGTGTGGCGATTGCCCGGTCGCTTTGCATGATGCCGCGCATCATGCTGTTCGATGAACCCACGTCGGCGCTGGATCCCGAGATGATCAAGGAGGTGCTCGACACCATGGTGTCGCTGGCCGAAGAAGGCATGACCATGCTGTGCGTGACGCACGAGATGGGTTTTGCCCGTCAGGTGGCGAACCGCGTGATCTTCATGGACGAAGGTCAGATCGTCGAACAGAACGAGCCGGAAGAGTTCTTCAACAACCCGCAAAGCCCGCGGACGCAGCTTTTCCTGAGCCAGATTTTGGGTCACTGACCAAAGGTGCGCGTAAGACGCGCACCCTACATCAGTTCCCTTGGTATCGTGAAATCAATCGGCTGGCCGTTGCGCCAGCCGATGTCGTTCCAGCCGTCGACATCAAACCGGATCACGGTGGTGGCGCAGGTCGGGTAATCGTCGAACCGAGGGTGCGGGGGCGGTGCGTTGACCAGTCGCCCGGCGAAATCGGCTATGCCGGGGTTGTGGCCAAGCATCAGCACGGTTGCGGCCGTCTGGTTGCGCAAGACATCCATCATCACCTCGGGACCTGCATGATACAGCGCACGGGTATAGTCCACCGGCACATCGAACCCCAACACGACAAAGGTCTGCCCGGTGCGCGTGCTGTCGGAACTGACGGCGGCGTCAGGCAGGTGTCCTCGTGCACGCAGCCAGTCGCCCATGGCGCTGGCCGACGCTCGACCCCGGTCGTTCAGCGGGCGTTCATGATCGCTGAGCGTGGGGGTGTCCCAACTGGACTTGGCGTGGCGCATCAGGATCAGCGTGCGGGTCATGGGTTGAACGCCTTCATGTGAAAAGCCGATTGCGCCTGTGGCCTGTCAAAGGCTGCACTGACCGGGCAGGCACGGCGCACATGGCAGCCACCGGACATGCAGTCCCGCCCGGGTGGCGTATCAAGATACGCCTTACAGGTCGGCACGTCATAGGGTGCGTCGGCGCGCAACGCCCCCACGGGGCAGGCGGCGACGCAGGGTTTGTCGGCGCAGCTGTCGCATGGGTTTAGGGCGTCTTCTTCGCTGCTGAACGCGGTGCCACATACCAGCGCGCCCCGGATCGAGATCATTAACCCCGCCCGGTCATGCACCATCATGCCTGTCGGGCTTTGCCAAAAGCGGCCCGTGGCCAGCGCCCATGCGATAAACGGGGCATAGGGCGGCCCGTCCGAGGGGTAGACTGCGCTTGCATCGAACGCCTGTGCCAGGTCACCGATCACGCGCTTGGACCAGGTATCGACCGGGTGGGCCACACCATTCCTGTATTCCGGTGAGTGAATAAACACCGACCACCAATCCGCGTCAGTTCCAAGCAACACGCGGTTTTCGACCGATCCCATAACGAACAGACCGTGGGACGCAGCCGCTTCCTCGATCCGGTCAAGCGTCATTTTCGGGCAAAGGGCAGGGCCAGCGACCAGCCAAGGCGGCTGGGTCGATCGTCCTGCCATTCCAGCCCCACCTGCATGGCGTCGTGCCCGGCCTCTGGCTGCGGGATATAGGTGCGGAACAGCCGGTCCCAGATCGACAGGGCGAAACCGTAGTTGCTGTCATGTTCGTGCCGATGCACCGAGTGGTGGACCCGGTGCATGTCCGGCGTCACCAGCACCTTGCGCACGATGGCATCCAGCCACAGGGGCAGGCGGATGTTGGCGTGGTTGAACATGGCGGTGCCGTTCAGGATGATCTCGAACGCGACCACGGCCCACGCGGCCGGACCCAGCAGGTAGACGGCCCCGATCTTGATCAGCATCGAAAGAGCAATTTCGACAGGGTGGAAGCGGATGGCGGTTGTCACGTCCATGTCCACATCGGCGTGGTGCACCCGGTGCAGCCGCCACAGCAGCGGCACCTTGTGCGTGATCAGGTGTTGCGCCCAGATGATGAAATCAAGGATCAGGACGGCCAACACGAATTCGACCCAGTAGGGCCAGTTCAGTGCGTTGAAAAGGCCCCAGCCCTGTTCCTGCGCGTCAATCGCCGCCGTCACGGCCAACACCGGCAGGACAAAGGCCATCAGCCGGATGGTCAGGGTGTTGGCAACGGTGATACCCCAATTCGTCACCCAGCGTTTGCTACGGTGCTGGGCGCGCGTGCGGCGGGGGGCCAGCGTCTCGACCAGCGCCAGTAACGCAAACAAGCCCAGAAAGACGGCAAAGCGGATGAGTGTCTCGTTTTCCATACTGCCCTATTATATAGGACGATTTTCAGCGCAAAGCGGCCCTGCGACACATTTTCGTCATCGCGGGCGGATGATGGACCCGGCACCGTGGTCTGTGAACAGTTCCAGCAGACACGCATTGGGCGCACGACCGTCCAGAATGACGACGGCGCGCACGCCGCTGGCAATGGCATCCAGCGCGGTTTCGGTCTTGGGGATCATGCCGCCCGCGATTGTGCCATCGGTGGTCATGGCGCGGATCTGGTCGGCGGTCAGTTCGGTGACAACCTCGCCCGCGGCGTTCTTGACCCCGCTCACATCCGTGAGCAGCAACAGGCGATCCGCCTTCAATGCGCCGGCCACCGCCCCGGCGGCGGTGTCGCCGTTGATGTTGAACGTCTCCCCCCCGCGACCCGCACCCAAGGGCGCGATGACCGGGATCATGGACCGGTCGAACAGGGTGGACAGGATCGTGGGATCCAGTTGCGCAGGCGTGCCCACAAGTCCAAGGGCCGGGTCGGTCTGGTCACAGGTGATCAGGTTGGCGTCCTTGCCCGACAGACCCACGGCCTTGCCGCCCGCGCGGTTGATGGCCTGCACGATGCGCTTGTTGACGACACCGGACAGCACCATTTCAACGACTTCCATCACGGCTGTATCGGTCACCCGCTTGCCGTTCACGAAATCGGACTGGATGTTCAGCCGCTCCAGCATCTGGTTGATCATCGGCCCGCCGCCATGAACGATCACCGGGTTCACGCCGACCTGACGCATCAGCACCACGTCGTTGGCAAAGCTGGCCATTGCCTCGTCCGAGCCCATGGCGTGGCCGCCCAGCTTGATGACAACGGTCGCCCCGGCATAGCGCTGCATGTAGGGCAGGGCCTGGGAAAGCGTGCGGGCGGTGGCGATCCAGTCGCGGTTCATGTCTTGGGTCTTCATCTGTGCCGGGTCCAAAGCTTTCCCCCTCATGCCCGACCTGCGGGGCCGGGCCAAGATTTTTCCTTCAAAAATCTTGTTCGCTCAGACCAGTGTTGCGATGATCGCGCGCAAGGTGGCGATGCCGTCGCCCTTTTCGCTGCTGGTCAGCACGATCTCTGGAAAGGCGGCGGGATGTTGGGACAGGGCGCCGCGCACCTGCGCCAGCACCTTGTCCCGGTCGGCGGCCTTGACCTTGTCGGCCTTGGTCAGCACGCATTGGAACGTGACGGCCGCACTGTCGAGCAGGGACAGGATTTCCTCGTCCACCTTTTTGATCCCGTGGCGCGCGTCGATCAGGACAAAGGCGCGGCGCAGGGTTTGCCGCCCGCTCAGGTACTGTTTCAGCAGTTTTTGCCATTTGGCGACCACGGGCAGCGGCGCGTTGGCATAGCCATAGCCCGGCAGGTCCACCAGGTAGTGGCTGTCACCGGCCGTGAAATAGTTGATCTCTTGCGTGCGGCCCGGCGTGTTGGACGCCCGCGCAAGCCCCTTGCGCCCGGTCAGCGCGTTGATCAGGGTCGACTTGCCCACGTTCGAGCGCCCGGCAAAGCAGACCTCGATCCGGTCGGCGGGGGGCAGGCCCGACATGGCGACAACGCCTTTGACGAACTCGGTTTCCCCTGCAAACAGCAGGCGGCCGCGTTCTTCGGTTTGCGGGTCCGGGGGCTTGGCGATGGGGAAGGCGAGTTGGGTCACAGCGGTTTCACTTCATCGCCCGCCCGTACGAGGCCGCCGCGCACGACCTCGGCCCGTACCGAGAAATCCTGATGCCCGAAATGGTCCAGCGCACGCAGCACGTCGGCATCCCGGCGCCCCGTGTCGGGGTTGGCCGTTGTCGCCACGCAACGGTCGGTGCGTTCGCGGGGGCGCAGGATCGCCTCGCCCACCTGGACTTCTCGGTCGATCCAGTCAAATTCGGCCCAGGGGCCATCGCCGTCAAACCACAGGTTGCCGCGCCAGCGGTGGATCGACAGCGGGCCGCCTATGGCCCCCTCGACCGCGCGGTGCGACGACAGGTTGCAGAGCGTGACTGACGGAAAGTCGCTGTCGGTATAGCCGCGCCCGTCAAGGCGCATGATGTGGCTGGGCAGCGCACGGTCGCGCGGCACCAGCGGCGCGGTCCAGGCCATCAGCGCGTGGGGTTCATCATCGGGGCGAAACGTCAGGTCGTCGCGGTCGGGGTGCGACAGCGTCAGCGTTTCGGTGTCTTCGTCCAGCCTGGCCGTGATCGCCATCAGGGCCGGGGCCTTGGACACGCGGCTGAAGTTGGCGCACTGCGCCCAGGTGCCGGGCTGCGCCCTGGCCGCGTCATGTGCCACTGCCCAGACGCGGTCCCACGGCATAGACCGGCCCGCTTGCAGCGTGACATGCCCAATCTCTTCGCGCCCGTGGCTCTTGATCGGGTGCCGCCAGATATGGGCCAGCGTTGCGGTCACTTCTTGGCGTCTTCGGCTGCGCGTTTCTTGAGGCTGCCCTTGATGTTACCCAGCAGGTCGGGCTTGTACCCCTGGCTGCGCATGATCGTGTATTGCTGCACAAAGGTGATCACGTTGTTGGCGATCCAATAGACAACAAGGCCGCTGGCAAAGCTGCCCAGCATGAACATGAAGATCCACGGCATCCAGGCAAAGATCATCTGTTGCGTGGGATCGGTCGGGGCCGGGTTCAGCTTTTGTTGCAACCACATCGAGATGCCCAGCAGCAGCGGCAGGATGCCGATGAACAACAGCGCCATGATCGATCCTGGTTCGGGGCTCGCAATCGGCAAAAGCCCCCACAGGTTCAGGATCGAGGTCGGGTCCGGCGCGCTGAGATCCTGAAACGGGCCGAACCACGGCGCGTGACGCAACTCGATCGTGACAAAGATCACCTTGTAAAGCGAGAAGAAGATCGGGATCTGCAACAGGATCGGCAAACAACCCGCGGCGGGGTTCACCTTTTCCTTCTTGTACAGTTCCATCATGCCCTGTTGCAGCTTTTGCCGGTCTTCGCCTGCCTGCTCTTTCAGCGCCTCCATCTGTGGCTGCAGTTCCTTCATCTTGGCCATCGAAACATAGGATTTGTAGGCCAGCGGCACCAGCACCGCCTTGATGATGAGGGTCAGGCCGATGATGGCCCAGCCCATATTGCCGATCAGCAGGTTCAGTTCATGCAGCAGCCAGAAGATCGGTTTGGTCAGGAAAAAGAACCATCCCCAGTCGATCGAGTCGATGAAATTGGGCACGCCCGCGTCTTCGTAGTTGCGCAGCACGTCCCATTCCTTGGCCCCGGCAAAGAACTGCGTTTCCAGGGCTATTGTTGCACCTGCGGCGATGTCCTGGGTCGGCAGACGGGTCACTGCGCGATAAACGTCGGATTGCGGCGCGTAGGTCAGCGCCTGATCGAAGCCGGATGCGTTGCCGGGGATCAGGATGGCCTGCCAGTAGTGTTCCGTAAATCCGATCCAGCCCTGCGCGAGGTCTTCGTCCACGATGGCCGGGCGGCCCCAGTTCGGGTCCACATCCGCTTCGGCGATGTCGTCCCAGTCGGTTTCGACCAGTTCATCGCCGGCCTGCGCCACGGCGCCTTCGTGCAGGATAAAGAAGTTCTTGATGTCGTCGGGCACCCCGTGGTGCGCGATCATGCCGTAGGGGGCGGCGCGCACGGGTGTGTCGGTGGTATTGGTGACCGTCTGCGTGACCGTGAACAAGAAGTCCTCGTCCAGCGCGATCCGGCGTTCGAACGTAAGGCCGGCCCCATTGTTCCATTGCAGCGTGACAGGGCTGCCGGCACGCAGGGCGTCGCCATCGGCAAGGGTCCAGATGGTATCCGGGCCGGGCACGGCCGCAGGGTCCAGACCGCTGCCGGGAACCCAGCCGTAAACGGCATAGTAGGCATCCGTCTCGCCGACGGGCGCCAGCATGCGCACGATGTCTGCGTCGGCGTCATTGGTGGTGTTGTAATCCTTGAGCGACAGATCATCGATCCGTCCGCCCAGCAGGGACAGGGACCCGGTCAGGCGGGTCGTATCGATGGGCACACGCGGCGCTTCTGCGGTTGGATCCCGGGTGTCGGTCGGAGCAGCGGCCGTGGTTGTTTCGCCCGAGGGCGGGACCGAGGCTGCGTCGGACGGCACGCTGCCCGCCGGTGCGGGTGCCTGCAGGTCGCTGCTTTCGGATGTCAGCGGCGCTTCAGGTTCAGGCGGCGGGAACAGGACAAACCACACCATGATCACAAGAAAGCTGAGCGCCGTTGCGAGAATGAGATTCTTGTTCTGATCGTCCATAGGGGACTGCCACCTGCTGTCTGCTGCGTGGGTCGGGTTCAACAGAGTGCGCGGCCAAAGGTCAAGCGGATTCGCCCCCGAAACGCGCCCGCCCCGTATCGGGTACTTTGACCAATGAAACAAGGGAGGTGACGCTGAAACCGCCGGGGCCTTCACGATTTGCAGCTATGTGTGGAACGTCATCAGTTGTAGCGGCGACCGGGCAGCGACGGCGCGTCCTGCAGCTTGGCATTATGGGTCCTGACCCAATCCAGCGTCTTTTCGAACGGCATGGGGCGCGAAATGCCAAACCCCTGCACGTGATCGCAGCCCAGCTGCGCCAACAGCGCATGCTCGCCCACCGTTTCGACCCCTTCGGCCAGGGTTTCGACGCCCAGCCGTTCGGCCATCGTCAGAACCGCGCTGATCATGCGTTGTTGTTCGGGGTCGCGGTCGGCTTTCATCACGAAGGAGCGGTCGATCTTGATCCGGTTCACACCAAAGCGCCGCAGCGATGCGATGGACGCGTGACCCGTGCCAAAGTCATCCATGTCGATCGTGCACCCCAGTTCCGTCAATGCCTTGATGTTGCGGGCCACCGTGTCGTCGGCCATGTCGGTGACCACGGTTTCCAGGATTTCGACGGCCAGCCGGTCGGGCGAAAGGTCGAACCGGTCCAGTTCCCAGCGCAGCTTGTCCACAAGACGCGGATTGCTCAGTTCCGCACCGCTGAAATTCACGCCGACTTTCGGAACAGACACACCCGCGGCGTCCCAGGCTTTGATGGCCATCAGCGACTGGTGGATCATCACGTCGGCCAGCCGTTCCAGCATACCGGCGTCTTCGATGGCAGGCAGAAATTCGGCCGGAGAGACGGCACCCCGGTCTGCATGGATCCAGCGTGCCAGCGCCTCGAAACCCGTCACCTTGCCGGTGTCGGTCGAGATCTGCGGCTGGAACCAGGGCTGGATCTGCCCCTCTTCCAAGGCGGTCACGACTTCATCCCGCAGGTCCGCGCGTTGGCGCAACCGCATCTGCAATTCGGGTGAATAGGCGCGCACGGCGCCGTAGCCGCGTTTTTCCGCCTCTTGCAGGGCGGCAACGCCCGCATTGACCCAGTCCTGACCCGATGCGCCGGGTGCGCGCCCCAGCAGGCAAAAGCCGATGCTGGCCGACATGTAGACGGCCAAACCGTCGATCGCGATCGGTTCCTCGATCGCCTGTTGCAGGCGACCGCTCAGCTGGATGCAGCTTTCCAGATCGAGATGCTGCACAAGCCCGAGGCACACGCAGAACCGGCAATCGCCAATCCGGGCGACCGTGTCGTCCCCGCGCACGGTATCCAGGATGCGATCGCCAACGGCGGCGACGATCCGGTCGACCGTTCCGGGTTCGTAGCGTTCCTGAAGCGCGGCAAATTCGTCAAGTTCCAATACGAACAGGGCGCTGGTCTTGCCGGCACCAGTGGCGGCGTTGCGCACCAGTTGCGCTTGCGCCGCAAATTGATCGGGTGGCGTCAGCCCCTTGGCAAGGATGGTTGCGCCGCGCGCGGCGGTGGGCAGCGTACCGCCTGCAAGAAACCACACTGCGGGTAGGCAGATTGCCGTTCCGATCAATGCCGCTTCGCCACCCAACCAGAAGGCCGCCAGCGTCAGCGCGGGCAAGAATGCCAGAATATGAGGCCCAAGCATCAGCGCCCTTGCGCGGCTTGTTCCGCTTTTCCACCGCGACTGTCCGTCCGTGGCCATGCCGTTTTCCCCTATTCCGCATTTGAACGGGGCCATGACTAAGGGCCGATGGTGACTTGCCACTTAACGCAGCCGTGGAATGTCCCCGGCTTTTTCATCGACTTTTACCGATCCACGCTCCAGACCTGCAAAATCGAACAGCGCGGGATCCAGCAGATGTGAGGGCCGCGTGTTCATCAGGGCGCGAAACATCTTTTGTCGGCGACCCGGATGGTTGGCCTCCCACTGATCCAGCAGGCCCTTGACCTGTTGGCGTTGCAGTCCGTCCTGACTGCCGCACAGATCACAGGGAATGATGGGATAGTTCAGCGCGCGGGCAAAACGGTCGCAATCGGTCTCGGCCACATGGGCGAGGGGGCGATAGACGAACAGGTCCCCTTCTTCGTTGACCAGCTTGGGCGGCATCGTCGCCAGCCGCGAGCCGTGGAACAGATTCATGAAAAACGTCTCGAGGATGTCGTCACGGTGATGGCCCAGCACAACCGCCGAACACCCTTCCTCGCGCGCTATGCGGTACAGGTTGCCGCGCCGCAGCCGCGAACACAGCGCGCAGAACGTCCGCCCCTCGGGCACCTTGTCCACCACGATGGAATAGGTGTCCTGGTATTCGATGCGGTGCGGCACGCCCATCCGGTCCAGGAATTCCGGCAGCACGGTGGCGGGAAAGCCCGGTTGCCCCTGATCCAGATTGCAGGCCAGCAGGTCCACGGGCAGCAGGCCGCGCCATTTCAACTCGTACAGAACGGCCAACAGGGTGTAGCTGTCCTTGCCCCCCGACAGGCACACCAGCCAGCGCGCGCCGGGTTCGATCATGCCGTATTGTTCGATCGCCTCGCGGGTGTGGCGGACGATGCGTTTGCGCAGCTTCTTGAATTCGGTCGTCGACGGGGCGCCGGCGAAAAGCGGGTGGATATCGTCACTGTCATCCAGCATGGCGTTTCCTGTGGCGGCCTGTGTTGCGCGGTCTATACCACATGGCGCGTGAACCAAAAGGGCGGGCGCGCCGTATCCTTTCTGCACTGCAAGGGGACATGGGCATGAGAATTCTGGCTGCACTGGCGTTGATTCTGGTAACCGCGTGCGTGGGCGCACCTTCGCTTGACGATGCGCCGCTGTCCGACCGCAAGCTGAACCTCGAAGAGTTCTTTGACGGGCGGGTCGAGGCGAAGGGCCAGTTTCAGGACCTGTTCGGCACGGTCCGCCGGCGGTTCGACGTGACCATCAACGGCACCTGGGACGGCAAGGTGCTGACCCTGGTCGAGGATTTCGTTTACGAGGATCAGTCGACGGAACGGCGCATCTGGACGCTGACCAAGACGGGCGCAGACACCTGGCGCGGCACCGCCCCGGGCGTGCAAGGCACCGCCACGGGCGAGGAACGCGGCGACACCTTCAACTGGCGCTACACGATCGATCTGCCCGTGCCCGATGGCACGCTGCGCGTGACCTTTGATGACTGGATGTGGCTGCTGGGCGACGATCGTCTGCTGAACCGGGCATACATGTCCCGGGCAGGGGTCAACATTGGCGACGTGATCATCGTGTTCGAGAAAGGCTGAGCGGCGGGCTTGCCAATATGCGCTAGTCCTTGGTGTCGGTGTCCTTTGGTACGGGATCATAGCCGTCGCCGCCCCATGGATGGCATCGGCCAATCCTGCGGGCGGTCAGCCACGCCCCCTTGATAGCCCCGTGTTCCCGCAAGGCTTCAAGCGCGTAGGCGCTGCAGGTGGGCTGGTAGCGGCAGTTGAAGCCGACCCACGGCGAAAACACCAGTCGATAGGCCCGCACCGGCAGGGAAAAGACAAAGGCGAGCGGGGTCACGTCGCCCGCTCCAGCGCGGTGCGCAGATCGTCGAGCAGTTGATCGAAGGGCAGGGCGGCCGTCACCCCGGCGCGGCCAATCAGCACGTAATCGGTGCCGGGCGATCCGTGGTCCGGCAGGACCAACCGCGCGATTTCGCGCAAACGCCGCTTGGCCCGGTTGCGGGCAACGGCATTGCCGACCTTCCTGGAACAGGTGAAGCCGACGCGGATTGTGGTGTCATCATCCCGGCGGGCGCGATGTTGCAGGATGAAACCGGGCATCACCTCGCGCCGACCGCGCGCCGCGCGCAGGAAATCCGACCGTTTGCGCAGGGTCTGCAACGCAAACGACCCCGTCGCAGGCTTGCCTTGCCCAGCGGGTGTGCTGGACAGCGGTGCCTGTGACGGGGTCATTTGGAAAACCTGTAAGTGTGCCTCAGGCGCTCAGCGACTTGCGCCCACGGGCGCGGCGGGCGTTAAGGATCTTGCGGCCAGCCTTGGTCGCCATGCGCGCACGGAAACCGTGACGCCGCTTGCGCACGAGGTTCGAAGGTTGAAAAGTGCGTTTCATCGCAGTGGCTCCGGGTCATTGGGCCATGTGACCACGCGGATTCGGGTCAGGGCCATGTTCGAAGCCCGTCCTTTAAGGGGGCAATGGGGGCAAGTCAAACCCCTGCGGGGCGAAATCTGCGGGTGTCTGCAACAAATCGGACCGGGAACGGGATATATGTTTCAACAAGGCGGATATGACGTTGCGGCGATCACGAAAAGGGGCAGGGCCGTTCAAGCACCCGTGATCCCCCTGTTTTGGCGCGTGTTTCGGGTGCATTTCTTGGCCAAGACGGCGCACAAGGGCCGATACACGTGATGAAAGGTCAAAAGGAAACGCCGATGTCCGATGCCAGCGAACCGCGCAAAGCGAACCTGACCCGCAACCTGCCGCTTCTGGGTATTCTGCTTGTAGCAGCCGTGGGGGCATTTACCTTGCGCGACTACATCAGCTTTCAGGCTTTGGCCGACAATCGCGAATGGTTGCTGGCGGTGCGGGACAACAATTACCTGCTGACGGCCCTTGTCTATGTGGTGATCTACGTGCTGGTGGTCGCCTTTTCGCTGCCCGGGGCCACCATCGCCACGCTGGCGGGCGGCTTTCTGTTCGGCACGGTGTTCGGCGCGTTCTTTACTGTTGTTGCGGCTACGGTAGGGGCCACGCTGATCTTTCTTGCGGCCCGCCACGGGTTTGGCGAAACGCTGGGTGCGCGGATGGAGGCATCGACCGGCACGATCAAAAAAATCAAGGACGGTATCGACGACAATCAATGGTCCATGCTGTTCGTGATCCGGCTGGTGCCGGCGGTGCCCTTCTTTGTGGCCAACCTGATCCCCGCCTTCATGCAGGTGCCGCTGCACCGCTATGTCATCTCGACCTTTTTCGGTATTGTTCCGGGGACGGTGGTCTATGCCTCGGTCGGGGCCGGGTTGGGCACCGTCTTTGCCCGCGGTGAGACGCCGAACCTTGGCATCATCTTTGCCCCCCACGTGTTGTTCCCGATCCTTGGACTGGCGGCACTGTCGCTGCTGCCGGTGCTGGTGAAGTCGGTCACGGGCAAGAAAGGTCTGTAACTCTCATGCAACGTACCAAGACGGATATCCTGGTCATCGGAGCGGGGTCAGGTGGCCTGTCTGTCGCCGCAGGGGCCAGCCAGATGGGGGCAAACGTGACCCTGCTCGAAGGGCACAAGATGGGGGGCGATTGCCTGAATTATGGCTGCGTGCCGTCCAAGGCGCTGATTGCCAGCGGCAAGGCAGCCCATGCGCAATCCCATGCAGCGCCCTATGGAGTGGCGGATGTGGCCCCGCGCGTGGACTACGCCGCCGCAAAGGATCATGTGAACGACGTCATCGCCCAGATCGAACCCGTCGACAGCCAGGAACGGTTCGAGGGGCTGGGCGTGCAGGTCATCCGCGAATTCGGGCATTTCATTTCGCCCACCGAGGTGCAGGCGGGGGATCATGTCATCACCGCCAGGCGCATCGTGATTGCCACAGGCTCCAGCCCGCTGGTGCCACCCATCGACGGGCTGGACCAGGTGCCGTACCTGACCAATGAAACCCTTTGGGAGTTGCGCGAACAGCCCGACCACCTGCTGATCATCGGGGGCGGTCCCATCGGGATGGAGATGGCGCAGGCGCATCGTCGTCTTGGCAGCAAGGTTACCGTGATCGAAGGGGCCAAGGCGCTGGGCAAGGACGACCCGGAGCTGGCAAAGATCGTGCTGGACACGCTGCGCGACGAAGGCGTCGAAATCATCGAAGACACCGCCGCCGAACGGATCGAAGGGGGCGACGGGACGGTCACGGTGCACGGCGCGGACGGGCGCAGCTTTACCGGCTCCCACCTGCTGTTGGCCGTGGGGCGAAAAAGCAACGTGGACAGGCTGAACCTGGAAGCGGCGGGGATCGAGACGACCAAGACCGGGGTCAAGACCGACGCCAGCCTGCGCACCACCAATCGCCGCGTCTATGCGGTGGGCGATGTGGCGGGCGGGCTGCAATTCACCCACGTGGCGGGCTATCACGCGGGTATCATCATCCGGTCGCTGCTGTTTGCGCTGCCCTCCAAGACCAAGACGGCGCACGTCCCATGGGCCACCTATACCGACCCCGAACTGGCCCAATGCGGCCTGACCGAGGCCGAGGCGCGGGATGAACATGGCGACAAGCTGGAAGTCGTGCGGTTCCCCTTCAACCACAACGACCGGGCCATTGCGGAACGCAAGACCGCGGGCCTGATCAAGGTCATGGTGGTCAAGGGGCGGCCTGTCGGCGCGTCCATCGTGGGCTATCAGGCGGGCGAGTTGATCAACCTGTGGTCACTGGTGATCGCCAATAACATGAAGATGAGCCAGATCGCCGCCATGGTGTCGCCCTATCCCACCATAGGCGAGGTCAACAAACGCGCCGCCGGTGCCTATTTCAGCCCGCGCCTGTTCGAGAGCGACATGGTCAAACGTGTTGTGGGGCTTGTGCAGCGCTTCATTCCCTGACCAGATTGCGCCCATGTTGAATTCGCTCTCCGGCCGCTTCCTGATCCTCACGACGATTTTCGTGATGCTGGCCGAAATCCTGATCTTCGTTCCGTCGATTGCACGGTTTCGCGAGGAATACCTGCAAAACCGGCTGGAGCGGGCGCAGATCGCGTCGCTGGCGCTGCTGGCGGACGACATGCTGGACAGCGCGCTTGAGGCCGAATTGCTGGAAAACGCGGGCGTGTTCAACGTTGTGCTGCGCCGCGACGAGGTGCGGCAGCTGGTGCTGTCGACGCCCATGCCGCAACCGATCGATGCGACGTTCGATTTGCGGGACGGCACCGCGCCTGTGCTGATCCGTGACGCGATGATGCGGCTGATCAAACCCGAGAACCAGATCATCCGCGTCATTGGCGCGCCCACGCGCGAGGCGGGCTTGCTGATCGAGGTCACGATGGAGAGCGGCCCATTGCGTATGGCGATGCTGGATTATGGCATCCGCATCCTTGTGCTGTCGGCGGTGATCTCGATCTTCACGGCGACGCTGCTGTTTGTGGCGGTGCGCGCCATTCTGGTGAAACCGATCCGCGGTGTCGTGGGGCATATGCAGCGCTATGCAGCCGCACCCGAGGACGCACGTCGCATCATCACGCCCAACGCCGGCGTGACCGAACTGCGCGAGGCCGAGGAAGCCCTGCGCAGCATGCAGACAGAACTGATCGCCGCGCTGCGCCAAAAGGACCGGCTGGCGCAGCTTGGATCGACCGTGTCCAAGATCAGCCACGATTTGCGCAACATCCTGACCTCGGCCCAGCTGTTCACCGACCGGATCGAAGGGTCCGAGGATCCGCTGGTGCGGCGCATGGCACCCAAGCTGGTCAATTCGATCACCCGGGCCGTGCACCTGTGCGAAAGCACGCTGGCCTTCGGCAAGGCCGAAGAACCCAGCCCGACGCTGATGATGGTCACGCTGGATGATATCGTGGCCGATGTGCTGGACAGCGAACGGCTTGCCGTGACCGAAGACCAGGTGGTCCTGCGCGAGAACCTGCCGCCGATGTTCACCCTGCGCGCCGATCCCGAACAGCTGTTTCGCGTGATATCCAACCTTGTGCGCAACGCGCGCCAGGCGCTGGTGGCCAGCGGCACGCCCGGGGAAATCGTCGTCACCGCCTACGAAGACGATGACAACTGGTGGATCGAGATTTCGGACACAGGCCCGGGCTTGCCGCCAAAGGCGCAGGAACACCTGTTCACCCCGTTTCAGGGCGGGGTCAGCAAGGGCGGCACGGGTCTGGGCCTTGCTATCGCGTCGGAACTGGTGCGCGGGCATGGCGGCGCGCTGGAACTGGACCGGACGGGACCCGGGGGCACGGTGTTTTCGATCCGTTTGCCAAAGGGCGACGGGATTTGACCGCTTTGCCGGATTTCGCCCTTGCAAACCACGGACCACGGGACTACACCGCCCGCCAGTGGACCGATAGCTCAGCTGGATAGAGTACTTGACTACGAATCAAGGGGTCGGGGGTTCGAATCCTCCTCGGTCCGCCACTTCTTTCTTCGATACGATATGAACAGGTCGCCTTGGGCGGCCCCTTTGCTTTGTTCTCAACGTTGAAGGCATCTTGCGTTCGTGGGCAACTCGGACCGCGGTCAGCCACCGGCATATTCCACGTCGCACGGACGATGCAGGGCAAGACTTAGATCAATTCGCCCGGATCAAAAGCGTGCTACAGACCTTTCGGTTGCTCGGAAGAACCGGAAGCCCCTTGCCGGGACCGGGCGTATTTGCAGGAGGGCGGCGCGTGACCGGGCGACACAACCACCTCGCGGCCAGTGACAGCCCGTGGTTTCAGCAGGTGTTTCTGGATCTCGCGCGGCAATTGCGCTGGTCATATCTGCCGCCGCTCATGGTCTATTTCGCGGCCGGGGTGTCGGGGCTGACGTCCGTGGTGGGGGCCTTTTTCGTCAAGGACTACCTGGACCTGTCTGCTGCGTTCATCGCGGGGTTGGCGTTCTGGGCCAGCTTGCCCTGGATCATGAAACTGCCATTGGGTCATATCGTTGATCTGTTCTGGCGGTGGAAAGGCCTTTTGATCCTGCTGGGGGCCGCGCTGATCGGGCTTTCGCTGCTGATCATGTTTGGCCTTGTGGCGCGACCGGAACATATGCGCGCGGTGTTCGCGCTTGAGACATGGTACGTCATTGCACTGCTGCTTGCCCCGTCGGGCTATGCGGTTCAGGATGTTGTCGCCGACGCCATGACGGTCGAGGCGGTACCGCGCCATGACGATGCTGGCCGTCCTTATACCGAGGCAGAAGCGCGCGTCATGCACACCACGATGCAGACGCTTGGACGCATCGCGATCATATCGGGTTTCGTGTCGGTGGCGGCGATCAACATCTGGATTTTCGACGACACGGAGGCGCTGCCGAAAGCCGCGCGGCTGGAGTTGTATGCGCAGGTCTATCTGGTGGCGCTGGCGATCCCGCTGATTTCGGTCAGCGGCATGGTGCTGCACGCAATCGTGCAACGCAGGCGGGCGAGGCGCGGCTTGCCGATGTCCGGGCCTGAAGGCGAAACCGAGGTCAACTGGCAGATCCTGATCGGCGGGCTGCTATTCGTTGCGCTCAGCCTGTTCCTTGGGACGTCGGAACTGGCCTATGCGCAGGAAATCGTCTTTGCCGTGTCCCTCGCAATCATCCTCTATCTGATCCGGGTATTGCTCAAAAACCTCACGCCCAAGGCGGCGCGGGTTCTGGTGGGTACGGCGACCATCATCTTCGTGTTTCGTGCAGTCCCGCTGCCGGGTCCCGGTTTGACATGGTTCGAGATCGATACCCTGGGGTTTGACGAACAATTCCTCGCCATCCTGGCGCTGATCACGTCACTGCTGGCGTTGGCCGGACTGGTGGTGCTGCGCCCGCTGATGGCCAACCGCTCGATTGCGTATATCGTGGCGTTGCTGACGCTGGCGGCGGGTGTGCTGTCGTTGCCGAATATCGGGCTTTACTACGGGGTCCATGAATGGACCGCGGCCCGCACCGGCGGCGTCGTGGATGCCCGGTTCATCGCCATCCTGGATACGGCGATCGAATCCCCGCTGGGTCAAATCGCAATGGTGCCGATGCTGGCCTGGATCGCGCGCAACGCGCCGCCCGATCTCAAGGCGACGTTCTTTGCGGTGATGGCGTCGTTCACCAACATGGCCTTGTCTGCCGCAAATCTTGGGACAAAATACCTCAACAAGGTGTTCTTGGTGTCCCGCGAAGTGGTCGATCCGGTCACGGGCGCACAGATGTCTGCGGCCGATTACTCCCAATTGGGTCACTTGCTGATTGTTGTTGCCCTGATCTCGGTTGTGGTGCCGCTCTTGA
>JBCBFX010000043.1:0-32991 GCA_038527345.1 Pseudomonadota bacterium | reverse complement strand
ATAAAGCGAGCTCTATCTTCAGGTTTTACATTTGTTGCATCAATCACGGTGAGACGGCGCGCTGCCAGCCGCTTCGCAGCGATAAATTCCACTAATTCAAAAGCGTCTTTCGTGGCCGATTGGTCGGTTTCGTCATCGCTGACCAGCGCACCCAGCAGGGCCCCGGCACCAGCGCCGATCAAGGCACCCTGATTGCGGTTCGAATTCGGGTTTTCCGGATTGGTGCCCAGCGCGGCCGGATCGGTACAGGCGCCCAGCGCCACAAGTGCCGATGCTGCAAGGGGGATGGAAAATCTCGTCATGGTCTTTATCCTACTGCCTTCGAAAGCGCGCTTTGTTCGGGCAAAACGCTTTGTGTCACCCCAAGATAGGGATTAAGCGCCGTTTTCGAAGGGGGAAATTGCCATAGGCAGCATCCCGCGCAAGATCTCACGCCTCCAGCCGCGCGGATTCATAGGCCAGCAGCGCCCGTTTGACCGGCAGACCCCAGTGGTAACCACCCAGCCCGCCGGACTTGCGCAGGGCGCGGTGGCAGGGGATCAGCCAACTGACCGGGTTGCGGCCCACGGCAGTGCCCACGGCGCGCACGGCGCGGGGGTTTCCGATGGCTTCGGCGATCTCGGAATATGTGGTGACGTGGCCGCTTGGAATTGTCAGCAACGCCTCCCAAACCTTGATCTGGAACGGTGCGCCGATCAGGTACAGCGGGGCCTTGCTCAGGTCCGCCTCCTGCGCCCCGAACGCGGCCAGCACCCAGGGGCGCAGCCGCATCGGGTCCTCGACAAACGCGGCCTTGGGCCAGCGGCGCACAAGATCCTGCATGGCCCAGACTTCGCCCATTTCGGCGGCAAAACCCAACCCGCATATCCCCTTTTCCGTGCCCATCACCAGGGCCGGGCCAAAGGGGCTGTCGAACCAGCCCCAATATATCGTCAACCCCGCACCGCCCTTGGCATAGTCACCGGGGCTCATCGCTTCCCACCGCAGGAACAGGTCGTGCAAGCGCCCACCACCGCTCAGGCCGCTGGCATGGGCCGCGTCCAGCGTGGTGAACCGTTCGGCCAGCAGCGCCTTGGCATGGCCCAGGGTCAGGTATTGCTGATACCGTTTGGGCGACACGCCAACCCAGCGGGAAAAGACGCGCTGGAAATGCGCCGGGCTCATGCCCATCTGCGCGGCCAGAGCGTCCAGGCTCGGCGCACTTTCCGCGCCGTCGATCAGGTCGATGGCGCGGCGCATGACGTTGTAGTGATATCCCGCTTCCGGTTCTGTCTGAGCAAGCTGTTCCATGCATCCGAAGATAGGCGGCCCAACCCCCCGGCGCGACCCGTTTCCTGCGCAGAATGCGATGTCAGGCGGACTTGCGGGTCTTGGGCGCGTTGCGGCTCCGCAAAAACGCGATGGCATCGGACCGGCGCAGGATCGGTGCGACAGGCACCATCTCTCCCTTCGTCATGCCCTGGAACATGGGATCGTGCGGATGCAGGTCAGACGCGATATCGGCAATGAACAGGGATCCGACCCACGCCCCCTCGATCTGGATCATGTGATGTCCGTTCAGCAGGATCGACACATAATTCACCTGCTCTGACTTGGGTCTTTCCTTGGGTTCGACCCGGGGCGCGAACACATCGGCTGGCATCAGAACACCGCCACGCCCGGGCTGGACCGGATCGCGGTCGACATAGACCAGTTGCGACGGCGACAGCACGATGTCGCGCGTCGGCAAATCGTGGTCCAGCGCGCTGCATTCGATCTTGACCGGCGCCAGTTCCGGCAAATGCCGCAGCGTCGCCATACTGAGGCGCGTATGTTCGATCCGCAGGATCGGCTGATACCCGGAATCACGTGTCAGTACGCGATCACCCTGCGCCACCCATTCCAGCGGCACAGGCCCATCCTCTGTCGTGATCTGGCAATGGGGCGCAAACCCCGACAACACCGCAAAATCCCGCTTCGAACCCGCTCCAGTACTTTGGCGCGGGCGTTGTCGCCTCGCAAACTCGTCCATCAGCAAACACCCAATCCTTGCGCCCCCGCGCCATCAGTAGCTTTGAGAAGATTAAGGCTTGATCAACAGGCCAGGCCGGGATGCAGACGATTTTAATGCTTGGCCCCGATCCGCTTGCCCATGCGGACGATTTTGCCCATACCACGGGTCATGGCAAAGCAGCTCGATTATCACACCATACGCGAAATCTTTGACCGGTTTCACGCAGCAGACCCCGAACCCAAGGGCGAGTTGGAACACGTCAACGTCTATACGCTGGTGGTGGCGGTGGCGTTGTCGGCGCAGGCCACGGATGCCGGCGTGAACAAGGCCACGCGCGCCCTGTTCCAGATCGCAGACACCCCGCAAAAGATGCTGGACCTCGGCCTTGAGGGTCTGACCGAACACATCAAGACCATCGGCCTGTTTCGGCAAAAGGCCAAGAACGTAATGAAGCTGAGCCAGATCCTGGTCGACGACTATGGCGGCGAGGTGCCCAACAGCCGCGCGGCCCTGCAATCGCTGCCCGGCGTGGGGCGCAAGACCGCCAACGTGGTGCTGAACATGTGGTGGAAACACCCCGCGCAGGCCGTCGACACCCATATCTTTCGCGTCGGCAACCGCACCGGCATCGCGCCAGGCAAGACCGTGGATGCCGTAGAACGCGCGATCGAGGACAACATACCCACCGACTATCAACTGCACGCGCACCACTGGATGATCCTGCACGGCCGCTACCACTGCAAGGCCCGCAAACCCATGTGCCCCACGTGCCTGATCCGTGATCTGTGCCCCTTTGAGGATAAAACCGAATGACCAAATACAAACTGGTCGGCATCGGCAATGCCGTTGTCGACGTGATCAGCCATGCCGACGACAACTTTCTTGATATCATGGGAATCGAGAAAGGGATCATGCAACTGATCGAACGCGATCGGGGCGAAGTGCTTTACGCCGCCATGCAGGACCGGTTGCAAACTCCGGGCGGCGCGGTGGCCAACACCGTGGCCGGTGTGGGCGCGCTGGGTCTGCCCACGGCGTTTATCGGACGGGTACACGACGACGCACTGGGCCAGTTCTATGCCAAGTCGATGCAGGACGCGGGCACCGATTTCGTGAATGATCCGGTAGACGGGGGCAACTTGCCCACCTCGCGTTCCATGATCTTTGTCTCGCCCGATGGCGAGCGGTCGATGAACACCTATCTGGGCATTTCGACCGAACTTGGCCCCGATGACGTGCCCGACACCGTGGCGGGCGGGACCGAGATGATGTTCCTCGAAGGGTATCTGTTCGACAAGGACCACGGCAAGGAAGCGTTCCGCCAGGCCTCGCGCCTGACGCGCGCCGCGGGCGGCAAAGCGGGCATCGCCATCTCCGATCCCTTCTGCGTGGACCGGCACCGGGCCGATTTCCTCGACATGATCGAAAACGAACTGGACTACGTGATTGGCAACGAACACGAAATCATGTCGCTATTCGAGACCGACGACCTCGAAGCGGCGATGGCAAGGACCGCCGACATGATCGCGCTGATGGTCTGCACGCGGTCCGGCGACGGAGTGACGATCATCGGCAACGGCGAACGGCATGACATTCCGGTCGAAACCGTGACCCCCGTGGATGCCACCGGCGCGGGCGACCAGTTCGCGGCCGGTTTTCTTTATGGCCTGGTCACGGGCCGTGACCTGCATACCTGCGGGCGTATGGGCAATCTGTGTGCTGCCGAAGTCATCAGCCATGTCGGCCCCCGCCCCGAACACGACATGCGGCAGGCGTTCGCAGCCGAAGGGCTGGAATGACACTGGCCGACGGCTATCACGACGTCCCCCCGGGAAAGGTCGCCACCGTCGTCACCCATCTGGAAATGCGCCATCGGCCGGACACGGCGGCGGTGCCTGCCCCGGACGGGTGGGACCTGGTGCTGCATGACCGGCCGCAAGTGCCATGGTATCGCGACGTATTCCGCGCCATCGGGCAGGACTGGCTGTGGTTCGGGCGCACTGTCATGGACGACGACGCGCTTGCCGCGATCATCCAGGACCCCAAAGTGCAGGTGTTGACCCTGCAAAGGAACGGTGTGGATGGCGGCCTGCTTGAACTGGACTTTCGCGAACCGGGCCAGTGCGAACTGACCTATTTCGGGCTGACAGCACCGCTGATCGGCAGCGGCGCGGGGCGGTTCCTGATGAATGCGGCCATCGACCGGGCGTGGGGGGCGGCGATCACCCGCTTTCACGTCCACACCTGTACGCTCGACAGTCCGCAGGCGCTGGGGTTCTACCGGCGCTCCGGCTTTGTGCCAATCCGCCAGCAGATCGAAATTGCCGACGACCCGCGACTGGCTCATGGCTACGACCGCGCGCTGGCACCGCACGTCCCGATGTTCGAAGGTTAGGGCCGGGTGCCAAGAGGCAGACACGCCTGCCCGCGCATACACTGGCGCACCTGCCTGATCTGATCCCGGCGCGGGTCCATGAACAGGTGGCCGCCACAGGGATTGTCCTGCACGACATACCCGTCGCCATCCTGCCGGACAAAGGCCAGCACCTTGCCGGGCACAGGCTGCGCGCACCAGGGGCCAAAGCACTGGACCTCAAGCGTGATGTTGGCGGAAAAGGACACATCCGCCCCGCGCGCCACCACGGCCTGCCCGGCAAAGCTGGCCGGGATTTGTGTCAGCGGCGGGGTTTCACCCTGCCGTTCGGGATCGACCTGCGGCAACAGCGCCGGGTTAAAGGTCAGATCGCCGAAAACGACGATATAGGATGCCGGGGCCGCGTCCGCCTGCAAATAGGCGTCGGTGACACCCCAGGGCACACAGGACAGGGCCTTGGCCTGAATGGGCACCAGCGCCAGCACGATCCCCAACCACTGCATCACAAATGCGGCCCAAAGGCGTCCAGCACCTGCTCATAGACCGGCCGCTTGAACGGCACGATGGTCTTGGACAACTCGCCGGGCGGCAACCACTTCCACGCCGAAAACTCAGGCTCTTCGGTTTCGATGTTCACCTGCGCATCGGACCCGCGAAACCGCAGCAGGAACCATTTCTGCTCCTGTCCGCGATAGCGACCCTTCCACAGCTTGGGGACCAGGTCATGGGGCAGATCATAGGGCAGCCAATCCTCGGTCTCGGCCAAGAGATCCACCAGATCGGGGGAAATGCCCGTCTCTTCCTCCAACTCCCGCAGGGCGGCGGCGCGGGCATCCTCGCCCTTGTCGATGCCGCCCTGAGGCATCTGCCACGCGGCCTGATCCACGCGGTGATCCAGCCGCTGGCCCACCCAGACATGGCCGTCGGCATTGACGACCATCACGCCCACATTCCGGCGATAGGGCAATTTCGCAATCTCTTCCGGCGTCATGTCCGCATCTTCTCCATCTCGGCGCGGTCCAGCATTTCAGCCCCCCGCGCAACCGTTTCATGCCGGATAACATGAAAGCCCCGGGCGGCAAATGCGGGCCGAGCGGACAGGCTGGCATGGGTCCACAGGCGCGGCGTGTCCGCCGCGGCCTCGACCGCATCCAAGAGGCGGGCAAACACGCCCTGCCCCTGCACGGCAGCGATGACAAAGGCCAGATCGACGTAACCCCCCGGGGCCAAGGTCACAAAGCCGACGGGGCCACCGCGATCCGCCACCCAGACCCGCTGTTCCATCAATCTGGCGGCCCATGCCGCCCCCGCTGGCGGCGCGGGACACCATGCCACCCGCTGCGCCGGGGTATAGGTGCCGGCCCCGCGGTGGATCGCATCCCACATCACCCGCCCCAAGGCATCCGCCTCGCCCTTGCGCATGTTCCTGATCTGCATCACTCACCTTGACGCCGCGTTGCACGTGACATGTCGCGCCCTATACCTGAAACCATAAGGCGACACCGCCCGGGAGGATTCAATGACCGATTACCCACATATGCTGGCCCCTCTGGACCTTGGGTTCACGACGCTGAAGAACCGCGTGCTCATGGGTTCCATGCACACCGGGCTCGAAGAGACCAAGGACTGGAACCGCGTGGCCGAATTCTATGCCGAACGGGCACGGGGCGAGGTGGGGCTGATGGTCACCGGCGGCATCGGTCCGAACCTCGAAGGGTCCGTGCTGCCCGGGGCGGCCATGATGGTCAACCAGGACGACATCGACAACCACAGCATCGTCACGCAGCGCGTGCACGAGGCGGGCGGCAAGATCGCGATGCAGATCCTGCACGCGGGCCGCTATGCCTACGGGCCCATGTGCGTGGCCCCGTCACCGGTCAAATCCCCCATTTCTCCCTTCCCGCCAAAGGAGCTGGACGAGGAAGGGATCGAAAAACAGATCCAGGACATCGTCGACACCGCCGCCCGCGCCCGGCAGGCAGGCTATGACGGGGTCGAGATCATGGGGAGCGAAGGGTATTTCCTCAACCAGTTCCTTGTCACGCACACCAACAAGCGGACCGACCGCTGGGGTGGGGCTTACGAAAACCGGATGCGCCTGCCGATCGAGGTGGTGCGGCGGACGCGGCAGGCGGTGGGCGACGATTTCATCATCATCTACCGGCTCAGCATGATCGACCTGGTGCCCAACGGATCGACCCATGACGAGGTGGTGCAACTGGCGCAGGAAATCGAAAAGGCCGGGGCCACCATCATCAATACCGGCATCGGTTGGCACGAGGCGCGGATCCCCACCATCGCCACATCCGTGCCGCGCGCGGCCTTCGCCTGGGTCACGAAAAAGCTGATGGGCAAGGTGGGCATCCCCGTCATCACCTCGAACCGGATCAACACGCCCGAAGTGGCCGAAGAGGTGCTTGCCACCGGCTGCGCCGACATGGTGTCGATGGCGCGGCCCATGCTGGCGGATGCGGCATTCGTACAAAAGGCGATGCAGGGCAAGGCCAGCCATATCGCCCCCTGCATCGCCTGCAACCAGGCTTGCCTGGACCACACATTCTCGGGCAAGATCAGTTCGTGCCTGGTGAACCCGCGCGCCTGCTACGAGACGGAGTTGCGGGTGGCCCCCGCGACCGACGTCAAGAACATCGCGGTGGTCGGCGCAGGCCCCGCGGGCCTGTCAGCGGCCATGACGGCAGCGGAACGCGGGCACAAGGTGACACTGATTGACCGCGCGTCGGACATCGGCGGGCAGCTCAACATGGCCAAGCAGGTGCCGGGCAAAGAGGAATTCTGGGGCCTGGTCGACTGGTTCCGCACGATGGTCGCCGACCTCGGGATCGAAACCCGCCTGGAAACCGAGGCGACGGTGGACATGCTGCGCGACTTTGACGAGGTCATCATCGCCACCGGCGTGCTGCCGCGCGATCCCGAAATCCCCGGCCAGGACGGCGACAACGTGCACAGTTATATCGACGTGCTGACGCACACGGCGAAACCGGGAAAACGCGTGGCCGTCGTGGGCGCGGGCGGTATCGGGTTCGATGTGTCGGAATTCCTTGTGCACGAGGGCGACAGCCCGACAGAAAATCTGCCGGAATGGATGACCGAATGGGGCGTCAGCGACCCGGCCGAACACCGGGGCGGTCTAGCCCCCGAAGGCCCCAGACCCGACGCACCCGCGCGCAACGTGACGCTGTTGCAACGCAAGGCGGAAAAGCACGGAAAGCGGCTGGGCAAGACCACCGGCTGGATCCACCGCGCGGCGCTCAAGATGAAGGACGTGGAATTTGTCGGTGGGGTCAACTACGAACGGATCGACAGCGACGGGCTGCACGTGTCCTTTGGCGAGGCGCGCGAGAACCCGCAGGTGATCGCCGCCGACGACATCATCCTGTGCGCGGGCCAGGTGCCCGATCGGTCGCTGGCGAGCGCGCTCGAGGCGGCGGGCATCGCGCACCATATCATCGGCGGCGCGGATGTTGCCGCGGAACTGGACGCGAAACGCGCCATCGACCAGGGCACACGGCTCGCGGCCACGCTGTAAGCGGAGGGGGCGGACGACACGTCCGCCTTACAAGGGCAACCGTAAAGGCGGACGTGTCGTCCGCCTTGCCCCTCGGGTCGGCTGTGTTAGCGTGCGCCATGCCTATATGCGCCTTTGACATCACATCGGACGGAGAGGCCAAACCCCTGTCCGCAACCCCGCCAGCAGGCGGCTACCAATGGCTGCATTTCGACCTGACGGACCCGGCCCTGCCCAACTGGCTGGCTGCCAGTGTCCCCCAAATCCCGGCCGCCGCGCTGTCCGCACCCGAAACCCGACCCCGATGCGACCAGCACGGCGACGGGCTGATGCTGAACTTTCGCGGCGTGAACCTGAACGCGGACGGCCCTGCCGACCAGATGGTCGCCGTGCGCATGTGGGTGACTGCGCAACTGGTGGTGACGGTGCGGCTGCGCAAGGTCTTTGCCCTAGATACGATGCGGCAGGACGCCGAAACCGGCACCGCACCCGACACCCCCATGACCTTTGTCGCGGCGCTGGTCGACCGGCTGATGCGGCGCGTGCGTGACACGGTCTTTGACCTCGGCGACCGTGTCGACGTGATGGAGGATACGGTCCACGACGACGACCGGCCATTGCCCGCCGAACTGGCCGAGGAACGGCGCAAGGCGATCCGCCTGCGCCGCTACCTCGGCCCGCAACGCGATGCGCTTGTGGCGCTGACCGGAACCGACAGCGCGCTGATGAGCGAAGGCCTGCGCGACGCGCTGCGCGAACAGGCCAACCTGGGCAAACTGTCGGTCGAGGAATTGGAGGCGCTGATCGCGCGCATGACGGCGGTGCAAGACCACCACACCGCGCAAGCCGCCCTGAAACAGGGGCACAACGGCTATGTGCTGTCGATCGTGGCGGCGGTGTTTCTGCCGCTGGGTTTCGTGACGGGACTGTTCGGCGTCAACGTGGGCGGGATGCCGGGGCTGACCAGCCCCTGGGCGTTTGCGCTGCTCTGCGCCGCGCTGGTGGGGCTGACCGGCGCGGTGGTCTGGGTGCTGCGCTGGCTCAGATGGATCTGAGCCGCGCGCTCATTCCACGGTGATCGTGATCACATCGCTGGCCACGGGCGGTACATGCGGCACGTGGTTCAGATCGCCCATCACCAGTTGCAGCGTATGGGTGCCGGGTGCCAGGTCCAGCGTTGTCTGGGTCTGACCGCCGCCAAAATGGATGTGATTGTCATCCGCCGGAAGACCGTATTGCAACTCTTCCGCGCCCTCGGGCCCCTGACCCAGCGGCGGGCGATTTAGCAGCAGATGGTGATGGCCCGTCTTGTCCTTTTCGGTGCCTGCCGGGGCCACACCCATCCCTTGAAGACCAAAGACGACCGTCACAGGCGACGCGACGGTCGCCCCGTCCTCGAGGTTGACGAAATAGACCTTGGCCCCTTCGGGCGCGGGCGTGTCCTGCGCAAATGACGCCGTTGTAAGCGCAAAGGTGATCATTGCAGCGGCAAGATATCTTTTCATTTCAACTTTCCCTCAAATCGTGTTGGACTGCCGCAAAACGTAATCCTGTCCGGGTAAAAGTCATTCTCAATCCCACACACAGCTCCGTCAGCGAAGTCCGGGACGGTATGCCCGCCGTGTTTCCGCGGTTGTGGCGCTATTCCGTTGCCCTGACGGGGCGGCGGGACTGGGCCGACGACCTCGCGCAGACCACATGCCTGCGGGCGCTGGACAAGGCCGATCAGTTTGAGGCGGGCACGCATCTGGACCGCTGGATGTTCCGTATGGCGCAGCGGATCTGGCTGAACGAACTGCGTTCACGAAAGGTGCGCACGGGCGGCGGACTGGTCCCGGTCGAGGAAATCGAACTGCCCGACAAAAAAACGCCAGGCGCAGAAACGAATATTCTGGCCCGTGACGTGTTGAATAGGGTGAATGAACTGCCAGAGGCACAACGGCATTCCGTGTTTCTGGTCTATGTCGAAGGGTACAGTTACAAGGAAGCCGCCGAAATTATGGAGATTCCAATCGGCACGGTCATGAGCCGCCTCGCCGCTGCACGCAAGCGGCTGGCTGCGGACATGGCCGACAGTCAGGATCACGCGGGATGACAACAGAGCACCGGTTCAGCGACGAAGATCTGACTGCTTTCCTGGATGGGGAAGCGGACGATACGTTGACAGCCGACATCGCCGACCAGCTTGAACGCGATCCGGACCTTGCGGACCGCCTGGCCGCGCTCGACATCCCGCTGGTGCCCTTGGCCGAGGCTTACAATGCCCTGCTGGCCGAAGCCCCGCCCATGCCCGAATTGCCGGAAATGACGCGTCCCGCCGACCCTGTCCGCCGCACGGGCTGGGGCTGGGGCGTCGGCGGCTTTGCCACCGGCATCGCGGCAGGTCTGGCGGTTGCGGCCTTTGTCGGCTTTGGCGCTCCGCCGCCCGCGCCCGCGCCCGGCTGGGCCGCGTTCGTCGCGTCCTACCAGTCGCTTTACACCGAGGCGACGCTGCGCGACGTGGACCCGACCCCGGCAGAAACACAGGCGCAACTGGCCGCCGTCTCGGCGTCGCTTGGCCTGGACGTGACGGATTTGCCGAACGCCGACGGATTAAATTTCAAGCGGGCACAGGTGCTGAACTTCCGCGGCAAGCCGCTGGTGCAGATCGCATACCTGCGCAACGACGGCACGCCCGTTGCCTTGTGCATCATTCCGGCCGGACCGGACGAAAAACCGCTGAACATGGGACAGGCCCAAGGCATGGACGTGGCGCGCTGGAACACGCCCGGCTATGGCTTTCTACTGATCGGCGGCGCCGATCCCGCCCCCCTCGCGGCCGAGGCCGACACCTTCCGTAAATGGAGCGTGGGCGAGACGATCTGAGATTGTTTCTTCGTTTCCGCGCCATCAACGATCCCTGCAAAGACCCCGATATTATCCCACGCCTGCCCTGATCCTGCCCAGATTGCGCACGATACCTGATCCTCGAAACGCAATCAGAAAGGGACGGGCATGGACCGCCTCACAGAAATGGAAGCCTTCGCCACCGTGGTCGACCAGGGTGGCTTTACCGATGCGGCCAAGAAGATGGGGATTTCCAAATCCGCCGTCTCCAAACACGTCTCATCGCTTGAGGCGCGGCTGGGTGCCCGCCTGCTGAACCGCACGACACGCCGCGTATCGCCCACCGAAATCGGGCTGGCCTATTATGACCGCGCGCGCCGCGTGCTGAATGACGCAGGCGAAGCAGACGCGCTCGTGACATCCATGCAAAGCGCGCCCTCGGGTCTGTTGCGGATATCGGTCGCCACGGATTTCGGCGTCAACCACCTGTCGCCGGTCCTGTCCGAATTCCTGGCCGATTTCCCCGACATCACCGTCAACATGGTGCTCAACAACCGCTATGTCGAACTGATTTCCGAAGGGTTCGACATGGCCGTGCGCATTGGCGAACTCGAAGACAGCACCCTGCGCGCCCGCAAGCTGACTGAAACGACGAAACGGATGATTGCGTCGCCGAAATACTTCGAACAGTACGGTCGCCCCGAAAAGATCGACGACCTGAACGAACACAAGCTGCTGCACTATTCCAACCAGTCCTCCGGCAATGTGTGGAAACTGACGGCCCCATCCGGCGAAAAGCGCCAGGTGCGCACCGCCGGCTGGCTGAGCGTGAATGACGGACAATCGCTGCTGAACGCGGCGATCTCGGGACTTGGCATCGCATACCTGCCCAGCTTTCTTTACGCCGACGCACTTGAACAGGGCCTGGTCGAGGACGCGATCCCGGACCTGCCGATGGAAACGCAAGGCATCTACGCCGTCTATCCCCCGGGCCGGTTCACCCAGCCCAAGGTGCGCGCCTTCATCGACTTTCTCGTGCACGCCTTCGCCGACAAGGGTCCGTCGGACTGGTAAGACATCTCCAACCAACCTCCCTCGGTTGACCTGCCCCGGTGCTCACAGGCATCGGGGCTTTTTTGGTCTCGGAATGATGGCGACCAGAACCAGCAAAGTCGCCGACCGGCGGGTCAGACGGCTTGCCAACCGGGCCAGGCAAGGCACAAAGCCACGCGGTGCCCACAGCCCGCATTCGGTCTGTCTGACCAAATGGCCGCTACTCTTGCTCGCGCACCACGATCACCTCGACCCGGCGGTTCGCTTCGCGCCCCTCCGCCGTCAGGTTCGAGGCACGGGGCGACAGGTATCCCATGCCCGCCGCCTGTACCCGGTCGCCGTCCACGCCGTATGCCTCGATCAGGCGGTCGCGCACGGCACTGGCGCGGGCGCGGGACACGGCGATATTGGCCTCAAGCGCACCTTGGGTATCCGTATGCCCGACCAGTGCCACCTGCAAACCCGGGCGGGCCTGCAACAGATCGGCCAGCGCCTGCAATTCGTCTGACGGCCCGGCGGTCAACGTCGTGGTACCAACGTCGAAACTGATGCTGTTCAACACGGCGGACCCGGTCGCGAACAGCATGGCTTCGAGGTCCGTGGCATCCTGCACCGGCTCGGTCGGCGTATCCGGTTCCGGCACGGGGGCGGGCGCAGTCAGGGTCGCCTCGCCCACCTCGATCACCTGCAAATATCCCGCCGCATCCACCGCGCTGGCCAGCACGGTCACAAACGCCCCGCTGTCGGGCTGCGTGGCCGACAGGTAATGATAGGCCCGGATGTTCACATACATGTTCGGCGCGGGCAGCACGTCGATGGCAAAACGGAAATCGAACCCGCCGCAACTGATCTGGTTGCAATCCAGCAGCACCTCGAAGCCCGACGCCTCCAACTGGTTCCGCAACGGCCCGAGGATCTGCAACGGGGTCAGGTCCGTTGTGCCGATGCGATAGGCCCGGCGGCGCACCGCCCCTTCGACGACGCGGGTCTCAAGCGTGCCATCGGCAAAGGGGGCCACCGGGATCGCCATCCGTTCCAGCGCGGAATCCCGGGCCGCCGTCTGGCGCGCGTTGCGCGGCAAATCCAATTGCTGCGCCTCGCCCGGCACCGCAGCAAGCGCCAGCAGAATGCCAAGCGCCCGCCGCACGTTCAACGTGCCTGGCTGTGGTATTCGGGATTGGGCTGCATCGCCGTGGCACTTGCCACACGGTTCGACATGTTGAAAAACGCAGCCACGTTGATCAGGTCCCAGATATCGCGATCCGTCAGCCCGTGATCACGCAGGGCCTGCCGGTCAGCCTCGTCCACCTGGGCCGAGGCAAGGGTGATCTTTTCCGCCATCGCCAGCATAGCGCGCTGGCGGTCGGTCACGTCGGCAATGCGCCAGTTCATCACCAGTTGCTCGCCCAGTTCCGGCTTGCCCGACAGTTGCCGCACCGCCGCCCCATGCGCCGTCAGGCAGTAAAAGCAGCGGTTCGTGGCGCTGACCACAACGGCCACCATCTCGCGTTCCAGCTTGGTCAGCCCGCTGTCCGCCAGCATCAGGTCGTTATACAGCCCCGTGAATGCATTGAGCTTGTCGATGTCGAATGCGTGCGCCTTCAGCACGTTGGGGATCATCCCCAGCTTGTCCTGACAGACGTCGAAATATTTCTGCGTGGCGTCTGGTAGCGGGTCGACCATGGGCAGGTCGAGGGCGGTGGGGTTGTCCGTCATGTGTCCTCCGGCGCTTCGCGATAATGATAGTCACAGACAAGGGTGAAACCCAACCGTTGATACAGGGCGTTGGCGGGTCCGTTCGCCTTGGTCGTCAACACGGCCAGCGTATGCGCGCCGTTGTCCCGCGCCCAGAACGCCGCCTTGCGCATGATCCAGCCGGCAACGCCTTGCCTGCGCTGATGTTCCAGCACTTCGACCGCGTGGACCATGGCAATCCCGTCATGGATCGCTGCAAAGGCGGTGCCGGCGGGCTTTTCCCGCCAGCGGGCGAGGATGCCGGTCTTTGGTCCCTGCGCCCGGTGCATCACGTCGATGCGCGCAGGCCCGATGCCGCCCTTGGCCCAGATCTCGGCCATGATCGCAAGCGGCTCCCAGATCGCAAAGGTGGTCACAGGCGGGATAGGCAGATCGGTCAGCATGTCCACCGGCGCGGCATAGCAGTTGGTGGGGTCCAGCATTGCATAGCCGTCCGCCTTTAGCACCTGATCAAGGGCCGCCTGCCCCGCCTGCACCATGAACAGCGGACGCTGCCCACGGGCTTGCATGGCATCTGCGGCGACGCCGGTATCGGTGCTGTCGCCTGTCGCCGCGGACACCCGTTTGCCCCCGCCCCGCCCATCGCGCAGGGTCCATGGGCCAACCGACGCAAAGCCGGCCGCAGGCCAGGTGCCATCAATCGCGGCGTACAGGGCCGCGGAGGTGCTCATGCCGGAAACTGCGCCTCGAGCGCGGCCAGTGCGGCATCCACCTGCGCCGGGTCAGTGCCGCGGATCACCACATTGGCCCCGAACTTGCCGTCCTTCTGGAACGGATAGCTGCCGATGCTCAGACCGGGATGCGCCAGCGCCAGTGTGCCCAGTGGCCCGGCGATATCCCCCTCGCCCCGGTCAATGCGCAAGGTGCGCGAGATCAGCGGATCGCCCCCCGTCAACGTTGGCAGGACACTGGCAACCATGGCCTGAAAAACCGAAGGCACACCCGCCATCACATGCACGTTCTCGATGGTAAACCCCGGTGCCGTGCTGACCGGGTTGTCGATCAGGGTTGCGCCGTCCGGAATACGCGCCATCCGCAAACGCGCCGCGTTCAGTGTGGACCCGGTGCGGGCATAATGGGCTTCAAGCAGCGCGCGGGCGTCGTCACGCACATCGATATGCCTGTCAAAGGCCGCTGCGATGGCATCAGCGGTGATGTCATCGTGGGTCGGACCAATACCGCCCGAGGTAAAGACCGTTTCATAAGCCCCGGACAAGGCCCGCACGGCCGCGACAATGGCGGGCTGGTCATCGCTGACGATACGGACCTCGCGCAGGTCGATGCCGTGTTCGGTCAACTGCCCCGCCAGATGGTGCATGTTGGCATCGCGGGTGCGACCGGACAGGATCTCGTCTCCGATCACCAGCATGGCGGCGGTGGGATTGGGCATGGGACACTCCTTGAGCAGCAACCAGACACGGTATAGGCCCCGCACCATGCGCTTTCAAACCGATCTTCTGCCCGCCACCCTGATCCGCCGCTACAAACGGTTCCTGGCCGATTGCACGCTGGAGAACGGGACAGAGGTGACGGCCCACTGTGCCAACCCCGGATCGATGATGGGGCTGGCCGACCCGGGCACACGCATCTGGCTGGAACCCAACGACGACCCGAAGAAAAAGCTGAAATACGGCTGGCGGCTTGTGGAACATGGCAACGGTCACTTCACCGGGGTCGACACGTCGGTGCCCAACCGCGCGCTGCGGGCAGCACTTGAGCAGCGGCAGATCGCAGCGCTTGCCGCTTATGGCACCGTGCTGCCGGAACAGAAATACGGGGACCGCAGCCGCATCGACTTTCTGTTGCGGGAACCGGGGCTGCCCGACGCCTATGTCGAGGTGAAATCGGTGACCCTGTCGCGCGCACCCGGCCTGGCCGAATTCCCCGACAGCGTGACGGCACGGGGGGCCAGGCACCTGGGCGCACTGGCGGACATGGCGCGGGCCGGGCACCGTGCGATCATGCTGTATCTGGTGCAACGCACCGATGCGGATCGGTTTGCGCTGGCGGCCGATATTGACCCTGCCTACGCTGCCGCCTATGCAGTTGCGTCCGACGCGGGGGTGGAAACCCTGTGCTTCGGCACCCATATCACGCCCCAAACAATCACACTCGGTCCGGCACTGACCGTGCTATACTGACGGTGGCTGGCCCTTTTCGCCGCAGTGCAGTATGAACGACACGAAGGTTTGAACCGATGGAGCGATCGTTGAACCACGAAGGCCACAGCCGCCTGACCAAGGACGGCATCAGCATCTACGAGGCAGAGGATTTTGCCGGGATGCACGCAGCGGGCAAGCTTGCGGCAACGATCCTCGACGCCATGGGCGCACTGGTCTTTCCCGGCCAGACCACGGGTGAACTGGACCGCGTGATCACGCAAATGGTCAACGACGCAGGCGCCACATCGGCCACCATCGGTTATCGCGGCTATGAACATGCCAGCTGCATCAGCGTGAACCATGTGGTGTGTCATGGCATCCCAGGGGACAAGGTGCTGAAGGATGGCGATATCCTGAACATCGACGTCACCGTGATCGTGGATGGCTGGTACGGCGACACCAGCCGCATGTACGTGGCGGGCAAGCTCCCGCGCAAGGCCGAACGGCTGATCGAGGTGACGCACGACGCCCTGATGCACGGGATCGAGGCGGTCAAACCCGGCAACACGTTCGGCGACATCGGCCACGCCATCCAAAGCTTTGTGGAAAGCCACCGCATGTCGGTTGTGCGCGACTTCTGCGGCCACGGCCTGGGCCGCGTCTTTCACGCGCCGCCCAACGTGCTGCACTACGGCCGTCCAGGCACGGGTGCGGTTCTGGAACCGGGCATGTTCTTTACCATCGAACCCATGGTGAACCTCGGCCGGCCCGAGACAAAGACCCTTGCCGACAACTGGACCGCCGTAACGCGGGACAAGTCGCTGTCGGCCCAGTTCGAACACTCGGTCGGCGTCACCGAGGACGGATGTGAGATTTTCACCCTATCGCCATCGGGCAGGTTCCACCCGACATATGGGTGACGACCCGACCGGCCCGGGCCGGTACGACCCGACCAAGAATATCAGACCGTCGCGCGTTCGCCGCGCGAGATGGCGATAGACCCAAAGCCGCCCTACAACCGGCCGTAGCGCAGCGATCCAACACTCCGCTCGGGCGCTTTGTGGCCGCCAGCTGCATCTTTGCGGAAATCTGGTTGCATACGGCATACAAGTCGCCGTGCCGGGTGTGCGGATGCAACCCTAGCATAAGCTCTGGCGGTCCGCCGCTTTCAATCCCTTCGACGTAATGATCCGCGTGCGTCGTCATGCGTCAGCTTGGCGGGTGTAGGTTCTACAGTTGGCCGCAAATCATGTATCGCCAGGGCGATGTTCACGCATGCCCGAACGCGGTCAGGCCCAGGCCCTTTATCCGCGGCGGATTGCCGGATGTCGCGGTTTTCACTCTTGAGCAAGCAACAACTGGTCTGGTTGAGCGATCAGCCCGCGATAGGTTTCCATGAACCTTGCGGCGTCGGCACCGTTGATGACGCGGTGGTCGTATGAGAGGTCGAGGGGTGTCATGGGGGTCGGGGTGAAGGCCTTGCCAGCCCAGACGGGGCGAATGTCCGTGCGGGCGATGCCAAGGATGGCAACCTCCGGAGGATTGATGATGGGGGTGAAGGCTTCGCCGCCGATACCGCCGAGGTTGGTGATGGTCATCGAGGCACCGCCCATCTCGTGCGGGCGAAGTTTGCGGGAACGGGCGCGCGCGGCAAGATCACGGAGGGCCGCGCCGATCTCGCCAAGGCGCATGCGGTCAGCATCCCGAAGAACGGGGACGGCCAGGCCTTGGGGCGTGTCGACGGCTATCCCGATGTGAACGTAGTCTTTGAGGATCAGGGACTTGCCGTCGCTGGACAGGGAGGCGTTGAAACGCGGGATAAGGCGCAGGCAACGGGCCAGTACGGCGACGTGGAAGGCCAGCGCGGTCAGGTTCATCCCCTCGGTCCTGAGGGCGGCGCGTGTCGCTTCGATGCGGGTCATGTCGGCGCTGTCGTGGTGGGTGACGGCCGGAATGAGGGCCTGGGCTGCGGCAAGGTTGGCGGCAGCCACCTGTGCCATCCGGTTGAGCGGCTCTTCCGTCACCGGTCCCCATTCACTGTGGTCGACGTCCCAATATGCCGTACCGGCAGGCGCTCCGGCTGAGGTCTGGCCCAGCACATCCTCGCGCCCGATGGTCTCGCGGCCAAGTCGGGCGGCCAGCGCGTCGATGTCGACGCCCCGGTCAGCGGCGAGTTTGCGCACGGAGGGGCTGGCGATCACGCCCATCTCACCACTCGGTCGAGATGTACTGGGTTTCCTGGAACTCGTGCAAGCCTTCCTTGCCGCCTTCGCGGCCAAGGCCCGATTGCTTGACGCCGCCGAAAGGCGCGGACGGGTCCGAGACAAGGCCCCGGTTCAGCCCGATCATGCCGAACTCCAACTGCTCCGACAGCGCCAGTCCAGCCCGCATGTCGCCGGTGTAAAGATAGGCGACCAGGCCATATTCGGTATCATTGGCGCGCGCGATGATGTCGTCATCGTCGGCAAAGCGTTGGATGGCGGCGACGGGGCCGAAGATTTCATCGTGCAGGCATTCGGCACTGTCGGGGACCTGTGTCAGTACCGTGGGCGGATAGAAGAACCCGGGGCCATCCGGGCGCACCCCTCCGAGTTTGACGCTCGCACCCTTTTCGACGGCGTCGCGGACGAAGTGATCGACTTTGTCGCGGGTCTCGGCGTTGACGAGAGGGCCGACGTCCACGTCGCTTTCCAGACCGTCGCCCATTTTCAGCGCCGCCATCTTTGCGGTAAAGGCTTCGACAAAAGGCGTCTCGATGTTTTCATGCACATAGATGCGGTTGGCCGCTGTACAGGCCTCGCCCAGGTTGCGCATCTTGGCGACCATCAGGCCTTCGGCCGCGGCTTCGATATCGGCGTCCTTCATGACGATGAAGGGGGCATTGCCGCCCAACTCCATCGCAGGTTTCACCACGTTGTCCGCGGCGGCGTGCAACAATTTGCGGCCCACTTCGGTTGATCCTGTGAAGCTGACCACACGCACGCGGCGGTCGGCCAGCATCGCGCCCACGACCGCACCGGAAGAGCGCGATGGCAACACATTAACGACGCCCTTCGGCACGCCGGCCATTTCCAGGATGTCCACCAGCGCCAGCATCGTCAGAGGGGTTTCCGAGGCGGGTTTGACGATCACCGGGCAACCAGCGGCCAGGGCCGGGCCGATCTTGCGGGTGCCCATGGCCGCCGGGTAGTTCCAGGGTGTGACCAGCACCGAGATACCGGCGGGTTTCTGATGCACCAGCACGCGGGCCCCGGTGGCGGGCGCATGGCCCAGATGGCCGTCCGAGCGCACGGCTTCCTCGGCATACCAGCGGAAGAACTCGGCGGCATAACGCGCTTCGCCAACGGCGTCGGCCGCCGCCTTGCCATTTTCAAGCGTGATCAGCCGGGCAATGTCGTCGATCCGATCGACGAAGATGTCAAAGGCACATCGCAGGATCTCGCCCCGTTCGCGAGGCGTTCGCGCAGCCCAATCGGCAAAGGCGGATTCGGCGGCGTCAAGACAGGCCATCGCATCATCGACCGTTCCGCTGGCCACCTCTGCCAACACTGTTTCATTGGCCGGATTAAGGACGGAAAACGTCGCGCCGTCCGAGGCGTCACGCCAGGTGCCGCCGATGTACAGTTGGGTCTGGAGCTTCATACCTGCCACGTCTTTCATCTGGCCCTCTCCTAGATCAATTGCCGGATCGGATCATCGATCCGGGCTGCGATGTCATTCAGCAGGGCCGCCGCCGCCGCGAATGCCAGCGCGGGCTCTGCAAAACTGAGCGTCAAGACAAAGCCCGAGGGGCCGTGTGCCACTGTCAGGGTCGTGCCGATGGCCGGTGCATAGCCCAGGAGACGGCTGTCACAGAGGTCGACCAAAGTCAGCGCCACCCTGTCATCATCGCGCCCGTCAATCGTTTCGCTGCCATCAAGGCTGCGGATCAGGACCGCCACCGGGTCGCCTGACTGCCCTTCCCAGGCCCTGCGGACGAATCCGGCGAGGACACGGGTGCGGTCCGACTGATCGCCAGAGTGTTCCAGAAGCGCCTTGAAGGCGGTGCCTTCGACGGCGGCTGTCAGCGTGGATTGCGCGCCTGTCGTGGCGCGGGCCAGATCGGCGGCGTGAATCGGTTCTGCAACCCCTTCGGCTCGGAGGGCGGCCAGGTTCAGGCCTTGTTCCAAAGCCAGACGCCTGGCCTTGGGCGAGGCGAGGACCCTGCCGCCCGCGACTTGCGGAGCGATGCTTGGAGAGGGCGGCGGCGCGGGATCGGGCGCTGGCGGCTCTTGGGGCGTTGGTTCCGGGTCTGGGGGGGCTTCGTCGACCGTTGGAACCGGGTCCGGTGCCGCCCCTGCCTCAACCTCTGCTGCACTTTCCACGATGAGCGCAATTACGTCTCCGACTGGCACGTCGTCGCCTTCAGCCGCGCGCACGCCCGAAAGAAAGCCCTGGACCGGGGCTTCGACCTCCATCGTGGCCTTGTCGGTTTCCACCTCAAACAGCACGTCACCCGTCGCCACCGCATCGCCCGCCGTCTTCAGCCACGAGACGATCACGCCACTGTCCTGTGTCATGCCAAGCTGCGGCATCTTCACCTCATGCGGCATGGATCATCTCCCCGGACATGAGTTTCCGCGCATTGTCAGCTACGCCCTCTGGCGTCGGCACGGTCAGGTCTTCCAGCGCCGGTGAGAACGGCACCGGCACGTCCATCGCGCCCATGCGGATCACCGGCGCGTCGAGGTGATAGAAGGCCTTCTCGTTGATCCGGGCGGCAATTTCCGCCGTGACGCCATAGCTTTGATGCCCTTCGTCCACCACGATGACACGAGAGGTCTTGCGGGCCGAGGCCAGAAGCGTCGCCTCGTCCAGGGGGACGATGGTGCGCGGGTCGATCACCTCGGCGCTGATACCCTCGGCCTCCAGCATCTTCGAAGCGGCCTCGCAGACCTGCCGCATCGACGAGGTGCCGATCAACGTCACGTCCGTCCCTTCGCGCAGCACCTTGGCCTTGCCAAAGGGGATCAAATACTCCTCTTCCGGCACCGGCGCCTTGTCCTGATACATCAGCTTGTCTTCGAAGATCACCACCGGGTTGTTGTCCCGGATCGCCGTCTTCATCAGCCCTTTCGCCTCATAGGCCGAGGACGGCATGGCCACCTTCAACCCGGGGATATGGGCGACAAGCGCCTGCAAGGATTGCGAGTGTTGCGCGGCCGAGCGCCGGGTGGCACCCAGATTGGTGCGCAGGACCAGTGGCACGCTCAGCTTGCCGCCCGACATGTAGTGCGCCTTGGCCGCCTGATTGCACAGTTGGTCCATCACCAGAAAGAGAAAGTCGCCGAACATCAGATCGACAATGGGACGCGCGCCAGTCATTGCCGCGCCCACGGCCAGACCCATGAAACCGGGTTCGGCAATCGGCGTGTCGATCACCCGGGTCGTGCCGAACTCTTCGACCAGACCCGAGAGCACCTTGAAGGGCGTGCCCGCCTCGGCCACATCCTCGCCGATCAGGAACACGGTGTCGTCGCGGCGCATTTCCTCGGCAATAGCCTCGTTCACAGCCTGGGACAGGGTGATCTCACGCATCTTCGGTCTCCGCATAGACATGCATGTCAACTTCAAATCCGTCGGGATAGGGCGCCGTCAAAGCGTAGTCGACCGACGCTTTCGCCTCGGCCTTCACGGCATCGCGCAGTGCGGATAACTCTTCTTCCGTGGCCACGCCCTCACCAGCCAGCCAGTCGCCAAACAGCGTGATCGGATCGCGGGTCTCTTTCCATTTCGTCTCTTCTTCTTTCGAGCGATAGTAGGCGCGGTTGATGTCGCCCACGTGGTGGCCGTGGTAGCGATAGGTCATCAGCTCCACAAAGAACGGGCCTTCGCCCTTCCTCGCCCGCGCCACCAAATCGGTCGCCAGCTTGTTTACGGCCAGCACGTCTTGACCATCCACCTGATGCGCCTCAATCCCAAAGGCTTCGGCGCGGGCGATGATCGAGCCTGCTGCGATCTCTTCCGTCCTGGTGTATTCCGAGTAGCCGTTGTTTTCGCAGGCATAAATGACCGGCAGCTTCCATAGGGCCGCCATGTTCATAACCTCGTACATCAGTCCTTGCGCCGTCGCGCCGTCGCCGAAGAAGCAGACCGTGACGTCATTCGCGCCTTGTATCTTCGCGCGCAAGGCCGACCCTGTTGCAATCCCCATGGAGCCGCCCACAATTGCATTGGCCCCAAGGTTGCCGTTCGATTGATCGGCGATGTGCATCGAGCCGCCCTTGCCCCGGCAATACCCCTCTTCCTTGCCTAGAAGTTCGCAAAACATCTGTTTGAACTCGGCCCCCTTTGCGACGCAATGGCCGTGCCCGCGATGGGTCGAGGTGATCTTGTCTGTCACCTCAAGCGCTTCGCAGATGCCCACGGCGACGGCTTCCTCGCCCGAGTACATGTGCGTCAGCCCCGGCATCTTGGCATCCAGGTACAACTGGTTGGCGTTGTCCTCGAAGGTGCGGATCTTCACCATCTGGCGGTACATGCGCAGGTAGTCTTCCGCGTTGTGCTTTGGCGCAGCGCTCATGGCATTCTCCAAAATAGCGGCCGGTCCCGCAGGACCGACCAGTCAGGGAGGTTAATAACGGTTGGCGATTGGCAGTTCTTCGGCGGGGAATAGGCTGATTACTTCACACCCCGTGTCCGTCACCACCACTTCTTCCTCGATCCGGGCGGCCGAGTAGCCATCCGCAGCCGGGCAATAGGTTTCCAGCGCAAAGACCATGCCGGTCTGAATTTCCATCGGGTGATCCAGGCTGACCGCCCGGGAGATGATCGGGCGTTCGTGCAGCGCGAGACCCAGCCCGTGGCCGAACTGCAGACCAAAGGCCGCGTCCTCGTTCGGGAAGCCGAACTCTTCGGCCTTCGGCCAGACCTCGGCCACCTTGTCAGTCGAGACACCGGGTTTGATCATCGCAATCGATGCATCGATCCATTCCCGCGCTTTCACATAGGCGTCGTTCTGCGCCGGCGTCGCACGGCCGATGAAGGTCCGGTAGTAGCAGGTGCGATAACCCTGATAGCTTTGCAGGATGTCAAAGAACGCCTGATCGCCAGGACGAAAGTAGCGGTCGGTGAAGTTGTGTGGGTGCGGGTTGCAGCGCTCGCCGCTGATGGCGTTGATCGCTTCCACGTCGTCCGAGCCCATCTCGTAGAGCATCTTGTTCGACAGGGCGACGATGTCGTTTTCACGCACGCCCGGTTTCAGCTCTTCGTAGATCATGTGATAGACACCGTCGACCATGCTCGCCGCTTGGGTCAGAAGCTGGATTTCGTCCCAGTTCTTGATCTCGCGCGCCGCCAGCATGATCTGCTGACCGTCGACGACATGCAGTCCTTCTTCTTGAAGGGCGTGAAACATTGCGGTCTCGGCGTAGTCGACCCCCACCGGCATATCAGCCATGCCAGCGTCCTTGATCAACTGCGCGATCTGCTTGGCATATTTCCGCATCAGGCCAAACTCGGGCGGGATGGTGCCGCGCATGCCGACAACGCCCGCAAGGCAGTGCGACGGCTCCAGCCAGTCGGAATACTTCTGGTGATGGACCGCCGCCGAGCCAAAATCCCAGACGTATGGGCTGTCATCGCCCGTCAACAGACAAAAGCGGCACATCTTGTCCCGCTCCCACTCGCCGATCTTGGTCGCCGAAACGTAACGGATGTTGTTCACGTCAAACAACAGCAACGTTCCGGCGTTGGACGCTTGCAGCGCCTGCCGCGTGCGGCCCAGCCGATACCGTCGCAAACGGTCGTGATCGACCCGACGCTCGAAATCGACCGAGGTATGACCCCAGGCCGGAATGCGTCCCTCCCATTTCCAGTTCGGTTCCAGATCCTGGGGTGTCAGCATATTGGGCATCAAGGCTCGGTTCATCGTCATTCCTCCCTCGTGGGCGTCAAATCCAACGCCAGTGTCGCGTCGGTGCCAGCGCCTTTCACGGACGCTGGTCAAGAATCTCTACGTGTCGTGGAGTGGGCAGAAGGGTTTGCCCGTCACTGCATCACGATGCCGCCGTCGATCATGAACAACTGGCCGGTCATGTAGTCGCTTTCGTCGGAGCACAGGAATGCAGCGGTGCCCATCACGTCTTCGGGCGTCGAGAGCTTCTGCATCAGAATCATGTTCTCGCGCAGGGATTCAAGCGACTCGCCTTCCTTCTCGAACATGCCGATATCGACCAGATCCTTGTCGAGTTGCTTCCAAAGCTCGGTGTGAACCACGCCCGGGCCATAGCTGTTGACAGTGATTTTGTGTTCCCAAAGCGCCTTTGCACCGCCTGTCACCATGGCCAGGATCGCGTGTTTGGAACATGAATAGGGAACAACATCCTTGAACGCGGCGCGTGACAGGATCGATCCAACAGGAATAAGCTTGTAGGGATGATCCTCCATCGGCCCCTGGGCAATCATCTGACGTGCGGCTTCCTGCATTCCCAAAAGAACGCCTTTGGCATTGATGTTCATGATGAAGTCCCAGTTTTCCTCATCGATATCCATGAACATCTTTGGCTTGTTCACACCGGCATTCAGAACGGCAACATTGATTGACCCGAATGCATCGACCGTTGCGGCCACCGCATCGGCGTTGTCCTGACGGCGGGTCACATCCATCTTGACAGCGACCGCCTTGCCGTTGCCTGCTGCATTGATCTCGCTTGCGACCTTTTCGACGCCCTGGACGTTAATGTCACCGATGCAGACGTTTGCACCCTGGGCCGCGAAGTACTTGGCGTTCGCCGCACCCATGCCTTGCGCGGCGCCAGTAATGAGGATGTTCTTTCCGCTCAGTCGTTGCTTGTCCATCATGCGTCCTCCCAAGGCGCGTTTGTTCAGCCGTTTGTGGTAGCATGCCGAGATGAACAGACGGCCCACAGGCAGATTTCATCCAAGTCGGATAATTTTTGTCCATAATGGATCAAATTACCAAGCATGGCGCTTCGTCAATTTGGGAGATTGAGCCAGACGACAAGGAATCGTCGAAATTCCTGAAGGGAGGACTCTATGACGTATTTGGGAAAGACCCTGCGCAACCTCGTGGTTGGCGCTCTGGCCTTGGGGGCGTCCGTCACCGCATCCATCGCACAAGACAAACCATCGATCATCTCGTTCAACGGCCCCGCCGGTGAGGCGTACATCGGGCGGTTCATAAAAGGCATCAAGGATACAGCCGAACTGAAGGGCTTTGACATCCAGGTCTTTGAAAACCAGTTCAACCAAGCCGAGCAGGACCAGCAGGTGCAGCAGGTGCTTGCGGCAGGCGTTCTGCCTGACGTGTTCATCTGGTGGCCGTCGGATGCTGTTGCTGGCCTCGGTTCGCTTCGTGCGCTGGCAAAGACCGGCGTGCCGGTTCTGAAGATCAACCAGTTGCCGAACGAGCAGGACAAGCAATACATCTTTGGCTACGCAGGTCCCGATGACCGTCTGCGCGCCCGGAATGCCGGATACATGATGCGCGAAGCCGCCGCTGCCAAGAAAGCCGCAGGTGGCGAAGGATACAATGTTCTGGTCCTGTCCTATCCTCACAGCTATGGCGGCTATGGCCTGTCCATCAATGCGTTCAACGAAGCGATTGCTGGCTCCGACCTGAAGATCATCGGTGACGTTGACGAAGGCTTCGGTCAGGCCAACGGCTACAAAGGGGCAGCCAAGGCCATCGCATCGCTGCGCGACGAAGGCATCCACTTTGTCTATGGCATGGATGACGCGATCCTGACGGGTGGCATCAAGGCGCTGGAAGAAGCCGGTTACAAGATGGGCGAAGACGTGATTGCAGTCGGTACAGTCTGCAACGGCGACAAGCAATTGATCGAAGAAGGCAAGCAATTCGGCACGACGCTTCAATCACCGCTGCACGAAGGCCAGCTGGCAATCAAGATGGTCGAGGAATACCTGGAGACCGGCGCGTTGGCGAACTACATCAACTTCACCCCGAACCCCGCTGTCACCGCGACCAACATGGAAACGGTTGCCCTGCGCGGCTTTGACGGCAAGCTTTACGGCATCGACGAGCTTTGCTCTGGTGCCTGGGGCGGTTAAGCCAGACACGATCAAGGGCACCCGACATACAGGGCGCCCTTTTTCCGCTAAGATCAAACCATCCACACTGGATCAGGGAGGGGACCATGGCGGATCAACCGCTTCTTCGGCTTACCGATATCAGCCGTCACTATGGTGCGATCCAGGCGCTGAGAGGCGCGAATTTCGAGATTGGCCGCGGCGAAGTCATGGGGCTTGTTGGGGAAAACGGCGCTGGTAAATCGACGATGGTCAAGATCATCGGCGGGTTCGATACCGGTTTTTCCGGCGAATACTTCTACGATGGCGAGGTTCGGCACTTTCACAGCCCGACGGCAGCCGAGCAGGTTGGCATCGCGATTGCCCAGCAGGAACTGAGCCTCATCCCTACCATGAGCGTGGCCGAGAATATCTTTCTGGCTGGTGACGGTGTTCCGCAGATCGCTTCGCGGAAGACCCTTGCGAAAATGGCCAAACCGTTTCTGGAAGAGGTCGGGCTAGGCCATATTGACCCTTTGCGTTCCACTACACGTCTTTCGGTCGGCGAACAGCATCTTGTCGAAGTCGCGCGACTGATCGCGCACAATCCGCAGGTGTTGATCCTGGACGAACCGACGGCAGCTTTGGGCGAGACCGACTCGATCCGCATCCTGGATATGGTCAGCCGTCTGAAGGAAAGTGGAAAATCGGTGATCTACGTCAGCCACCGGATGGATGAAATTTTCAAGATATGCGACCGCATCACGGTGCTGCGCGACGGCGAAAGTCAGGCGCCACGTGCCGCTGCTGATATGGACGTAAACAGCCTTGTCGAGATGATGCTGGGGTTTGAGTTGGGAGATATGTACCCGGCCCGCACGCCCGTCCCGCGGGATGAACCCGTCCTGAAGGTCCGCGAACTTTGGCCCGACGGCATCATTGAGCCCATCAGTTTCGATGTCTACCCGGGCGAGATCCTCGGCCTTGCCGGTCAACTTGGCTCGGGCACGTCCGAGATCCTGGGCGCCATGGCCGGATCGACCAAGACCCGTGGCGGCAAGCTGCACTACAAGGGCGAGGCATTCCTGCCAACACGTCCAAAAGACACGATCCGGCGCGGCATCGCCTATTGCTCGGAAGATCGAAAGCACGACGGGTTGTTTCTGGGACGTCCGATCATGGAGAACCTGTCAGCCCCTTCGTTGGAGACAATCTCAAGCAATGGCTTTCTGAGCGGCGCGAAAGAGCTGTCTTCAACCACCGAAAACGCTGTCAAGTTCACCGTTGATCCCAAGCGCCTTCCGCAAGAGGCAGGTGTTCTATCGGGTGGCAACCAGCAGAAGGTCGCGCTTGGCAAGTGGCTGTCGATCTCGCCCGATGTGATCCTTGTGAACGAACCCACGCGCGGCGTGGATGTCGGCGCGCGGGCTGAAATCTATCAGATCCTGCGCGATCTGGCAGACCAGGGCGCGGCCATCGTCGTTGCCTCGACTGATATTCAAGAGATCACGAACCTGCCGGACCGGATCGTCAGTTTCTATCGCGGCGTTCAAATCGGCGAGTTGCAATTGGACGAGATGACCTCGGCCAACATCCTGGAGCAGATCACCGATCCCTTCCATGAGGCGGGAATCGCAGTGTCGGAGAAAGCATCATGACCGACACAGCCTTGAACACCCGCGACAACCTTAGCCTGATCCAACGCATTCGCCGGGATTACTCCCCCCTGGTTATCGTCATGGTCGGCATATTCCTTCTGGTCTTCGTGGCGGGTGCCGTCTTTACCGACGACTTCCTGACCTGGTTCAACGTCAAGACGATCATTCGCGACGCTGCGCTGGTCGGCATCATGGCCATCGGGCTGACCTTTGTGACGCTGTCCGGCAATTTCTTCCTTCTGTCGATGAAGGAAATCGCGGCCCTTTCCATCATCTGTTTCGCCACACTGATGAGCGCCGACTGGAACCAATGGGGGCCGGTCGAGGGTGATCCGACCACATGGTCGCTGACGATGACGTTCCTTGTGGCCTTCGTCGCCACCATGGTCATTGCGACCGTTGCTGGCGCCCTGCAGGGTGCGCTGATCGGCCTGGGCGGCAATCCGATTGTTGTCACATTGGGCGCGGCAGGCCTGTTCTTCGGCATTGGGTCCTGGTGGTCCGACAACCTTGTCGTCAGCTACCGCCGCCCGCACGGGGCCGAGTGGCTGGGGACCGGATCGTTCATTGGCGACATTCCCAACATTACCGTGGCGTTCATCATCATCGCTGTCGTGGCTGAGTTGACGCTGCGCCACACCACCTTTGGCCGTCAGGTCTATCTGGTCGGCGCAAACCGCGCGGCAGGCCGGGCGACGGGGCACGAGAACTTTGGCATGGCAATCAAATGCTGCATCATTGCCAGCGTCTGCGCGGCTTTCGTTGCCGTTGCTTTTTCGGGGCAGGTCTCGTCTGCACACGTCAACTATTTCTCGTCCGAATTCGGCTCGTCCGGCGACATGACGATCATGGTGATCGCCATCGTCATGGTCGGGGGCAATTCAATCATGGGCGGCTATGGCTCCACCTTGCGCACCTCGCTGGGCGCCATCTTCATTTCCAGCATCGACAACATGATGGTTCTGAACGGCTTCAATTCGGGCGCGCGGGTGCTGGCGGTCGGCTTGATGATTGTCTTCTCGATCATCGTCTTTGCCCTTGTCCGCCGCGGCTCACGCGCCGTGGAATAGGAGAACATCATGGAACGCATCAAAAACTGGGTAACCGAGAACCCCGACCTCAGCTTCGCGATCCTGCTTGCGATCACTGTCTATACCTTCTTTGCGATCACCGAGCCCTTGTTCTTCACGCACCGCACCGGCTATGCGATCATGGAGCGGTTCGCAGTTCTGGGCCTTGTCGGCCTGGCATTGACGCTATGTATCATCGCGGGCGAAATCGATCTTTCCATCGGATCGAACGCCGCCCTTGCAGCGGTGATCACGGTACGGTTCACCGACGATTGGGGGGCGATCAACGCGCTTCTGGTGGCGGTGGCGATTTCGACCTCCATCGGGGCCATCCAGGGTTACTTCATCGCCTACTTACGAATACGGGCCATCGTCCTGACCGTTGGAACACTGATGCTTTTGCGCGGCGTTGCACTTTTTGCGGCAGAAGAAAAAACCGTCATGCTGACCGATTTCCGCATCCCCGATTTCATCTCGACCAAGATGCTGGGATACTTTTCGCCCGCCTCGCTTTTGGTGATCGGCATGTTCATTGTCGTCGGTCTGTTCATGACGTTCACACGTTACGGCCGCGAGATTTACGCCATTGGCGGTGCTCGCAAAGAGGCGTTGGCCTCTGGCATTTCGCTGCAACGTCCCATGATCATTGTCTTCGCCATCTCAGGGCTTTGCGCGGGGCTGGGAGGCGCGATCATCGGTCTCCGTTCCGGCACCGCGCAGGCACTGGGTCTTCAGTACCTTCTTCTCGCCGGTACGGTGGCGGCCTTCATCGGCGGTGTGTCGATCCTTGGCGGAAAGGGAGGCGTGATTGGCGCGGCCATCGGCACGCTGACGGTGAACTTCCTCAACACCGGGTTGGTTTTCAACGTGACCCCCGCCTTCATGGTGCAACTGTATCTCGGCATCCTTCTTCTGGTGGTCATCATGTTTCAGACCGGCAGCCGCGTCTTCGAGGAACGACAACGACGCAGCCAGCTTCTGGACGACGTGGATCGACGACGAAGTATCCTTTCCGACAAGATCGCTGCCCTCAGACGACCGTCGGGGTAGCGCAAGGAAACTGGAAGAATATCCAAAATGGACATAGTCTGACCCCAGGCCAGGACGGGGAGGGGTCAGATCGTGCCGGAACTGCCAGAGGCACTGCGCGAGGTCATGAGCCTTCAGCGAGGACACTCACGGGCCCGCCCCGAAGGCCCCTTTGAAAGCGGCGATGCCCCCCGCGCCAAGGGGATCAGCGGCGAAGAACTCTCGTTGTTTCTGGATTTCGTCGATGCGCTTGGCGATGAGGCCGATCAGGTCCTCAGCCTCAAACGCGGCTATGACGAAACCCGCCTGATCACGACACTGCTGCGCAATCACCTTAAGGGAAAACTGACCACAACCAGCTTTCTGGCGAATGCGAGCGGGCTTGGCTATGGCACGGCCATTCGCGCCATCAATGCAATAGAGGGGCGCGGGCTTTTGATCCGACGTCCGCGGACCAAGACAGGAAAAAGCTTTTCCCTGCACCCGACCGACAAGCTTATCGGCGAATGGCAGGAATACGCGCGCCGTGTTCGCGGTGCCATTGGCGCGACGCTTGGTATCAGCGCTGCGGGCAAGGGCGGGATCGGAGATTATTTCTTTGGGTCGTCTTACGGCGACAGCCAGACCATCCCGCCACCGACGCCGTTGCATTCCAAGCTTACCCTGCAAAGCGACCTGCGGGTTCTGGTCCACGCCGATCCGACCTTTATGGCGATGAACGTCCTGAAGCGGCAGTTCGAAGGGCTGTTTGGCGTTGGCATCAACTCTCGCGCGCTGTCCATTGACCGGTTGCGTCAGGAAATCCTGACAAATGCCGAGCAGAAGACCTCGCGCTATGACATCATCGCCTGTGACCTGCCCTGGTTTGGAGAATTGGCGGAAAAGAACGTGCTGCTGCCGATCAACGAACTCGTAGAGAAGGATGGCCTGGATCTTTCGGATTTTCACCGGGTCGCGCTGGCGTCCGCCCGGTACCGCGGCGAACAGTTCGGACTGCCCGTGCAAACCACGCCGGAATTGCTCTGTGTTCGGCGCGACCTTTGCGATGCTGCCGGAATAGGTGTGCCGTTTACGATTTCCGAGGCCCTGGCGACAGCACGCGCCCTGCACAAGCGCGCGCAAGGCCGATCAGGCATCGCGTGGAACGCGGCTCGGGGTACGCCTTTGGGGCACACTTTCATGTTCGTGATGGGGGCCATGGGACAGCCTTTCCTGAACCTTGCGCAGGTGGGCGATGACTTTGATGCAGAATGGCCCGAAGGCGAGAGCCTCCGCCCGATGCTTCAATCCGACGAGGCCTATGCCACGGCCGAGTACCTCAGAGAGCTTCTGGATTATTCCCCGGTCTCGATCCTGTCGATGTCCTGGTACGAACGCGCCCGCGCCTACGCGGATGGCGAGGTTGCCATGGCCTATTGTGCAACGCTTCTGGCCCCGCTCTTCGAATTGAACGAAGCCTCGCCCGCCTATGGGGTCACAGATTTTCTACCCCACCCTTATGGGCCGGGCGGCAAGCCGATCGCGCCGGTGGGGGGGTATGCTCTGGCGATCCCCTCCAATATCGCTCCGGACCGCATCGCCCCCGTCTGGGAAGCGCTGCAAGCCCTCACATCTCCCGAAACGATTAAACTCTATATCGAGAACGGCAGCCTCGTGACCCCGCGCTTCAGCGTCAGCATGGATGCCAGCGTACGTCGGATTTCACCCGTCATTTCGATTGTAGATGGCATGGCGCGCACTGGAATCCTGCAGTATTGGCCACGCCCGCCAGTTCCCGAGATCACCGACCTCATCAATATTATCGGAACCGAGTTACACGACATGCTTCAGGGTGCCGCGAGTATCCGTACGGCATTGGCCAATGCGCAAAACCGTGCGGACGCATTGATGCGGGAACGTGGTCACTATGGTTAGCCAGCATCCGACATGCCTTTCTTGCGCACATTGCGGGAGCGGCAAGAAACCTACACTCTTGCAGTGAAATAGCGCTGCGCACGCAGCACGATTTCGATACTTCGGCTTTATGCTCAAAGCGACTTTTTGTTTCGGTTGCCGCATCAGCGCCAAGGATGATTTCCCAAACCCAAGCTTCTCGGAAAACGGTATATGCGCCCCTGCAACCCATTGCTTTACCTTGATACCGCCGAGGTTCCATTATGGACCCCCCTTATCCGTCCCTCTCCAGCAGGGTGACGAAAACCCCTCCGAACCGGCGCTGATCGAGCGGGACATACCCCTCGGGCGGGGTCTGGAACGTCTCTTCTTCCCAGACCACCACGGCCCCGGGGGCCAGCCAGTCGCGCACCGCCTCAAGCGCGCGTTTTCCCATGCCCTTGCCATAGGGCGGGTCCAGAAAAACAAGGGTAAAGCGCGGCCCCGGCCACGGCCCCAGCCGGGTGGCATCGTTGCGCATGAGGGTTGCCAGATCCCCGGCGCCGAGCTTGGCGATATTTTCGGAAATCAGGCGCTGCCCGACGCGCCCGCTTTCCACGAACACGGCCCCCGCAGCGCCGCGCGACACGGCCTCCAGCCCCAGTGCGCCTGTGCCTGCAAACAGGTCCAGCACCTGCGCCCCCGCGATCACGTCGCGGTGGGCCAGCATCGAAAACAGGCTTTCGCGTACCCGGTCCGGGGTGGGTCGTAGATGCGCGCCCGCATCCCCCTTGCCCACCGCCGCCAGCCGTGTGCCGCGCCATCGGCCCGCGATGATCCTCACCTCAGCAGCGCCTTCAGATCCCCCTCCGGGTCGGCCACCACGTCCGGGTCCGCAGTCTTGCCCGCCTCGATCAGCCGCTTGCCGATCATGTAGCTGCGCGGATCGTTGGCCGCGTCCACGGCCAGCAGCGCGTCGCCGCGGTAATACCAGAACGATTTCGCCGTCCCCCCATCGCGTGTCACCACCCGGTCATAGCCGGTGTTCAGGCCCGCGATCTGCAGTTTCACGTCGTACTGATCCGACCAGAACCACGGCCGCGCGACATAATCGCGCCCGACGCCGAGGATGTTTTCAGCCACACATTCCGCTTGATCGATGGCGTTGGGCACACTTTCTAACCGGATGCGCGTATCTCGATACGGGAACGAAGCGCAATCGCCCGCGGCCCAGATGTGCGGCACGCTGGTGCGGCCCTGCGCGTCGGTGGCGATGCCGTTGTCAAGGGCGACGCCCGCTGCTTCCGCCAGCCCCGTCTCGGGCACGATGCCCACGCCCGCAACCACGAAATCCACGTCCAGTACGGTGCCGTCCGACAGTGCCGCACCACTGACGGCACCATCCCCCACAAGCCGGTCCAGCCCGACGCCTTCGCGGATGTCGACGCCGTGGCCCGCATGCAGGTCCCTGAAGAAATCGCTCGTTTCCGGCGCTGCCACCCGTTGCAGGATACGGTCCGCCATTTCGACCAGCGTGACCCGCAAGCCCCGCTTGGCCGCGACGGCAGCGGCTTCCAGCCCGATATATCCGCCCCCGACGATCAGCACCCGCGCGCCCTCGACAAAGCGGGGGGCCATGGCATCCACATCAGCCAGATCGCGAACGGTGAACACGCCGTCCAGATCACCGCCGATTGCAGCGGG
>JBCBFX010000042.1:0-33472 GCA_038527345.1 Pseudomonadota bacterium | reverse complement strand
ACGGCGTTGCGGGTCGTGCTTTGGGCGCCGTCGAAGACTTCAAATATTCCGACATCATCATGCTGGCGGGCGAACAGGGCGTCGTCTACGACGAAGCAAACTTTGTCGCCTATGTGCAGGATCCAACCGGTTGGCTGCGTGAAGTGACCGGTGACAACGGCCGGGGCAAGATGTCCTACAAGGTGCGCAAGGAAGAGGATGCCGTGAACCTGTTCGCGTATCTCGCATCGCTGGCACCCGCCCCCGAAGCTGCCGAAGGCACAGACGGCTGACCACGGCTGGCTGCCTGGAAATTCAACGCCGCCCCGTCCAGACCCGGGGCGGCGTTTTCAGTTTTGGGCCGTGCGGCTGCTGTCTGCGGGCACGGCGTGGCGCGCGATAAGGGCGCTGATCATGGCGGCAACCTCTGCCGGTGCCTCTTCATGCGCCAGATGTCCAAGACCCTCCAAAACATGCACGTTCGCTGCCGGCATCTTGGCGGCGATGTCATGGGATACCTGCGGCGGCACAGTGCTGTCCTGATCGCCCACGACGAAATGCACAGGCCCCGCGTGTTCCTGCAACCGCGCAAGCAAGGGGCGCAATTGCCATTGCGCCATCATCAGCAGGGTGCCGTTGACATGGTCCCGGTCCGCCACGAGGCGGCGATAGAGGTCAAGGCCTTCGGGCCCAATCCTTGACCCGGTCGATTCGATGAGCGTACGGATACGGGCCGGATTGCCTGACGCGCCCGAAAACAGCGTTGCGGTAAAGGGAACGGCCGCCAGCGCCTTGGCCATGATGGGAAAGATCAGCCCGGCAATGCCCGGGAATTCGCCGAGGGCTGCGTTGATGCCAATCACAAGCGGGGTGGGCAGCAGATGATCCGGCTGCGCCAGGCGCAGCGCAATGGCGGCCCCTGCCGAATGGCCAACGAGTGTCGTGGGCTGCCACCCCTCCTGTACGCACAGCGCCGCGATGTCCTGCGCCATCGGATCAAGACCGCAACGGTGGCGCGCGCCCAGCCGGGTAAAGCCCTGGCCGGGCAGGTCCAGTGCCACGACACGATGAGTTTGGGCCAGCGGCCCGATCAGGTCGCGGAAACTGTGGGTCGACCCGCCAGCGCCGTGCAGCAGCAGGATCAGGGGGCCCGCGCCCGCCTCTTGCACATGCCAGCGGTGGACAGGTCCCTGCACCTGCCGGGACAGCTCGGCATTGGGCCAGTCACTGATGGCGCTCCATCTCATCGGTCACCCGTTCAGAACCATGTTGACGGTCTGCGACACGTGCCGCGCGTCCGCCCGTGGTAAGGGCACATAGGTCGCGTCCAGCGACCGGCCAAGATCTTGCAGCGCGGGCTGCGGCCGGTTCGAGGTGTCGATGACCAGCGCACGGGTGCCCTGCGCACGGATGGCGTTGGCCACCTGCGATGCGTCCTCGGCCGCGCGCTTGCGATCGGCGGCGCCGTCCAGCGCGATATTGGCCCGCCCGTCGGTCAGCAGGACCAGCGTGGGGCTCAGCCCCTTGCCGCGTGTCTGGTCGGCCAGCACCTGTGCGCTGTGCAGGCCGGACGCCAGTGGCGTGCCGCCGCCGCCCGGCAGGGCCGCAAGCCGCCGCTTGGTCTGTACCAGCGACCGTGTGGGCGGCAACAGCAGCTCCGCCCCTGTCCCCCGGAACCCGACAAGGGCAACGTGATCGCGGTTGGCGTAGGCTTCGGCCAGCAGCAGTTCGATGGCACCCTTGGCCTCGCCCAGCCGTGCCACGGCCGACGATCCAGAGGCATCGACGCAAAAGATCAGCACACGGTCCGAATGCTGCACATATCGTTTCACCCGAATGTCCGAGGGGTGGATGATCAGCCCCTTGGCATCCGGCCTGCGGGCGCGGCGTATCGGCTGCCAGGGGGCCGCGGTGCGCAAGGTCGCGACCAGGTCGATGCGGCGCGTGCCGTCCAGACGGCCAGGGCGTGGAGGCAGGGGCTGGCCCCGCCGGTTCGACGCACGCTTTTGCCCTGCACCGGCCCCGCTGGCGCGGCGCGACATATTTTGCGCCGACAACGTTTGCAGCAGACCCGCAGGCAACAGGGTCGCAACAGCCTCAATCAGCATATCCGTTTCGGGAAATGCGTCGGATTGCGGTGTATCCGTGTCTGTTTGGTCCGGTTCCGACATATCCGGCGCAGGGGGGTCAGGCCGCTCCTGTGTGTCTTCCGGCGCGGGCAATTGCGTTGCGCGGTGGGCCAGGACAAGGGCCGCGGCCAATTCGATGTCTGCGGTCGTCAGATGATCACGCCCGTCGCAGGCCGCCGCTGCGCGGGCCGCGCGATAGGCAAGGATGGGCGCGCGGAACGACAGGATGCCAAAGCGCGCAGCAAGGACGGTCAACTGTTCCTGCGCCGCGCTGTCTGTCAGCTTGGACCCTTGGGTCGGGGCTGTGACCCGGGGCCAGCCGTCGGGCATCCGCCCTTCTGGCGCGATGTGAAAGGCGAGCCTGTCGGCCAGCTTGTCCGGGGCACGTTCGTCCACCTCGATCCCTTCGTCGACAGCCAGAACAGCCGTCGCTTCGCCCCGGTCCAGAAGCGCGCCCAGCCGCGCGGCGACAGTATCGGCGCAGCGCTCGGCCATGGGCATCAGGGCGATGGTCGGCTGGTCAAAGAACCCTCGCGTCATCACCGCGCGCCCGGCCGCAAGAGACGAGGCAAGGTCGATGCCGCCAAACAGCTGATCGTCCGAGATGTTGGGCGGCAGCTTGCGCACGGGCAGCGGGGTTTTCAGGGCCTTCAGCACAGCATCACGGGCGGGGCAGGCCCGCATCCGGATCACGGCACCGCCCAACCCCTGCGGATCATGGGCCAGCAGCCGCAGCGCGTGCGCGGCCAGTTGCCAGTTTTCATCCGACATCGCGGGTCATGCCAGCACCGTTTCGACCGTGCGTTCGACGCGCGTGCTGCTGCCTGCCTCGTCCAGCGGGTCGCGGCGCAGGCGATGCGACAGCGCGATGGGGGCGACACGGCGCAGATGCTGGCGCGTCACGGCCTTGGCCTTTTCATAAGCGGCCAGCGCACGGGCTGCGCGCAGGAGCGTCAGCTCACCCCGCAAGCCATCGGACCCAAGGGCCACGCAAAGCTCTGCGCAGTCGCCAAGCAGGGTGTCAGGCGTGTCCAGAGCTTGCAGGGCCTTGCGCGCGGCAAGGATAGCTCGGCGGATCTTGGCATCTTCTTTCTGGTAGCGGGCCATAAAGGCGTCATGGTTGGTCTCGAACGCATCCCGGCGTCGGATCACCTCGATCCGTTGGGCAATGTCCTGCGACGATCGCACCTCGACAGACAGGCCGAAACGGTCCAGCAGTTGCGGGCGCAATTCGCCTTCTTCCGGGTTGCCGGACCCGACCAGGACAAACCGTGCGGGGTGCCGAATGCTCAGCCCTTCGCGTTCCACAACGTTTTCGCCCGATTGGGCCACGTCCAGCAGCAGGTCGACGATATGATCCTCAAGCAGGTTGACCTCGTCGATATACAGATATCCGCGGTTGGCGCGTGCCAGCAGACCGGGCTCAAAGGCTTTTTCACCTCGCGTCAGCGCCCGTTCGATATCCAGCGCGCCAACCACCCGATCCTCGGTCGCGCCTAGGGGCAGGTCGATCACGGGTGTGGGTCGTTTTTCCGTTTTTTTAGTCTCTATTTCTGCCCAATCCGGGCAGTCTGAATGCTGTTCGGCATTGATAGGGCAACCGACAACGGCGGTGATTGGCGGCAGCAACGCGGCAAGGGCGCGGACGGCTGTGGACTTGCCTGTACCCCGGTCGCCGAACACCAGCACGCCCCCGATGCCGGGATCGATCGCCGTCAGGATCATCGCGGTTTTCATATCGTCCTGTCCGACGATAGCGGAGAAGGGAAAGGGCGTTCGGGTCATGTCAGGTCCAATCCTGCAAGGGGGCTGGTGCCGCCCCACGTGCCGCTGTCGCCCTGAATGGCAAAGCGGGCATATAATTCTTCACGGAACCACGCGCCGTCGCGCACCGCCTTGATGGCTGCGGCATGGGGGCCGTTTTCGCGGGCAAAGGCAGCCATTTCGGCGGTGCCAGGCCAGATGGAGAACGTGACCTGATGCAGCCACGGCACCTCGCCGATCCCGATCTTGAACAGCACGTTGGGGTCGCTGCCGATCATTTTCGAGATGTCCGGCACGCGGCCCCAGAACCGATGCAGTATGCCGGGTTTGATCGTGGCGCGCGTCAGGGCGGCGATGGGGCCGGAATTTGGCTCTGATACAGGGGAAAACGGCTGTTTTCCGCTCCATTCCCCGCGGACGGAGACGGAGGCCAGGAATATCGTCCAGCTTTCGGTGGCGCGGCTGCGGTAGCGCTGGAAGATCTGGGCCTCGGACAGGCGCGCGCGGGCGGTTTCCGCGTCGGGCCATGTGCACAGGATCGCGTAAACCGCAGTGTTCGGGACGGGTGTGAACCCTTCACCGGTGCCTGATCCGCACAGTTTCCAAAACTGCAGATCCGGCACACGCGGCATCGCCAGACGCGCGGAACCCATCATTCCAAGCGCCCAGGCGCGGTCACGCCACCGCGCAAAACGGAAAAAACTGATCGTCGTTGTCTGGCTCATCTCATCGCACTGATTGGCCGTTTGGCACGTCAAACAGCCTATCCTCGAATTAGAAATTGTCAACTAAACTAGACAGTCCTATTGTTTACACAGAATGACACGACTTGATCCCATAGAATCGGGTGCCCGGCTGGGCAACAGCGCAATCGTTATCGGTGCGGGCCTTGGCGGGCTGGCTGCGGCGATGCGCCTTGGGGCCAAGGGGTACAAGGTCACCGTGATCGACAAGCTGGACGTGCCCGGCGGGCGCGGGTCTGCCATCTGGCAGGACGGCCACCGCTTTGACCTGGGGCCGACAATCGTCACTGTGCCGCAGCTCTATCGCGAACTGTGGGCGGCGTGCGGGCGCGATTTTGACGCAGAGGTCGATTTGCGGAGCCTCGACCCCTTTTACGAAATCCGCTGGCCCGACGGCACCACGTTCACCGCGCAACATGACACCGCCAAAATGCGGGAAGAGGTGGCCAGGATCGAACCGCGCGATGTGGCGGGCTTTGACCGCTTCCTGCGCGACAGCAAGGCGCGGTACTGGTTCGGGTTCGAGGATCTGGGCCGCCGGTCCATGCACAAGTTGTGGGATCTGGTCCAAGTGTTGCCCACGTTCGGGATGCTGCGCGCGGACCGGTCGGTCTATGCCCATGCAGCCAAACGGTTCCGCAATGAAAAGCTGCGGATGGCGTTTTCCTTTCATCCGCTGTTTATCGGCGGCGATCCCACACACGTGACGTCGATGTATATCCTTGTCAGCTACCTCGAAAAGGAATTCGGGGTGCATTACGCGATAGGTGGGCTGGCCGGTATGGCGCAAAAGATGGCCGCAGTGATCGAGGATCAGGGCGGCACCTTGTTGATGGACACCACTGTCGACCGGATCGTGACAGACAATGGCCGTGTGCGCGGTGTGCAGCTGGCCTCGGGCCTTGAGCTTGGGGCTGATGTGGTTGTGTCGAATGCGGATGCGGGTCACACCTACAACCACCTCATGCGCAAGCACCCCAAGAAACGGTGGACCCCGGCGCGCCTGAAACGCACGCGCTATTCAATGAGCCTGTTTGTCTGGTATTTCGGAACAAGGGGCACGGCGGACCAGTGGCAGGACGTGGGGCATCACACCATCCTGAACGGGCCGCGCTATACCGGGTTGCTCAAGGACATCTTTATGCGGGGCAAGCTGTCTGATGACATGAGCCTGTATGTCCACCGTCCGTCTGTCACGGACCCAAGCGTGGCACCCGAGGGCGACGACACCTTTTATGTCCTCAGTCCCGTGCCGCATCTGGGCCATGGCGGCGTGGACTGGAGCACAGAGGCGGATGCCTACAAGGCCAAGATGCTCAAAGTGCTCGAAGACCAGCTTTTGCCTGAATTAGGGTCAAAAATCGTGACTGAACAGGTGTTCACGCCCGAAACCTTCCGCGACCGCTACCTGTCGCCCCATGGTGCCGGATTTTCCATCGAACCGCGTATCCTGCAATCGGCCTGGTTCCGGCCCCACAACGTCAGCGAAGAGGCCGAAGGCCTGTACCTGGTGGGCGCGGGCACGCATCCCGGTGCAGGTGTGCCAGGCGTGATTTCCACGGCAGAGGTGCTGTCCCAACTTGTTCCGGATGCCGTCACATGATCGACCCGCGCGACCTCGAAGCCTGCACCGAGGCGATCCGACACGGATCACTGTCCTTTCATGCGGCGTCCAAGCTGTTGCCCAAACGGGTGAGGGACCCGGCGCTGGCGCTGTACGCATTCTGCCGGCTTGCCGACGACGAGGTGGACCTGAAGGCCGAAAAGGTCGAGGCGGTCCTGCGTCTGCGGGACCGGCTGGATCTGGTTTATGCAGGCATCCCGCGCAACGCTGCACCGGACCGGGCGTTTTCCGCTGTGGTGGAGCAGTTCGATATGCCGCGCGCGTTGCCCGATGCATTGCTCGAAGGGTTGGCGTGGGACGCGGATGCGCGGACCTATGACACGTTGTCGGGAGTCAAGGATTACTCGGCCCGCGTGGCTGCTGCCGTCGGTGCGATGATGTGCGTGCTGATGCGCGTGCGCGATGCACATGCGCTGGCCCGCGCCTGCGATCTGGGGGTTGCGATGCAGCTGACCAACATCGCCCGCGATGTGGGCGAGGACGCGGCCGAGGGGCGGCTGTACCTGCCGCAGGACTGGCTGGACGAGGCGGGGGTGGACCCCGCCGCGATCCTGTCCGATCCGTCACAGGCGCATGCCGTCCATGGCCTGGTCAAGCGCCTCGTGATGGAAGCCAACAGGCTCTATTACAGAGCAGAAGCCGGGATCAGCGCGCTGCCCATGGCCGCGCGACCCGGTATCTATGCCGCCCGCTTCATCTATGCCGGGATCGGTGGGCAACTGGCGCGGATGGGATATGACAGCCTGTCCGCCCGCGCCCGCACCAACAAGCCGCAAAAACTCGGCTGGCTGACCAAGTCCGTCGCCCTGAGCGGGACCAGCGCAGTGATGCCGCAATCGGCGGTCCTGTATGCCCGTCCGTTGCCCGAAGTGCAGTTTCTGGTTGACGCAGCGGCCATCGGGGCTGCGCCGACGCCACGCAGCGACAGCCTGTTTGAGGCGCTGGCCACGCTAGAGGCCAAACGCCGGTCCGAGCGTGCCGACTTGATTGGGCGCGGCGCACGGCTAACTTAGACCTCATGTTCTGGCTGCTGTTCTGCGTCTTCTTTGCTGCCTGCCTTGGGGCGGGCATCACGGGCGGCCTGTTTCCCCCCGGACCCTGGTATCGATCCCTGAACAAGCCGACATGGACACCGCCCGACTGGGTGTTCCCGGTCACATGGATGGTGCTGTATGCCTGTATGGCCGTCGCTGGTGCCCGTGCGGCCATGGCACAGGGCAATGGCATGGCCATGGCGTTCTGGGCGATGCAAATCGCATTCAACGGGCTGTGGACGCCGGTGTTCTTTGGGTTACGCAACATCCGGTTGGGCATGGCGATCATCGGGGTGCTTTGGGTGACGGTGTTCAGCGCTATGCTGGCGCTGTGGCAGGTGGACACGTTGGCCGGGTGGTTGTTCGTGCCCTATCTGGTCTGGGTCACCATCGCGGCTGCGCTGAATGCATCGGTGTGGCGTCTAAACCCGGAAGAGGCCGCAAAGTCGGCCCCGAGCATGGGTTAATCAAAGCGCCAGCGTGCCCGTCGCGGCACCCGCACCGCCAGCATCGGCTTGATCAGGGGCGACCGGAACCGGGTCAAATCCAGCGCCTCGTGTACACCAACCGTCTTTTCCCCGTCCAACACCGTTTCCACGGCTGACCGGCTATAGAATGGCGCGTCCAGCATGTTCTGCACCTGCCGTGCCCTGGCCCCTGCATCGGCGCGGGTTTCGCGGCGCACGGCCCACAGCGACCGGCGAATGCGCGCCTTGGGGGGCAGGTCGATGCTGCGGGCCGATCCGTCCTGATCGAACCGGAAGCCTGCGGCCAGTTCCGAACCGTCCAGCCGCGTGGCGTCGTAAAAGCACGTTGTCCCGTTCCCGGTCGGGTAGCGGCCCCATGTCCAGTAGCTGAAGTCTTCTTCCAGCGCGCGCGATCCGAAATTCGCGTCGAAATATCCCTCTCCCTGCCATTGCCAGCCGGGGCGGTCGATTTCGACCTCGATCCGGGCACGGGGGGCGAAGGGGCGCCAGATGTGTGAATCGTCGTCCGTCAGCGCCAGTTCCACATCCGTGACGGCGCTGGGATGCACCCGGATCTGACCCCGCATACGAGAGATCAGGGGGGGCGAGGACACCTCGTCTATGTCGATGACCAGATGGTTGCCCTTCCACGTCATGCAGGAGGGGCCCACCTCGAACCGGGATGCCGTCTGGCGCAGCGCGGACGCGCCGCGATCCGTCATGGTGAACCGTCCGCCGGGACCATAGGTGGCGACGTTGATGCATACGTGGTTTTGCGGGTTCTTGCGGCCCGACCAGCGGTACCACGGTGAAAACACCGATCCGATAAAGCCGATCACCGACACCGCGCGGGTGCCGCAATCGCTCAGGCCGTCGACATACCACCAGGCATAGCCGTTGGGGCCGACGTCGATGTTGAAGTTTGGTCGTTCAAGATCGCCTCGACCGCGTGCCGGGCGGAGAGGGCCGCCATCGGCATGCCTGCGCCCGGGTGCGTCCCGCCGCCGGCCAGGTACAGGTTCGGGACTTTCGTCCGGGCGCGTGGGCGCTGCAGGGCGGCTGTCAGCCCGTGGGGCGTCTGTCCGTAAAGCGCGCCCTGACTGGCAGGGAACATCCGCGCGAACGCTTGGGGCGTCGTCACGGTTTGCGGCCCCGGGGTCGGGGTGAAGCTCAGCCCGTGCTGCGCCATCTGCTGCGTGATCTGATGAAGCCATGGGTGCAGGTCCTCTGATGCGGTGTCATCCCGCGTCGCGGGGGCATTGGTGATGATTTCGAAGCGTTCCAGCGACGGCGGCGTGCGGTCTTGCCCGCGGTCAAGGGCGCAGACATAAAGCGTCGGCGCGCGCGGGATCCGGTCGGCCATCAGGTCGTGGAATTCGTCTTCGGCGTCCGCGTCGAAGAACACGTTGTGATGTGCAAGGTCCGGCCCAATCGGCGCAGCGGCAAAGCTGAGCACGCGCGCCGAAAAGCTGCGGGCGGCTGTGCGGGTCTGGGGTGCGACATGCGATACGTTTTTGCCCATCGCACCGGTGGCCAGCGCACGGGGATCGCCCGCATGCACCAGCACGTCGCAGGGAACACGTGTGCCACCCCGAAGCTGAACGGCGGATGCGCGGCCCGATTGCAGTTCGATCCGCTCGACGTGGCAATCGGTTTCGATCTCGACCCCATGGGATTTGAGGAGGTCGCCAAGTGCCAGCACCAGCTTGTGCATGCCGCCATCCACCACCCAGACGCCCGCGGCCTCGGCCTGCCAAATCAGCGACAGGATGCCGGGGGCATGGGTCGGGCTGCCGCCCAGATAGGTGGCGTATCGGCCAAACAGCTGGCGCAGGCGTGGATCGTCAAAGCTGCGTTTGAGCACATTGCGCAACGTGGACAGCGGGGCCATTGCCGGGATCAGCGACGGGGTGCGTAGCACGCGGGCGGTCAACTGCCCGATCTTCGGGTCGGGGGCCTGCATCATCGGCGCATCGAATGCCGCAAACAGTCGGCGCGTCCGGGCGCAAAACCGGGTGAACTGCTCTGCCGCGCGCGCCCCGGCAAAAGCGCGGATGGCGCCGATGCTGCGTTCCTCGTCCGCAAACAGGTCCAGGCTGCTGCCGTCGGGCCAGAAATGCCGCGCCAGCACCTGCTGTCTGACCAGCGTCACATGATCGTCCAGCCGTGTGCCCAATTGCGCGAACAGGTCGTCAAAGACATGGCGCAGTGTCAGCACGGTGGGTCCCGCGTCAATCGGCCCGGCTTTGGACGGCAGCGCCCGGATCTTTCCGCCCAGATGCCCGTGCCGTTCCAGAATCGTCACATGGTATCCGGCCGCGCGCAGCCGTGCCGCACAGGCAAGACCAGCGATGCCAGCCCCGATCACAACAGCGCGGGGTGCAGAAGGCGTGGGCGCAACTTGCATGGGTCGATTGTTGACTCGTCTGCCCAATGTGTCCAGTATGATTTACACTTTAGTGTCCGAAAAACGTGACATTACGCACAAATAGGAGCCGTGGCATGGGCCTGAATACACGTATCGAAGCGGCAATTGCCGAGGCAGTCGCCGTGGGTCAGGGCCGGGGGCAGGCGACACCGCCCCGCCTTGCCAGCGCCTTGCACTACGCCACGGCTCCCGGCGGTGCCCGCATTCGCCCTACGATCTGCATGTCGGTTGCGATGGCCTGTGGCGACGATCAGCCCACCATCGCAGACGCCGCCGCATCGGCGCTGGAACTGATACATTGCGCTTCGCTTGTGCATGATGACCTGCCCTGTTTCGACGACGCCGCCGTGCGGCGCGGCAAGCCCAGCGTGCACCGTGCTTATTCCGAACCGCTGGCCGTGCTGGCCGGCGACAGCCTTATCGTGCTGGCGTTTGAAATTCTGGCCCGCCAGTCCCATCTGGCCCCCGACCGGGTGGCGCAGCTGATCCTGAAACTGGCCCGCCGCACCGGCATGCCGGGCGGTATCTGCGCCGGGCAGGGATGGGAAAGCGAAGAGTCGGTGGACCTGAGTGCCTATCATCAGGCCAAGACCGGGGCGCTGTTCATCGCGGCCACCCAGATGGGTGCCATTGCCGCCGGACAGGATGCCGAGCCATGGTTCGAACTGGGTGACCGGATCGGAGAGGCATTTCAGGTGGCCGACGATCTGCGCGATGCGCTTTATGACGACGACACGTTGGGCAAGCCCGCGGGCCAGGACGATCTGCATGGCCGACCCAATGCCGTGACCCTTTTGGGCGTGCAGGGCGCAATCAGCCGCCTCAAGGATATCCTGGGTGGTGCCATCGCCTCGATCCCCGCTTGTCCGGGCGAAGCGCAATTGGCCGAGATGGTCCGCATGTATGCCGAGCGGCTGACCCCCGTGGTCACCGCGCAGCGCGTTCCGGGCGAATGACGGATCATGCCACCGACCTGCCCGCGTGGCGCGGCGGCTGGCTGAACCGGCTTGTCGCGCGCCCGGGGTTCCAAAGCTGGGCGGCACGCTTTCCCCTGACCCGTTCCCGCGCACGTGCAGATGGCGCGGCGCTGTTCGAGGTGGTGCAGGGTTTCGTGCAAAGCCAGGTGCTTATGGCGCTGGTTGAACTGGATATCCTGCGACGTCTGCGCGGCGGTGCGCAGACCCCAGCGCAATTGGGCCGGGCCTGCGATGTGCCGGAGGCGCGGATGCAAGTGCTGCTGCAAGCCGGGGCGGCGCTTGGCCTGCTCAAGCGTCGGCGCGGCGGGTTTGCGCTGGCCCGCAAGGGGGCCGCGCTGATGGGCGTTCCGGGACTCGAGGCGATGATCCGGCACCACAAGGCGTTTTACGACGACTTGCGCGATCCGGTGGCGCTGTTGCGCGGGCCGGAGCAAACCAGGCTGAGCCAGTTCTGGCCCTATGTCTTTGGCGGTGACGTGCCGGACATGGAGGCCACGATATATTCTGACCTCATGGCGCAATCGCAGCGGCTGGTGGCCGAAGACACGTTGCGCGCGGTTTCGCTGAAGGGCGTGTCGCACTTGTTGGATGTGGGGGGCGGCACCGGCGCGTTCCTGGAAGCCGCTGGGCGCGCGGCGCCGCACATGCAGATGACCCTGTTCGATCTGCCCGCGGTCGTCCCCGCAGCCACGTCCCGGTTCATCCAGGCGGGCATGGCGGATCGGACCGACATCGTGCCGGGGTCTTTTCGGGATGAACTGTTGCCCACCGGGGCCGATGCCATTTCGCTGGTGCGGGTGCTGTACGATCACGCTGACACCACAGTTGCGGATCTGCTGGCGCAGGTGTTCCGGGCGCTGCCCCCAGGTGGTCGCCTGATCGTGTCCGAACCGATGGGCGGCGGAGCGCGCCCGGACCGCGCGGGCGACGTGTATTTCGCCTTTTACACGATGGCGATGCAGACGGGCCGCACACGCAGCGCTGCCGAAATCAGCGACATGCTGGCCGGCGCCGGCTTTGCCGGGATTCGGGCTCACGCAGCCCCACGGCCCTACGTGACGCGCGTCGTTACGGCCCGCAAACCGCTGTAGCGCGCAAGTTTCTCGGAAAAGTGTCCATTATAATTGACACTTAAAAATGTCCAACTAGAATGACACTCAACAATAAGTGGTCGCCCTGAGTCTTTTTCCGACTCGGCAATGACGGCCAGCAACAAGGAGACGACCTTTGGAAACCGCAGCTGTCTTGTTGAAAGGTCCGCAAGACCTCGAACTTGACACCTTGGCGTTGACTGCGCCCGGGCCTGCGGATCTGGTCGTCGAAATCGCGCATTCCGGCATCTCGACCGGAACGGAAAAACTGTTCTGGACAGGTGACATGCCACCGTTTCCCGGCATGGGCTATCCGCTGGTTCCCGGCTACGAGGCTGCGGGCGAGGTGGTCGAGGCTGGCGCATTGACCGGATTCAAGCCGGGCGATCACGTGTTCGTTCCGGGTGCAAACTGTTTCGAGGGGGCCTTTGGCCTGTTTGGTGGGGCCGCGCGGCGCGTGGTGACCGACAGCACGCGGGTGACCCGTATCGACGCCGGTTTCGGGCGCGAAGGCGCATTGCTGGCGCTGGCGGCCACTGCGCGTCACGCGATGGCCGGTATGAACAAGGCTGTGCCGGACCTGATCGTCGGGCACGGCGTGCTTGGCCGTCTGCTGGCGCGCATGACACTGGCCGCGGGCGCGCCCGCGCCAACCGTCTGGGAGATTGATCCCGACCGTCGGTCCGGTGCCAGGGGCTATTCCGTCATCGACCCTGACGATGACCCGCGCCGCGACTACCGTTCCATCTATGATGCTTCCGGGCAGGGGGCATTGCTGAACGATCTGGTCAGCCGCATCCAGAAGGGCGGCGAGATCGTGCTGGCGGGGTTCTATTCCGCGCCGCTGCAATTTGCGTTCCCGCCCGCCTTCATGAAGGAAGCGCGGTTCCGCGTGGCCGCCGAATGGACGCGCGAGGACCTCGCGGCGACGCGGGCGCTGGTCGAATCCGGTGCGCTGAACCTGAACGGCCTGATCACCGACACCCGCCCCGCCGCCGATGCGCGCGCGGCCTACAAGCACGCTTTCACCGATGGCGCCTGCCTGAAAATGATCCTGGACTGGGGAGCCGTTCAATGAAGGACGAAGTGCCGAACCTGAAGGATTTCGACCAGCGACTGCGCGACGAAGCGCATGAGGATCTGGCCGATATCGTTGCCGAAGAACCCACATCCAAGACCCAGATCATCGCGATCTATGGCAAGGGCGGGATCGGCAAATCCTTTACGCTGGCCAACCTCAGTCACATGATGGCCGAACAGGGCAAGCGCGTGCTGTTGATCGGCTGCGATCCGAAATCCGACACGACCAGCCTGCTGTTCGGCGGCAAGGCGTGCCCGACCATCATCGAAACCTCGACCCGCAAGAAACTGGCGGGCGAAGAGGTCCAGATCGGCGACGTTTGCTTCAAGCGCGGCGGCGTTTTTGCGATGGAGCTTGGCGGACCCGAGGTGGGACGCGGCTGTGGCGGGCGCGGCATCATTCACGGCTTCGAGCTTTTGGAAAAGCTGGGTTTTCACGACTGGGACTTTGACTATGTACTCCTCGACTTTCTCGGGGACGTCGTTTGCGGTGGTTTCGGCCTTCCCATCGCGCGGGACATGGCACAAAAGGTCATTCTGGTGGGATCCAATGACCTGCAATCGTTGTATGTTGCTAACAATGTCTGCTCGGCGGTCGAATACTTCCGCAAGCTTGGAGGTAACGTTGGGGTTGCCGGTCTTGTTGTTAACAAGGACGACGGATCTGGCGAAGCGCACGCTTTTGCAAAAGCGGTAGATATTCCCGTCCTTGCGTCCATCCCCCAGGACGATGATCTGCGCAAGAAATCCGCCAACTACCAGATCGTCGGCACCGACCAAAGCCAGTGGGGCGCGTTGTTCGCCGAACTGGGCATGAACGTAGCCGAAGCGCCGCCGGTGCGGCCAACACCGCTCAGCCAGGATGGGTTGCTTGAGCTGTTCGACGGGTCAGAGACCGGCGCGGGCGTGGTTCTGGAACCCGCCACCGACACCGACATGCGCGGCAAGAACGCGGCGCCGAAAGAGTCCCTCGAAGTGGTGTATGACGACGCATGAGCGACCGGGTCACATATGACGCCGCCGACGAGGTGGAGGTGACCAGCGGCCACCCGCGCGAAGCCGAGATGCCGGCGGGCGACGGGTCGGGCCTGGGCTGTCATTCCGGGGCCGAGATGGAAAAGGCCGCGCGCATGGCAGGCCAGTCCGGGTTGCTGGACCAGTTCGCCGCCGACTATCCCCAGGGCCCGCATGACAAGCCGCAGTCCATGTGCCCCGCATTCGGGTCGTTGCGCGTCGGTCTGCGGATGCGCCGTGTGGCCACCGTGCTGAGCGGGTCGGCCTGCTGTGTCTATGGTCTGACCTTCGTGTCGCATTTCTACGGTGCGCGCCGCAGCGTCGGCTATGTGCCGTTCAATTCCGAAACGCTGGTCACCGGCAAGCTGTTCGAGGATATCCGCGAAAGCGTCCATGACCTTGCCGATCCCGACAAATACGACGCCATCGTGGTGACCAATCTGTGCGTGCCGACGGCATCCGGTGTCCCGCTGCGGCTTTTGCCCAGCGAAATCAATGGTGTCCGGATCGTTGGGATCGATGTGCCCGGGTTTGGCATTCCCACCCATGCCGAGGCCAAGGACGTTCTGGCCGGCGCCATGCTGAACTATGCCCGTGCCGAGGTTGAAGCCGGGCCGGTGGCCGCCCCCGTGGGCGGAAAATCGGATCGACCGACCGTGGCGCTGCTGGGCGAGATGTTCCCGGCGGACCCGATGATGATCGGGCAGATGCTGGCCCCGCTTGGCCTTGCGGCCGGGCCGGTGGTGCCGTGCCGGGAATGGCGCGAACTTTATGCGGCCCTGGACAGTTCGGTCGTTGCGGCCATCCACCCGTTCTACACAAGCGCGGTTCGTGAATTCGAGAAAGCGGGGCGGCCTGTGGTCGGATCAGCCCCGGTGGGCCGTGACGGCACCGCAGCGTGGCTCAAGTCCATCGGCGAGGCGCATGGCTGTTCCGCCGACCAGATTGCCGAAGCACAGAACGCAGTTCTGCCCGCCATAACCGGTGCGCTGGAAGCAGCCCCGGTCAAGGGCACGATCACGCTGTCTGGCTACGAAGGATCCGAATTGCTGGTCGCCCGTCTGCTGATCGAAAGCGGCGCGGATGTGCCTTATGTCGGCACCGCGTGCCCCCGTACCGCGTGGAATGCCGAAGACCAGGCGTGGCTTGAGGCCAAGGGCGCAAAGGTGAAATTCCGCGCGTCCTTGGAAGACGATTGTGCAGCCATGGAAGCAGTGCAGCCCGATCTGGCCATCGGCACAACCCCTGTTGTGCAAAGGGCCAAGGAGCTTGGCATTCCCGGCCTTTACTTCACCAACCTGATTTCCGCCCGTCCCCTGATGGGCATGGCCGGTGCCGGATCGCTGGCCGAAGTCATCAATGCCGCCATCGCCAACAAGGGGCGCATGGATCACATGAAAGCCTTCTTCGAAGGTGTCGGGACTGGCGACACAGCCGGTGTGTGGGAAGGCGAGCCGAACACGCGCCCCGATTTCCGAGCGCAGAACCTGAAAAAGCTCGAGCGTCAGGCCAAAGCTGCCAAAGCGGCGGAGATGATCTGATGGGTGTGCGCGTGCCATATGTCGGATTGGGGGCCAGCCCCCAAACCCCCGGGATTTTTTCGGGACAGAGACAGGGTGGACCGGTCTCATGCTGATCATGGATCACGACAGGGCAGGTGGGTACTGGGGCGCGGTTTATGCGTTCTGTGCCGTGAAGGGCTTGCAATGCGTGATCGACGGGCCGGTCGGATGCGAGAACCTGCCGGTGACGTCCGTGTTGCACTATACGGACGCGTTGCCGCCCCATGAGTTGCCGATTGTGACCACGGGCCTCGGCGAAGAGGAACTGGGCCGCGACGGTACAGAAGGCGCGATGAAGCGCGCCTGGGGCACCTTGGACCCGGCGCTGCCTGCCGTGGTCGTGACCGGTTCGATTGCCGAGATGATCGGTGGGGGGGTGACCCCGCAAGGCACGAATATTCAAAGGTTCCTGCCGCGCACCATTGATGAGGATCAGTGGGAAGCGGCGGATCGGGCGATGACCTGGATTTTTACCGAATTCGGTATGACCAAGGGTCGGATGCCGCCCGAGAAGAAACGCGAGGCAGGTGCGCGGCCTCGTGTCAATATCCTTGGTCCGATGTATGGCACGTTCAACATGCCATCCGATCTGGCCGAGATCCGCAGGCTGGTCGAAGGGATCGGCTGCGAGGTCAACATGGTGATGCCGATGGGCGCCCATTTGGCCGACATGCGAAATCTGGTGAATGCGGATGTGAACATCTGCATGTACCGCGAGTTCGGGCGCGGGTTGTGCGAGCTTCTTGCCAAGCCGTATCTACAAGCCCCGATAGGGGTCGAGAGCACCACCAAGTTCCTGCGCGCACTGGGGACCTTGGTGGACCTCGACCCCGAACCTTTTATCGAAGCCGAAAAGCATTCGACGCTGAAGCCCGTGTGGGATCTGTGGCGGTCTGTCACGCAGGATTTCTTTGCCACGGCCAGCTTTGCGGTGGTGGCCAATGAAACCTACACCCGCGGCATCCGCCTGTTTCTGGAAGAGGACATGGGCCTGCCTTGCGCTTTTGCGGTGGCCCGCGTGGCCGGGAAAAAGACCAACAACGAGGAAGTGCGCGCCATGATGGCGCAGAAACGCCCCCTCGTGGTGTTCGGGTCGATCAACGAAAAGATGTACCTGGCCGAGATGAAGGGCGGGCATGGACCCAGCCCGGCGTTCATTCCGGCGTCCTTCCCCGGTGCCGCGATCCGCAGGCACACCGGCACGCCGATGATGGGCTATGCGGGCGCGACCTATCTGATTCAGGAGGTGTGCAACGGCCTGTTCGATGCGCTGTTCCACATCCTGCCGCTGGCCACCGACATGGACGCGGCCGACGCGACCCCGACCACCCTGCGACGCGATTTTCCATGGGACGCGGATGCGCAGGCCATGCTGGACCGCATTGTCGAACAACACCCCATTCTGACCCGTATTTCCGCCGCCAAGACGCTGCGCGATGCCGCCGAACAGGCGGCACTCGCCGACGGCGCGGACCGGGTCGTGATCGAAACCGTGCGCGCTTTGGACCCGGCATTGGCCGGCGACCTTCCCAAGGAGGAACAGGATGACTGACATGACATCGAATGTGGTGACCGAGACACCGGCCAAGCGCAGGAACGGCGCGCGGACCGAATTCATGGTCTATTTCGCCATCATCTTCCTCGCGACCCTGCCGCTGGCCTGCCTGACATGGGCATTGGCCGCGATCCGGTCGCGCAGCTTTACCGACAAGGGGCCGATGGCCCGCGCCTGGACCCAGGCCCGGATCATCACGCCCATGATATTCAACGCATGATCCCGGCAACGGATCATATGTTTGGAATTCTCGACGTGTGTGCGCCTGTCGAGACCAAGGACTGGACGCCTGGAGACAGGTGGACAGAGCCCGGAGGGGGAAACCCCAAAGGACCCGGCCGCGGGGTGCGCGGCGTCAGCATAACGTTCCGGAGGAATATTTATGGCTGATAACAACCTGTCTTTCACAGGTCTCACAGACGAACAGGCGCAAGAATTGCACGCTGTCTACATGAGCGGGCTCTGGCTTTTCACAGCCGTGGCCGTCGTCGCTCATTTGGCGACGTACATCTGGCGTCCCTGGTTCGCTTGGTAGGGGATTAAAACATGGCAAAGTTCTACAAGATCTGGCTCATTTTTGATCCGCGTCGCGTGTTTGTCGCACAAGGCGTCTTCCTGTTCCTGCTGGCTGCGATGATTCACCTCGTCCTGCTCAGCACGGATCACTTCAACTGGTTCGAACTGGCTGCAGCCGCAGCCCAGTAAGACCGGTCCGAAGGCCAAAAACAGCGCCGCGGGCGGGGCAACAGTGCGTCCCCGCCTGCCCGCGGCAAATCATGCAATTCAAGACGGTTGACGTTGGTCCCCTGTGATCCAGCGCGCCGCCAAACGCGGAGAACAAGAAGATGGCTTTGCTGTCCTTCGAACGTAAGTATCGCGTCCGCGGAGGGACGCTGATCGGCGGTGATCTGTTCGACTTCTGGGTGGGGCCCTTCTATGTGGGCTTCTTCGGGGTCACGACCGCCTTTTTCGCCTTGCTGGGCACCGTCCTCATATTCTGGGGCGCGTCGCAACAGGGCACATTCAACCCCTGGCTGATCAACATCGCGCCGCCGGACCTGAGTTACGGTCTGGGCATGGCACCCCTGCTCGAAGGCGGGCTGTGGCAGATCATCACGATCTGTGCCACCGGCGCATTCATCAGTTGGGCCCTGCGCGAGGTCGAGATCTGCCGCAAGCTGGGCATGGGATACCATGTGCCCATCGGCTTCGGCTTTGCGATCTTTGCCTATGTTACGCTGGTCATTTTCCGCCCGCTTCTGATGGGCGCGTGGGGGCATGGATTTCCATACGGGATCTTCAGCCACCTCGATTGGGTCAGCAACACTGGCTACGCTTACCTGCACTTCCACTATAACCCGGCGCACATGCTGGCGGTGACCCTGTTCTTTACCACCACGCTGGCGCTGGCGCTGCACGGGGCGCTGATCCTGTCAGCGGCGAACCCGGAAAAGGGCGAGCTGGCCAAGACACCGGACCACGAAGACACGTTCTTTCGCGATTTCATCGGCTATTCGATCGGCACGCTGGGCATTCACCGCCTGGGCTATCTGCTGGCGATCAATGCCGGGTTCTGGAGCGCGGTCTGCATCATCATCTCTGGCCCGGTCTGGACGTCCGGCTGGCCCGAATGGTGGAACTGGTGGCTGAACCTGCCCATCTGGGGCGCGGATACGCTGCCTGTCTATCAAGCCGGATTTGGGGGGTAGGATCATGAAGTTCGAATATCAAAACATCTTTACCCAGGTTCAGGTTCAGGGTGCCCCCGAATGGGGCATGGACGACAGCGGCGAAATGCTGCGGGAACGTGTTGGTGCGCCCTGGTTCTCGCGTTTGGCCGGCTTTTTCGGCAACGCGCAGATCGGGCCCATCTACCTGGGCTGGACCGGCATGGTGTCGCTGGCCACGGGCCTGATCTGGTTCGTGATGGTCGGCATTTCGATGCTCAGCCAGGTCGGCTACAACATATCCGAGTTCATCCGGCAGCTGTTCTGGCTGGCGCTTGAGCCGCCCAGCCCCGAATACGGGCTGAGCATGCCGCCGCTGGACGAGGGGGGCTGGTATATCATCGCCAGCTTCTTCCTTCTGGTGTCTGTCATGACGTGGCTCTTGCGCAGCTACCTGCTGGCGGCCGAGCACAAGATGGGCAAGCACGTGTTCTGGGCCTTTGCGTCCGCCGTGTGGCTGTTCCTGGTGCTGGGTCTGTTCCGTCCGGTCCTGATGGGATCCTGGAGCGAGGCGGTGCCCTACGGTATCTTCCCGCACCTGGATTGGACCACGGCGTTCTCGATCCGCTACGGCAACCTGTACTACAACCCGTTCCACTGTCTTTCGATCGTGTTCCTGTATGGCTCTGTCCTGCTGTTCTGCATGCATGGCGGCACCATCCTGGCGGTCACCCGCTATGGCGGCGACCGCGAGTTGGAGCAGATCTATGACCGTGGCACGGCGACCGAGCGGGCGGCCCTGTTCTGGCGCTGGACCATGGGGTTCAACGCCACGATGGAGGGTATTCACCGCTGGGCCTGGTGGTTTGCGGTGCTGACCCCGATCACGGGCGGCATCGGCATCCTGCTGACCGGCACGGTCGTCGACAACTGGTTCATCTGGGCGCAGGAGCACAACTTTGCCCCCATGTATGACGGTGCATATGGCTACGAAGACTACGGGTCGTACGAAGCCTTCATCGGGAAGGAGAACTGATCATGCTGCCCAAGTGGTTCAATGAATGGAACAAGGCCAATCCGACGAACGTGTTCGGGCCGGCCATCCTGATCGGGGCCGTTGGTGGGGCGCTCTTTGTGGCTGCGATGCTGGTCACATGGGGCAACCCCTATCAGACGGAGAGCATGCAGACCGGTCCGCGGGGCACGGGCATGTCGGTGCCCGAGTACAATACGGCCCGCCTGACCCCCGATCCCACGATCGAGGAGTACTACACCGAAGAGCCCTATGTGCCCGAAGGTGGCGAGGACCTGGCCAAGGACATCTATGAAAATGTCCAGGTGCTTGGCGATCTGACCGAGGACAACTTCAACCGGGTGATGCTGGCCATGACACAATGGGTCAGCCCGGAAGAAGGCTGCGCCTATTGCCACGGTGATGTGGACGTGTCGGAGTATGGTGCGGATGACCTGTACACCAAGGTGGTCAGCCGTCGCATGATCCAGATGACCCAGAACATCAACGAGAACTGGGGCAGCCACGTCAATGCGATCGAAGAGGTCGGTGTGAACTGCTACACCTGCCACCGTGGGCTGAACGTGCCCTCCGGCATCTGGTTCAACGTCACCCCGGTCAACGAGAACGCGGGCGGCTGGGCCGCGGTGCAGAACCGCGCCACGTCGATGTCGCAATCGACATCGCTGCCGTCCTCGGCGCTTGAAGTGTACCTGACCGACTATGACAGCCAGGTGAATGTCCACGATCTGGAAAGCCGCGTGGCCGGTGTGCCGGGTCTGGATGAGGACATCCACACCATCCAGAAGACCGAGATGACATTCAGCCTGATGAACTACTTCTCGAACTCGCTGGGGGTGAACTGTGTGTTCTGCCACAACAGCCGCGCGTTCTATGACCCCGGTCAATACACGCCGCAATGGGGCATCGCTCAGCTGGGTCGCCAGATGGTGATCGAGACCAATCAGGAATACCTGATCCCGCTCAAGGACACCTATCCGGAAAACCGGCTGGGTCCGATCTATGCGGATGCACCCAAGGCCGGGTGCCTGACTTGCCACAAAGGCTATCAGCGCCCGCTGCAAGGCATGAACGTGATTGCCGATTGGCCCGAATTGGCCTCGACCGAGGCACCGGTCTACGAATGATCGCCTTGGGGCGGGTCCGACCTGCCCCGAAGCGGACGCCAGGCACGGATCATCGGCTTCCTTGATCCGCGCACGGGGTCCCCTGACCCCGGTTCCCTTCCTGTTGGCTACAGGACCCTGGCGTCGTGCTTGTCCCAAAACAGGCACGACGCCTTTTTGCCCGGATCCGCGGCAAGGCGGTGGGCGGTATGAAAAGGATGTGCGCCATGACCAAGACACCCTTGCTGGACCGCGTGGCCGGACCCCAGGACCTCAAATCTCTCGACGATCACGAACTGCGCCTGTTGGCCGACGAATTGCGGGCCGATGTGATCGATGCGGTCAGTCGGACGGGCGGGCACCTTGGATCGTCGCTGGGCGTGGTGGAACTGACAGTGGGCCTCCACGCCGTGTTCGACACGCCCCGGGACAAGCTGATCTGGGATGTGGGCCACCAATGCTATCCGCACAAGATCCTGACAGGCCGCCGCCACCGCATGGACAGCCTGCGCCAAAAGGACGGGCTGAGCGGGTTCACCAAGCGCAGCGAAAGTGTCTATGACCCGTTCGGGGCCGCGCATTCGTCGACCTCGATCTCGGCCGCGCTCGGCTTCACCGTGGGCCGGGACATGGGCATGCCCACGGGCGACGCCATCGCCGTGATCGGCGACGGGTCGATCAGCGCCGGCATGGCCTATGAGGCGCTGAACAACGCAGGCCACGAGGGCCGCCGCCTGTTCGTCATCCTGAACGACAATGAAATGAGCATCGCACCCCCCACAGGGGCCATGAGCACGTACCTGTCGAACCTCAGCCGCAATTCGCCATTTGCTCCACTGCACGCCATCGCCGAGGGGATGGAGGCCGCGCTGCCCAAGCCCATGCGCGACGGCGCGCGGCGGGCGCGGGAACTGGTCACCGGGATCGAAAGCCGCGGCACGTTCTTTGAGGAGCTTGGGTTCGACTACATCGGCCCCATCGACGGCCACGACATGGAACAGGTGCTGAACACGCTGCGCGCCGCCCGTGCCCGCGCCACGGGGCCCGTGTTGATCCATGCCTGCACGGTCAAGGGCAAGGGATATGCCCCCGCCGAGGGATCCGCCGACAAGTATCATGGCGTCAGCAAGTTCGACGTCGAGACCGGGCAGCAATCCAAGGGCAGCAGCAACGCCCCCAGCTACACGTCGGTTTTTGGTGCCACCCTGACCGATCTGGCGTCGCGTGACCCGTCCATCGTGGCGGTGACAGCGGCCATGCCGTCAGGCACCGGCGTCGACAAGATGCAGGACCGTTTCCCGGGCCGTGTCTTTGATGTCGGTATCGCGGAACAGCACGCCGTGACCTTTGCCGCCGGGATGGCGGCCAGCGGGCTCAAGCCGTTCTGTGCGATCTATTCGACCTTTCTGCAACGCGGTTACGATCAGGTGGTGCATGATGTGGCGCTACAGGGGTTGCCGGTGCGTTTTGCGCTGGACCGTGCTGGCCTTGTGGGGGCCGACGGGGCCACCCATGCAGGCGCATTCGACATCGGCTACCTGGCCGCGCTGCCGGGCATGGTCGTGATGGCCGCCGCGGACGAGGCGGAGCTGGTGCACATGGTGTCCACTGCCGCCGCCCATGACAGCGGACCGATTGCCTTTCGATATCCCCGTGGCAACGGCCGCGGGGTCGAGATGCCCGAGGTGGGCGATGTGCTGGAGATCGGCAAGGGCCGCATCATTCAGCAGGGCGAGGACGTGGCGCTTCTGTCTCTCGGCGCCATGCTCGGCGATTGCGAGCGTGCAGCAGCTGAACTGGAGGCGGCGGGCATATCCGTGACCATCGCCGATGCCCGCTTTGCCAAGCCGCTGGACATGGACCTGATCCGCGACCTGGCGTCGCGTCACGCTGTGCTGGTCACGGTGGAGCAGGGGGCCATGGGCGGCTTTGGCGCCATGGTGTTGCAGGCCATGGCGGGCGAAGGGTTGCTGGATGGTGATCTGAAACTGCGCACCATGTGCCTGCCGGACAAGATCATAGATCAGGCCAGCCCGGACGAGATGTATGCGGCCGCCGGTCTGAATGCCGACGGTATCGTTTCAACCGTGCGCAAAGCACTGATGCAGGACACGAACGTGGTGGATATTCGCGCATAGCAATGCGGACGATACGTCCGCCTTACGCGATCCGCGCGCGGGCCTGTTCCGCCTGTTCCGGCAACCCGATCCGGTCATAGACCCGCGCCAGCATCCGGTTCAGCGGCACGCCGTCAGGATCAAAGCTGCGCCGCATTTCCAGCACCTGCTGCGCCTGTGATGCACGACCCGCCCGGATCAGCGCATCGAGGTGAATCTGCTCGAACAGATCCCGCTGCGCATGGCTGCCACCGCATTCTGCCAGCCGGGGCAGGGCCTTGCCCAGAAAGCGGATCGTATCCTCCCAATCGCCAGCCGCGTGCGCCGCGATGCCGTGGGCGGCCCACAGCGCCACATCGCGCCAGACGGTGTGATCGTGTCGGCTGTCATCCTCGGCCCGCGCCTCGATCGCGTGCAGCAGGGTTTCGGCCTCGTCCCGGCCAGTACGCCCCAGCGCATAGAGATATTGCAGTGTCAGGAATGGTGATACCGTATCGGCACCGCGTTGCGCGATGTGATCCGCGACATCGGCCCAGCGGTCGCCGACGTTGACGCCCGCAAACTCCATCCGCGCCAGCAGCGACACGGCCCCCACCTGGTCCTGGCTGTAATCCTTGGCCAGCCCCCAGACATGTGTGTCATAGGCATCCAGCAGGTCCTGCGTGCGCCCGGCCGAGATGTAGAACAGCGCCAGATGCCACCAGTTGTGGCTGTGCATGAAGCTGTTGAGACCCTGCCAATGGTGCGCGACGGATTCCAGGAACTCTGTGCCCTCGGCCACCTGCCCGCGGGTCAGGTAGACATGGGCCAGCGCGTGATGGGCCCAGGGCTCGCTGCCGTCGATCCTCAGCGCCTGGCGGGCGGCGCATTCGGCCTGATCCAGCAGGTGACATTCCTCGAACCCGAAGGCGAGCATGCCGTGGGCGTACGCGATATCATCGGACGCGGGCATGGCCCGTTGTGCAATCCGCAGCATTGCCGGGAAATCTCCGACATTGAACGTGTGGTACTGGCCCAGCTTCAGCATCACCATGTCGCGCGGATGCGCGGTGACCGTCGCCTCGCACAGTTCGATCAGCTTGGGAATATCGCCGTCGTGGAACAGGCGTGCCGCCATCACGGCGGCCTGTTCGCGTGCGGTCAGGTCGGTCGCCGCCTCGGCGCGTTCCAGGAAAGGACGGGCCAGACCGGGGGCGGCGGGCGCTTCGAGCAACATGTAGAGGATCGCGGCATAGGCGTTTATCAAGCCGCAAGCGGGGTCCGCCTTGGCGGCTTTGAGCACGTTGGCCGCCTTTGGCTGAAAGCTGATGAACCCATGCACGAAATCGTCGATGCCCTGCGCCGTGGCAGGAACGGAACAGGTGATGGGCAGGCCGTAGCGGTCTTGCATGATGTCTCTCAGATCGGGTGTTTGGCAGCGAAGCGTTTGATCAGGTCGGCGACGGTATCCGGCGCGTCCCAGTGGATCGAATGGCCGGCCTGTTCGATCATATGATGCGGCAGGTGACCCAGAACGGCAAGGATATGGTCCGGCGGCACGATCAGGTCCAGCGCGCCGATCAGCGCCTGTGTCGGGCAGACGGGTTGCGCCAGCGCGGTACCGTCGAAACCACGCAGGGCGGTCAGTTGGTGTTCCATTGCCTCGGCGCTTTGCGGGAAGGGATAGGCCAGTGCATCGGCAACGGCCTGATCCACCATCGCGGGGTTTTCATAGACGCGCGGGTTGAAGAGCCATGGGAACAGCGTGCGCAGCCACGTGTCCGCTGGCGCGTTGCTGCGGCGGATGGCGATCAGGTTCTGGAACAGTGCGGTGTTGCGGGGCAGACGAACTGGGGCAGAGGCCGCGACATGCGCGCTGGCGATGCGGGTTGCGGCGGTTTTCGCCATGTGCAGCGCGACGATACCGCCCATGGAGTGGCCCACCACGTGAAACCGTTCGTGACCCAGATGATCCATCAGCGCCAGCGCATCACCGGCCATAAGCGGGATGGAAACGGGCGCGTCCCACGGTGTTGTCCGCCCGGTGGTGCGATTGTCCACGGCGATGCAGGTGAAGGCGTGTTGCAGTAGCGGCACCAGCGGGGTCCAGCTGGCATTGTCCGACATGAAGCCCGCAATCAGCAGCAGCGGTGGGCCATTGCCTGCGACCTCGAAATTCAGGGTGACGTCGTCGCGTTCAAGCGTCGGCATTGATCTGGCTCCATGTGGGCAGCAGGTCGTTCGGGGCCGGGGTTGCGGCATGGACGCCGCGGGCGATGGCCCGAGCGAGGCAGAGCGAGGCCGCGTGCCCGATCAGGCCGAGGTCCTGCGGGTTGGTCAATGGGCGGTCCCCTTGGCTGGCCGCAAAAACCAGATCTCCGTCGCCGGGGCTGTGGGCGGGTACGCAGGCGCGTGCGATACCGTCATGGGCGGCGATCGCCACGCGGTGGCATTGTGCCTTGTCCAGCGCGGCGTCAGTGGCGACAACGGCGATGGTGGTGTTGCCCCGTTCGGACATGGCCCCGGACTTGCGGCTTTGCAGTTGCCGCCCAAGACCTGTAGCGGGATCTGGGCCGATGCCGCCGAATTCGCCGTCGATCTCGAACGGTGCGGCCCAGAAATGGCGTTCACCCGGTGTGGTCACGCTGCCCATCGGGTTTGCGGCGACAAGGGCGGCGACGGTGATGCCGGTGTCGAGCAGCAGAGATGCCGTGCCAAGCCCCCCCTTCATCATCGCGGTCATGGCCCCGGTGCCTGCGCCGAAGGACCCGATCCGGGCGTCCTGGCCTGCTGCGTCAAATGCCGCACGGCCCAATGCGGGATAGGGATTTTCCCCCCAATCCTGCGCGCCGCCCGACAGCAGGTCAAAGAGTATGGCACCGGGTACGATGGGCACAATCGCCCGACCCACCCTGAACCCGCGCCCTGCCGACCGCAGCCCGGCCACCACGCCGGAACAGGCATCAAGGCCATAGGCAGACCCGCCCGACAGCACCAGCGCATCCACCTGCGCCACGGATTTGTCGGGGGCCAGCAGATCCGTTTCGCGTGTGCCGGGTGCGCCACCCTGAACCGCGACCGAGGCGGTAAAGGGCGCGTCCGCAGTCACCACAGTCACGCCGGATTTCAGCGTATCGTCCTGTGCGTGGCCGACCTTGAGACCGGGAATGTCGATCAGCGCGTTTTGGGGGCCTGGGGTCATGAGATTCAATGCCTCTGACGGCGGTTTATCCGGCGAAATGAAGATGGCCTAGATGCGTGGTTTGGGCGCGGCCGTTGTCGGGTCGCCGGTGTTCGGCTCGCCCTTGGGTTCGATCAAAAGCACCTTGCATTCCCGTTCGGCGCGGGGACGGTGGGTGGCGCCGGTTGGAACGATGAACAGCTCGCCTGCCTTGACCACATGGCTGGTGTTTTCGATATCCATTGTCATCTCGCCTTCGAGAACGAGAAAGAAATCATCTGTGTCCGGATGGCTGTGGAACGGGAATTCGCCCTGAAACTTCACCACCATCACGTCGTTGCCGTTGAAGTCGGCAACCACATGCGGGTCCCAGTGGGTGCTGAACTGCGCAAGTTTTTCAGCCAGGTTGATCGGTTTCATATGCAGCGTCCTCCGTCCACTTCCAGCGCCACGCCGGTGATCATGCTGGCGGCGTCCGAGCACAGGAAGGTGGCGGCCGCCCCCATGTCCTGCGGGGTCGAAAAGCGCCCCAGCGGGATGGTCGACAGAAACTTGGCCCGGATCTCGGGGGTGTCTTCGCCCATGAAACTCTTGAGCAGGGGTGTTTCGCCTGCCACCGGGTTGATCGCGTTCACCCGTACGCCGTGGGCGGCCAACTCGACCGCCATGGCCTTGGTCGCGGTGATCATCCAGCCCTTGGACGCGTTGTACCAATTCAGGTTCGGGCGCGGCGACACGCCCGCGGTCGAGGCAACGTTCAGGATGGCACCTGTCTTGCGCTCCTTGAAGTGCGGCACGAGGCTGCGCGCGGTCAGGTAGACGGACTTGGCATTGACGGCGAGCACGCGGTCGAAATCCTCTTCGCTCACGTATTCCATGGCCTGTGGCAAATGCGTGATGCCTGCGTTGTTCACGAGAATATCCAGGTGACCGAAGGTTGTCAGGGCGGTGTCGGCCATGGCCTGAACCGAAGTGCCGTTCGACACATCGACTTGGCACGCGTGGCCTCCGATGCTGTCGGCCACCGCCTGTGCGCCGTCGCCATTGATGTCGGCCACCATGACCCGCGCGCCCGCGGCGGCAAAGGCCCGCGCAATGCCATCGCCAAAGCCGGAGGCCCCGCCCGTGACCAGCGCTGTTTTCCCGTCAAGCTGCATGCGGCACCTCCTTGATGAACTCGCGCATCAGATGCAGCACCGTGGCGGGTTTGTCAGTTTCCAGCAAGTGCGCGGCGTTGTCGATCAGGTGGAATTCGCCGCGGGGCAGGGCGTTTGCGAGGCGTTCGCCCAAAGGGTATGGCATGATCGGATCGTGCGCGCCTGACATGATCAGCGCAGGGCAGGAGACAGCACCCAGTGCGTTGTGGAAGTCGAATTGCCCCTGTTCATTGGCGGGACCGTTATAGTGCATCGCTACGGGTGTTTTGACGATCATCCGCTGCATCATGTGCGGGTCGGGCGATGTCAGGGAATAGAGCGGCAGGCAGACGTCGAAGTAGTCCTGTCGCCGTTCGGGCGTTGGATCGGACCAGTAGGTGCGCGCGATGCGGCCCGCGGTTTCGCCGCCAAAGGTTTCAAACGCCTTGTAGATCATCCCGAATTCCGTTTTGGCCGCCGTAGCCGACAGGATCAGCGCTGCGGGGTGATCCGGGTGCCGCGTGGCGTAGGCCTGTGCCACGACCCCACCGAAAGACGCGCCATAGACGATGGGCTTCGCGATACCGAGGATGTCGCACAGCGTTTTGACGTCGTCGCCCCACTGGGCCAGCGTCCACGTGTCTGCATCACCGTCATCCGACCGCCCGTTGCCGCGATGATCCACATAGACGATCTGCGCCAGATCGTTGAACTGGCCCAGCAGCGGTTTCAGGATCGAATGATCGGCCCCAGGTCCGCCATGCAAGGCAATGATGGTGTGTTTTTGCCGCATGAAGGGACCGTCGGGCACCAGCCCGGCCCCTTCGATATCGACGAACAGCCGGACTCCATTGACCTCGATCCGCATCAGGCTGTGGCCCGTCCGCCGGACTGGTCAAAGCAGAAGCCGGTGGTGAAGCTCGCCTCGTCCGAGGCCAGCCAGCAGGCCATGGCGGCGATCTCATCCACCGTGCCGAAGCGGCCCATCGGGATCTTGGACTGCATGTAGTCGATATGTTCCTGGGTCATCTGGTCGAAGATGGCGGTGCGCACGGCGGCGGGTGCAATGGCGTTGCAGGTGACACCGGTGGTGGCCAGTTCCTTGCCCAGTGACTTGGTCAGCCCGATGACGCCCGCCTTGGAAGCGGAATAGGCGGGGGCGTTGGGGTTGCCCTCTTTTCCGGCGATGGAGGCGATGTTGACGATGCGGCCCCAACCCTTGGCCGCCATGATAGGGGCCGCCGCCCGGCAGCAATAGAAGACGGCGTTCAGGTTCAGGTCGTGCACCTTGAGCCAGTCGGCGACGGGGTAGTCCCAGGTCGTGGTGTTGGGACCGGTGATGCCGGCCGAGCAGACGAGGATATCGGGCCTGGTTTCGGTCATCGCCCAGGCTACCGTGTCAGTGTCGGTCACGTCGATCTGGCGGGTGCTGATCCTGTTCACCTCGACATGTTCGGATGCTTCACCATCGATGTCCCAAACTTCGACCGTGCCGCCTTCGGCCGCGATGCGCGATGCGATGCCCGCACCCAGGCCGCGCGCGCCGCCCGTGACGACCGCATGGCGTCCCTTGAAACGGTTTTCGAACATCATTCCGTCCTTTCCCGCGGCGCGGTGCCATTTTCTGGATCAGAAAATGGGCCAGATTATTAAGTAATAATCTGCGCCTAGCCGTGCCGTGCCGCAATGGTTTTCAGGGTGGAAAAGCCATAAAGCGCCTCGAACCCCTTTTCCCGGCCGTGGCCGGATTTGCCTACGCCACCAAACGGCAGTTCGACCCCGCCGCCTGCGCCGTAGTTGTTGATAAAGACCTGTCCGCTGTGCAGCGCCTTGGCCATGCGCATCTGACGCCCCCCGTTTTCGGTCCATACGCCAGCCACCAGACCGTACTGCGTGCCATTGGCGATGCGGATTGCGTCGGTCTCGGTTTCGAACGGGATCAGCACCTGCACCGGGCCGAAAACCTCTTGCTGTGCCAAAACGTGATCCGGTTCGACGTCCGCAAACAGGGTCGGGCGCACATAGGCCCCCGCCTCCGGCACATCTGCAACCTGTCCCTGTCCGGCGACGGTCAGATCCGCGCCGCGCGCGATGTAGCTTTCGACCATGTCCCTTTGCCGGTTGGAAATCAGTGGCCCGACCGCACGATCGTCCAGTGCGGGGCCGACGTCGAGCCCGGCATAGGCGGCGGCCATGCGGTTTCGGACCTCCGTATACATGCCTCGCTGCACCAGAATGCGCGAGGCGGCTGAACAGGTCTGGCCTGCGTTCTGGATTCCCGCATTCACGAGAAACGGCAATGCGGCGTCGATATCGGCGTCATCGAACACGATCTGGGGGGACTTGCCGCCCAGTTCCAGCGTCACGGGAACCACATTGGCCCCGGCCGCCTGTTGCACCCGCACCCCTGTCGCGACGCTGCCGGTAAAGCTGATGTGCTGCACGCCGGGGTGCCGTGCCAGTGCCGCTCCGGCCTCGCCCCCGAGGCCCGGCACCACGTTCAGCGCACCGGCGGGCAGCCCGGCCTCTGCGCAGATGCGGGCAAAGGCAAGCGCCGTCAGGCATGCTTCTTCCGCCGGTTTCAGGACGCAGGCATTGCCCATGGCAAGGGCTGCCCCGACGCTGCGCCCGATGATCTGCATCGGGTAGTTCCACGGCACGATGTGCCCGGTTACCCCATGTGGTTCGCGCAGGGTATAGACGGTGTAGCCGTCCAGATACGGCAGCGTCTCGCCCGTCACCTTGTCCGCTGCACCGCCATAGAATTCCATGTAGCGGGCGAGTGCCTTGGCATCGTTGCGGGCTTGGGTCAGCGGTTTGCCGACGTCCTGTGCTTCGAGAACGGTGAGCGTGTCGATGCGTTCTTCGACCAGTACGCCAATCCGGTGCAGGATGCGCCCCCGCTCTGTCGCGGTCATGCACCCCCATTCGCCGTCCCGCGCGGCATGGGCGGCCGCAATGGCCGCGTGGATGTCCGCGTCGGTTCCGCGCGCGATCCGTGCCAGTTCGGTGCCATAGGATGGATCGACCAGCCCAAGCGTCTGCGCAGTGCCGCGCCAAACACCACCGATCAGCATCTCTGTCGGATCGAACCAAAGGGCATCTGTCATGGTCGGGACCTCGCAGTGAATGTGTAGCTGTGACTTTGCAACGGTGTCAGGGCCGCGCCCCGCTGCAGTTCTTGAACCTGTGGGTGATCCGACAGCACCCGGTCCCAGAACCGCGCGGTGCCGGGCAGGGCAGAAGCGACGCCAAGCCACCAGCGCCCGGTAAGTGTTTGCAGAAGGCAGGCAAGGGCCTGCGCACCCAAACCACGGTTCCGGCACTCGGGAACGATCCCGAATTCCGCCAGTTCCCGCGTGGCATCCCGATGCGTGAGGATCAGCGCAAACCCCACCTTTTCCTCATTGTCGGCAATGACCCACGCACTGTGTCCGGGATCTTGCCACCAGCGTTCCACCTCACCCGGAAGTGGCGGGCCAAAATCAGGGGCGAGCTCAATGAAATAGGGTGCGATGACACTGTGCAGCCAGGCTTGTTCGCTGGCGGGCAGTCGGGCGACGCTCACGCCCATCCCACGCCCTCCGGCAGGCGCGGGGCGGCTGCGATCAGGGACCGGGTGTAGGGGTCTTGCGGCGTTTCGAGGACCAGTGCCGTGGCTCCGGCCTCAACGATCCGGCCCTGCCGCATCACCATCACGCGGTCGGTGATGGACCGCACCACCTGCAAGTCGTGCGAGATAAAGAGATAGGTCAGCCCGTATTGCCCGCACAGTTCCGCAATCAGGTCGAGGATCTGCGCCCGAACGGATACGTCCAGCGCGCTCACCGCTTCGTCAAAGATCACAAGGTCGGGGCGGATGATCAGTGCCCGCGCGATGGCAAGCCGCTGACGTTGGCCGCCCGAAAACTCATGCGGATACTTGTTGCGGTCATCCGGTGACAGGCCAACGGCGGTCAATGCCTCGGAAATCAAACCAGAGGTGTTTTCAGGCGGGGTATCGAGCGCAAAGAAGGGTTCGGACAGCAGGCGTGCCACCCGGTGGCGGGGGTTGAAGCTGCCATAGGGGTCCTGAAAGACGACCTGCATACGGCTTCGGATGCCGCGGTTGTCCAGGTTCACGGGCTGACCGCCCAAGGTGATGCTGCCGCCCTGCACCGGCTCAAGCCCCAGAATGGCGCGCGTCAGAGTGGACTTGCCGCACCCACTTTCTCCGACGAGCCCGACGCGCTCGCCCTTTGCGATGTCGAAGCTGACGTGATCCACCGCGCGGTGGACCTGCGGCGGAGCAAACGGTACGCGCCGGAACCCGGCATAGTCGCGTACCACCTCGCGGACCTGCAACAACGGCGCGTCGGCACGGGCCGGAGGCAGGTCCGCCATATGGGTCGAAGCGGCCAGCAACGCGCGGGTGTATGCATGTTGCGGCGCGCGCAGCAGGTGCAGGGTCTGCCCTGTCTCGACCACCTCGCCATGGCGCATCACGACGATTCGGTCCGCCATTTCACCCACAACGGCCAGGTCATGGGTGATCATCATCAACCCCATTCCGTCCTCTCGCGCCAACTGCCGCAACAGGTCGAGGATCTGGGCCTGCGTGGTTACATCCAGCGCGGTGGTCGGTTCGTCCGCGATCAGCAGCTTGGGGCCACAGGCGATGGCGATGGCGATAACGACGCGCTGCCGTTGCCCCCCCGACAGCTCGTGCGGATACCGGGACATCGGCACCACGTCGGGCGGCAACCCGACCCGGACCAACGTTTCGGCAGCTTGGCGCGTCGGATCCAGATCGGGCCGGTGCAAACGCACCGTTTCGGCCACCTGGGTCCCGATGGTCTGCACCGGGTTCAGCGCGGTCATGGGTTCCTGAAACACCATGCCGACCGTATCGCCGCGCAGGTCGCAAAGGTGCGGCTCGGACATCGCCGTGACCTGCGCCCCATCCAGCGTAACCGTCCCGCTGCATTCCGCACCGTCGGGCAAAAGCTGCATCACAGACAGCGCCGTCATGGATTTTCCCGACCCGCTTTCACCGGTGACGGCGACGGTTTCACCTCGCCCAATGTCAAAGGATACATCGCGCAGGATCGGTGCGCCCCGGATCGAAAGGGACAGGTTGTTTATGCTCAGCAGGCTCATGTCCGGCGCCCCCGCAGCCGTGGGTCCAGCCGGTCACGCAAGCCGTCGCCCAGCAGGTTCAGCCCCAGCACCGTCACGATGATGGCGCCACCCGGGATCAGCGCCATATGCGGCGCGATGCTGACCAGCGTTTGCGCATCCGCCAGCATTCGTCCCCAACTGGGCGTGGGCGGCTGCGCGCCAAGGCCCACATAGCTCAGCGCGGCCTCTGCCAAAATACCCAGCGAGAATTGGATGGTTGCCTGCACGATCAGCAGGTTGGCAATGTTGGGCAGGATATGTTCGACACTGATACGCGCCGTCCTCTTGCCCGCCACCCGGGCCGACAGGATGAATTCCCGCGCCCAGAGCGGCAGTGCGCCACCCCGCGTGACGCGGGCAAAGACGGGGATGTTGAATATGCCGATGGCGATGATCGCGTTGATCGCGCCCGCGCCGAACACGGCAGTGATCAGGATGGCGATGACCAGCGACGGAAAGGCAAAGATCAGGTCATTGCCGCGCATGATGACCTCGTCCGCCCAGCCGCCCTGCCGCGCGGCCGCCCAAAGGCCCAGCGGCACGCCCAGCCCCACACCTATGCCCACCGCCACGATGGCGACAGCGATCGAGGTGCGCGCACCCACCGATCACTTCGGCCGCGATATCCTGTCGATGATCATGGTGG